>JABDIN010000114.1 GCA_013003715.1 Desulfobacteraceae bacterium | reverse complement strand
TCACTATCAGGCCATCTGGAATTCGGTTCCCAAGCCCTGTGTCTTTGCTTCGGCCAGGACCGCGGCGGCGGCGGCGGCATCCTGGGCCGCCAGTCCAACGGATTTGAAAAAAGTGATCTCCGCATCGTTTTCACGGCCGGCAGCCCGCCCGTTCACGATCTCGCCCAATTCGGCGTGGATGTCGGCATCGGACCGGATAATGTCCCCGGTTTCCGCCCGGCAGGCTTCCCGGGAATCCACCACCACCTTGGCCCGTTGAACCACGGCGGCATCGATTTCCTGCATTTCCGGTGTGTACGACCCCACCGCGGTGATATGGGTGCCGGGGGATACGAGACCACCATCAAAGAGCGGTGTCATCGTGGTGGTGGCGGCCAGAATGATGTCCGCATTCCTCACCGCCCTTTCAACCGGCAGGTTGATTTCCACCTGCAGCGAATCCTGCTGGGATTGGATCTCTGCCGCCAACGCCCCCGCGGCAGCCGCCGACTTGTCCATCACCACCACCCGCTCGATATCCCGAACCGCCAAAACGGCCGCCAACTGGGCTCGCCCCTGAACACCGGCACCGAACAGGGTGACGATCTTCGCATCCCGCCGGGCGAGCAATTCCGCGGCCAATCCGCCCCCGGCACCGGTGCGTAATGCGGTCAGGCTGTCTCCGTCCATGAGCGCCAGGGGACGCCCCGTTTCCGGATCCAGCACAACAACCATCGCCGACACGGCAGGCAGTCCTTTTCCAGGATTATCTCCGTAAACGGAAACAATTTTAACCGCCAGATCTGCGGTGTCGTGCAAATGGGCCGGCATCAGCAGGGTAACGCCGTTTTCGGTATGCAGACGGGATCGCAACGGCACCGTGGCATGTCCGGATGAGAACTGCCCGTACGCCGCCCGCATGGCCTCGATGGCACGAACCATGGGCAACGCCGTCCTGACATCCCCGGCGGTGAGAATACGTATTTTCATTTATCCCTCTCGATTAACAGTTTTTTTAAGAACAATTTTTTTAAATATTGGTTGAAAAACATACTCTAAAAATACTCATATCTTATAAAATTGGGTTGCCATGATGAAAAACCAATCGATATCTATCGCTCAACACCAATTGGAACGGTGATGCCCACCTGGTTGGCAACCGGTGTATAAATGTCCACCTGTTCTTCCGGTGTGGAAATCGAGACCACAAAAGCATACCGTGTAAGACGATCCCATTTGCCCAGATGGTACCGCTCCCGCCACCATCCGACAATGGGGTATACCGCCATAAAATGGGAGTAAGCCAGATCTGCTGCTGAGCCCTGCCAGATATCGGAGTGGATTGATCCCTTGTTACGGGCATTTGAACCGAAAAGCCAATGATCGGAAGCACTCGGCGTACCGGGGCTCCCCTCATTCTCTTCCCGGGCTGCCTTATTGATTCGTTTTAAAAAGTCGTCCTTTGATTCGCCGGGCGAGTTAACGTCGAACCGTAAAGCATGAGACGCATAGCGATAACGATCTTTCCATCCGATTTCACCTGGACCCGGTTCAATGAAATAGGACAAGGTCACACGCATCTGCACCGGCGTAGTGAGCGGTAGATCCAACAGTACGTCCCCGGGCCAAGGCAGATCATAAAAATGCATCTCTTTGGTTTTGTATCCGCCCGCATCCTTTTTGTCATAGGGCTGTATATCGGCCTGGGCGATGAGGGTCAACGAGTTGGCCGCACTATACAAAGCTCGATCTAAATTCGGAACGCCATAGCCGCAGATCCTTAACAAACGCTCCTTGTCCGTTTTTGTAGGCTGCGGCGGAAGAAATTGCTTTTTAAGAGCATCGGTCCACTCCGCAGAGTGCACCATCAATGCGCGAACTGTCTCCGGCCAAATCTCAGGGTAGGAGCTTTGAATGCGAGCCGCAAACCACGCGGCCTGGGCAGCGGCGGCACTGGTCATGTTGAAGGGGTAAAAATGGCTCTCCATGGTTTTCCAGAACGTGGACAAGAGGGAAAGATCTTCGCACTCGGTCACAAAGCCATTTCCATCGTGGGCTAGGTTGCCACCCTCCATAACAATTTCCGGCTTCAACGGCCATTTATTGTCCCAAGTCAGTGAGGTAGTGCTAAACGGTGAAAGACTGTTTTTAGCCGCAATGGGCTCATAGCCAGTATAGGTTTCATCCACAATCCGATCCAATGCTGTGTAGGCACCCACGGTCAGGGCGTTCCACGCATGGGCCGGGTCGTGAACCGAATCGTTGAGTTGATTCTCCGGGTATCGCAACACTTGTTCCAGGTCAGTATGGTTGCCGGCGCACAGGATGGCCAATCTCCGGACCCGGTCATGATCCTCAGCTTCAGCATCTGCAGTAAGTTGATCCAATGCGCCCGACCAGGAGCTGGGGCGCCCACGGTCCCTTGTGTCGCTCGCAGAGATGGCCATGCAAAAAATTCTTTTTCTATCGGGTGCCAGTATCTCGGCCTGACTGATTCCTTGGGCGGTGATATAGCCCCAAAGATCTGGTCGGTGTATGTTCGGCGGTGGGGGCAGGATTTTCACCGATTCCAGACAGTGCAACAAAAAAACCTGATCTCTGCTTGCAAGGCATTGTCTCAAGTCACCATACGCAGCTGTTCCTGCCATCAGCGTCCCATGGCCATGACTTTCGTTGTCATGATCGTGAGCGCCCCATTCAGGATTGACTGTGAGACAGTCCTCGTCCCGCAATACCGGCGCAAGCAGCGGGTGACCGTTGTTAACCCCGGTATCCAGAATACATACGGACACATTTGTATCCAAATCCACATGACAGCGTTGCAGCAGATCCCGTACCCAGTCCACCTGTTCCCGATTTACCATCCCAGTCCAGAAGGCGGCTGTTTCCTTTGCACGACGGTATTCCGCAATATCATCGGACAATGTTGTCAATCGCTCCAATTGCCTGAAAGAGGCATGGATGACCTTGACCGAACGCTCCGGGAATCGAACGAAACCCGGCCGAGCCACAATTTTTTCCTGAGCCAGCAGTGCTTCAAATCTGTCGATAACGTCCTGGTCATGGCTGCTTAGCCAAACCTCGCACCACTCCGGCTCGACGCCGGGTTTAAGGCTCGGCAGGTCCTGCCAGAACGAGTCCACCAGCAACGCTTTTCGAATATCGCCGATACTGTTGACCAACGTGGCATTTTTAGGTTTTCCGGATTCAAGATTCTGAGTTGCATAAGCTTCGATTTTCTTGAGAAAATGTTGTTTCTTTTCATGGGGGATGTAGACGGTGGCAAAGGTCGTTTCAACCATTCCCATTTTAATTGTTTTCTCATCCTTAGCCTGATGAGTATCAACGCGCACATTCAACAAGCGAATCTGTTTATCCTTGGGGCGCATGTTTTCAAGGCTTTTGGTCACCAGGTCGAACCCGGGATCACTCTTGAACTCTATGTAAATTCCCTTGCGAGTCACATGGGCCACAGCCTGCTCGCCCTCAGCCGCAGCCCAGGCGTTCTGCAATTTCCGGGATAGAAAATCACTGTGGGATTGTCGGTCACGATCAGGAATACATGGTTCTCTCCCTCTTGAACCGACACTTTTAAATTGCTCTTCAGCAGGCGGGTGGATCAGAACAATGTGCTGATACCTTTCCCTTGCCATAAGGTGCTATCTCTCCTTTCTCTGGTAGGCCGCATGCCGCTCCTTTAGCAGTGCTTTTAAGGATGTATAAATCACCCGGTTTTTATTGCTCAAGATAGCCAATTTGATTGCGTCCCTGCAGGCTCGATCAATTTCGGAATGGCTGAGTCCTTGGCCTGCCTCAGCGGTTTTGTCCAGGGGGAATTGAGGACTTCGGAAGGTGCCCAGCAAGTTGGCGAGAAGCCGTATGCGGCTCTTCGTGTCCGGGAGGGCGTATTGTAGTACGTCATCAAACCGCCGGAATAAGGCACGATCCAGCAGACGAGGGTTGTTGGTGGCAGCAATGATAAGGTTATCCGATGTGTCGTTTTCGATGAACTGTAAAAAGGCATTGAGAACCCGGCGCATTTCACCCACATCATTGCCCAAGTCACGCTCTCCGCCGATGGCATCAAACTCGTCAAACAGGTAAACACCTGACATGGCGCGCATGCGCTCAAAAATCTGGCGTAGCTTGGCACCTGTTTCGCCCATGAACTTGGTCACCAGCCGGTCCATCTGGATGATGTGCAGTGGCTGTTTAAGCTCGGTAGCCAAAACCTGGGCGGTCATGGTCTTGCCCGTACCGGGCTCACCTGAAAGGAGCAGTTTGCGGCGATGATCCAGGCCGTGTTTTTTCAACTTATGCTGCTGGCGAAATTCAAGGATCACCCTCTCGATTCGCGCTTTCAAGGCGTCGTCCACAACAAGGGAGGAAAAGGGCCGTGCTGGTTGTTCAGTCAGAATGAGCCCGGCCAGTTCCCTCGGAAAAGCGATGACATTGGTTTCCACCGGTTTTTTCCTTGCCCGGTCCACCAACGCCTTGATGTCATTAGCCAGGACATCGTGTCCCTGGCGAGCCTCGTGGGCCGCGATCTGCAAAGCGGAGGCATAAAACTGCTCCGCATTCATGTTCAAATGGGACCGGATCAAAGATTTGATCTGTTCTGCCGTTGCCATGGGGAACCTCTAAAGGTGTGAAGTAATTTTAAGATATTTAGTCTTTCATACCACAATTTTGACTTTTTATTGAAGTTGAAGCAGGAAAATATTACGTCTAACAGACTTAAATCAACTTCGATTGTCAAGAATCATACCTGATCCCGGTGAGTTATAGTAAACACAGTATTAAAGAATATCTTTCAATTCCGGCCGTATGGCGTTCAGATGCTCGCGCATGCAGTCGACGGCACCGGGTTTGTCGACGGCTTTCAGACAATCCACCAGCTGTCTCGCTGAACAGATGGAATGCTCCCGGTAGGGCATGGAGAGAAGAGCGGTTTTCAATTGTGCGTGATGCCAGGACACCTTCTCTGCCAGGAGTTTCATCATTTCACAGATCACGATATTGCCGGTGGCCTCGGCCAGGGCGTAGT
>JABDIN010000086.1 GCA_013003715.1 Desulfobacteraceae bacterium | reverse complement strand
TTATAAAAACGCCCTGACCCTGGCCGTCGAGCACCAGGTGCGGAGCATTGCATTTCCGGCCGTCAGCTGCGGTGTTTACGGGTATCCGATTACGGATGCCTGCGGGATCGCCGTGGATACCTGTGTTCACTTCCTTGGGGACAGCGATCAGATAGAAAAAATAATATTTGTTTTGTTTTCAGAAGATTATACCGAATATTATCTCAACTACATACGGCACTTGTGAAGGGGAGATGAGACATGAACCGGGTTTTCCAATAAAGATCCCCCGAAAATCAGCTGTGAAGTGAGAGGATATATTCCTTGCCCGCTATAATGTGTTGCTCGATGGCTGTCCTGGCTTGCTTCAAGTCTTTCCTGCAGATGGCCTCATAAATCTGATTGTGTTCCTGGATAACCTCACGGGTCCGTTCAGCGCTATACCCCTCTACCCTGTGTCTAATGAATACCCTCTGATTGATCTCTTTGAAGTAGTCAAGCAGGTATACATTTTTGGCCATTTCCATGTAACAATAGTGAAAATCCTCATTCAGAATGAAGGTTCCCCGGTTAACGCCGGTCAGCGCGGCTTCTTCATATTGATTCTTCTTTTTCTCAAGGATCTTGATCCTTTTGGCGGTCATTTGCGCAAGTACGCGCTCAAGGGAACCAAGTTCAAGGATCAGCCGTAATTCAAGCAGCGAATCCGCTTCATCCCGGGTCAGTTCATGAACCCTGTACCCCTGGTGGGGGACTAAATCCAGAAACCCTTCTTTTGCCAGAAGACTCAAGGCATTATTCACCGGTGTTCGACTGACCCCGAGCTTTTCGGCCAGATCGGTGAAAACAAGCCGCTGGCCCGGAACGATCTTATAGTCGAACATCATCTCCTTGATTTTATGATACACCTGATCCGTCATATTTAACGGTTTGGATACCGCCGGCATCGCTGAGCTCCTGATCTGATGTTTATCGATTGAATACGACGTCTTCCAGCCCTGAACGTTTTTGATCCATTCCCCTGTTCAAAAGGGCTTATCCCTGTTTTTTTGCATGTTAAAGTACATGTAACGATGACGGAGTCAAGTTATTTCTATGCCCTGCATCCGCTTAACCATGCTTTACGGACAGCACCGGACAGGCGGATTCAATGATAACGAATTGTGCGGTTGACCCGAACAGGAGCTTGCCGACTTTTGAAACTCGCGTGATGCCGATCATGATCAGATCGATATCTTTTTTCCCTGCATAATTTAAAATATTCTCTCCGCTGGACAGATCACTGACCAACAACCGGGTATTGCACAATATATTCGCAGCCTTGAACTGGCCGCTGATGGCATCGAGTTCTTTGCTGGCCTTATCCATTCTGTCGATGTCCTGATTCTTGACTTCATGGGTTTGGGTAATGCTTGTGACCACATATACATCGGCGCTGAAAACACCGGCATAGTGTTTCGCTTTCTCCAGTGCCGCCGTGGATGATGCTGATCCGTTGTAACAGACCAATATTTTCATTACGCCCTCCATATCCTGCTAAAGATGTCAAATACGCGGGATCTATAACCGCTTGCCTTTCAACAATTCCCCGGCGATGACGTTTCTTCGGGTGATCCGGGAACCGTTAAAAATATCAGCCGTCCTGGCCTCCCGGTAGAATCGTTCAACCTCGAACTCCTGTATATAGCCGTATCCCCCCAACAGCTGAATTGCTTCATCGCAGACCTCGACGGCGGTGGTGGAGGCCTGAAGTTGGGCCATGGTGTTTATCTTCGTACTGCTGCGTCCCTGGTCTGAAAGCCAGGCCGCCTGATAGGTCAGAAGTCTTGCGGCTTCAATTTGAGTACTCATGTCCGCCAGTTTTTGCCGGGTGATCTGAAAATCTGCGATCCTTCGCCCAAACTGCACCCTGTCCTTGACGTGCCGAAACGATCGTTCAAAAGCGCCCTGGGCGATACCCGTCGATTGTGCGGCGGCAACGATGCGGTTCTCATCGAGAAAGCCCATCAGGTGTGCCAGTCCCTGGTTTTCCTTCCCGATAAGATTTGCCTCGGGAACCCGCACCTGGTCGAAGGACACGGTCGCCATGGACATAAGATCCCCTCCGATCCGTTTCCCGATATCACCGACGGTGATACCGTCACCATCCGCCGGCACCAGAATAGTGCTGAGTTTCCGATCTGATGGTGAAGCCGCCGGACCTGTTCCTGTTTTACACAATACAATGTAAAAGCCGGAATAGTGCCCGCCGTTGAGGACGAAGGTTTTTGTACCATTGATGACCCATTCACCACAATCCTTTTCAGCGATGGTTTCAACACGGGAAAGATCATTCCCCAGCCCTGGCTCGGTAAAGGCGCCACAGGAAAGAATCCCGCCTTCCGCCACCTTCGGCAGCCATGTTTCCTTCTGTTCATCGCTTCCATATCGCAATATCAGGTCGGCGCCATAGCCGGATCCAACGATACAGCCACCGGCGGATGCGTCGCCGCGGCACAACTCTTCGGCAATCAGGGTGGCCTCGAATACCCCCAACCCCTGACCCGAATATTGTTCCGGGAAATGTATGCCAATCAGGCCCAAATCTCCGGCCTTCCGCCAGATATCAACGGGGAAAGCATGGTTTTCCAGCAACTCATCGATAACCTCTTTCTTGAACTCTCCCTTTACAAAGTCTCTAACCGCTTTCTGAATTTGCAACTGCGGTTTATTTAATTTAAAATCCAAAACAATTCTCCTGAAAAGCCGGCTGTCGGGCCGGCTCATGTATATGAAACATTCATACCTGCAATGGTCTCCGGTGGACCGCCGGACCTGTTTTGCCGGTGGTGTGCCACCCGGTTATTGGCTCAAAAGATCCCTGGAAATGATCAGCCGCTGGATCTCACTTGTGCCCTCGTAGATTCTGTATAATCTCACATCGCGAAGGAACATTTCCACCTGATTGCCGGTCAGGCAGCCGTCCTCCTCGAAAATATCCATCGCCCAATCCGCCACCAGGCTGGCTGTTTCCGTACAGAAAACTTTCACCATGGAGGATTGCCGTGTGACATTATCGCCACTATCCTTCATTCTTGCCGTATGGTGGAGCATTTGCCGGGCGGCATATATCCGGGTCGCCATATCGGCAAGCAGGAATTGTGCGGTCTGCAGGTCTCCCTTGGATGTTCCGGATGCAAGTTTCCGATGAATATGTTCGATGGTCAATTCCATGACCCGCTGTGCCGCGCCGACGGCGCAGGCACCCATGGTGAGCCGTCCCTTATCGAGAACACGCATGGCCGTCTTGAACCCTTGTCCCACCATATCCATTCCCCCGATCACATTGTCTTTCGGGACACGGCAATCCTTGAAGACCAACTCATGGGTATGGGAACCTTTGAGACCCATTTTAATATCCGTGGCTCCGATCGAAAATCCCGGGACGCCTTTTTCAACAATAAATGCGGTGACGCCCCCTCTATTTCGTTTCTCCTCATCGGTCACGACAATTGTGGTGAAGAGCTGTGCGGTGTCAGCGTTGGTAATGAATATTTTATTTCCGTTCAACACCCAGTGGTCCCCTTCAAGTACCGCCGTGGTGCGGATATTCCCGGCATCCGATCCGGCATCAGGTTCGGTGAGTGCAAATGCGGATGTCCACTCGCCGGAGGCGATTCGGGGCAGGTAGTGGCTTTTTTGTGCCGCCGTCCCATCATACACGATGCCCATGGACCCGATCCCGTTGCTGGTACCGATACGGGATCGATAACTCCCATTTGTCCTGGTCAATTCTTCATATATGAGGATTTCTTCGATGGTTGTCAGGCCAAGCCCCCCATATGTTTTGGGAATCGGCATGCCAAAGAGCCCCAGATGGCGAAGCTCATCGACGACATATTCGGGAATCAGGGAGGATTTTTCCACTTCCAGAGATATCGGATCGAGGGTATTGATGACCAGCTCACGGACGCTGGAACGCAGCTTCTTAAAATCATCAGTCAGGGTAACTTCCATATTTCTTTCCTCTTGAATTTGCGGTTTCACGTTTTGTCACCGGGTGTCGGGTTTTCAACCGATCCGATTGAAGACCCCCTGCCCGTCTTTCTCCCCGGCCAACCGGCCGGAGCCCTTTTGCGCAACAACATCGGAGGAGCAAAACCCGGCTCCGGAGTATCCTCAGGCAAAAGGCCTACGGGTCTCTCCGGATACATTCCATGAGCTTTTCAGCGACTCGATAGGGACTTGTTTTGTGGTGACTTGCGCTGTCCACCCAAGACGCCCAGGTTCCTGATTTCAGAATGCTGTCCATGGCCCCTTCCAGCAATCTGTGTTTTGCAATACGGATGATTTCCGCTTCTATCCTGAGTTTTCGCCGCCGGGCAAGCTCTCCGGATCGCGTCAGAAATGACCAGTGTTTTTCAAGGTCGTCCCATAGTCCGGCTATCCCTGTTCCGGTCCGGGTGGACGTCTGCCGGACGATCGGATGCCATTGGGAATCGTAACTGTTTTTCCGGAGGTTGACCATCATAGCAAGATCATTGGCCACCATGTCCGCATCGGGTTTATCCGCTTTGTTCACCACAAAAATATCGCCGATTTCAAGTATACCCGCCTTGATCATCTGAATTTCATCACCCAGCCCCGGTACACACACCACCAGTGTGGTATCTGCAATCTTGACGATGTCCACCTCTGATTGTCCGGCCCCCACGGTTTCAATGATAATGACCTCCTTACCGGAGGCGTCCATGACCTTTGCACAATCATAAACCGCATTGGAGAGCCCTCCCAGGCTCCCCCGGGTCCCGAGGCTGCGGATAAAGACCCCTGAATCGTCGATGATGTCCGCCATTCTCAACCGGTCACCCAGGATGGCGCCGCCTGAAAACGGGCTGGACGGATCAACGGCGAGTATGCCGACGCTCAACCCGCTGGACCGGATTTGGTTTATCACCTGCCCCATGAGGGTTGACTTGCCGGAACCCGGAGGACCGGTGATGCCGATCAGCCGGGCATTTCCGGTATGCATATACAATTGATCCAAAATATCGGGAACAGCGGCATCCTCATTTTCCACCAGTGTGAGGACTTTGGCTAATGCCCGCTGGGAGCCGGATATAACATCCTGAATCAATTTCATTTTCCACCAAACAACCGGTTATGGAGTTGTCTGAAAGTTCCTCAGGTTTGCCATCAACTGGTCAATATGCTTCACGTTTTCAAGACCGTTGACGAGATCCAGTAGCGCCTCTGTTTTATCCGGAGAGATCACGCGTCGCGACAGGGACCGGAACTTATGTTCCCATTGTTCATTTGTCAGCGGGTTTTCCGGATCCCCCGTGGGGTGCCCGGCAAAGGTCTCGTGGCGCTTTCCATCCCTGGTGCGGATGACCATGCGCGCGGATAAGGTACCGGGCTGAAGCGCTTCGACGTCCGGATCCGCAATCAACCGTACCCTGTCCGCCACCGCCAGTACGGCCCGGTCACCGAGTCTGTCCCGGGAGACCTGATCCGGTCCCACCTGTCTTTCCTGCACCGCCATGCCTATGGCAAAGGGAATGCTGTACTGTGCCTGCCATATGGTGGCAGGCCTGGTGTTGGACATCTGAAGTCCCTTCCGTGCGGCGCACCCGATGATGATTTCCGCGATATCATCGGGGGCCAACCGGTGCTTATCCATTAAATCCAGGACACCGTCGATGGACGCATGGGCGTGCCGGCAAGCGCTGTATTGTTTGAAATACAAGGAGAGGATTTCCCAATCCCTGCCCAGGGACGCCACCGGAATCTTTTCGAGTTCAGGCCGGTCGAAAAAAGAAGGGGTTCCGCGGAAACCGCAGTGGGCCAGCAATGCGGCGGTTACGCCGGTCATTGCTCCCCAGGCCGCGGCTTCCTTGGTCATACCCATTTGAGTCCAGATAAAGGCATATGAAGGGGCCGGGCAATGGGCGGAAGCGATATTGAACGTCTCGCATATCTCAAGCGGATTCAACCCCAGCAACCGTGCGGCCGCAGCTGCAGCCCCAACGGTGCCGGTTTCACCCGCAAGAACTGTTTTGCCGATCAGGCGTGCTTTTAAAAACGCCACCTCATAACCGGCGATCACGGCCTCTATGAGCTGACTTCCATTGGCACCGGTTTTTTCTGCCACGGCCAGTGCCGCCGGGACAACGATTCCCCCGGGATGACCCCGGTGAAAGCGGTCGTGGGAGGACAACCCCATGGCCCCATCATCCATATCCAATGTGCTGGCCATCATTGAATTCACGAGGGCAGCCGATTCGGCGGGATATTTCCCCTGAAGCCCGATCAGGCTGGATTCACCGATGCCGGACCTGGCGGATACGAATTTCCGGACGGCCCTCACCGCTTCATCGACATGAGCCGGAATCGAGACACAGATGATATCGCCAATGGCTTTCTTTGCCTGATTGACGACGTCTTTCGGCAGTTTCTCAAAGCGGATACCGGATACGAATTCGGCGACTTCCTGGGTACTCATGGATGACAAATCTTTCTATTGGTTATTATTAATCCGGCAACTAAATAGGTAAAGTGACGTATCGCTGATTCGCGTAATGAGTTTCCGGCGGAACATGCTGGGGACAAGCCTTCTTGCAGCCACCGCCTCCCATAAACAAGAAATACGAGCTTTGCGTATTTATCCGCCGGAGCATTACCTGAATATTGCACGTGTCGGAGGTTTTCATATGCCCCGGCGGCGGGATTTACGCTTCGCTCCAACAAGGCATCAAGGGTGAAGCTAATAAATGGCCCCCATCAGTGGAAAATCCCTCAAGTCCGTCAACAAACCGGGTTTTGCCTTCATGATAAAGGGTATCCAATTGAGCAACCGTGGAGCGGTGGTGGACCAGCCGTTTTCACTCTTCAGGGAAAGTGAGGATTTTAAATTGGGTTCCCCGACAATCTCGATAACGGCTTCGGTGTGCGGCTCTTCGCCGAATCCGGGCACTTCCAGGCTCGGCTTGCAGCAGGCACCCTTATGAATCTCGATAATCTCTTTTCCATTGCAGATACCATAGGCATCCACCATGGATCCGTGGATTTCACCGGGCTCGATTACGACCACGGGTGAAAAATCCTGTCTCACGGTGGAGATCAGCGGTCGCACCCGTACCCTGACGTCTGACAATTCAAACCCGAGACAACCGGCCAGATTGTGGATGATGCCGATGGTGCCCTTACTGGATTTATCGCTCCCATTTTTCAAACTGCCTTCAATTTCAGCCGGTTTTAATCCAAAACCATAGTTTTTCACCACATCCGGACTTCGTCCGTAGGGACTCAGGTCACTCATGTATTGTATTTTTATCTTATCAATATGATAGACGCATCCGGAGAGAAAAAATGGCCATACATCAAGCCACAAGCCGGGGTTGAAACCGGTACCGACCATGGTCACATTATTTTTTTTGGCAATGGCGTCGATCTCTTTGGTTAATTCAGGTTCAAAATACCAGGGATTGGCGAATTCTTCGGCCAAGGTGATGACATTGATGCCTGAACTCAAGGCTTTTTTGACGCGGGGGTAGATGTCGACGATCTTCGATTGTGTCGCTTCAATCCAGACATCGGGTTTTGATCCGCCCACCGCTTCATCAATATCGTCCGTTACCCTGATACCTGTTTCAGTGCCGAGTCCCAGTACGTCTCCAACATCCCGGCCAACGCCATTGTATTTATCAACCGCACCGACACACTCAACCGTCCTTTTCAGGAGCATGGACCGTATCAAGCTGGCACCGGCAAATCCCAGACCACACTGAACCACTTTGATTTTTTGCGCCATCTGTTCCTTCTCCAATTAAAAAATGGTCACCAGAGAAATATTACCCTGTCATGCAGATCAACCACCGGCGGGGTGCGGGTACCTGATCGACCGCACCCCACTGGGGTCAAATCCGTCTACCACGGCAGTTTAGGCATCAGCATGGTCATAATGTCCGAGGCTTCCAACACTTTTTTCCAGTTTTTCGGCAGTGTTATTTTCCTGCTGGCAAATTCGTTTTCGTAGGGAGCACCGACTCGCCAATTCTGTGATTCGTTGCCGGGCCCCCCCACCACGAATATTTTGTAATCACTCTCTTTAACGCTGTATCCGCTGACAAGCGCATTGTCCGGCAGGTCCATGACCGTCTGACTGGCTCTGGGGTAGGCATCTTTAAAAATTTTTCTGAGTTTTCCTTTTGGATAACGATAATAGTTCGGCAGGGCATTCGCCAGGTAACGTCTCACCCGTTCCTTGGACCACCCGCCATTGGCCAAAATCTTCGCGTGCTCGGGACATAATATCAGCCAGGTACCGCCGATCCAGTCCATAATGGCTTCCCGTCCGCGGTTGCCCAGTTCCCAGATCAGGCACTCGAGCAACTCGTCGGCGGTGTTGGTCTTGATCCAGATCTCCTCAAAGCCCCAATAGGCCGGTACGACGGAAACGACATTTTCACCCGCGGAAAAGCCTATCATCTCGGAGTACTTCTGCCACCCGAGATCGTCCAGGACATCCTCGTTTTCCGCCATGACCGTCGATGTAATGGTGCTGGAACATCCCATGATGGACATATCGGTGTATCCCGGTATGGTACCCCCAACCGTATTGAATATCAGTTCAAGCGCCCGGCCGATGGTGGCGTTGGCCCGCCAGCCGTATCCGGTGGCATTGCTCTTGGAATTGATGTCAATCTCTTTTGATATGCCGCCGTTGACAACCATGAGGGGCGCGGCGGGCGAGGTGGTGGTCACGCTCCCCCACCCCCAGTCACATGCATCCCAGGCCTCCAGAGCGGCGATAATGACCGGCAGGTAGGCCGGCACAGCCCCCGCCATGACAGCGTTAATGGCGACGGCTTTAATGGTGGCCGCCCTGCCGCTGGGCCGGGTTTCCGAAACCACATCATCGGGCGACCTGTCAGTTCCCTGCAACATCCACTGAATCTTTTCCTCGGTGGGCGGCACCAGGGGCAGACCATCCCCCCATCTCTCCTTCATGAACATTTTATTGAACTTGTCGTAGACATCGGCATAATCATCACCTGCTATGGTAATTCTCTCGCCAGGCGCTTCCTGTTCTTCCGATTCCGAATCCGTACCGCGGGTCAATGCTTCGACAATCGAATCAAAAACGTCTTCGGCCTCTTTCCGCAGCTCCGCCATGGTTTTGCCGACGGTGGGATGAGGTGTCACCCACATGCCGATATTCGGCACGCCGCTGGCTTTTGCTTCCGCCTTGAGCAAGGCCTTGAACCGGTTGGTGGTGTGAACAGCGGTGGGAACGCTCAGTTTTTCGAATTTCACGCAATTCCTGGAACTCCAGGATGTACAGGACCCTCAATCCCCAAGGGTATAGACGACCGCATCGATCTTTTCGGCGATGCTCTCAATTTCCCCTTCGGGCGGTTTTTTGCAGCACTCTTCCAATTGCCACCGGGACAGTATGGCCTTCGGATAGCGCTCCTTGAATATCTCTTCCACCGCATCAAGGAGTCTTTCGCCATAATCCTTGTGGTTCCATACAAGCCCGATTTTCTTACCATCCAACGATGTGTCTCTGACGGCCGCTTCAGCTTTTTTATCCACTATCATTCCGGTGGGCCTTAAAACCTCAATGCTGTTTGTACTCATATTTGTTTCTCCTGTTTAAATGTTCGCGGAACATATATTCCGGGTTGGGTTCAACTCCACCCCTTCTTGAACCGCGGTTTACCAGTTTATCTCATTGATATAATGCTCGGCTGTGATCGCTGCAGTAGCTCCATCCCCGGCTGCGGTGACAATTTGCATGGCCGATTCGGCGCGGATATCGCCTGCGGCGAATATACCCGGGATGCTGGTTTCCATCTTGGCGGACACCTTGATGAAACCGTGATCATTCAGCGCAACGGCGTTTTTTAAATATGCCGTGTTGGGCACGCGCCCGGCCAACATGAAGATGCCATCCACTGAAATCGAAGAGGCTTTGCCGGTGTCCCTGTTTTTCAAATGTATCACCCTTGAATCACCATCGGACTCAATCTTCGTGGCCAGCGTCGAACACAGGATGTCCAGACCGTCGAGGTCCCTGACACGCCCCTGAAGGATCTGACATCCATTGAGGCTGTCCATCGCTTCGATCAGCGTAATGCCGCACCCCAACCGCGCCATATAGAGCGCCGCCGTGAGCCCGGAATCTCCTCCGCCGATGATCGCGATGCTCTTTCCCGCAAGAGGATCTCCATCACAAAGAACGCAGCAGTATATGCCGTTTCCAAAAAACTCATCCACACCCTCTATGGGAAGCTTTTTCGGATAGGTACCGCCGGTCAAAATCACGGCTTTCGCCAGGTACTCCCCCTCGTCACCATATATTTTCTTCAATCCGTTATCCTGCACTTCGATGCGCTCGACAGCAACGGGACATTCCAGGTCGACCTCGTACGCCATCATCTGGGACAACATGTTACTGGCCAGATCGGAGCCGAGTATGCTTCCCTCTTCCACTCCCGGCCAGTTCTCGATCATTTCGACATTCTGTATGGCCCCGCCCAGGCTGTCTTTTTCAATAATTGCGGTTTTCAGATGCGCTCTGCCGCAGTACAAGGCCGCCGTCAATCCCGCAGGCCCGCTTCCAACAATAATGACATCGTATTCTTTACTCATATTTCCTCTCAATCCTGTATTTCCATACCGGTCTTTTGAAATGATCACTCAAATGAGATTTATGGTGCTGTTTGCTTGACCGGAAAAAACCCTTGACCTAGTGTCCGCAGACGTCGCAGATGACGCTCTCCAGTATATCCAGGATCTCCGCAATTTCGTCTTCCGTTACCGAAAAAGGCGGCGCGATGATCACCAGATCGCCGTCGACTGCGTTGATAAACCCATGCCCCGCCCTGACCACCAACCCCCTGTCAAACGCTCTTTTCTCAACTTCACCCGCTACATTCATCGATGCATCAAAGGGTGTCCTGTTCTTTTTATCCTTTACCAACTCAATACCCAGCAACAAACCGAGTCCCCGGATATCCCCGACCATCGGCAACCTGTTCAACCGGTCGAATTCACCGAACATATACTCACTCATGCGGGCGACTTGTTTTACCAGATCATTGCGCTGGATATATTCCAGGACCGCCAAACCCACTGCGCAACTCAATGCGTTCCCGGCATAGGTGTACCCCGTAAAAAAACTGGCCTGCCGGGAACCAGCGAACATCTCATACAGTTTCTCGTGGATGATGACGGCACCGAGCGGGCTGTAACCGCTGCTCATGCCTTTGGCCGTGACAATGATATCCGGAATCACCTGCCAATGGTCTACACCGAAGTTCTTGCCGGTTCTGCCGAAACCGGTGATCACCTCATCGACAATCATCAGAATGTCATATTTATCGCAGATCTCCCGGATTATGGGATAATACTCCGTCGGAGGGGTCATCCCCCCCATGCTGCTTCCGGAGACCGGCTCCGATATAAATGCCGCAATGGTTTCTTTTCCTTCGTACTGGATAAGGCGTTCAAGATACTTCGCGCAAAAGACACCGCAGGCCGGATACGTTTTGTCAAAGGGACAGCGATAGCAGTATGGCGGGGGCACATGCGGTGATTTCATCAGGTAGGGGTCATAGTCTTTTCTGAAATTCGTATGTCCCCCGATGGACAGGGTACCGAAAGTGGCGCCGTGATAGCTTTGCCATCTTCCGATCATCTTTGTCCGGCCGGGCTCTCCTTTTTCCAGGAAATACTGCCGGGCGGCTTCCATGGCATACTCCAGGGCTTCGGAACCACCGGACACGAAATACACATGAGACATGCCGGGGGGAGTGAATTCCATCACCTTTCGGGACAGATTGATCTGCGCATCGGTCGAAAACGAGCCGGTGTAGGCGAAACAGATCTTCCTCGCCTGCTCAACCATGGCATCCACTATTTCACGAACGCCGTGGCCGAGGTTTACCGTCATGGGACCGCAGGTGGCATCGATATATTTTTTACCGTCCTTGCCGTACAAATAGATCCCCTCCCCCTTTTCAATCAGAGGATATTGTTGCTTCCGGTTGCGATAAAAGGTGCTGTCCAGTATGCCGTCGGTTCTCATATCCACCTCATTAAATGGTTGTGTCCCCGGTATTGTTCCGGTTGTGTCCGTACATTATTTTCAGGTCCTTTCGGAGCACCTTTCCATATAGATTTTTAGGCAGGTCTTCCCGGAAATGAACCTGCTTGGGGCGCTTGTATCCGGCTATTTTCTCCCGGCAGTACCGCATCAGTTCCGCCTCGTCCAGGTTCATTTGTTCCTTGACCACCACGGCCGCTGTTACGGCTTCACCCCACAGGTCGTGCGGTACGCCGAATACGCACACTTGCGCGACGGCCGGGTGAGCCGCCACAATCTCCTCGACTTCACGGGGAAAAACATTCAATCCCCCGGTGATGATTTTGTCGTTCTTGCGATCCACCAGGTACAGATACCCCTCTTCATCCATGTACCCGATATCACCGGTGTGCAGCCAGCCGTTGCGAAGCGCTTCTTTGGTTTTTTCCGGCTGGTTCCAATATCCTTTCATGACCAGATCCGACCGGGTGACGATTTCGCCGACACCGCCGGATTCGAGCTCCGTACCGGTTTCATCGACGATTCTGACCGCTACCCCGGGATACTCCCTGCCGACGGATGCCAGCCGCCTGATACCTTCCGGGTCATTGTCCGACGCGTGCTCCGTCCTTGACAAATGCGTGATGGTGATGATCGATTCCGCCTGGCCGTAGGATTGATCCAGTACCGGCCCGAAAGCCGCCAATGCCTCTTTTATTCTCTCCACCGGCATGGGTGAACCGGCATAGGTTATCCGCTTGAGGGAGCTCAAATCGAACCGCTCCCTTTCCGGATGATCCAGAAGTCCGATGAGCATGGTCGGGACTACAGCGAGATCGGTTATGCCGGCCTCCTGTATTTCCTCAAAAATACGGGATGGGTCGAACCGGCTATGCAGGTAACAGGCAGCGCCCCTGGTGATAAATGGTAAAATTCTCACCGATCCGGCATGGCTGAGCGCACCTGAGGTTAAAAACCGGTCGGACCGGGAAATGTCGTATACATCGGACAACAAAAATTGAACGCAGGTCAATATATTGCGATGGGTGATTTGAATGCCCTTCGGTAATCCGGTGGTTCCCGACGTATACCATAGATCGCTGAGATCCTCCGGATACACCTCCGTATCCGGTTCCCGCTCAGGATACCGGGACAGAAATTTTTCGTAATCATCACCGGGACCACTGCCGGCGCTGATCACCCGGAGCAATCCATCCGATATCATCTCCGCCATATCCGACAATTCAGGTCCGTGAATCAGCGCCCTCATTCCCGAATCCCCGGCGATATTTCTCAGTTCTTCTCCGGTCAGTCGCGAATTCAGCCTCACCCAGATCAGTCCTGACTTGTACAAGGCAAAATAAGATTCAAGACATTCAAAGCTGTTATGGAACAGCAGCCCGACCCGGTCGCCTTTTTTCAACCCGATGGACAACAAACCATTGGCAAGCTGGTTGACCCTGGAGTTCACCTGACCGAAGGTTTTGGGTTCGCCGTCGATGACAAAAGCGATGCGGTCTCTATAATACCGCGCGCTGCGTGTTAACAGATATCCAACATTCATAAGTTCGTCATTTCCTTAAGCATTTGCATTCCGGCCATTTTGCGGCCTTGTGTTTATTCCGCTATTAACACATGCATGGCCACGGCAGCCGTCTCACCCGCCACGTTGCCGCCCCCGTTTTCAGCCATGCCGATATCCGGATACGGGTGAACCTGTCTTTCGCCGGCCTCGCCGCGCATCTGCCAGACGACCTCTGCCAGTTGCGCAATGCCGGTCGCCCCGGCAGGGTGCCCTTTGGCGGTCAATCCGCCCGAGGTGTTGATGGGCAGCCTTCCATCGAACCAGACATCCCTGTTGTCGATCAGGTCCTTGCTCTTTCCCGGTTCGCATAACCCCAGTTCCTCGTATAGGAACAACTCGATGGGGGCGACGGCATCATGCAATTCGGCGATCTGGATATCGCCCGGCGCTATGCCCGCCTCATGGTAGGCCTGTTTCGCGACCCTTGTGGTGACGGATTCACTGTCGTGCCATGAGTAACCGAAACTGCCCAATACCGTGGAGGAGATCCGGACCGGCCGCTTACCCATCTGTCTCGCAGATTCCGCATCACCGATAAGACAGGCGGAGGCGCCGTCTCCCAAGGGGCAGGTCATCAACAGCGTTATGGGATCGACAATGGACCGTGAGGCGAGGACCTCTTCCATGGTAAACCGCTTGCGATGCTGGGCATGCTGGTTAAGCGCCCCGTGGTCATGGTTTTTCACGGCGACCATAGCCATCTGTTCCGTGGTGATCCCGTACTTTGCGGCATGGGTTCTCAACCGCATGGCGTAGATACCGGCAAATACGATGCCCATCTTCCCTTCGATTTCCAGATCAGATGAGGTGGACAGCGCTTGAAGGCTTTTGCCCGTGTTGTCGCAAAACAGCTTTTCCACGCCCACCGCCAGGGCCAGTTTTGCCTGCCCCGAGGCTACGGCTTGGTGGGCGAGATAAAAGGCGGTGGAGCCGGATGCGCAAGCATTCTCCACGTTGATTATGGGTTTCATGAAAATACCGGCCTCGCGCAGAATCGTCTGACCACGCATGGATTCCTGACCGGTGATCAGACCGCCGTATGCATTGCCGACAAATGAGATATCAATGTCATGGGGGTCTATCTTCGAATCCCGGATCGCCTCCCAAATCGGTCCGTACGACAACTCCGGCATACTGCTATCAGGGTATTTACCGAACCGGTTCATGCTGATGCCAAGTATATATGTATCTCTCACGTTATGCCGTCTCCTTTTTGCTCTCCACCGGTGCGAACCGGTACTCCACGGTTTCTACGCCGGCCGTACCGCTCTCTTTTCGAATAACGGTGAGCTTCATCGCGCATCCGACCTTAAGGTTTTTTTCATCATTATAATCGGTCAATAAAGAGAAAATCCGCGGACCGCCGTCATCCAGATCGATATATCCCTGGACGTGCGGCACCTCATATCCGGGAGGTGCGATACCGCATACGACAAAGCTGTGAAGTTTCCCGGCATCACTGAGCGCGACGTCCATGATCGTATCTTCGGTCATGCAATGAGGGCAATTCTTGCGCGCCGGAAAATACTTTTTACCGCAGGTGCCGCACCGGGAGCCCATCAAATGAAGGCTGTCAATATCAGGTCCGGCCAGGCTGCGGGCTATTTTAGGTTTCCACATTTCCCCTCCATCACGGTCTCGATGTAATCCACCATGTCTTTCACTTCCGTTCCGGGTAAAAAAATTTTTTTAATCCCTATCTTTTTCAATGTCTCATGATCCTCGTTGGGGATGATTCCACCGATAATTATCGGAATATCCAGGGCATTGTGCTTCTCGAGTTCCGCGGTCAGTTTCCAGGCCAGGGATATGTGTGCCCCCGCCATCGACGAAACACCGATGACATCCACATCTTCCTGGACTGCCGCAGTCGCGACCATTGCGGGCAATTGGCGCAAACCTGTATAAATCACCTCCATGCCGGCATTCCGCAACCCATCGGCGACCACATATGCGCCCCGGCTATGGCCGTCCAAACCGATCTTGGCCAGCAGGATTCTTGGAATCTTTCGCTTTGTACTCATAACCTAAATCCCCCGCCTTCATGATATCCCCAGTGGTTGCCGATGATCCGGCACATTTCACCTATGGTTGCATAGGATCTGACGCATTCCAGGAGCGCCGGAATCGTATTGTCTCCGCTTCTGACAACCTGATCCAATTTATTCAGACTCAATTTCACCCTTACGTCGTCCCGTTCTTCTTTGAGGTGGTGCAAATCCGCGATCACCTTTTTCTGCAATTCTTCATCTATTTTAAAACTATCGACGTTGATATTTGCGTCTTCATCGCGGAATTTGTTCAGCCCCACGATGATGCGTTCCCCGGCTTCGATCTGCTGCTGATATTCGCTGGCGGATTTCCGGATCAGCATCTGGTAATGACCGGCATCTATCGCTTTTTGGGCACCACCCATCTTCTCAATATCCGCCATCACTTCCAGTGCTTTTTCCTCTATCGTATTTGTAAGGGACTCGATGTAATATGAACCGCCTAATGGATCGGCGACATCGGCTATTCCGGTTTCATTTGCCAGAATATGCTGCGTCATCAACGCCACATGCGCTGCCTCCTGAGAAGGCAGTGAGAGGACTTCATCCATTGCGCTGCATGACAGGCTCTGGGCACCGCCGAGTATGGCCGCCAGCGCCTCAATGGTAACCCGCACGATATTGTTCAAGGGTTGCTGTGCGGTCATCGTATACCCCGTGGTATAGACGCGTATGAAGCATTTCATGCTCTCGGGATTTTTGGCGTTGTACCTTCGCTTCAGCATTCGCGCCCACATACGCCGGAAGGCCCTGTATTTACCGATCTCTTCGAAAAGATACATGGGTACGGACAGCTGGCACTCGATGGATGGAGCAAAATCATCTATGGACAACCCGCGGCTCACCGCCTCGTCGATGTACGCCTGTGCATTGGCCAGGGTAAAGGCTATTTCCTGGACCGCCGTGGCACCGCCTTGTCTCATGTGGGACCCGCAGACGACGATGGGTTTAAACTTGAGCTGATGGTTGGTGCAATACTCGACGGCGTCGAGGGCGAATTTCAAGGACGGTGATGGCGGGAAGATGTACGTCCCCCGAGCCACATATTCCTTCAGGATGTCATTCTGCAACACCACGCTGTAAGACTTCGGATCCAATCCTTGTTTCTCACCCAACGCAATGAACATGGCCTGCATTATCGGGCCGATGGCATTCGCCGTGGTAAAAATCTGCTTTGTCCGGTCGAGCCGGATACCATCGAATATGGCCTCCAGGTCTTTCAAGGAATTGATGGAAACCCCGGCCTTACCGACTTCTCCATCCGCAATCTCCTGATCCGACTCGACACCCACCTGTGTCGGCAGATCCAGGGCCAGTGCGAGGGCTGTCTGCCCCTTCGAAAGCAGATATTTGAAACGTTCGTTGGTGGCTTCGGGATTTCCAAATCCTGAGTATTGCCCCATGATCCAATAATCCGAACGGTACATCGATGGGTATATACCCCGGGTATACGGGTATTGCCCCGGTAGATTCAAATCCCGGGCCGGGTCGAATCCGGATTCCTTTAAATCATTTCCGTCGTAGTTTTCCGCCAGGGGAACATTGGAATCCGTGACGAATGTTTTCTTTCTCCGGCCCCTTGCACTGTAATCCGAGGCAAGTATCTTCTCCCATTCCTTGTTTTTCATCTCACCGACCCATTTTGTTGGTTATTCTCTCTGGTTGGATAAACCAATTTGGTTTTTACCGCGACAATTCCGTTATTTTACAAAACCGTGTATGATATTTTTCTTGTTCCCGGCTGTATATTGCATGACATTTTGCATGTAATAACGCCCTTGTCGAAACTCCCCGTATATCCAGGTATCCAAAACAACTCCTATCGGCCTTTATTTATGGTCAGGACCGCATACCGTCGGCAGGGCGATGACGGGACATCCCCTGATTCACTCCCCGGAGCCCGGATGCCTGATCGATTTTTTCTTTTGCCAGGGCATATGCCGCTTCCACAGGCGTTATTTTTTCAAGCTTGGCTTTACTGAAGACAGAACTGAGTACCGTATGGATATTTTCGGTTTTAGACCGGGCAAGTTCAGGTTTATAACCGCCGATTTCCGCATAGAAATTGATGATGCCGCCAGCATTTATGACGAACTCAGGCGCTAACAAAATACCTCTCTGCTGTAACGCCTCGGCATCTTTCTGTTGGTCCGCCAATTGATTATTGGCGGCACCGCCCACAATTTTACACTTGAGCCTTTTGATATTCCGGTGATTCAAAAAGTTGGACACCGAGCAAGGCGAAAGAATATCGCATTGGACGTCGAAAATCTCTCCGGGATCAACGATCAGGGCGCCATAGCGCTCCTTCCATTTGGTCAATGCCGGTTTTCGGACATCGGATACGATCAGGGAAGCGCCTTCTTTCAGAACATTTTCCGCCAAAGCCGAACCGACCTTGCCCAATCCGGAAATTGCAATCGTTTTACCCGCTAAAGCGTCCGTTCCGAACACCTCCAGCGCACAAGCCTTAAGTCCGTGGTAAACCCCGTACCCCGCCATGATCCCGGAGTCTCCACTGCCGCCGTGGTGGACCGGCAATCCGATAATGTGACGGGTTTCCTGTAGCAACAACTCAGTATCGTCATCGTTGAAACCCGACCCCCCGCCGGTAATAACGTATCGTCCGCACATGGACTCGATAAACCGGCCGAGTGACCGGACAAGGGCTTCGGTTTTGGCGTGAGCGGAATCGCCCATGACTATTATCCGGCCGCCACCGAAGGGGAGATCAGCCATGGCGTTTTTATATGTATGATTGTAGGAAAATCGAAGCGCCTCGAGAACAGCGTCGTCCTCCGATGCATATGAAGCGATTTTAGGCGGCCCCATGGCCGGTCCAAGCGTTGTATCATGTATGGCCATTACCGCTTTCAATCCACTATGAGCGTCACGGAAGAAGCTCAATCCCTCATGACCGTTTTTTTCCATATATGTGCTGATGTCCATTTTCATTCCTTGCGGCAGACACTATGGGTAAAGATGACAAGCAACCTGATAGTTCTCAGCAACATCCTTCAGGTCCGGTTCAACTTCGGAACAGATCTTCATGGCACGGTCACAACGCGGGTGGAACCGGCATCCCTCCGGCAGATCGAACGCACTGGGAACTTCACCGGTTAGAACCACCTCTTCCTTTATCAAATCCGGGTGGGAGGGCATCGCAGCGGAAAAAAGCGCTTTCGTATAAGGATGTATTCGTTCTTCGATTATTTTCCCGGCCGGTCCATGTTCGAGCAATTTTCCCAGATACATGACACCCAGCCGATGACTCATATACTTTACGGTCGCCAGATCATGGGCAATGAAGAGATAGGCGACGTTCAATTCCTCCTGAAGATCCCTAAGCAGGTTCATAATCTGCGCCTGGATGGAGACATCCAGAGCTGAAACGGATTCATCCAGAATAATGACCCCGGGACCCACGATGAGGGCACGGGCAAGGGCGATGCGCTGTCGCTGCCCGCCACTGAATTCATGGGGAAAGCATTTGGACCTGTCCGGGCTGATACCGACTTGCATCAAGGTTTGCGCCACCATATCCGTGATGTCGGAACGGCTGTTGTTTTGACTATTATTGATAACAAGCGGCTCGGCCACGATATCGGCCACACGCATGCGGGGGTTCAAGGAACTGGTAGGGTCCTGGAATACCGCTTGAACTGATGCATGATAGTCCGCCATCTCCCCTCTTTTGAAACCGGTAAGCGCTTTCCCGCGGAAATAAATGGCCCCGGCCGTGGGTTTCTCCAACTGCAGAATAACCTTTGCAATGGTACTTTTCCCGCAGCCGGATTCTCCCACCAATCCGAAGGTCCGGCCCTCATTGAGAGAAAAACTCACGTCATCGACAGCACGTATATATCCCACCACTTTTTGGAAAATACGCGCATTCATCACGGGGAAATACTCTTTTATATTCTTCAATTCAAGCAACGAACTCATGCAAAACCCTCGAATGACTTACATTAGAATTTCCAGCAGCTTACAAAATGCCCGTCGCTGATCTCGGTTTCATCCGGATACGACAGCCGGCACTGATGTTCTGCAACGGTACACCGTTCTGCGAATCTGCACCCTTGTATATCATCGTTGAGCGGTGGCGGCTGGCCCTCGATGCTGGCGAGTCTCTCGACTTTTTCCTCCAATTTCGGGAGTGATCTCATCAATGCCGCCGTATACGGATGCGACGGGTTGTCGAACAAATCCCTCACGGAGCCGGTTTCGACAATCCTTCCCGCATACATGACAGCGGCCCTTTGGCACATTCTGGCGATAATTCCAAAATCATGGGTAATGAATACCAAACCGACGCCTGTCTTCTCCTGGAGTTCCCTCAATAGCCGCAGGAATTGCACCTGTATAGTGGCGTCAAGTGCAGTGGTGGGTTCATCCGCAATCAAAAGCCGTGGCTCCGATGATACGGATATGGCACCGATCACCCGTTGCCGCATCCCACCACTGAGCTGGTGAGGCCAATTTTTATACCGGACTGCGGCGGATGAAATCTGGACCATTTCAAGAAGTTCTATGGCTCTTTCCCGAAGAGATCTGCCCTTCAATCCCTGGTGGATTTTAATCGCTTCCTCCAACTGGATGCCGATGGTGAACACTGGGTTCAGAGATGTCATGGGATCCTGGAGGATCATCGATATTTTTTTGCCGCGTACCTTTCTCATTTCATTATCACTGATTTTGAGAATATCCTCTCCCTCCAGGACTATCTCGCCACCGACGATTCGACCGGGCGGATCGGGCACCAACCTCATGATCGAAAGCGCTGTAATGCTTTTCCCACAACCGGATTCACCCACGATACCAAAGGTTTCGCCTTTATCGACCTTGAAACTGACACCATCCACGGCCTTCACGGTGCCATATTTGGTAAAGAAATAGGTTTTCAGGTTTTTGACATTCAACAATTCGCTCATATTATCCCCCACCCCCAACCTGCCTCATTCTCGGATCGAGGGCCTCACGCAACCAGTCTCCGAACATATTGAAGCTCAAACATACGATGGCGACTGCCATTCCGGGAAAAAAGGGAATCCACCAGGCCGTGGTTACGTAATCTCTTCCCTTTGCAATCATTGATCCCCAAACAGGTGTCGGGCCGGGTATTCCGGCGCCGATAAAGCTTAATGACGCCTCAACGATGATGACCCATCCAACCTGAAGTGTCAGCAAGACCAGAAGCGTACTGCGGATGTTGGGGAATAGATGTTTCCACATGATTCGAATACCCGAGGCCCCGGCAATTCTGGCCAACGCCACAAAGTCACGCTCCTTGAGACTCAGGACTTCCCCGCGAACCACCCTCGCATACCGTGCCCACAGGACGATTCCAAGGGAGATGACGACATTCTGGAGGCTTGGACCGATGATGATAGCCAACAGCATGGCCAGCAATATGATCGGAAATGCAAGCGTTGCATCGGCTGTTCTCATCAGTATGGAGTCTATTGTTCCGCCATAAAAGCCTGAAATAATCCCCAGGGCGGTACCGACAACGCCCCCCAAAGTCAGGGACAGGATGGCTACGATAAATGAAACCCGAGTTCCGACGATGATGCGACTGAGAATATCCCGGCCCATGGCGTCCGTACCCAGGAGATGGCGCATACTGCCGCCTTCCATGAAAAACGGCGGTGTAAAGCGTTCACGAAGATCTATCTGATTTGCCGAATAAGGTGCGATGGCCTGACCCAAAACAGCAAGCAGGATGAAAATACATATGATGGTTATTGGAATGACAGGATACCGTCCGGGCCTGAATATCTTAAATATGAATCCCATCGGTGAATTTGATTTGATCATCTAAATTACTCCGACTCACTGATATTGCTCCGGCGGATAAATACGCAAAATCCGTATTTATGGTTTGTGGCCAAAGATGACTGCAGGAAGGGTGTTCCCCGCAAATTCCGCCGGAAACGCCACGCTATCCGGTCATATCTCGTTTGACCAATTGGTTGCCGGGCTAATATTATACCTGTACCCTGATTCGCGGATCCAGATAGGCGTATAAAATATCTGTAAAAAAATTAGCCGACATGACGACGGCCCCGGCAGTCAACACCACACCTTGAATCAACGGGAAATCCTGGTTAACGATAGCCGCATAGGCCAGCCTCCCGAATCCCGGCCACGCGAACACGGTCTCCACCAGAATAGCCCCCGTGACCATGATGGCGATGTACATTCCACCGAAGCTTACGACGGACAACAGGCTGTTTCTAAGCGCGTGTTTCCATATGACCACGGATTCCCTGACACCTTTGATACGCGCCATCTTTACGAATTCGCTATCCAGGACATCGAGCATGCTCGATCTGAGCAGGCGGGCGACTCCCGACATGAGAAATATTCCGAGGCAGGTGGCCGGCATGACATAATGCTGCCAGGTATCCATTCCGGATGCCGGAAGTATCCGCAGCCAAACCACAAATATCTGCAACAGCATCAATCCCACCCAGAAAGTGGGTATGGATTGACCAAGTCCGGTCACTACCCGGGCCATGTTGTCCCACACCGTACCCTTTTTCACTGCTGCAACAATCCCGAGGGGGATGCTCAGCGCAAAACCAATCACAAAAGCAACCGTCACCAGTTTGATGGAATTGGGTAATGTTTCCTTAATGGACAAAATAACCGGTTTGCGTGTTCGAATCGATTTGCCGAAGTCTCCTTTGACCGCATCAAACAGAAAGATCAGGTATTGCTGATAGACCGGCTTGTTAAGACCGAGTTGACTTTTCATAAGCTCGTAATCCTCCTCGGTCGCTGTCTCCGGGAGCATCAACAGAACAGGATCTCCGCTCATGCGCACAAGTGTGAAGATAACTATCGATAAAATTAAAAGTGTGATGACGGTTTGAATGAATCGAATCACGATATAACGTTGCATCTGGGTGCCTTACGATTTCAAATTTTAGATAATAACATCCGGACTGCTGTATAAACCGGCAACGTTCCGGCCGCATTGATTCACCCCGGGTTTAACGTCGATGCCAACTGTTCACGACGTTTAAACCCGGAGGTCTGTCAATTATGGATTTGATTTAATCAAAAAATTCACAACACGTGGGCATCACTTACCGATATATTCCCAACGGTATGATCCGACCCCCTTACCCATTTCCCATACCGGAACATCCTTGCTCATCGCATGCAGCTCATGGGTTGTGCAGATACCCGTTGCGTAGGCGTTTTCCAGGACATAGTCCATAATCTTCCTGGCGCCTTCTATGTATCCCTCACTGGACGTTTCGGACTCAAAATCACCGATGAGTTGATCCATCACTGGATCCTTTGTATGGCTGTATAGCGCATCGGATGCGTACATGTGGCGCCACGAATAGACCGGTCTGTTCGGCCAGGCGAGAATGAATGCGGCCGGTCCCGGAGGTTCCGCTTTCTTTGTCCAGACCGGCTTGAAAGCGCTGTAATCCATTTCCAACAATTTGGTTTTTACGCCGACGGCCTCCCAGTAACTGGCAATCGCCTCGTTTATCAATTTAGTTTCCGGCAGTTTGGTCACGAAAGAATACAAATACATGGTGAATCCTTTCGGAAAACCGGCTTCCGTCAAAAGCTGTTTTGCTTTCTCGGGATCATAAGGTGTGTGGGGATATGGTTTATATTCTATGGCCCAGGTAAACATCGATGTGGCCGTTCCCACCACCCTGCCGCTGCCGGCCAAGATGTAATCGACAATCGTTTTCTTATCGATGGCATATACCAGTGCTTCTCTCACCTTTTTATTGTTTATCGGAAAATCCGATTGAAATTGCTGGATCCACATCAATCCGACATACAGGCCGTCCTTTTTCTCCTGAAGCACGAATCCATCTTTTTTCAATCTTTTGGATCTATCCATACCCACCGAGATAATGTCCAGTTCGCCGACGCGCAGTGCGGCATCGCGGCTCCCTTCTTCAGGCATAAGCTGAAATGTCAGGTATTTGTATTTGGGAGTTCCAACTCTCCAATGCGTATCCTGCGCCACGAATTTTACATGGACACCCTCTTTCCATTCGAAGAATTTATAAGGACCTGATCCCACGGGGTGAGACATGAAGTAATCATCGCCTTTTTCCTCAATATATTTTTTCGGCTGGATCAAGCCTTCCGCACCATTGAGCGCCGTGAGCGCATTGATGAACGTCGGCCATGGTTTCTTTAAGGACACGACGACCTTGTCCGGTGCCATCGTTTCCACCTTGGCGATATGTTCCATGAAATCCGACTGACTGCCGGCGTTATTCTTTTTGGTTGCGGCCTGTTCAAGCGTATACCTTACATCCTCATTCGTTAAGTCATCTCCATTGTGGAATTTTATCCCCTTTCGGATGTAAAATGTCCATGTCAGCAAATCGTCTGTTCTTTCCCACTTGTATGCGACACTTTGTTCGGAAACATACTTGCCGTCCGCATCCACACCGATGATATAATCATACATCGGTTCCATATATTGTCTTCGATACAATGTCCCCCAAATCGGATGGAATGTCTGATCGTAAAGCGTTGGAAGGCCTATTTTCAGCTCTCCGGAAGGTTCGTTTGCAAAACATGCACTCGTGTTAAATAACAACATAAGAGATATTACCAGGGCCAATATGGAAGCTGTCTTTCTCATTTTCCTTCCCCTTGCGCAAAAGGTTTGTAATACATTGCATTGCCGACCAATCTGACTAATTCGTCTTTGTTGTAGACCCGTTCACCCCCTTTCCACCTGGAAAAAACCCGATTGGAACCGGGCTATACTCTTGCGGACCGTATCTGAACACTATTATGCGCCTTTGCTTTCGCGATCTTCATCCTTTTCAGGCACCTGTTTTATCTCCAACGTCACGCCGGCCTGCGCTTCTGTATCAAAATATGTGTAGCCGCTGTTATCCATACGCCTGCCTTTTTGCAGGACCCCAACCCCCGACTCGATCAAGGTCCTTTCAGCGTAATCGACACTATCCACCTTAAATCCAAGGTGATAAACGCCGGTGCCTTTTCTGTCCAAATAATCTTTGGCCACACAGTCGCCTTCAAGGTGTTCCACAAGCTGGAGGGTAATCCCGCCGATATCCGCTTCCCGGATCGTCAGCTTGCTGTTAAGCGGTTTTTCCAGATAGAAACCAGCAGAGAATTCATGATTTGATGGGGGTGCAAACGGACCGACGCCTAACGATTCGTAGTAGTGGACCGCCTTTTCGATATCATCAACCACAACAGATACATGGGCAAGACGGGCAAAAGGGCCATTGTTTTTATCATTTTCCTTTTGGTGCATCCGCACTCCTTTGTAATGTAGAGTTGCATGATAAATTACATGTAATCTATCATGTGTCAAGTGTTTTCTACCGGCCCCGAATATGGGAGCAGGCACCCCCATCGTTCATCCGGATGCGCTATTCAGATCGCATCAATGAACCAACAGCACCATAATTACAATCGTTTACTCTCCAGGCAGTCGCCAAAAAAGGGGTTACACCGCTTACACCTCTTGACAACTTTGAATTTTAGTATAAAATTCCCAAAATCTTAACCGCTACCGTTGAATGGGTATGGCTGGAGGGAACATGACATTCACCACCTTTGAAACAACTGCCACAGTACCATTTCAAGCATATATTGTTCGCCCGCCTCCCCTTTGAAACGACTACGTTTATTGCATCGCAGCCACAACTGATGGTTACAGTACCGTCCCTATTATTATTAAAAGGAGAGAAAGATGATCCATGTTGAAGATCTGACCAAATATTACCATGATTTCTGTGCGGTGGATCATATCAGCCTGACGATCAACAATGGTGAGATCCTGGGTCTCCTCGGCCCCAACGGCGCCGGGAAAACCAGTA
>JABDIN010000075.1 GCA_013003715.1 Desulfobacteraceae bacterium | reverse complement strand
CCCGAGGACCACGGCAGCCACCCCCACCAGCATGGAAACCCGCGATCCATGAATGATCCGGCTCAACAGATCTCGACCCAATGAATCCGTTCCCAACAAGAATTCCGAGCTGCCCCCGGATTCCCAGACCGGCGGCACCAACCGTTTGGTCAAGTTGATTTTGCTGGGATCACCGGGACTGACGACCGGTGCGAATATGGCGCAGGCGGAGATCGTGAACAACAGCACAAATGCCCAGACCGGTATTCTGGAACGCCGCCATTTCGCCCATTTCAGCGCCAGGCCGATATAACTTTTCGGTGGCTCGATTCTGTTAATGGTATCCGATATTTTCATTCTTTCCTTACCCTTGGATCTACGAATGCATATGAGAGATCAACAATCAGACTGACGAGTATGAAGGCCATGGCGATCATGATCACCCCCCCCTGAATCACCGGAAAATCCAGATTGTGGACGGCATGGATGATCAGCAATCCCATGCCCGGCCAGGCAAATACCGTTTCAACGATAACAGCGCCGCCGATTGTTCTTCCGATCTGAATGCCGAATACGGTGAGTACGGGGATAAAGGCGTTGCGGAGTCCGTGTTTGAAGATGACCCGCATATCGCTGAGGCCCTTGGATTCAGCGGTGACCATATAGTCCATCTGGAGCACTTCCAGCAGGCTGGATCGCTGTAACCGGGTCATGATGGAGAGCGGCACCGTGGAAAGGGCGATGGCCGGCATGATGATATTGAGGAATGTTCCCTTACCGGAAACCGGCAGCCACTCCAGTTTCACACCGAACAGGATGATCATCATCAGCCCCAGCCAGAACATGGGTATGGATTGACCGAGCATGGCCGCCACCATCACCCCGCGGTCGTAAGCGGACTTTCGCTTGAGCGCGGCGATGGCACCGAGCGGCACGGCCAGAAACAGGGCCAGACATTGTGCGGTCAAGGTCAATTGCAGGGTAGCGGGTAGTCTCTCCATGATCATATCCAGGACCGGACGGCCATGGCGAAAAGACTGACCCCAGTTACCCTGGGCGAAATTGATCAGAAACCGGTACAATTGCATCGGCAGGGGCTGGTCCAGGCCCCACTCCTGATTCAGCATGGCGATTTCCTCATTGGTGGCATCCGCACCGAGGATTAACGCTGCCGGATCACCCAGCATCCGGGTGAGAAGGAAGATGAAGATGATCACCCCAAGGAGCGCCAGTAAAGAAAAAAACAGTCTGCGTATGAAATACCCTACCATTTGTACCTAATTCCTATTTCCCATGAGTATGCTTTCAGCTTTGATATAAAGGTTGCAGTGACAGCGTTTCCGATAAATGGCAAGTGACGAAATGGCCGGCTTCAACTTCCCGGTAGGCCGGTTGTTCGTTTCGGCATTGATCTTGTCTATAGCGGCATCGCGGATGAAAATAACATCCGGTGGGCGGATTCAAGGGGCTGGGTACATCACCGTCCAACAGAATCTGCTGAATCCGGTGGTCCGGATCCGGTACCTGAATGGCTGAAAGCAACGCCTCGGTATACGGGTGTCCGGGCTTGCTGAAAAGCGCATCGGTATCCGTCAGCTCCACAATTTTACCCAGGTACATAACGGCCACGCGATCCGTTATATATTTGATAACCGATAAATCATGGGAGATGAAAAGGTATGTCAGCCCGAGCTGTTCCTGGAGATCCTGCAGCAGGTTGAGCACCTGAGCCTGGATGGACACATCCAGTGCCGACACCGGCTCATCTGCCACCACCAGTTGGGGGCGAAGGGCAAGCGCCCGTGCGATGGCGATCCGCTGTCGCTGGCCGCCTGAGAATTGATGTGGAAACCGTTTCATATGGTCGGGACTGAGACCCACCAGTTCCAGCAATTCCCGTACCCTGTCCACCCAATCCCTACCCCTGGCCACGCCATGAACCCGAAGCCCTTCACCGATAATCTCATCGATGGTCATGCGCGGATTTAAAGACGAATACGGATCCTGAAAAATGATCTGCATCTCCGTCCTCAGGGTTTTCATCAAATCCGGTGACGCCTTGGTGATATTGATCGCCTCACCCGGTCCGCCCGCGGCATCCGCCTTTCTGCGTTGGAAATGGACATCCCCGCCGGTGGCTTTGATCAAGCCCATGATGGTTCGTCCGGCAGTGGTTTTACCGCAGCCGCTTTCACCGACCAGGCCGAGGCTCTCCCCTTTTTTAATTGAGAGATTTATGGAATCAACCGCCTTCACCTGTCCCACAACCGATCGGAACACCCCTTTGTGGACCGGGTAGTATTTTTGCAGATCGGTAACGTCGAGCAAGTTGGTATTTGTCTGCGTCTTTTTATCCATAGCGCTAGATTTAAAATTCATTGTCAGTGTCGAACACCGCCGCTCCATCTCGGTTTAATTGCCAACATGCCGCCATGTGGCCCGGTGCCACTTCGGTCAGGGGCGGTGCTTCCCTGCTGCATTCCGGCTTCTTCTTATGGCATCTTGATTCGAATCCGCAACCGGCACCGGCTTCGGAGAGACTGGGGACCACCCCGTGGATGGTTTTCAACCGCCGCCTCCTGGAAGTGGATAAAGAGGGTATGGAGCTCATCAATCCCTGGGTATACGGATGCCGGGGGTCGTGAAATATATCCCGTACCGGGGCACTTTCCACTATTCGTCCCAGGTACATGACAATCACCTCATCCGCCATATGGGCAATCACCCCTAAATCATGGGTAATAAACATGATGGCCGCTTTGTATTCCTGGCGCAGATCGTTGATCAGTTTCAGGACCTGGGCCTGGATGGTGACATCAAGGGCGGTGGTGGGCTCATCGGCGATGAGCAGCCTGGGATTACAGGACAGCGCCATGGCAATCATTGCCCGCTGGCGCATTCCGCCGGACAATTGATGCGGGTAGTCCCGGGCCCGCTGGGCAGCGGAAGGGATGCCTACCGCCTGTATCATCTCAATGGCCTTGTCCCATGCGTCCCGGCCAGTCAATCTCTGGTGCTGGGCAATGGATTCGGCAATCTGGTTGCCGATGGTATAAACCGGGTTCAGGGAGGTCATGGGTTCCTGGAAGATCATGGCAATCTCATTGCCCCGGATGGCCCTCATTTGAGCACCTTTGGGATTGAGTTTTGTCAGATCAACGGCCGATCCGTTTTTGTGGAATATGATCTCCCCGGCCGCGATGGACCCCGGCGGCCGGATCAATCCCATGATACTCATGGCGGTGATGGATTTCCCACACCCGCTTTCACCGACGACCCCTAGGGTTTTTTCCTGGGGGATATTGAAATTGACACCATTGATGGCGGTTACAAAACCGGCATCGGTATCAAATACGGTTTTCAGATTCCTGACTTCGATTAAAGGTGGCACTATGGTCCTGTTTATATTGGGGTAAAATTGGAAAAAGGCAATTTCAGGAGAGTGGAGACCAATAAGGTAATTCCGCTCTCCACCGCACCCGCCATACCGACCCAATCATCAATCCCTGTGTTTATTTCTGTTGTGAGACAACCACGTATGGTTGTTCGACCATTTCCAGGTTTTCCGAAAAACTGTCCGGCTTCTTGCTCTCGTACCGAAGCTCCACCCGGTCGGAAAGCAGTACGATCTTACCCGTCATCACCGGCTCATCGGACTTGTTGTAGTAAGTCTCCATCTGGACAAGACCCTGGGCGCCATCGGCCACTTCCAGAATTTCCGTGTAATGCTCCAACAGCGATTCTCCGTGCAGCCTGAAGACGGCCCGGTGAACCTCCGTTTCCTTATTGCTGTTGAGGATTTCGATCATCGGCGTGGCGGTAAATTCCTCAATTCGAAAAAGGGAGGCGATGGGGATGGGAAAATACCGGACCTCGATGCCCAGGGGGCGCTGATCCGCCCGTTTGAGCCGTTTGATTTTGAATAAGGGGCTGCCTTTGGGCATTTGGAGTTCATTCAGCCAGAGTGCAATGGGCTCCTTGAACAAGGCGGCTTCCAGCAAATCGTTTTCCACGGTGATGCCTTCCCGGGCCAGATTATCCTCCAGGGACTGCCCGGCCTGCACAAAACCGGTTAGCAGGCTTTCCGCCACAAAGGTTCCCTTGCCTTGAATTTTCCGGATTGCACCCTGGGTGGCCAGACGCTGGATCGCCAGCCGCACGGTCATCCGGCTGACGCCATAGTGCTTGATGAGATCATTTTCCGAAGGAATGGGGTCCCCCGGTACCAGAGACTCATTTTTAATGTATTGGGAAATGGCATCGGTTAGCTGGGCATATAGCGGTTTAAAATCATCGTTTCCAAGAGCCGGTAATTTATTCACTTGGGCTTTGGCCATTCTTTCTCCCTTTTCCTTGTCTTCATTCGGGGTGCTCCGGCGGCGGTTCCGCCTCGGCATCCGGATGCTTTAAATGTAAAGCTTTCGTTGATTAACCTTTTCGATGACCCGCGCGAAATGAATGAAGTACTTTTCCCGGATTTCAGCCCGTTCAGGGCTGACCACCTGTACTTCATTGGGAAGTTGCCGTTCCAGTTCATCGATGTCCGAATCCTCATTAAAATCCGGCTGATAACCGAAACATTCCATTTCATGCCGGCACAATGCCTCAACATATCGAATTTCCGGGTCACTTAGCAATGTTTTATAGCGACCCACATTTTCCGGCATGATCGGGCTTTTCAGATCTTTCCATCCGCCGAGGATATTCTTGTCGGCATTTCGTCGCACAATCTCTTTTTCATGAAATTTCAGCATGTCATCCGAATAAGCGAGGCCAAGGAAATCACAAATCCGGGCGGCTTCTGTCTCAGGCCGGGTTACCAGGTCTTCGAACCTGACCCGGATTATGCGCTTGAGATGGGACAGATAGCCGTAGGTCTTCAGGCTCTCGCCCTGATCACGGAGCCACATGCGGCTGCCGGCACGCACGCCGCCATGGGCGGTGGATTCTTTCCAGGTCAGCGCCATATCCCTGGGATCACGCACCAGCCACACAAACTTGGCGGTGTTGAAGTGCGAAAGGGTAAAGGACAAAAGCTCATAGGCATGGTTTTCTTTGACAAAAAGTTGTTCTTTATGTTGTGCCCGGGCTTCGTATTCATAGAAATACCGGATTACCGCCGCGGTGGTGCGGGTCTGCACGCCGGCCAGCACCTGGTCCACCGTCAATTGTGTCATCCAGTCCGAAAATCCGCAGTTCATGAATTCCGTAATATCACCAACCAGGGTCTTCCAGTTTGCGTCATTGTCCAGATCCCCGTAACGATAGCTGTTGGGTGCAAAATACCGGATGGCATGACGCGGAAACGGGCCGCACACCTCGGGATGGGCATCGAGTATCTTGGTAATCAGGTTGCTGCCGGATCGTTCGGAACATAAAAGGAAATTAAATTGCATTTGCTCTTCTCATTGTTTGTCTGTGTGTTCTGAAAATACGCTCGCCGGGTTGTCCAACCGCATTCACCGGACATAAGGCCGCGCAATCATATCCCGGGCTATAGTTCTCCGCGCTTGCTCATCATGAACGCTCCCTTTTCGATGGAGGTGTCCGCGCCAAGACCGAGCCTGAGCAACGAGAGCCGCAGCAACTCTTCGGCCTGGATATTGGCCAGGTTCACCGCCGGACCGATATTCTGGATCAGCATTTTCCAATAGCTGTATTGTTTGCTGAAGGTCATGGTGTTCATCCACTGCCCCGGTATTTCAAAAATCATATAATCGATGTCCACTTCACTGGTCAGCGCATCCACCAGCGCCATGTTGACACCTGTGTCGGAGATGAGTTCGGCGGCTTCGACGAACACCTTCCACGCCCCGGCATCCCGGCAGTTATGCAAATCATCGATCAACACCTTCGGATCGCTGATTTCGAGCTTTTTCCCGCTTTCGCCCAGAACGGTCAGTCCACGATCGATGGCCCGGCGAATGAAATCCGCTTTTACCTTGGGCGGCAGATCAATGCAGTTATCTGAGATTTCCACATGGGAGAATCCCATGGCCGCTGCTTCATCCAGGTAGGCGTCCGCACGTTTCTGCATATAGGCCAACTCGAAAAATTGCCCCCCCGGGAAACAGGGAATATTGTTGTCGATATAAAGTCTGATTTTCTCTTTCAATACGTTTTTCGGGAGAATCCGCGACAACCCGGTGCCGAGTTTGACCAGGTCCAGGAAATTGCCGGCGGCATCGATGAGCCCCTGTTGATACGGCAGGCCCAGCCCGTATTCCAATACCATGGTGATTCCCCGGTCCCGGGGTTTTGCCGGGAATTCCGGTATTTTGACACATTGAAATGCGGCTTCGTCTAACGGATTGTCCATGCTTGGCTCCACGATACTTTAATTAAATTTTGAGGGACCGCCTGGTCCCGGTAAGTCGGCTCTCTGAGTGATTGCTTTGCCGGTCAGCGATTCAATGAACCCTCACGGGCAAAGCGGTGAAGGAGCGACGAGGGCCGGCTCCTTCACCTCAATCCATGGATCAGGGAGTGGATTGTCTTTTTACTCCTGCAGGGCCGGCAACACCGTCCAATGCAACACCACCTGACCGGTGGGCCAGATATCCCAGTTCAAGTCTTTACTCACCCCGTAAATCAAGGGTTGTTTGTATAAAAATATCCACGGGCATTCATCCCAGATCAATTGTTCCGCTTCCCACATCAAGGCTTTGTGTTTTTCAGGATTGGCTTCCGTGGATGCTTCGTCGAACAATTGAACGAATTTTTCCGGGGCCCATGCGTGCAGCGCCCACGGCGACTGGCGCACATCAAATGTCCTTGCAAGGTTCTGCAGCATGGTAACCCAACCACCCTGACCCATGAAGTAAAGCTTCCATTCCGCTTTCTTGGATTTCATCAACCGGGAATAGGTCACCCAGTCATAGGCATTGAATTTTACTTTGATACCGACCTGTTGGAGATAGGTGGCCACAACCTGGGCGACCTCCACATCCTTCAGGTTTCGTCCGTTGGGACTGGCCATTTCTATTGTGAATCCGTTGGGATAACCAGCTTCTTTCAACAGTGCTTTGGCCTTTTTCGGATCATAGGGATATGCCTTTACGTCCGGATTGGCGAAGGCATCCGGGAAAAGGCTGTCAAACGGCTTGGTCATGCCATGGAAGATGCTGTCCGTAATGGCTTTCTTATCGATGGCATAATTCATGGCCTGACGGACCCGTTTGTCACTGGTGGGAAGATTCGGGTCGTTGGTCACAATCCCCGTGTACATCAGCCTGAGGCCGGCTGTGGCGGATACACGGCTTTTGTCGGTCTTGATGCTGTTGATGAGGTCCGGCGGTACATCTGAAACGATGTGGACGTTTCCGGTCACCAGCTCCGAGATTCGCGTGCCCGTTTCCGGGATGGATCGCCAAATGACGGTTTTAATGGTCGGCTTGCCCAGCCAGTAATTTTCATTGGCTTCCATCACTAACTTCTCATCCTTGATCCACTCTTTGAGAATATAGGGACCGGAACCCACGGGTTTGGACACCAGTGTTTCCAGATCCGTTGAAGTGTAATACGCCTTCGGCATAATACAATAGCGAACCAGGACCGGAATCAACAGGGGGGCCGGCGCCTTGGTCTTCAGTGCCACCGTATAATCATCAATGACCTCCACGCCGCTCAACTGACCGGTGCTCTGCAGTGTCTTGGCAAGTGTCTTTCCAGGCAGGTTCGGGTCCGTGTATCGCTCAAGGCTGAATTTCACATCTTCGGCGGTAAATTTCTCACCATTTGAAAAAGTGACATCATCGCGCAGGTGCATCACCAGGGTTGTGGGGTTTTTCAATTCCCAGGATTTGGCCAGGATCGGTATGAAATTACCTTTGGCGTCCAATCCCACCAGACGATCGAAAATATGGAAAAGCATGTTCTGGGTCACCTGGCCGGTCATGCGCGGGGGGTCCAGAATGGTGGCATCCACACCAGAGGCGATGATCAGCGGATCCGGAGGGTTGTTCCTGGCTAAGGTCGTACCGGAAAAAACCATCCCCAGAATGCAGCCGATGGTGAACAGTACCTTCACGTGGTTAAGTGTGGATTGACGTTTCATCTTCCCCTCCTTTTTCTTGAATCGTATAGTGTGAATGTGAAGCCAGTATGTGTGTCTTACCCGCAAGATTGCTGAAACGATGTCCTATACCGATTCTTCCGCACCATGGACCCGTGCTTCCGTATCAGAATCCGAAACCGTACTCTACAATCCGTTATCGGTGTTTTTACCCGGCTTATCGGACTTGATACGGCAACTTGACTTCCAATGCATTGGTCGGGCATTCGATCTCACACGGCAGACAATACCAGCAGGCCTTGTTGTACTCGGCCGAGCGGCCGCAGCTCAGGCATCTGTCCGCCTCCTGCCGGGCTTGTTCCGGTGTGAGTGATGCCTCGATCTCCGCGTCGATGGTTCTTTTATTGACCGGCAGCCGGCCCAGGATACCGCGCCCACCGCCCACTGCGCGCGAATGATCCGCTTCGTATTCGGAAATATGTCCGTCGATGGCACTCCGGTCCCGACCCCAAGCAAGATTTTCGCCTGAGACAAAGCGATCGATGGAGATTGCCGCCTCACGGCCCTGTGCCAGTGCTATCACAATGGAACTCGGGCCGGTGACCGCGTCGCCGCAGCAGAAAACATTCTTTGCGGAGGCGGACTTCAATGTCAGCGGGTCCACTTCCAATTGCTTCCCGTCGGCAACCATTTCCGCCGGAATGCCTTTGGCATTGAGCTTCTGACCCACGGCAAGCACCACGGAATCGGCCTCAAATCCCAGTTGGCATGTATCTTCCAATTGCGGACAGAAGCTGCCGTCAACATCGAAAACGCTCAGGCACTTGGAAATTTCAACCTCGATTTTGCCGCTGTCATTCAAGGTGAAACTCCTGGGGCCCCAGCAATTCTCGATGATAACGCCTTCTTCCTGAAGTTCACGGCGTTCTATGTCGAACAACGGCATCTCATCCGTATTTTCAAGGCAGACAATGCGTACATCAACGACACCAAGTTTTTTCAGGGTCAGGGCCACATCCGCAGCGGAATTACCCCCACCGATGATGATGGCCGAGTCACCGGGATCGATGGGTTTGTTTTCTTTAACCGACTCGAGGATATCCAGGGCATGGTAAACCTGATCCAGATCTTCTCCGGGAAACGCGGGTGAAGCCGACGGGCCGGCCCCGATCGCCAGCAGCACGGCATCATGATCGCCGGCCACTTCTTCAAGCGTAAAATCCTCACCCAGCGCTGCATTTGTTTTGAAATCGATTCCCATGGATGCCAGCATGTCCGTTGCGGAATCCACCTCTGACACCGGCAGGCGGAATGAGGGAATGGCCCAGCGCATCAATCCCCCCGGTTTTGAGGAGGCTTCATATACGGTCACCGCATGTCCTTTGGCCCGCAGTTCATAAGCCGCCATCATACCGGACGGCCCGGCTCCGATAACAGCCACTTTTTTACCGGTATCAGCGGCCACCGCCGGCAACCGGCCGGCAATATCCGGATATGCATCAGCCAGATACCGTTTCAGCGCGCGGATATGAACAGCCCCGTCACCCAGGCTGGCACGCTCGCATGCCGATTCGCAGGGATGGGTGCATACCCGTCCCAGAATTCCGCTGAACGGCAGATATTTGCGCATCTCTTCCGCCGCCTCTTTTTCCTTGCCCTGGGCAATCAGGCGCACATACCCCTGGCAATTCATCTGTATGGGACACGCACTGCGGCATGGCGCCACGAATAACCGCAGGTTGTCCAATCCGCATCGATCCACACATATACCGCATGCAAAACATGCATCCCGATCAACAAATATATTTACGTCCGATATCATGAAATTGGCTCCTAATGTTTAACCTAAACTGAGCGTATTTAAATTAATCAATTTAATCGTAATCGATCTAATTGTAATCAATTTGCAATCAATTCCGTTTTGAATCATCTCAAGATTTCAATCTGATCACATCCTGTTTGCTCACCCGGACATCCCTGTCACTATCGCCTTTTCGCAGCATCATGTGGCATTTGAAGTTGGCGTCGTCGGTGTCCGGAAAATCAGTCCGTAAATGGCCGTATCCCCAGCGGCTCTCCTTTCGTTCAATGGAGGCCCTGGCGGACAAACATGCGCATTGAACTATGTTTTCCACCTCATACAATTTGGTCAGTTCATGCCCATTGCTCACCCGCACTTCATTGTCTATCTCATCCCGGAATCTGTCGCTCCACTCCAGCCACCGGTTCAATTTGTATTCATTTTTCGGTGAAATGACATAGTCGCCGATAAACCGCCGGACTTTATACTCCAGTTCCTGTACGCTGATATGGCGGCCGGTGGAGGTAAAGCGGGCATTGCGCCGGGCCTCAACCTGGCGGACCAGGTTGTCGTCAAGGCGCGTCCGGGGTTGATCCGCAACATACCGGACCGCCTCCTCGGCGGCAATCTCGCCGAATACAAAGGCGCCGGTGAGATGCTGCTTGGGCACACTGGCCGTATCACCGGCCGCGTAAAGCCCCGCCACATCGGTCCGGGCCTTCTCATCCACATGAATGCCCGATACACTATGGCCGCCACAGATGTGAACCTCTGTCGGCCAGAGTTCCAGATCACCGGTTCTGAAGTTAAAATCCCGTTTTTTGAAAAACCGTTCCTGCATGGGGCGTTCAACGGTGAACAGGAATCGTTCGATTTCCAGAATCATTTCCTCAGGCAGATGGCTCAGTCGAACCCGCAACGGTCCCCGGCCCTCGGCCACTATTTTGGGCATAATGTCGCGGCCATGGCACTGGCCTTCTAAAATGATGTTGTCAAAAATGTCCAGAATCTTGCCGCCCCGGGGCAGGGTAATGGCCAGCAACGGTGCATTGGCGTCCTTGATGTTGATGGTGCGCCGGCCGCACTCCATACCCTTCAACCCGGCACCGGCGTCAAAGGCCATGGTGTATCCATCCCCGGTATTGCCCGGGTAATCGAACACGCCATAGAGATAGCCGGAATTGGGAAGGGAAAACCTGGCCTGCCCGCCGGCGGTCAGAATGACGGCGTTGGCCCGGCAGACCACGAGTTCACCGGTCCGCACATTCATGCCCACGGCACCGGCGACCCGGCCGTCGTCGAGCAGCAGCTTTACCCCCATCACCCGGTTCACCACCTTGGCGCCGCGGTCAAAGGCCTTTCTGGCGACGATGAGCTTCAGGTCCGGTTCTTCCATCTCCGTCAAAAATTTACCTTTGCGATGGTATTGGAGGGTGCGGTAGCTGCCATCCTTGTTCACCGGGAAATATGCCCCCCAGCGTTCCAGGCGCTTCAGCAGGTCGTAAGACCGTTTCGCCATCTCATAACTCGGCGGTTCGTCGAGTATGCCCTTGGTTTCCAGCCGAAGCGCTTCCAAATACAGTTCCGGACTGGTGACATTGGGTATGGCGACCATATTCAGGGCATCCATGCCCCGGGTAATACAACCACTGTACTTAATGTCCCCTTTTTCAAAAATGACGACCGACAACTCCGGGTTCAATTGCAATGCCCGGCTTGCTGCCAGGCAACCGGCGCTGCCGCCGCCGATGATCAATATATCAGCGTCTATGTTGCGGATTTCCATGTGTCTGTCTGCCGTCCTCAGGTTCTATGATGGTTAAGATCAATACATTATAACAAGAAGAAAGATCATCATCTGTTATAAAGGCCAAGTTTAATTTTAAACCCTTTTTGTAAGGGTTAACAACACATATCGGTGCCATCAAACTCGTTATAACAACATAATAATTTGGGTGTCAATTGTTTTTTTTAATTCTCCATTAAACGCCAGTTCTGGTGAAAACATGCAACACTCTGGAGAAATTACATGGCACGCGGCTCAATTGGAAAATTTCCCGACGCCAATATTATAAAATCATAATATTGAGCTAATCCCCGCATAAGCTTTCCATTGTATGGTCATTATTCAAAAGCCTTGCAATTGCGCTCAAAATGATTGACGCACCACCCTTAACCGTGTCCACGACACACTAAAAAAGGAGAAGATGCTATGAATACGACAGTGCACGACAATTGTATTAAAACAATCGCGGCAACACGTTTCCTGTCATTTATGCTTATCCCTGGTTTAATAATGATCTTGTGTGCAATCACCGCCCCGATGGCTTTGGCAGACGAGGATGAGGGCAGGGGTGATATCCCGTTTAGTGAAGCGGGTTTATATTTCGAACTCAACAACACCGATGGGGACTTGGGTATCCACGCCCTGATTGATGGTGATCCCTGGCAATGGCTGTCCATTGAGGACACCCGGGAACGTAAAATGCTCAACATCCGGGTCAGCGGTCGCCTGCGCCGCCAAGGTCTTACCGAAATATTTTTCGAAAGTGCCGAACCCACCTTTGATGAACTGGCACCGGAACGATTTTTCCGGCGGTTTCCCGAAGGCCGGTATGAGATAGAAGGCATAACGCTTGAGGGCAGCGAACTTGAAAGCACAGTGGTGCTTACTCACCTGATGCCGGCACCGCCGGAAAATATATTGGTTAACGGGCAGGCGGTGGTGGCAGATTGTGAAGTCGAGGAACCGCCGGTGGCAGTATCCGGCGATGTTACCATCAGTTGGGATTTTGTTACCCACTCCCACCCCGATCTGGGTAGAATCAATGAGCCCATTACAGTGGTCAAGTATCAAGTGGTGGTCGAACGGGAAGAGCCGACCCTGTTGATCTACAGTGTTGACCTACCACCGACCATTACATCGGCAGTGATCCCGGCCGGTTTCATCGAACAGGGTGATGAGTTCAAATTCGAGATCCTGGTGAGGGAATCCAGTGGAAACCAGACCGCCATGGAGAGTTGCTTTAATGTGGCAGCGGAATAAACCGCGCCGCATTTTCCAATTGACGATTCCGGCATCAGCTATGAATGACACATCAAACCGTGCGAACACCTGAAGATTATTTTTCTATCACATAATCACCACCATACCCTCCCCGTGCATTCACCGGGCAAGGGCTCCGGCAGGGCACTGCTTGTCAAATTGCCAGTGTAAGCGGGAGCCCTTTTTTTCTTAGGGCGAAGTCTGTAGCCGATCTCCATGATCAGCGGACTTGATGTGGCCCCGTAAATGTTGTAGGTTTGATACTGACATTGCTTCCGGTGTCGGGTTTCCGCATATTCGATGCAGCTCAGAAGTTCATACTTTTCCAAAAGAGGAGAAGCATGAGAAATCCCCCTCAATCTATTCCAAGTACTTTAATTGCCAAGGCAATTGAATATGCCTCACCCATGGGAAAGGCACGTATCAAAGAATCGGTTTTAAAGAATGCGCTGAATGCATTATCAGCCGGTACACATGGAAATCGGATGAACAATAAAAGATTAGAGATCGTTGCGATTAGGCAAATAGATGCGGATAGAAACATCATTACTAAAATAGCCATATTGTTTCCAGCTACATTTGATAAACCGTCAACAATGATGAGGTGGTGCCGATGAAACTTTTGCTCAGTGTTTTCGTTATCATGCTTTTTGTATTGGGTGTGGACTCCGTCACCTGCGCAGCAGATATCCACAAGGCTGCCAAAGAGGGATTATTGCAAGAGATCAAAACGATTCTGCTCAATGGTGAAAACGTAGATGCACTCGACAAGCATGATATGACGCCGCTTTATTATGCGGCAGCCAATGGCCGGAAAGAGGTTTGTGAATTCCTGATCTCACAAGGCGCGGATCTCAATGCCGGTCGTGAGATTGGTTTTACCCCTTTGGTCGGCGCCCTGAACAGTCGCACCAAGGAAGGTGTCGAGATATTCAAACTATTGGTTAACCAAGGGGCTGATACGGGAATAAACGTTGGCGGTTATACGCTTTTACACCAAGCCGTATATTCATGCCACGATGAGAGCGTAAGGGGAATTGCCGAATTTCTGATTTCTGCAGGTGCGGAAATTAATGCCAAAGGATATGAAGACAAGACCCCACTCCACATGGTGGGCTGCCTGGAACTTGGTGAAATGCTTATTTCAAAGGGCGCTGATATCGAAGCGAGGAACGAAGAGGGACAAACGCCGCTTTTTGTTGCCAGTTCCAACAATAATGCTGACCTCTGTCAATTACTCATTTCAAAAGGTGCCGACGTCAACGCCAAGGACAATCGTGGTTGGACACCTTTGCGGCAAGCACATGACCAATGCGTATCTACCCAAGAAACGAGGATCTGCGAAATTCTTCAAAATCACGGAGGCATTAAGTAGCGCTCTCCAACCAATGGTGTATTTCAGGTCATAGCTGTCCGCGTATTGGTAAATACGCGACGTCAGCCCACGCTGTTCTGGGTGTCGCAAATGCGGTGGGCCCTGCATAGCTAAAAATAGTCGGGTCGTGCCTGTAAAATGGAGGTGTTCCTTGAATACATTGAGGGTTTGTTTACTAATTTTAGTTTCTTATATGCTTTTTTCCCATGCTGTTTTCACGGATCCATGCCCAAAACCAAAGGTGCAAATAATCGTGGAGATAACTGAGGCTTCTTTGCAGATGCTACAAGATGATTATGGATTCAAAACCGAACAAGGCTGGAAAAATGAGATTTCTTCAAAAGCGGAAGAAATAATATCCAAAAACTCAGATGGTTTAGAAGTCCGGAAAGAGCCGGGTTGCGCGGACTATAGAATCACGCTTTCAATTGATACAGTTGAAACTTTTAATTATTTTATCACCAGCAAAATGGTTGATATGGGTAGAGCGTATATCATCGATGAAGTTCAAATTAAAAAAGGAGCCGATTTTGATGCAATGCTTTCGAAATCGATAGAAAGATTCGGCGATATTGCGGATCTGATAAAAACCCGTGAAGAGGAGCATCCCTGGCCGGCCAGAAATCCGCGCCTTGAAATTACCCTGAGTCCACCGGAAGTATCCTTTCAAGCAGGAAAGGATCAAAGCATAATCACCGTACGCGTATTCCATTGCAACGGAAAATTGGTCAGATTAAAACAGCCCGTTTATTTCTCAGTCGAAACCGCAAGGGGCAAAATTGATACCCATCAGGGGACTCAGGGTGATGACGGATTTGTCACTGCGACCTATAATTTGGACCCTGCGAAAGGTACACATCCCGGCAAGGATGTTATTAATGTACGGACCAATGGTTTTTGCGGACGCAGATATACAAAAGAGGCTGAAATAAAGATAAAGCCGTATGAAGCCAGGCTGATGATTGAAAAGAATCCCAGTGTTTGTACCTTCGAAAATAGATGTGTGGTTCAGATCCCATTTAAAATGATAGAAACCAAAGATCCGGAAATCTATGACATTAAGGAGAATGTATCCAATCGAATATCCTATGAGCAAAAATGTGCCGAGTGTAATGAGATATCCGGCACATTTTGGGCAAAACTCAACAGTGGCAAACTGGATTTAAAACGCAACCCCAAACGTCCATTGACCCTGTCCTTCGAAATATTTCGTGACAATGAGGTGCTTAAGATTTCCTGCAAGCAACCACCAATAATAATACCGCGTAAGCAGCAGCAGATGGACATGGCGCTTCGGAAGTGGCCGTTGATCGATGGTTATTCGGAACAAATCGGCGTGTTTACTTACACCCTATACTTAGGTAAAGCTTCCAAATGAGAGGTAAAATAGAACGGACACGGATTTTCTTGTATGACATGCTTGAATAATATGACCTGTAAAATAATTTCAAGCGGGTCTGAATTCGAATCAAAAATACTATATTCACGGGCTATGGTACCCTGCTCATCTCCGAAGGCCCTGTAGAACAAGCCCGACAATGTAGGAAGCAGGCTTCTTAGATGAAAGAATGAAACCCGAGATGTAATTACGGCCATAGTGAAAAATGTACGGCTGGTATAATCCCACGAGAACCACCCCAACAAATCGTCTTCGGGTGCCGATGGTCATGGAGTTGAAACTTTGGAGATAGCAAATGTGGAAGATAAAGATTCAATTTGGATTCGAACACTTTTATGCGAACGGTGGGGCAGTCCGGATATCGTTACACGGGGTATGCTTCATCATGCCGACCGGCTCCCCGGATTCATAGCATACGAGGACAAAACGCGTTTGGGCCTTCTTACCTATAAAAAACATGACAATGATTGCGAGATTATTTCATTGGATTCCCTTGAATCCGGCAAAGGCGTCGGTTCGGCATTGGTTCAATCGCTGATCAGCCTTGTATCCGGCACAGAATGTAATCGTGTATGGCTCATCACCACCAATGACAATACAGATGCTCTTTGTTTTTACCAGAAAATCGGATTTGAGTTATTGGTAATCCATCGCAATGCGGTTACAAAATCAAGAGCGCTTAAATCCCTGATTCCCGAGACAGGCAGTAATGGTATTCCGATTAGAGATGAAATTGAGCTCCAATACACAATAAAAGGATAGGTCCAATACTGCCACATCCATCGCCAACGAAGCACCGAGGACAATAATGAAAAGCAAGGAAAAAATGACAGCGAAGTTCATCATGTTGATAGCGACTTCATCCGGCAGATTATCCCTATTGGTGTTTGTCTTTTTTTTGTTTATGGGGCCACTGGGCATTGTCAACATAGAATTGACAAACACTATGGTGCTTATCTGGAATGGAACACTTTCAATGGCATTCTTTCTCCAGCATAGCGGCCAGATTCGCCGATCTTTCCGTATTTTTTTATCAAAAATCATTAAACCACACTATATAGATTCCGTGTTTACCATCGTTTCCAGCATCGTGCTGGTTTTGGTGGTCGTTTTTTGGCAATCAACGACAATTGTTCTGTTGGAACTCGGGGGCTTTTCACGAATTATAGCGAGAATCATCTTCTTTTCAGCAATTGCAGGCCTGGGGTGGGGGGTATATTCGTTAAAATCATTTGATCCATTCGGGCGGATACCAATTAAGGCTTATTTAAATGGGAAGCCGTCCCAAACGCAGGCGTTTGAAGTTTACGGCCCTTACCGGTGGGTACGCCATCCGCTATATTTTTTCGTGCTCATACTGATATGGTCGTGCCCGGACCTGACAATTGACAGACTATTATTTAATGGGCTCTGGACGGTATGGGTATATATCGGTACCCTTCTGGAAGAAAGAGATTTGTTATCGGATTTCGGTGAAAAATATGGTGAGTATCAAAGAGAGGTGCCGATGCTCATTCCGTGGAAAATACCAATGCGCCGAACGAGTGAATGCGTTCAGAAAAAGGGTTGTCAGTAGTAATGCCGCACAACCTGTAATGGGGAGATACACGATGTTCATAATAAGATCCCTGGTTACTCTTTTATTTGTGTTCACGGTTTCGATTTATGCCGACGACGAAATTGTAGTTCGTGCGCCTACCAAATTCATCGAAAACGGCAAATCAATTCGTCTGGAAATCGTTATCTTCAAGCCCGAAGGTCCGGGACCTTTTCCGACCCTCGTGTTCAATCATGGTTCAACCGGGTTGGGTAACAACCCGGCTGTGTTTAAGAAAACCGTTGCCCCGGATTTTTTAGCCGATATTTTTACCACCAGAGGCTGGTTGGTCGCTTTTCCACAACGGCGCGGACGAGGCGACTCGGATGGCCGCTACGATGAGGGGTTTAAACCGGATCGCTCGAGATATTCATGTATAGCCAGGTATTCACTTCCGGGTCTCGATCGTGCAGTGGAGGATTTAAATGCGGCTGTTGAATATCTAAAAACCCGATCCGACGTATCGACCGAATCCATGATCGTCGCCGGGAATTCCCGTGGCGGAATCCTGTCAATCGTGTATGCAGGAATCCATCCGGAGATATTCAAGGGTGCCATCAATTTTGTAGGTGGCTGGATTGGCGAAGCCTGCTGGCAAGTTGACGAGATCAATACGAATTCGTTTATACGCGGTGCCGGGTTTCAAAAACCGACATTGTGGCTTTATGGAGAACACGATTCTTATTATAGCATGGCACACTCCCGAAAAAACTTTAAATCATTTGTTGCCGCAGGCGGCAGGGGATCTTTCCACGCCTTCTCATTGGGTGGATCCAGGAATGGCCATGATCTTATTTTTCACACCGGCTTGTGGATAGATATTGTCGATGCTTATATTGGTGACATAAGATAAAAGCCAAGCAATTCACTCAGCACTGATTTAATCCGCTCTAAACGGTCTCGCAAAGTGAAAATTACCACCAGGACTCACTATGATCGCTGGTGATTGTAGCGTCTTGCCAATTCTAATTGGTGTCTGGAAATGAAAACATATCTGATCGGCTTGTTCATCTTCTTATTCCTTGGGGCCTGCAGCGGTGGTGACGGCTCTTCACCACCACCTGAGCCTCCTGCACCTGAAAGACTGACATTCAGCGGTGCCGGTGATCTGGGCATTTTTGATCCGGCGATCACCCGTGACCCGGACACCGGGCGCATGTGGATGAGCTATTCATCGGTGAACACATCAACCTACTACCTGCCGTCCATGTACTGGACAGTGTCGGTGAGCCTTGCCTATTCCGATGATAACGGTGTCAGCTGGCAGGATGCAGGCGTGGTGGCCCCCGCAGTGGAAGCCCTTGTGGGACCGATGACGGAAGCGCATCCCATGGGTGATATCCCGGCCGGCAGTCAGGGTATCTGGCAGAGTGAAACCTCTTCCCTGATTTATGACCCTTCGGCACCGGCAGCGGACCGCTGGAAACTGATCTGGTTCCAGTATTTAAATGCCAATCTGATCTCTTTCTTTGCCGACCACAGCTGGATTGCCATGAAAACGGCCGCAACGCCCCTGGAATTGGCTGCGGCAACGCCGGTTAAATTATTTGGTGGTGCGGGGCTCCAGTCGGATGGCGGCAATACGGGATCACCGGTGTTTTCACCCACCGGGGGACAGCCGGAGATTCAGCTGAACCTGGATCTGGACCAATCGCCGGGAGGACCCGACGTGAATGAGCTGAACTTGTGTATATTTGCCGAGCCCGGCCTGTATGCAACGGATGATGCGGTATATCTGGCCATTTTCTGTGCCGATGCCGTAACCACACCGGTCACCCAATACCTGGTATATTTTCGGTGCAACGGCCCGTGCGACATGATCAGTGCCGCAAGCTGGGAATACCTCGGCCGTCTGTTAACGCCCGCGGATGCTCAGGCCGCCACCGGCGATGATTTATATCAGGCACCGGCCATCGCTGAAAAAAACGGTCGTACGTATTTAATGGCCACACCGGTGGATGCCCTGTCGGGTGATCGCTATAATGGGTGCCGGGTGTATGAATTTACCGATATTAATACGAACCAGCTACACCGCAACAACGGCCTGTTGGTGGAAGTGGCGCGTGTTGACGGCGATGACGGCACGCACAATGGCGCCTGTGCCGCTTATGACGATCTGTATGGTGGTATCGTGTTGAGTCAGTTTGAATCGGCGAGTACGCCGGAAACGTTCAGGATGTATAAAAGTCAGGTGGAGTTGCCGTAGAAAATCATTCATTCACGAAATAGCTTGGTGAGGGACATACCCGATCAGGTGCTTCCCACGGGGAAGACCACAACTCACTCCGTCAACTCAAAACCGGGAGGTATGGTATGGCTGAAAAATGCGATTGGTGCGCCAAGGCGGCCGCTGAACTAAAACAAATACAATTACCATTCAGACACAAGTCCGAAGAGGCCAAAACCTGTGGTGAACCTTGTGAAAAAGAGCTGCGAAAATTTATTGAATATGCCGACGGCCACATCATGCATTACTTCATCGGCCTTATCCTTTCCATCCTTTCCGGTCTCATTATAACCTTCTGGAGGATTAAAATCGACTATGGTGCCTTGGGTGTTCTCATCATATTCGCGGGTTCCGGAGTAACCCTCATGAAGTATCCGTTTGTAACGCACAGGACCATCACCCTGTTGGGCGCCAAAAAAGCCATCGCTTCCGGCAGAATCATAGGGGCGGTCAGTATTGTTTTCGGTATTGCTTTCTGGTTCGTTTTGGCAACAATTCTGCCCCGACCATGATTACCGGTGATGCGCTGAATGTCGCAGCGTGAAACCGGATAATGGGGGACATGCGTCGTTGCCATCATGGCGCCTGTGTATTGAATTTGCCTGTAATAATAAACCCAATACCGGCTATTTGTAAAAACACCTTTAGCATGGGATGGCACAACGGAATGAAAAATCATCCGGCCTGAGGTTCAAAGGAAAATTAAACGACAGCATACCACCATTTGAAATTTGGGCTTTGCCATTTGACATTGCCGATAGGCAAAGAAGAATAATCCGGTACCCGGTTCAATGGATAGAATCGCTCTGGTACCTTAAATCAAGGGACTTTTCAGATGGAAACCTACACGCTGCCGAAGGAATTGGTGGAAAACCCGGATTATGGGGTGCAGCGGCGGAAAATAATGGCCGGTCTTTCGGATGGTATGATTGATGGGCCAATCATCGATATCGTAAACGGCGTGAATCGCCTGCCCCATTGTTTTACCCTGCAGAGCTGCTACGGCCATTTTCTGTACAGCGGGCAAAATGACCCCTTCAATACGGATCCATTGCCGGTAACCGGGGTTACCTCCCGAATTCAATACAAGATTGCCTATATCGCACTCTGTATTGAGTACAATGCATCGGGCAAACGATTGATGGCGGATCTGCAAGATATCGCTGCTGTTGATACGGCCAACATACAATTTTGTTGCGCGGAATGGTTCTGGAAACGGCAGGTGAATTCCTATGCCTTGCAGGTGGAACCGGACAGGTATAAATGTGAAGACACGGCAACACTTGATTACGCGGAAGCCGTGCATATTGAATCGGTTAGAAATGAGGTCTATGACCGGCTGAAGGACCTGCTCGGATAAAATTGATGGGGAAAAGGAGCCGGTGCAATAGACAGAACACCGGGGAAGACCCCATTGGTGATGTCCCAATTCATAGGATACCCCCCTTTCCCGGCCTCCGCGTTTCACTGGCACCATGCCCGTAAAAATTTCTTGAAAGATATACATCGGAATGACAGGATCATGGAAAACGGTCCGGCATGACGGATCGTCCATAATGACAGCATCACATGAAACCATCTATCGAGGGGGCGTATTGGAATGACGGTCATCCGAAAGATCCGTAAGGCCCTGAACGGCAAACCGACGATGGAAGGGGCCGGTGTTCTGTTGAACAGGGTGTTTGGATTCAGCGAAGTGCCCGAATTCGATCCTTTCCTGCTTCTCGATGATTTCGGTTCCGATAATCCGGACCACTATATAAAGGGCTTCCCCTGGCATCCCCATCGCGGTATCGAAACCATCACCTATGTGTTGGAAGGGGATGTCGAGCATGCGGACAACCTTGGCAATAAAGGCCTTATCGGGTCGGGGGATGTGCAGTGGATGACCGCCGGCAGCGGGATCATTCATCAGGAAATGCCGAAAGGGGATGGCAGCGGCAAAATGTCCGGTATTCAACTCTGGGCCAATCTGCCGTCCGGAGATAAAATGATGCCCCCGCGGTATCGGGATGTGGCCGCGGACCGGATACCCGAAGCCGACTGCACCAACGGCGTCACCGCAAAGGTCATCTGTGGTGAAATGTCCGGTGTTAAAGGCCCGGTTCAGGATATTGTCATCGATCCCGAGTATTTCGATGTCGCCGTCCCTCCACATACGGAATTCAGACATCCGACGAAGCCGGGCTATACCGTTTTCATCTATATGATGGACGGTCGGGGGTATGTCAACGAGGGCAATGGCGGCAGCACTTCCGGAAAACAGCCGGACCCGGGTGTGGGCAGCGGAACCATCGTCTTGTTCGATGATGGTGACGAGATAAGAATTACCGCAAGCGGTGAAAACGCGAGGTTCCTGTTGGTCGCCGGCAAGCCTATCGGCGAGCCCGTGGCCTGGCAGGGTCCCGTTGTCATGAATACTCGGGAAGAACTTGAAGTTGCGTTTGCGGAATACAGGAAGGGGACTTTCATAAAAACATGACTTCCGGAAAGCGTGACCGTTATGAAATATAAGTGGATATTGTTTGATGCGGATGGGACCCTTTTTGATTACGATACGGCCGAAAGGGTTGCACTGACAAAAACGTTGGCAAATTATGGCTGTGCGCCGGCTTCCGAGGTGCTGGAAAGCTATCGGAGCATCAATTCCCGTATGTTCAGGATGCTGGAGTCGGGTCAAATCACACCGCAAAGATTGAGAACCAGGCGGTTTGAAATGCTCTTTGATGAATTCGAATATGACCTTGATCCGGCGGAAGTTTCACCGCACTATCTGGAGAATCTCTCCCGGGAATCGACACTTCTGCCGGGTGCCATAAAAACCGTGAAAGCACTGCATCAAAAATGCCGGATGATGATCATCACAAACGGACTGAGCGAGGTTCAAAGACCCCGGTTGACCGGCGCCGAACTGAATCCATACATTGATGACATTTTAATCTCGGATGAGGTCGGCTCAGCAAAACCGGCCGTCGAAATCTTCGACATCGCCTTCCAAAAAATGGGCATGCCGGTGAAAGCGGAAACAATGATTGTCGGAGACAGTCTGACGTCGGACATGGCCGGTGGCGTCAATTATGGTATCGACACCTGCTGGTATAACCCCGGAGAATTGAAGAATGGTCACGGTATTGAAGTGACCTATGAGATCCGGCAGCTTGAACAATTGGTGGATCTGGTGAACACCTCTGATCCTTGATTGACGCCAAATCGCTCATTTTCCGGAAGTTACCGCCGTGGAAATATGTCAATCGTTCGGAACAAAGATATATGAAAAAACGTGACACTTTCAAACCCGCCGTAACTAAAAACGTTCTGCTCTTTATGGCAGGATTCGTCTGGTGTTGTGTGGGATCGATGCTCCTGGCGGTCACCCATTCCTGGCTGACGGTTTTGCCGAAATCCTTAGCTTTCCTGTGCCTGGGAGCCGGCATCGTGCTGGCGCTGGTGGTTCATCATTTCGGGTTTCTGCGGATTGTCGACAGGAACGTCCAACGGATACTGCCCATGACGGACAAAAAATGCCTGTTCTCATTCATTACCTGGAAAAGTTATCTGCTGATTCTGGTGATGATCGCCATCGGCTCCATTTTCCGCCATTCAGCGATTCCGAAATCGTATCTCGCCGTTTTATACCTGGGCATCGGGTTGGCCCTGATATTGTCCAGTTTCCGATATTTAAGGGTTTTTATGACAGGGGAAGAATTGTGATATGAGTTATGACATCAGCATCTGGTGCACACGGGCGTATGATGATCCAAAGCAGTTGCCATCGGCTGACCGATGGACATGCACGGAAAACAACTGGTCCTGTGCAGGGCGGGGATGGATGATCAACACCGGTCCGGGTATCCGGGTCGAGGAAGAAGACATCCCTGATGCCGTACTCGGATCGATGCCGGGTATTCAATACATGGTGGAAGCGACGCTGGAACCCATGGGTGCACCCATGGCCGGGACCGCCATGCTGCGGAAACTGGCCTTGTCCGTCTCCGGAACCGCACGGGGTGTGATTTTCGATCCCCGGAAAGAGAGCGTTGAATTGCCCCGCGGCATCAAAAAATACAGCTCTCCGAAGCGGAAGAACGCGCAGCGTTTCGCCCTGCTCGAGTTTTCATGGTGGTTCGCACATGCCCGAATATTGGAAGAATCCTGGATCGATTCCTTTTTGTCCCTGCTGGAGAAGTATCTCCCCGACGGCATGCCCAGGCGCTATGGATTGCGCGAACCACCCCGGCATATCTATTCGGAAACCGGCCGTACTCACCTGAAGGAATTTTTGGCTAAGAATTTGTCGGATTCCGTGGTCTGGTATGCCAACAAGCCGGTTGCCCAGTGGTCATTTTCCGTGGACCACGGCTGCGGGTGGCGAAAACTCGGTGGGGGAATGGCTTATCGGTGCAACCGGATCTCCGCGACACTCGATGCCGCGGTGCTCGGGCAGCCGGGGTGGCCGCTGGCACTGCGGCGGTTCTGGCGGAAAGCATCGGACCTGATTCAACCGTTCTTCGGCGATATCCGTACACTCGACGGATACACCGGCAGACTTCCGCATGTGTGGTCTGACGGCGATACCGAATTTAACCCTGTACAATCCTGGTGGTGGAACGGGATTCCGTCAAAGCTGGGCCACGCGGCCGTTGTGGGCCAACCATACCTGGATCTCTGGCCACAGATCGCAACCGCTGGGGAATCCGGCGACAGCCTTGTATTTGTGTCCACGGATGATTGGACCGGACAACAGGATCTCACGGCGTTGACCGGGAAAGTGCCGGCGGCCATAGTCATGCCGGCGATTCCGAATCGGCGGGAAACCGGACCCGGTGCTGTCGGCCTCGTATATCCCGAGATATTTCCGTTCGGTGACATGCCACCTGGTGTTAAAATTCGAAAGAAGCCCTGGTGGCGGGTGTGGAACAGGTGAAATCTGATTGCTGCTGAAAGAGAATCCTAATGACCGGCGGCTTTTTGTTTATGACACGCACAAAAATGGCGATCGCCGATATCCACAAGTTCGGGAGCTGTTTGTCGGCAGAGGTCTTCCATCACCGGGCACCGGGTGTGAAACCGGCATCCATGGGGAGGATCCACCGGGCTGGGCACGTCGCCTTCCAATAAAAAATCGGATTTTCGCGCGCCGGGCCGGGGTATGGGTATGGCCGACAGCAGTGCCTTGGTATACGGATGGCAGGGACTGTTGTATAATTCATCTTTTCGGGCGATTTCCACCAGCTTACCGAGGTACATGACGGCGATCCGGTCGCTGATATGTTTGACCACGCTTAAATCATGGGCGATGAACAGATAGGTCAGGTTAAACTGCTTCTGGAGCGTCTTCAAAAGGTTTAAGATCTGGGCCTGAATGGAAACATCCAGGGCGGATACGGATTCGTCGCAGATGATCAGTTTGGGCCGCAGCGCCAGTCCGCGGGCAATGACGATACGCTGGCGCTGCCCGCCGGAGAACTCATGGGGATAACGTGTGATGTGATCGGCCTTGAGCCCTACTACTTCAAGCAACTCATGAACATTTACCTGTCTCTTCTCACCGGCGGCAAGTCCGTGGATATCAAAAGGCTCGCCGATGATATCGCCCACGGTCATTCTAGGATTCAATGATCCGTATGGATCCTGGAAAATGATCTGCATCTCCCGCCGCAGGATGCGCATATCAGCGTTGTTCAGCTTACAGATATCCTGATTTTCGAAAATAATTTTCCCGGCGGTGGGTTCCTGCAGCCTGAGGATGGTCCGGCCAAGGGTGGTTTTTCCGCATCCGCTTTCACCCACCAGCCCCAGGGTTTCCCCTGGTATAATACTGAAGTCCACGCCATCAACCGCCTTGACATTATTCACGGTTCGCGAAAACACACCCTGTTTGATGGGAAAATATTTTTTCAGATCTATGACTTCGAGTATCTTGTCCGTCATGGGCTTATCGTTCTCCGGTTCCGGTGTGGCCATTGATCCGTATATTTGAAGCATTTCACCCTCGAAGCGCCGGATTCCACCAACGGCGGCGCCTTTTGAGTGCAGAGTTCCTTTTTGTAATGACACCTGGGATGAAACCGGCATCCTTCCGGCATATCCATGAGGCTCGGCACCACCCCTTCGATGGTGGTCAACATCTCGCAGCTTTCATCAATCTTGGGTATGGAGCCGAGCAGCCCTTCGGTATAGGGGTGCCTGGGGGCATTGAACAGGTCTTCGACACCGGCATATTCCACGGCCTCGCCGGCATACATGACAATCACATTGGCGGCCGTCTCCGCCACCACGCCGAGATCATGGGTGATCAGCATGATGGTGGTGCCGAATTGCTTTTTGAGATCCTTCATAAGGTTGAGGATTTGGGCCTGGATGGTGACATCCAGGGCCGTGGTGGGTTCATCGGCGATCAATACATCCGGACGGCAGGCCAGGGCCATGGCGATCATCACCCGCTGCCGCATGCCACCGCTCAACTGGTGAGGGTATTCGCCGGCCCGCTGCTCCGGCAGCGGAATCCCCACCAGCTCCAGCATTTGAACGGATTTCTGAAATGCCTCCTGCTTGCTCATATTCCGGTGCTGCCGGAAGGTCTCTTCGATCTGGTTTCCCACCGTATAGACCGGATTGAGTGCGGTCATGGGTTCCTGGAAGATCATGGAGATCTGGTTCCCGCGAATCCGCCGCATCCGTTCTTCGCTGAACCCGAGCAGATCTTCACCGCGGTACATGATTTGTCCTGCGGCGACCCGGCCCGGCGGCGAGGGAATCAGGCCCATGATGGACAAGGCCGCCACACTCTTTCCGCACCCGGATTCACCAACGATGCCCAGGGTTTCGCCCTCATACAGACTGAAGTCCAGACCGTTCACGGCCGGCACCGATCCCTCTTCGGTTTTAAAAACGGTTTCCAGCCCTTTTACTTCCAGTACCGGCTCTCGCAACTTGTTACCCCTATATTTCACTGCTGTTAATTATTCCCCAGTTTCGGGTCCAATGCATCCCGCAACCCGTCCCCGATAAAATTAATACTCAACACCGTGATCACAATCGCGATTCCCGGCGAAAACCAGATCATGGGTTTGAATGCCAGAATGGTCAACGACATGGCCTCGTTGAGCATGTTTCCCCAACTGGGGATGGGCTGTTGCACCCCCACCCCTAAAAAACTCAGGGAGGCTTCGATTAAAATGGCCTGGGCGGTCTGCAGCGTGGCCTGCACAACAATGGGGGCCATGATGTTGGGCAGAATATGCCGGAAAATGATCCGTCCGTTGCGTGCCCCCAATGCCCTGGAGGATTCCACAAATTCGAACTCCCGTACCTTCAGAATTTCACCCCGCACCAGCCGTGCCGTATTGGTCCAGCTCACCAGGCCGATGACGATCATGGTGGTATAGATGCTTGGTTTAAGCAGTGTGGAGATGGTGATGATCAGGAACAGCACCGGAAAACAGATGACCACATCCACCCCGCGCATGATGACGGAATCCACCCATCGGCCGAAAAAGCCGGCCAGTGATCCCAGAACGGTTCCGATGACAATGGAGATGGACACCGCCACAACCCCCACGCTGAGCGACACCCGGCCGGCATAAATCAACCGGCTGGCCACATCCCGGCCCACACTGTCCGTACCCAGAAAATGGGCGGATGATGGCGGCGACAGGATATCAAGCATTCCCTTGTCGTTTCGCACCGACATATAGGGATCATACGGCGCGATCAACGGCGCGAAAATCGCACTTGCAATTAAACTCAGAAGCACAAACACACCCCAAAGGGCCAGCTTGTTCTTCTTGAAACGCCTGAACGCCAGCGCATAAAAACTCTGACTTTTTTGTTTATGACCTTTTTTCATTTATTACCGTATACCTTACGCAATGCAATATCCGGATATCAAATATGGCCGAATTCCATTCACTACTCACCATGATATAAATCCAATCCATCACGAATACCTGATGCGCGGATCCACGAAGGCATAGGAGATATCCGCAATCAAATTTCCCATCAGCACCAATATGGAAGTAAACAGATTCAGTCCCATGACAATTGGGTATTCCCTGGCCGTGATGGCCTGTATACCCAGGCTGCCCATTCCCGGCCAATTAAATACCTGCTCGGTGATGTAGGCACCCCCGAATAGAAACGGAATGGACAAGCCGAAGATGGTGACCACCGGTATCAATGCGTTTCTCAGAGCATGCTTGTAAATGACCCGTCGATGGGTGAGCCCTTTTGCCTTTGCCGTCCGGATGAAATCATGGAGCAGTACCTCGATCATGCTGGACCTTGTGAACCGCATGACCGTGGCAAGGTTGGGCAGTGCCAGCACAATGGCGGGCATGACCAAATGCCGGGCATAGACAAGGACCCCGTTGAACCCGGACAGATCGGCCCCGATGGTCGCCATTCCGCTCGTGGGCAGCCACCCGAGTTTCAACGCAAAAACGTAAATTAGTCCCAATCCGAAAAAGAAGTTGGGTATGGAGATCCCCAAAAACGCCAGGAATGTCATGGAATAGTCCCCGGCACTATATTTGTGTGTGGCGGAATATACGCCCAGGGGGACACCGATGATGAAACTGATAAAAAACGCCGACATGGTGAGCAGAAGGGTGGCGGGGAGCCGTTCACCGATGAGTTTTGCCACAGGTTGACCGGTTTTAACCGAATAGCCCAGATTGCCGGTGAGTATTTCACGCAACCAGTTAAAATATTGAATAATTTTTGGTTGGTCCATACCGAGTTTCTTTTCAGCCATGTTGATCTCCTCCATTGATATGGTGGGATCGATCATGGTCTGCAAGGGATTGCCCGGTGCCAGCTGCATGATCAGAAAGGTCAGCAGCGTAATTCCAAACAGAATGGGCACGGCCTGGAGCAGTCTCCGTATGATATACTGCCGCATCAGTTCTCCATGACTTTTAAAATTTGCTATGAGACATCTATTTTCCGGGCGGCGGCACCAGGATCAACTCCATTTGCCGTTTACTCATCAATTCCATGCCGTCATCGGTTACCACCACGTTTTCCTCCACGATAACACAGGGGCCGTCATCCTGGAGAACAGTGGGTTCCACGGCAAACAGCATCCCGGCCTCGAGCTTTCCGTCGGACGCGCCCTTGTAGCGCGCCCATCTGGGGCCGAGCATAACGCCGCCGTCGTGGACCTTGCGTCCGATCTGGTGACCGGTGGCATGCCGGATTTCGGGAAAACCGGCATCCACAATATGCCGGCGCGCCACCGCATCCACCTCAACGCCCGTTACTCCGGGTTTCATGGCATCCAGGGCCTTGGTCACGGCCTGGACGGCGGTGTCAAAAGCCTTTTGCATGGGTGCCGGCGCCTTGGTCTCGCCGGGTTTCAAAAAGTAGGCGGTACGGGCGATGTCAGAGGCGTACCCGCGATAATCTATGCTGTAATCCATGACCAGGAAATCCCCGGGCTCGATCACCGCATCGCCGGGCAGGCGGTGGGTCATGCGCTCCTTCAGCACCATGGGACCGGACAGGGACTTATCCCCTCCGGACACCACGCGCCGGGCAATCATTTCATCCACAAACAAATCGGACACCTGTTTTTCACTCAATCCGGGTTTAAGTCTGGGAAATACACTACTGTATATCTCCTGGGTGAGCCTGACGGCTTCGCGGGTGCGCCGGATCTCTTCGGGGGTCTTTATACTTCTCAATTGTTTCAGAAAATTTTCGGAAGAGACATACCTGTCGTCGAAGTCCGGCCCCAGCAGATCCATGAGCCAGTAATATTTGCCCAGAGTCAGTCCGTCGCAGAGTCCGTCCGTCCGGGAATAGTTCAAGGCGATGCGGCCCGGATTCAGTTCGAAGATGAGCGCCTTGAGCGTTTCATCAAGACCCGGCGAAAATGTGATTACCTCGTCAAACACCCCGCTCGCCTTGATTCCGGCCCCGTCAATGGGACTGACAATAGCGACTTTTTTCCCGTCTCCGGTAATCACATAAGCACTGGAACCGGATACATACTCCTCCACAATCAGGGGCAGGCACGGGTCGCTGCCTTCGGTGGACAGAATAAGCCACATATCGATGTCTTCGTCTCTTAAACAGGATACGGCCTGGGCGATTTTTTCTGAGCCTAATGAAGTCATTGTCATTCCACCTCCATCCTGATATTCAGTTGGAATTCAGCAGTCAAGACAGCCTGCTGATCGTGGTAAAATAGGATAATTTTACTTGTACAAAAATAGAAGTTGACAGATACAAACGCTCTTTGTATACAACGGTATTCATTCTGTATATGAATACATACAACCTGTCAAATTAAAAAAAACTGATGCTGCTATGATTCTAAACGCGCTAAAAAACGTTCCGTCCTCGCTCTCCGAACAGGTTTAC
>JABDIN010000065.1 GCA_013003715.1 Desulfobacteraceae bacterium | reverse complement strand
AAGCAGTAGCACACTCTTAACGAAAAGTCTAGATTTTAGTTGTTATTTCAAATGGTTACACAACAGAATCGCGATTTTGTGTTATTGCAATACCTTACCTCTCATTTTCCAAATGCGGTTACCCTGCAGGGCGATTCAGGGCTAACGCATGGAAAAATGATACGGTTTGAACAGTGTCCGATGAAAACAGATAATGTCAAATGACAAAGCTCCAATTTCAAATGGCGGTATGCTATCCATTTTAAGGATCGCTTTGACGATAAAGTGAAGATTAAACGACAGCATTCCTTCATTTGGCATTTGGATTTTATCATTTAAAATTATAACCTTACCTTGTATCACGGCATACCAAATTTTAAAGTATTTGATGCCGTGCCAAATCTGCATGCGATTACCCTGCTGGGCGATTTCATCGCCTGGACATCAGATGAAAAGTGAATATCCGGCTCCGGAGAAAAACTGTATTTGACTATATTACCGTATTTTTCTATTAATGGCTGTTTTACGGGAAAGACTATAAATCAACCGGGAGTAAGCCATGAACCAAAAATCATACGACGATGCCATACCCTACACCATCGAGACACCGGATCGCATCAAAATCGATGTTCTCGACCCCATCGACTACCAATACGGCGACAAGCGGGACGTCAACATCACCATACGCAACCCTGAATTCACCGCCGTATGCCCGATGACAGGCCTGCCGGACTTCGGCAGGATTATCATACGATATGTCCCCGATAAAAAAATTATCGAACTCAAATCATTGAAATACTATCTGATGCAATATCGTAACGTGGGCATTTTCTATGAACACGTGGTGAATCGCATTCTGGATGATCTGGTGGCGGCACTGACACCCAAAAAAATGAGTGTCACCGGGGAATTCACCGCCCGCGGCGGCATTGACACCGAGGTGACGGCTGAATTTCCAACAACATCATAGGAAAGCATACTGGCCGGCAGGTGCTTGGGCATGGACAGCGAGTGCCCGGCAACCAACCGAACCCGAAAACCGACTGAAGACACTAAAGGTACCCATGAAAAAAGTATGTAACGACCTTTTTATAAACGCGCTGGTGCTGTTGCTGGTAGTAGGTTGCAGCCTGCCCGTATCCTATCGACAGGCTGACCGGAAGACCATGGGGGATGCCGGAAATATTAGAAGATACGATCACCGGCTGGGAATGGTTCGCATCGAAAACCAGACCCCGTACCGGGATGACCGCATCGAATCGACCATTTTTCAGACCATGAACAGCATCCTCGAACAAAATTGTTCACGTCTGCAATTGCAGACCTATAAGGATGAGAGTGCGCCATTGTTTTTTAATGCCCTGCCGAAATCGGACGCCGGCATTATGAATAATTTCATACTGGCGCAGCAGGGCCGGGAAAACGGACTGCACGCCATCCTCGTGCTGCGCCTCACCGGTATAGATGTTCTTGAAGAAAAAGCCGGCATCATGATGTTCCGGAAATCCAAATACTATCTACAGATACAGGTCATATCGGAATTACTCGACACCTATACCGGTGCAAAATTGATGAACGACACCACCATGACCAGACTAAAAATAGATGAATCCGATGCGGAAAACATACGCCGAGCAGAGGGTTCAGCCGATCCGCTGGTGATCGAAAAATTAGTGGAGATCACCTCTGATATCGCCGAATCCGCATGCCGGGCGCTGCAGACATCCCAATGGCGGGTGATGGTGTTGAGTGCTGAGGGCAACCAAGTGGTAATTTCGGCGGGCAGTGCCGTGGGTGTTGAAGTGGGAGACCGGTTCGACATCTTTGACGGCAGCCGGATCATCGAAGGCGCCGACGGGGAAACCTTCGTTCTCCCCGGATATAAAATCGGTGAGATACAAGTCACCGGTATTTACCCCAACCGGGCCGAAGCGGTGATTGAGACGAACACATCTGTTCCGTCAGGCAGTATCGTGATACCCGCTGGATTCAGCTTCATCGAGTAGATGGTCAAAATAGCTGTCAATCAGGGCGCCGGCTTCGGCTTCACTGGAAACAAGGCGTATGGATTCCCTGAACCGGCCCGCATTGCGCAACCCTTTCACAAACCAGCAGAGACGGCTTCGCATCATATAGCAGGCGGTCTTCTCACCCAGGTAAACTGAGGATGCGTTTAGATACCGGCGCATCAACCGCCGCCGTTCCTGCAAGGTCTGCTCGGGAACCGGGCGCCCCGCTTCAAGGGCGAGTATCTGACCGAAAACATACGGATTTCCGATGGCGGCCCGGCCGACCATGACACCGTCACATCCGGTCAGATCCCGCATACGGACGGCATCTTCGGCCCTGACAATATCCCCGTTGCCGATCACAGGTATGGATACCTGTTTTTTGATCCGGCGGATAAGGTCCCAGTCCGCATCCCCTCTGAACCCCTGCATTGCGGTCCGTGGATGGACCGCCAGCGCATCAACCCCTCCGGCTTCGGCAATCCCGGCGATACGCACCGCCTGTTCGCCGCCGGCATCCCAGCCCGTTCGTATTTTTATGGTCAACGGCAGATGAACCGCTTGCCGCACCGCGGTAATGACGCGCCGGGCCAGATCCGGTGTATTCATCAGTGCCGCGCCGGCGCCGGTTTTAATTACTTTTTTGACTGAACACCCGAAATTGATGTCAATGATATCGGCGCCGGATGCCGCCACTATCCGGGCCGCATCCGCCATCATCTGCGGGTCTGATCCGAAGATCTGAACCGAAAGGGGTTTTTCTTCAGCGGTGCTGTTCAGCAATTGACGGGTTTTATCGGAACCGTAAACCAGACCATTGGCGCTGATCATCTCGGAACACACCAGGCCGCAGCCCGCTTCCTTTGCCAGCAGCCTGAGCGGCAGGTTCGAGATGCCGGCCAGCGGTGCGAACACCAGATGGTTATCGGTGGTGACCGTGCCGATATTCATGGCCGCCTCCCGGGTGGAGGACTCGGATTCGCATAACAAAACAGGCAATTATGATAGCAGGGATGCAGTGTGTATGATCCGATGTCCACCGACGCCATGCAACCGCAGCCTTGGGAAATGCGCTGCCCCCTGTCCTTTTTCAATGAGATGGAACCACCGAACAGTCGCATGAGCAGATCGTTGGGTATACATGCACTGGGGCGAATACCGTGCCCCTCACCCAACGCGTCCTGGATCTCTTTTTCACAACAGGTATACAATCGCATACGATACCCGCCCAACACTTCAGCGAACCGTTGCAGAATCTCAATCTTGTGAGGCAACAGACCCTCTTGAAATCCGAAGGGGGCCATGGAAGTGGTCCGCTTTTCAATTTTCGGATAGTGGTCCATAAAACTGGTGATGCAGCGTTCAATCCCCACGGTTCCCGCATGCCGGGCAATTTGCGAAAATCCATCCGCAGTGGTCCGTGCCCGGCCATCCGCATCAGTGTAGAAACAGACGGGATCGAAGCGCCATTGAATGCACTGCGGCCCGACCCGTCGTGCCAGTTCCGCCAATTGTTTCAACCGATCCGCCAACGGGGGCACATGGGGTTCCAGAATCGGATTGTCGGTGTTTATGGTGAAATTAAAAAACAGATTATATCCCGCGTCCGTCAGTTTCCGGTCATATCCGCCGGATAAAAAAGGTCCGAAGTTTTTCGACCAGAACACAAGGGAATGCACGCTGTCCGCATCGGCATTTACCTGCCGTACCCGATGATTATAGGGATTGATCACCCGAAAAGAACGCGCTTTTAGTTGTGACATGAACCACGGCAGATAGAAAGCGGGGATATCGGTGCGCCTGGAGGCGGAAATGACAAATCTGTCCGGGGTTGCCATAAATCTTTTTATTTCTTTTTCATATCCGCAAGTGAAATCACCTTGGCTTCCCGAGGCTCCGGGTTAGTGGATTGGTCATCCACCGTTTCGTCGGTCTCCGGGACCGGTTCGGGGCTTTTCACCATTTCCAGGCGTATGCGTTTTCCGTTCATGGTAAACTCATCCCCGTCGATGTACGCATCCCGTAAAATCCAGGTGACCGTCTGGAGAGGTATTTGCAGTAAAAGTATGCGTACATGGTACCAGCCTGGTTTTACATCCGGTAGAATTTCTTCAATACGGGCAAAACCCGCCGGTTCGTCTTCGTAATAAATCAGAACAACATCATTTTCCACTGCCATAAGTAATTCCCGCCCCATGAGTTCGATTAAATTCCCGATGTCCACGGCTTTGCTAAAGAGCCATTGACATTCGGCTTATTAATATCAGAATATGATGAAGGAATAAACCCTGAGATTGGGAGTCGCCGGGACTAATCGCCTGAAAAAATGATACGGCCGGGACCGATGCCTGTTGAATACCGGAATGGTAATGGTTTTTGTTCCCAGCCGAACTTCCGGCGCTATCACAACACACCCAGCACCCAAGTGAATAAATATCCGAAACAAACGGCGATTCATAGCAACACGGCATGGTGTTGCCCGGTGGAATACCGGCAGCAACCGCACATCCATCCGGTTCCCGGATCCGGGTCGCTACTGAATTACAATTCATTACCAAGGTTCAGTGGTTTTCCATTGCATCTATACCTGTTTAAATACCCCCTGATGATATAAAAATCTCATAGTAATTATGTAGTTAGTATACGACCGGAAGCGATGGTAATTTTTTGATAGGACTTGACAGTCGATAATTTTTAGGGCAAATTGAATGAATGTTCATTCATTAACCTGGCCCACCCATGGGGAATCAATACATGTACGGCACGAGTGCTGAAGATGATGGGGCCAGACCTGCTGTCAACCGCAGGTAACCGGACATACTAAGTCCTTTCATATCCTTAAAACAATAACACCATATTCGTATGGAGGTAACCATGACCAGAAAAATCAGGCAAGTAGCGGTGATTGGATCCGGGGTAATGGGTGGTGGCATCGCTGCCTTGTTTGCCGGGGCCGGCATAAGGACCCTTTTATTGGATATCGTGCCTTTTGATCTGACGGACGCTGAAAAAAAAGAGGCCGCCGCACGCAACCGGATCGTCAAACAGGGATTCGATGCCATGTGCGCCGCAAACCCGCCATTGCTCATGCACCCCGATGACCGGATGCTGATCCGCACCGGTAATCTCGATGATAATTTCCAGGATCTGGCTGCCTGCGACTGGATCATCGAGGTGGTGGTGGAAAACCTCAAGATAAAACAAGCTCTATTGAAGCGCATCGAAACGGTTCGCCAAAAAGGGTCCATCGTGTCCACCAACACATCGGGAATTCCCTTGCAGGCCATGAGTGAGGGATTGAGCACGGATTTCAAACAGCATTTCCTCGGCACCCATTTTTTCAATCCCGTACGGTATATGAAGTTGCTGGAGCTCATCCCCGGTGCGGAAACACTGCCGGAAATTCTATCTTTTACCGCGGACTACGGCGAACGGATCCTTGGCAAAGGCATTGTATGGGCCAAAGACACCCCTAATTTTGTGGGAAACCGCATCGGAGTTCACGGTATCATCAAAGCTATGCACCTGATGGCGGAATCCGGGCTGACCATTCCGGAAGTGGATGCCCTGTTCGGACCGGCCATGGGCAGGCCCAAAACCGCCATGTTCAAAACCAGTGATCTCGTGGGATTGGACATTGTCGGGCATGTGGCCAAAAACACCTATGATCTGGTGGAAGGCGACGAAGCCAGGAACGACTTCATCCCACCGGAATTTCTGACCCGCATGATCGACAAAAAACTCCTGGGAAAAAAGGTCAAGGCCGGATTCTATAAAACCGAATTGACGCCGGAATGGAAACTCATCCGGAAGGTCATCGACCTGAACACATTGGAATACGCCGAGTACGGCCCGCCGGAGCTGCCGTGCCTGGCCAACGCCAAAAAAGCCAAAACCCTGCCCGACAAAATCCGGGCCATTGTCAACGGTGATGACAAGGGTGCTGTTTTTGCCTGGAAGGCCATTGCGCACAATCTGCTGTATGCGGCCAACCGCATGACGGAAATTGCCGATACCATCCTTGAAATTGACAATGCCATGCGATGGGGATTTATTTTTGAACTCGGCCCCTTCGAGACATGGGATGTGCTGGGGCTGGCCGAATCGGTGGACCGCATGAAAGCGGATGGGTTCGACATTCCGGAAAACATCAGCGGTATGCTGGCCGCCGGAAATACGGCATTTTATAAACTGGACGGGGGTAAACGGTCTTTCTACGATTTTAATACCCGGTCCTACAAAGCGGTGGAGGTCTCGGAGAACATCGTCTCCCTGGCCGGACTGAAAGCGGGGGGCAAAACCGTCGCGTCCTGTGCTTCCGCATCTCTCGTCGACATCGGCGACGGGGTGTTCTGCTGCGAATTTCACTCAAAGATGAATGCCCTGAATGAAGAAATCATTGAGTTCATGGGCGAGTCGCTGGACTACGTGGATGAAAACGGTGTCGGCCTGGTCATCGGCAACCAGGCGACTGGTATGCCCGGCGCATTTTCCGCCGGGGCGGACCTGAAAGCCCTGCGCCAACTGGTGGCAGATGGAAAGTTCGATGACATCGAGGCATTCGTCAAGCGGGGGCAGGACGGTGGCCAACGGGCAAAATATGCACCATTCCCGGTGGTGGCGGCGCCCTTCGGTCTGACACTGGGCGGCGGCTGTGAAATCTGTCTTGCGGCGGATAGAATCGTCGCCCACACGGATCTTTACATGGGCCTGGTGGAAATGGGCGTGGGTCTCATCCCGGCGGGCGGCGGTTGCCTGAACCTGTGGAAACGATTCATCCGGACCATACCCAAAGCCGTGACAGATGCTGATATCGGTAAATTCTTCGTACCGGCCTTCATGAACATTGCCATGGCCAAAGTTTCCATGTCCGCTGCTGAAGCGCGGGCAAACGGATTCCTGACCCCGACGGACCGTATCGTATTCAACCGCGACTATCTTGTGGGCGAAGCCAAAAAAGAAGTATTGCGCATGGTGGACAGTGGATATGCACCGCCGGTAAAACAAAAACTCACCGTTTTCGGTGAACTGGCCCATGGCATGATCAATGCGGAGCTTCACAACATGAAAAGCGCCGGGTTCGTCAGTGAACACGACGCCCTGTTGGCCGGCCAGGTCGCCTTCGTGCTCAGCGGCGGCGACATCAGGCTCAACAGCAAGGTGGATGAGGAAACCATCCTGGCCCTGGAGCGGCAGGCCTTCGTGAAGCTGCTGCAAGAGGAAAAAACCATCGCCCGCATAGACCACATGTTGAAAACCGGCAAACCACTGAGAAATTAAACATCCATGAGAGAGGGAATAGTCATGAAAGATACATATATTGTAACCTCGGTTCGAACACCGGGATGTAAAAAGGACAAAGGTGCCTTCAAAGACACATTGCCCGAGGACTTGGTGGCCTTTATCCTCAATGCCGCCGTGGACAAAACCCCCGGATTGAAAAAAGAGGATGTGGAAGACATCATGATCGGCTGCGCCTTTCCCGAAGCCGAGCAGGGTCTGAACATCGGCCGCACCGCCGGTCAGATCGCCGGATTTCCGGCACATGTGAGCGGCGCCACCATCAACCGGTTCTGTTCATCCGGTCTCGAAGCCATTGCCCTGGGGGCATTGCGGATTATGGCCGGATGGTCCCAGGTCAGTATCGCCGGCGGCGTGGAATCCATGTCCTTTGTTCCGCTGGGCGGCAACATGCCACGTCCCCATCCCGAATATACCAAGCAGCATGCCGACCTGTACTCCTCCATGGGGATCACCGCTGAGAATGTGGCCAAACGGTACAAGGTCTCCAGGGAACAGCAGGACGAGTTCGCTTACCATTCTCAGCGTAAAGCCTCGGAAGCGCTGGATCAGGGGCGTTTCACAGAGATCGTTCCCACACCGGCCACAAAATATGTGCTGCAGGAAAACGGCACCTATACCCGGGAAACATTCATTCAGGCGCACGACGACGGCATTCGCAAGGGCACCACCGCCGAAGGACTCGCCAAACTCAACCCGGTGTTTGCCGCCGGAGGCTCGGTAACCGCCGGCAACTCTTCCCAAACCACCGATGGCGCGGCAGCTTCGGTGTTGATGAGTGAAGAGATAGTTAAAAAATATGGGCTGAAACCCATTGCCCGTCTCGTAAAATACACCACCGTGGGTTGCAGGGCCGATGAAATGGGGGTGGGACCGAAAGTGGCCATCCCAAAGCTGCTGGACATGGCGGGCCTGACCATCGGGGATATCGGATTATGGGAGATCAACGAGGCCTTTGCCTCCCAGGCGCTGCATTGCATCAACGAACTGGGTCTGGACAAATATATGGACCGCATCAATGTCAACGGCGGCGCCATTGCCCTGGGTCACCCCCTGGGGTGTACCGGCGCCAAACTCTGTGCAACCCTGTTGGCCAATATGAAGTCCCGGGGCGTCAAATACGGGGTGGAATCCATGTGTGTGGGCGGCGGCATGGGGGCGGCAGCCTTGTTTGAATTATGTGAGTAGATTTACCTGAAATGCATAGCTTACAATAACATCCAAACAGGAGAGATCCAAGTTTGACTTCATGCGCTGTTAAAGAAGGGGCGTCGCGATATATCGATGGCGCGATCACAAGATTCGACCAGAAAAACGAAATGTTCAACCGCCCGTTCTGGGACCCGGCCTTTAAGGACCTCTATCAACGGTTTTATATGGATACGGTCCCGCCTAAAAATTTGCCCGGTTATGATCTTCACGACCAGGCCCTGGTCAACGCCGCATGGCATCTCGAATCACACTATGCCCACGGCACAAATAGCGGAAACCATGGCGTGTATGCCTGGGATTGGACTCGGCGGTTCGACTATCCCCGGGTACCATCGGGATTGAAGATCCCGGCCGAACACCCGGAAGAAATCACGCCATACATCAAGTCCGCCGCGGCATTCTTTGGAGCATCCCTGGTGGGTATGTGTGAACTAGACCGGCGCTGGCTCTATTCAAAATCGTATAAAAAGGATCCCAACGGCGGCACATCCGAAGCCCTTCAAATTCCGGAACCCTTCAAATGGGCCATTGCCGTGGCCGTTGAAATGGACTACGGGGGTGTGGGATGCGCACCGGCCTCTCCGGCCTCCGCCGCCACCGGCCTCGGCTATTCAAAAATGGCGTTCACCACAGGACTCCTGGCCCAATTTATCCGCGGACTGGGTTATCAGGCCATCCCCTGCGGCAACGATACGGCCCTGAGCATCCCCATCGCCATCGATGCCGGACTCGGCGAAATGGCCAGGAACGGCCTGCTGGTCACCCCCGGGTTCGGACCCCGGGTGCGCCTGGCCAAAATACTGACCGATCTGCCGTTGATACCGGATCAACCCATTGAATTCGGGGTGTGGGATTTTTGCATGATCTGTGAAAAATGCGCCAAAAAATGCCCGAGCCGCTCCCTGCCGCTCGGCCCGCCCCACTCGACACCCAACAATATATCAAACCGTGAGGGGGTTCACATCTGGCATATCAACGCCGAAACCTGCCTCCCCTTCTGGGCGCAAAACGGCACGGATTGCAGTGTCTGCATCCGCGTCTGCCCGTTCAACAAACCCCCCGGGATACTCCACGATCTGGTCCGGAGGGGAATCAAAAACCTGCCCTGGCTCAACCGATGGTTCCTGTGGGGAGACGATGTGATGGGCTACGGGAAGAAAAAAAGTGCCCGGCGCTTCTGGTAGGTCCCTGGCGGTGCAGGGCATTAAAAAATCGCACTCAGCGTCTCGTGAATAGTCACCTCCGGGGTGCCATTCATTGGACAGGCGGCGGCCATATCGCCGCCGCCTGTGAATTCCTGGATTCCCCCGGCTGCAAATCATGGGTTCATGATTTGGACCAGATGATGTCCATGTCGTCATCTGTACCCAGCGCATCCCGCAACATCCGGATGAGGACCGGATCTCCTTTTTTCTCCAATTGATCCAATTGATCCCGGTTTATATAGTAATCCTGGTCCGTGCCATCCTCTTCCACGAGTTCGTCTATCAAAAACTGAAGCTGCGCCTCATCGATCTCACCAATCAATTCCCGGGTGTTCTTGTTATGTAGCTTTATCATGTCTTCTCTCTCCTTTAATTTTCACGCATATTTTCACAACACCGGTGTCACCGGCAGTATGGTCTTCGCCATTGATATTTGTATTCGGTCTCCATAAAAAGAAAACACGGCTATTCAGATGATCCATGGGGTTGATCCGTGCACATGGATGGCCTCAGGTACCATTGGACATGATACCCCTGCCTGTCTTTTTCAACACAGACCACCCCCCCGAATATGAACCTGACAACACTGTTTTCCGTCTCACCGGTGATCAGATAAGACACCAGTTTCCCCATATGGGGCAGATGTCCGACGTACATGGCGTCGTTCCGGACACTGGAAGTGAACAAGGTCACATCATCCATCGGATTCATCCCGGTCACCTCATGGACTTCACCGTTGCCGATCCGATCGGACAAAATCCGGGCGGTTTCCGATGCCCTGGCTTTGCCGCTGTGGTATATTTGAGGGACGGCAATGCCCATCTTTTTCAGGTGTTCCGCCACGGACAGGATCTCTTCTCTACCCTCGTCCGACAGGGGGCGACGGGGGTCCGCTTCCTTTGGCACGGTCATCCCATGCTGGACAAGATATATAGCCATATGAATCGTCCTTTCTCACCGGCGAATTGCGGGAAGGTGAAACGTCCGTCCCCTGTAAATCCTGACTACGCCGTGATTACGCTTGTCCTTACATCCGGCAGGTCCGGATGTCCGTCACAATGATGCCTTTAGCCTTGACGGCCGTTAATTTATCCATGATCGTGTTGATGTCCGGCTTTCTGGCCATGGATTTTACCGCCACCCAGCCTTTTTTCGACAGGGGGGAAATGGTGGGCGATTCGATACCCGGAGTTATCATGCAGGCCATTTCCAGCATTTTTTCGGGCAGATCATACTCGACCATCACATACTCCCTGGCCACGACGATACCGTTCAACCGCTCCACAAAGGTTTTCACTTTGTCATCAGCCAACAGCTCTTTTTGACGGGAGATGAGCAGGGCCTCCGACTCCAGAATGGGCTCACCGATGGTCTTCAGTCCGGCTTCGAACATGGTCCGGCCGGATTCCACCACATCGGCAATGGCATCGGCCACACCCAGCTGGATGGAGATTTCCACGGCGCCATCGAGACGGATGACATCGGCGGAAATACCCCTGCGCGCCAGGTCCTTTTGAACAAGATGGGTATACGAAGTGGCGATGCGCAAGCCGCCCAGGTCTGCGGGCGTCAAACCGCTGTCTGTGGGCACCGCATAGAAAAACCTGGATTTTCCGAACCGCAGCTCCAGTAGCTCCTCGAATGAGGATTGACTGTCAACGGCCAGATCCCTCCCGGTAATGCCGAGTGCCAGCACACCTTCACTCACATAGACGGCAATGTCCCGTGGTCTCAGAAAGATGAATTCAATTTCGTGGACACTGTCGCGGACAGCGAGTTCGCGCCCGTACCGCCGGCAATTGTAACCGGCCTCTTTCACCAGTTGAACCGCTTCCGCCGACAATCCGCCTTTATTGGGTAAAGCCACCTGTAACATAACCTATTCCCCTTTGGAAAAAACAGCGTTTTTTCGTTCAGCGCTGTTTATAAATACCGGTAAACATCCTCCAGCTCCAGATCACAGGCAATCATCATGACCTGTAGATGATACAGCAGTTGTGATATTTCTTCAGCGGTTTTTTCGCGGCCCTCATATTCAGCGGCCATCCAAACCTCACCCGCCTCTTCAATTATTTTCTTACCGATTTCATGCCTGCCCCTGGCCACCAACCGGACGGTCCCTGAACCGGAATCCTTGGCGGCAATCTTTTGTTTCAATTCCAGAAACAATTCATCAAATCTTTTCATGTAGTACCCGTGGGCTGTTCCGTTAGATTATTTTGGCTGATGATTCAGCCGGTTAGCGATTATTACCATTTACCCGGGATTTTTACGGGCGGTATGGCTCCCATCGGATGCTTGCCGATCCGGGATATTATCTGATAACAATTACATTGTCCTGCACCATGCGATTTCACAGCTGAATTCGTTTTCCCACAACTCACCTCTTTTTACAATCACCTTGCTGCTTATTACAATCACCTTGCTGCTTATTACTATTACCTTGCCGGAAATACATCCTATTTGGACAATATTGTCAAACAATGCAGACGCAGAAAACAGGACTTATCTTAAAACATCGTAATGGTCATCGAATTGGAGGAAATGATAATGTTCAACTGCATATTAGCCGCTTTTAAGTTTACCACCGCCAGCCAACTTGCGCTGAAACGGGCGATTGCGCTGGCCCGGAGTCAACAGGCAGAACTTCATATATTCAATGCGCTGGATTATGCGGATACGGGATTGAAAAAGCAGAGCCCGAAATCCCGTGAGTTGATAGCGGCGGCCGAACACCAATTTGAGGCGGAGATCGCACCGATGATCACCGGCGTACCGAAATTCGCCTTTCATTGTTTTCCGGCCGACCCGGGGGTGGCCATCTGTAAACAGGCGGCGGAAATCGATGCGGATCTGATCGTGCTGGGGGCGCATCAGGCACCGGGTATGAGCCTGGGTCGTCTTGATTACGTGGCCATGACGGTTTTTGAAAAAGCGCCTTGTGCCGTGATGCTGGTCCCCTACATCTCCACTGAACCGGTCAATCCCAAGTTGGATTTTCAGATATGACCGGTTTCCGAACGACTTGCCTTACTCGGGGGACTCGAAGGCCCCGACATCCGGCCGGCTGCCGATTGTCTCCCGGTCATCACCGGACTGGTGCTTGGCATATGACATATCGACCGGGTAATCCGCGGCGGCAGCGGTAAGGGCGACGGCGGTATCTATGCACGGCGAACTGTTTGCCGGCTGGAACTCCCGGGCACTGAAATCCAGGAAGCCGGGGTCGTCGCCGGTCATGTTGTCCGCTTCCGTCAGCACATCAGGCACCTCGGCCTCGAAGCTGTATTGATAATCCCGGGAGAGCCAATTGCCGTTCAAATGGATGATGCCGTGGCCGTTGGTGAGCGCCAGACGGCCGGCCCCCGCAACCGTATAAACGATATTGTTCCGGATATCCGCCGTGACATTATCGGTGGACAGGCGAATCAGCGTGGTATTTCCGCTCCGGGTCGACACCAGGGTGTTGTGGTAGAGATAGACGACCCCCCGCCGGTAAAAAGCATCGTCATCCCCGTCTCCGCCGTAGTGAATCATCTGGCTGTTGCCGGCCCCGTCGGGTTCAATGAGAATATTGCCGTAAACGAACGTTTCGTCGTAAGACGGGTCGTTAAAGAACGTCTCGTATTCGGTCTCCACAAGGTCCAGTTGACGGTTTCCGCCTTCGATCCAATTGTATCGGATGATGGTTCCGGCGGACCGGTCCTTCAGGTTGTTGCCCGGACAATTGGTTCTCAACGGACCGAATCGATTATATTCATACACGATGCCCATGCTTTCGGTATAGGTGTTGTGTTCGTATATCCGGCTGTCGATGCCATTGTCATAAATATAATTTCCGCTGATCAGAATATCCCGGGTCAAATGCGAGGTGAAGATCCCGTTTCCGGCGTCATGGATGTAACACCCCCGCACGGTGATGTGATCACCCTCCTCGATATGCACGGCGGCGGCGTTGGAGCGATAGGAGGCGGGATCTCCATACCGGTCCGTAAAATCAAAAGCGGGACGGCCGCTTCGGATATCCAGATTTTCGATAAAAACAAATGCAGGAACATCCATATCCCCGGCCCCCGTGTAATTCCCCACTTTCAGGACGGAACGGTCCTCGTTGAGATAATAAAGCCCGGCCGGGGTGACAGCATCATCACCGGTGATGACGGGTAACCGGCCATTGTCCGGAACACCGGTAATCACCACCGGTGCATCCTCTCGGCCGATGGCGGTAACAACCCATTTACACCGGTAGGGCGTTGACCGCCAATAAATTCTGATGAGAGTGGATTCACTGATATCCGCCCATTGGACGTCACAAGGCGACGCAACATCATGTCCCGGCCCCACGTCGATGACGCTCGTAAAATCGTCCGCCCGCCATTCCACCGCCCCCGGAATGTTGACATCATGATACGGCGGATCGGTGCCCGGTGGCGTGGTATTGCCGGTTGATGTGCCCGACCCGGAACCGCCGCAGCCGGCAACCGAAAACAGGATGACAAAGATCCATACAAACAACCAACGGTGTCCTTGAACGGACAGTCTGCATACCATACGCATCACGGTCTCCCTGTATTGTTGCTCCGGCGGATATATACACAAAAGTCGTATTTATGGATGAACACTATTTAGTTGCCGGGTTAAAATTATACGTCATTCTGTAATCGTTTGGTCAAATAGACCTTTTGATGACCAGTTGGAAAATCCGGCAACGTTGCCACGCGCCGGTACCCTGCTTTTTCATAAAATGAGGGGGCTTGAAAATCATAGGAATATAGATATGCGCTATGGCATCCTCTGTCGAACGCTTCTTTCTCTGCCGCTTCAAGCAAGCGAATACCATAGCCCTCACCCCGGAATTTTTCAGCTATCCACAATCCATGGATGTAAAGCCACCCCAACCCGGTGTGTCCGGATATGCCACCGATGATGTTTGCCTGTGGATCACGAATGCAAAACGCAATATCCTGATATTCGTACTTCCCGATTTTGGAGAAGTTGTATTGAAATACCTTTTCATCCAAAAATTCAATATCCTTTGAATTATTGGTGATCTCCGGCACCATCTCACCATCGCGCATCGGTTTGTCGTCCCGCCCCATCACCACCTCCCCTGCCCGTTCATACCTGAATTGTGATGAATCGTTGATGCCGTATACATCAAATCATCATACAACCACTGACGTCTTTGGGGTCAATATATAGTTCTTGTGGAAATTAAAAAGAAAAATAGTTCAGCCACCCGCTTATCAAGTCCTGCCTTTCATCCGGCTATCAATTGTTTGAACCGTGCCAGGGTGTCCCATGAGAATCCTTCCCGCCGGCAGGGAAACAGCGCATTGTTGGTAAACAGGGGCTCGTTCTCCAGATCATATGGGGAAGCAGCCACCGCTTCAGGCCACATGGCGGTATGGGGGATAGGCGTATAGTGGGCAATGACGGGGGTGATGCCGGTCGTTTTCACCATGGCAATGGACGCTTCCACCGCTTCGGGGGTCTGGCCGGGAAGCCCGGCCAGCAGATATGCGCCGACCTGATCCGTCCTGAACCCGGCGTGCATTAAATATTGCACTGCAGCCGTGAACTCCCCTTCAGTGACCTTTCGATCCATTCGATTGCGCGTTTCAAAGGCAGTGGTTTCCAACCCCAGCCGGAGTGTCTTGAATCCGGCATCAAACATCAGTTGCGCCACCCGGGGGGTGATCTCCCGGAGATGGACGGCATTCGGCGTGTGGAACCGAACCGTGATCCCGCGCCGGATCACGGCCTCCAGGATGGGGACGATATGATGCCGGGCGTCGGTCAGCAGGGCATCATCATACAATACAAAGTCCCGCACCCTGTGTTCCGCGTGCCAATACAGAATTTCCTCCACAACGCCTTCCGGTTTCCGGCGCCACCATTTTTCATTCAGAAATGATGATGCACAATAGGTACAGGCATACGGGCAGCCCCGGGTGGTGAGCAGGGGGATGAAATTGATCGTCCGCTGGAGATGGAAGGCCGGAAAGGGCCATGAATCCGGATCGTACGCCGAAAACTTCGGGTTCAGCCGGAGACCGGTGTGCCGATGTAAGAGGTCCGGCAACACCGGTTCTCCCGGACCGGAAATGATATCATCCACCGGCATCTGGTGATGTGCGTGCTCACGGCAGAGACTCGCATAAATTCCGCCCAGGACGATGGGGGTATCGCCGAAAACCCCACGCAGCATCGTGATGGTCTCCTTCACGCCGGTGTACCAATAAGTCATCATGGAGGTGACCAGAATCAGATCCGGAGCATCGAGGCGCATCAGATCGGATTCAAACCATTCCGGTAGAATGCCGTACCGGGAGAAATTCCGGGGCACTTCCGCCAGACCGGACGGTTTCGGTATGGGTGTTTTTCGATACGGCCCCCGTCCGTGGCGTTTCAGCGGATCAACCGGTGGCGCGTTGGGATGAAAACGGTCCAGACAATCCACATAGGACACACGAAGGCCGTGGGCCTCGAGCCATCCCCCCAGGGACAATAACCCAAGCGGCCTGGCCCAGAAATCATACGCAGCGAAATCATGAATCCAGGGATTGACTAACAGAATGTGCAGTTTATCGCGCCGTGACAGGGGACGATCTCCTAACCCGATTGGCCGGAAGGTCAGTGGACAAACAGTTCCGGCATATCAAATGGTGTCCATCCAGAGATGGTAGCTTGTGGTCCAGATCAAGGCCGCAGTGTTTTAGAAAACGCAGTCGTAATGGGCTTACGTCGAGTATTTCTAAAACGCGAGAACGCAGATATGAGCCGCAAGATGCCATTTATGGATGGACACTAAATGGCGTCCGGATAATATTTCATGGAAGTCTTTTTCAGTTCACGCCGACTGAACAGCAATTGATACGTCCGGACATCGGCTTTTTCGGACATTTTTCCGGCGGTTTCGATACAGTCGGCCTCATCGGTGCCATGGATCATGGTGTAAAGATTATACGGCCAGGATCCGGTGGGATTCCGCCGGTAACAATGAGACACTTCGACGAATGACGCCATGATTTCACCGACGGTTTCGATGCGATCCTCATCCACGATCCATGCGGTCATGGCATTGGCGCCGAATCCGGACTTCTGGTGACGGATGGTGACCCCGAACCGGCGTATCACCCCGCGGTCGCAAAGAGATTGCAGGGTTTCCAGGTATTGCGCTTCAGTGACACCTATCTGCCGGGCAAGGACCAGGTACGGCCGGTGGACGATGGGCATATCCTCTTGAATCGATGCGACTATCTTTTCTTCCAACTCAGTAAGCATGGCGATGGTATAGGCAGTTTAGGGTAAAAAATCAAGATGCGATCGCCGGGGATAAATCCGGAAACAACGCCTTCACCTCGGATTCCGACGCCCCGCAGACACCGCGTTCGGTGATAAATCCGGTGACCAGCCGCGCCGGCGTGACATCAAAGGCGTAATTGGCGGCATGGCTGTCCGCCGGCGACACCAGCACCGTTGTCAGTTGTCCGTTGGAAAACCCCTGGACGCGGCGGACTTCATCTGCATCCCGAAGCTCGATGGGAATATCCGTTATACCGTCCCGGATCTCCCAATCAAAGGTGCTTGACGGCAGGGCCACGTAAAACGGGATACCATTATCCTTGGCCGCCAGGGCCTTCAGGTAGGTACCTATCTTGTTGGCCACGTCTCCGGAATAGGTCGTCCGGTCCGTTCCGGTAATCACCAGGTCCACCAAGCCGTGCTGCATCAAATGGCCGCCGGCGTTATCGGTGATGATGGTATGGTCGATGCCGTGTTTCCCCAACTCCCAGGCGGTCAGCCGGCTTCCCTGATTCAACGGACGGGTTTCATCCACCCAGACATGCACATCGATCCCCCGGTCAAATGCCGTATAGATCGGGGCCGTTGCCGTCCCGTATTCCACACAGGCCAGCCAACCCGCATTGCAGTGGGTCAGAATATTAACTGATTTCCCACTCTTTTTTTCGCTGATGGCCTGAATAATGGGAAGGCCGTGTTCCCCGATCAGACGGCAGTTTTCCGCTTCCGCCTCGGAAATGGCGTCCGCTTCGTCACAGGCGGCCTTGATTTGATCCGCCTCGTCGTCTTTGGCAAGTGTTTTGGAGAGGGTTCGATCCACGGCCCAGGCCAGATTCACGGCTGTTGGCCGGGCATCTTTGATCCGCAGGCATTCATGTTCTATGATCTCTTTGCGGTCCTGGCCGTCTCCCGCCGTCATGGCGGCAATCATCACACCATAAGCACCGGTGACCCCGATCAACGGTGCGCCGCGTACTGCCAGTTCCTTGATGGCCACGATGATGTCGTCCACGGACGTGAGCGGCATCACTGCGAATTCATGGGGTAATCGTCGTTGATCAATGACCTGTACGATCTGCGTTGTGCTGTCATACCAGATGGGCCGGATATCTTTTCCGTCGACTTTCATTGATTAATCCTCTTTCCGTGCACAATATATCATTACATTTTACAGATGATAACCCATTGGAACTTTACCCTAACATACCCCAAAACGGCGAAAAGATTAAGGAGGAATTCAAATGACCAACAATGTCGTCATCGTATTGTCCTGCGGCACGGATAACCCCAATCGTTCCACCCGGGCCTTCCACCTGGCCACCATTGCCCAGAAAGAAGGTAAAAACACCATTGTTTTTCTGCTGGATGACGGCGTGTATCTGGGCAAAAAAGGAATAGCGGACCATTTAAGAGCCGCCACCGGTGACATTGCCGATGACCTGATCGCCTACCTGCAGGCACATGAGGTCCCGATCCTTGTCTGTACGCCTTGTGCCAAGTCCAGGCAGATTGCAGTGTCCGATCTGATCGACGGTGCGCGGATGTCCACCGCCGCTGAATTGATCAATCTCTCCTGCGATGCGGCGGTGATCAGCCTTTAACCATGGGGATACCGGAGGGTGATCCCAAGAAAATGGACCTTGACGGGATGGGCGCCATGCATTAATTTTACCCGTTCAGAATTTAAAAGGAGCCCCAAATGCCCATTTACGAATACAAATGCAACGATTGTAATTGTCAGTTCGAGCAGCTCACCTTGTCCGCCGATGACCCAAGCCCCCACTGTCCGACCTGCTGTAAACCGAATGTCACCAAACTAATGTCCGCCGGCAGCATCCGCCCCCAGGGGGTGCCCACGGGTTCCGGCGGATTCAGTGCGCCGACATCCTGCAAGCCCAGCGGCTGAGGGATCTGATTTCCGTTTCTCCGTGTGAGAAACATGCAGGAAATGCTTGACGGGATCTTTAAAACATACTAATGGGTAACCCATTATAATACATTTAACATTCACGGAAACAATCAGCGCCCATTCAAATCACATGTTTAAAAAAACCGCCGTACCCAACCGTATATTTCAGGATCTTGTGGATCAGATCAAAGAAGCCATTTTAAACGGCCAATTAAAGCCCGGCGACAAACTCCCCTCCCAGCGCGATCTGGGCGAACAATTTCAGACCAGTCGCGCCACACTTCGCGAAGCCTTGCGGATCCTCGAACATGAAGGACTCATCGAGATGAAACTCGGTGTGAGCGGTGGGGCCGTCATAAAAGACCTGACCACGGCACATATCACCGAAAGCCTGAATACCCTGATCCAGTATCAAAAAGTGTCTTTCGACCACCTGGCCGAGTTCCGGGAAGTGGTGGAGGGAAATGTGGCGGCTTTCGCGGCGGAGAGGGCAAACCGGGACGATCTCGCCCGGCTGAAGGCATTTATAGCCGAAGCCGGTGATTGCATCAACGCAGGGGCGTCCCAATGGAAAGAATTCGCCCGGATCGATATCGGATTCCACCTGACCCTTGCGGAAATTTCCGGAAACCCGGTGTTTAAGGCCGTATTGCAGATGGTTCATGAAAACATACTGGAATCGTATGAATATGTCGCCTTGAACGGCAAGGATATTCTCGAGGTGAACCACGAGCACATGTGCGGCATCGTAGAGGCCGTTGAGCAGGCGGACGCGGAGAAAGCCAGGGAACTGGCACAGTTTCATGTCCGCCGGTTCAACGAATACATGAAAAAAGGCCATATGGCCGACAAAACAGACGGCCGGCTGCATAAGCGGTAAGTAAAAAGCGGTAAACGGCATCCATTTAGATGAAACAACTTAAATTATATGAGGTAACCGAAGGAGAAACCATGAAAACCAACGATTATATCGCACTTGAAGACCAATTGGGCGCCCATAACTATAAACCGCTGGATGTGGTGCTGGAGCGCGGGGAAGGCATATGGGTTTTTGATGTCGAGGGCAAAAGATATATGGACTGCCTGAGCGCATACTCCGCTGTGAACCAGGGGCATTGCCACCCGGAAATAGTGAAGACGATCACCGCACAGGTCAATAAACTGACCCTGACGTCACGCGCCTTCCGCAACAACCAGCTGGCGCTGTTTTATCAGGAGTTATGCGAATTGACCAATTCCCATAAGGTGCTGCCCATGAACAGCGGTGCCGAAGCCGTTGAAACCGTCATCAAGGCCGTACGGAAATGGGGATACCAGGTGAAAGGCGTACCTGAGAACCAGGCGGAACTTATCGTCTGCGCGGACAATTTTCATGGCCGGACCATCACCATTGTCGGCTTTAGTACGGACGAAGGCGCCCGAAAAGGATTCGGCCCGTTCACACCCGGATTCAAGATCATTCCCTATGGAGATGCGGATGCATTGGCGGCTACCATCACCCCCAACACCGTCGGTTTTATGGTGGAACCTATTCAGGGTGAGGCCGGTGTGATTATCCCGCCGAACGGATACCTCAGGTCGGCCAGGGATATCTGCACCCGCAACAATGTTGTCCTGATTCTGGATGAAATCCAGACCGGCCTGGGTCGTACGGGGAAATTACTGGCCGAAGCGCATGAGGGCATTGAAGCGGATATTACCCTCATCGGCAAGGCGTTGTCCGGTGGGTTCTACCCGGTGTCCGCCGTATTGTCCAACAGCGAAGTCCTCGGCGTACTCCGCCCCGGCGAGCATGGCAGTACTTTCGGCGGCAACCCGTTGGCCTGCGCCATTGCCAGAACGGCGCTCAAGGTACTGGTCGATGAGGGCATGATCGAAAATGCCGCGGAAATGGGCGACTATTTTAAAACAAGTTTACAAGGGCTAAAGAATCCCCATATTAAAGAAATTCGCGGTAAGGGCTTGATGATTGCCGTGGAATTCAAACCCGAAGCGGGCGGTGCCAGGCAGTATACGGAAAAACTCATGCAACAAGGTGTGTTGGCCAAGGAAACCCACAAAGATACGATCCGGTTTGCGCCGCCCCTGGTGATTACAAAGGCGGACATTGACTGGGCCATGGAAAAAATCTCCACCGTCATCGGATGAGAGATAAGCGGTGAGAGCAGTCTCATCCGGGATCGTCTGCTGAACCAAACGACTCAATATTAGCATCAGGAGGGCAACCCATTGAAACGCGATTTTCTTCATGTAACGGATTTTACCACCGATGAGTTCCACGAGGTTCTGGACCTGGCATCTGAAATCAAAGCCAAATTCAAACGCCGGGAAAATTACAAACCATTTAAAGATCAAACCCTGGCCATGATTTTTGCCAAGCCGTCGGCGAGAACACGGATCTCTTTTGAAACCGGGTTTTACCGCATGGGCGGGCATGCCCTGTACCTCGGACCGGCCGATATCAGCATGGGTAAACGTGAAGCCGTCAAAGATATCGCCCGGGTGGTAAGCCGGTACAATGATATGATCATGGCCCGCGTCTTTGCCCATGCCCATGTGCTGGAACTGGCGGAATACGCAAGCGTGCCCGTGGTAAACGGTCTGACGGATTTCAATCACCCCTGCCAGATAATGGCGGATATTTTCACCATTCAGGAACATAAAAAAAGCGTGAAGGACCTTAAAATCGTATATATCGGCGATGGAAACAACATCGTTCACTCCTGGTTCGAGCTGGCTTGCCGTTTGCCCATGCATTTTATCTGCGCATGCCCGGAGGGCTATACGCCGGATGAAAAGATTATGGAGACCGCGAGAGATGCCGGCCTTTCCACCATTGAGATCAGCCATGACCCCATGTCCGCCGTGAAGGATGCCGATGTTATCTATACGGATGTCTGGGCGTCCATGGGTCAGAAAGAGGAAATTGATGAACGGTTAAAACGGTTTGAGGGATTTCAGATCAATGATCGTTTAATGGCGGCCACGGGAAAAAACACCCTTTTCATGCATTGCCTGCCCGCGGAACGTGACCGGGAAGTCACCGATTCCGTAATGGAATCCGCCGCCTCCGTCGTATTCGATGAAGCGGAAAACCGCATGCATGCGCAAAACGCCGTCATGCTGAAGATTACCCAGAATGCATAAATAATAAGGAGCAATCATGGTTGAAAAAGTCATCATAATGGGTGCCGCCGGGCGTGATTTTCATAATTTCAACGTCTATTTCAAGGATAATCCCCGCTACCAGGTGGTGGGCATGACGGCAACCCAAATTCCGGATATCGACGGCCGGATGTACCCGCCTGAACTGGCCGGTGAGCTTTACCCGGACGGTATCAAAATTTGCCCGGAAGAAGAGCTGTCGGACCTCATTCAACAACACAAGGTGGATCTGGTGGCCTTTTCCTATAGTGACGTCCCCCATGGCGATGTCATGCACAAGGCATCCAAGGTCATGGCGAAAGGAGCGGATTTCATCCTTATCGGCGCCACCTACACCATGCTCAGATCAACCAAGCCGATCATTTCCGTCTGCGCCGTGAGGACGGGTTGCGGTAAATCCCAGACCACCCGCCAGGTGTGCAAGATATTGAAAAAAATGGGTAAAAAGGTGGTTGCGGTCCGTCATCCCATGCCCTATGGTGATTTACGCGAACAGGTTGTACAACGTTTTTCCAGCTATGAAGATTTTGAGCGGCACAAATGCACCATCGAAGAAAGGGAGGAGTATGAACCTCTGGTGGCACAAGACATCGTCGTATATGCAGGCGTGGATTATGAAAAAATCCTCAGGGAAGCGGAGAAAGAAGCCGATGTCATTGTCTGGGACGGGGGCAACAACGATACACCGTTCTTCTACCCGGATGTGCATATCGTCATTTTTGACCCGCATCGCGCCGGGCATGAACTAAACTACTTCCCCGGCGAGACCAACATGATAATGGCCGATATCGCCGTGATCAACAAGGTGGACAGCGCCGACCGGGATCAAATCGAAATTGTCCGCGCCAATATTGAAAAGCATGCCGAGAAAGCCATGATCGTACTGGCCGAATCCGAAGTCAGCGTTGAAGATCCCGGGCAGGTAAAGGGCAAACGGGTGCTCATTGTCGAAGACGGCCCTACCCTGACCCATGGAGAGATGGAATATGGTGCCGGTGTGATTGCCGCCAGGACATTCGGTGCCGGAGAGATCATATCTCCCCTGCCCTATGCGGCCGGATCCATCAAATCGACCTATGATAAATACCCGCACGTGAAATCAGTGCTGCCGGCAATGGGATATGGGGATGATCAGATACGGGACCTTGAAAATACAATCAACGCAGTGGATTGTGATGTGGTGTTGTTCGCCACACCCATTGATCTGCCCAAGCTGTTGAAGATCAACAAACCGACGGTACGGGTCAAATACGAATATAAAGACAGCAGCCGCCCGGTTCTGGAGGAATTGTTGCTACAAAAAATGGAGAATCTCACGAACTGATTGACATGTATTGAATAACCGCCGTATCAAAGGTATCCGGGTATCACCTCCTTTGATTACGGCAGAGCGATTGACCTGAATTTCCGGCTCACGACGATCCGGAAATTCAGTTTTTTATTTGAGAGGTAACAAACCAATGAAAACCGACAAGCAAACCCTGCTCATCGCACTGGGGGGCAATGCACTCATCCGCAAAGGCCAGAAGGGAAATGTGCGGGAGCAATTTGAAAATCTGAAAGTACCGGTCCGCCAGATTGCCCGGCTGTCCCGGAAATACCGGATCATCATCACCCACGGAAACGGGCCCCAGGTGGGAAACCTGTTGCTGCAACAAGAGGGTTGCGCCGGGGTGCCCACGCTTCCCCTGGAAATACTGGTGGCCCAAACCCAGGGGCAGATCGGATATATGATTGAATCTTCGCTGGACACGGCGCTGATGGAGATGGGCATCCATACCAACCAACACTTTATCACACTGATCAGCTATGTGGTGGTGGATGAAAATGACCCCGGCTTCAAGAAGCCCGTAAAGCCCATTGGTCCGGTCTTTACCAAGGCGCAGGCGGAACAGCTGCCTTATCCGACCGTTGAAACCGCCAACGGCTTCAGACGGGTGGTGGCCTCACCGGAACCACTGACCATTGTGGAGAAACGCGAAATCAAAACCTTGATCGAGCAGGACTTCATTGTTATCTGCTGTGGCGGCGGCGGTATCCCGGTCATTCGTGAAGGCCGGGCGTTCAGCGGCGTCGATGCGGTCATCGACAAGGATCTCGCCAGCGCCAAATTATCCGAAGAAGTGGGCGCCGATATTTTCCTCATCGCCTCGGATGTGGACGGTGCCATGATTCATTTTGGCACACAGAAACAGGAATTGCTGCGGGAAATGACCCTTGCCCAGGTGAATCAGTATATGGCGGAAGGCCATTTCCCGGACGGATCAATGGGGCCGAAGGTGGACGCCTTGGCCCGCTTCATTCAAAAGGGCGGTAAACGCGCCGCGATCACCTCCATAGACAAGATTGAATCCGCCGTGGATGGGCAGGCGGGAACACAGATAGTGCCTTAGGACAGATAATGCCTTAAGGGTTGCTGCTAACTAATATATCGGAGGATTAATGTTTACGACCGAAATTCAGGACTTCATGAGACAGGAAGCCAAAAGACGTTTTCTGACCTATGTGCAAATAGATACCACATCCGATCCAATGTCAGGGAAACATCCCTCATCGGAAAACCAGTTGGACCTGGGCAGGCTCCTGGTCACGGAACTTGAAGACCTGGGTCTGCAGGATGTGGATCTGGATCAACACGGATTCGTCTATGCCATGCTACCGGCCCGCCCGGCATCATCCGGCGAGGTCCCGGCCATCACATTCTGCGCACACATGGACACCTCTTCATCTGAACCGGGCAAGGATATTGTCCCGGTGGTCCATGAAAACTACGATGGCGGCGACATCTTATACGACAAGAACGAAGCACTCAGGCTCACACCTCAAATTTCACCGGAACTGAGCGGTTTAATCGGACAGAACATCATTACCGCCAGCGGGGACACCCTGCTGGGTGCCGATGACAAGGCCGGTATCGCCGAGATAACCGCCGCCCTGGCCACATTCAAGAAATTCAAGGAACTGGCGCACCCGGAACTTCGTATCGTTTTCACACCGGACGAGGAGATCGGTGAAGGTACAACAAACATCGATATGAATCGCCTGGGGAAGTTCGGTTACACCATGGACGGCGGTGAGATGGGTGAGCTGGAAATCGAATGCTTCGATGCCTTCGAAGCGGTCATCACATTCAACGGCCGCAACATACACCCCGGTTATGCCAAAAATAAAATGATCAATGCCGGGGCCATCGCCGCACGCTATTTTGCCGACCTGCCCGAGCATGAGACACCGGAACATACGGAAAACAGGGAAGGTTTTTTCCATCTGCTCGATATCAGCGGGGATGAAACCCGGGCGACACTCAAACTGATCATCCGGGATTTCGAAAGGAAAAACAACGAGAGAAGAATCGAATTGCTCGAGCGGATGGCCGATACATACCGCCTTCGATATGAAGGACTTGGCATGGACATAGAGATCAAGGATCAATACAATAACATGTTTGAAATCCTGGATCAGTATCCGGATGTGGTGGAGAAGGCAGGTGCAGCCATCGCGTCGGTGGGGTTGGACGTATTGCGCAAACCTATCCGCGGCGGAACGGACGGCGCCCGGCTCTCCTTCATGGGTATGCCCACCCCCAATATTTTCACCGGCAGTGCCCTGGTGCATTCCAAAACCGAGTGGGTCTCCGAACTCGGGTTGCAAAAGGCCACCGAGGTGATTGTCGCGCTCTGCGGTCTATGGGCGAATGACACCAACGGCAAACACACCTGATGCGGCAACAACGGCGTCACCCCCGGTTCAGGCCCGGTCGAAGAATTTAAGCGCGGATGATAGGTAGAACCGGCATAGGCGTCAACACCTATCCCTGAAAAAAACACACGAGGGGTTGGGGATACAAGGGGGAGGGCACCGCCCTAATCCTTTATCTCATTGAGTTCATTGATTTTATATCGTTTATTGTCCAAAGAGATATAAAGCTGGTCATCAACATTTTCAAGCATCGGGGACAGGGCCAACAGACTTTTATCCGTAAACCGGACAATCTCCTCCCCCAGGGACATATACAGCGCATCATCCCGGGTGAAAAGCTTTCCGGGCACCAACGGCACTTTTTTCCGGGTATTCAATACCAGGGAAACCGGGTCTCCCTTAATAATCTCGAATACGAATAGAGCCGTCTCCTCATAGCGGAAATATACCTTTTCCAAAACATCACCGTGGGTCTGGCAGAGATAATATCCTTTGTCATCCCGTTGTATGGCAGTGTGAAAATGATTGATTATCTTTCGGTGTTTGAATTCGCCGTGGGCATTCCGCCACCGGCCATTTTCGTCCAGCCAGAAAACCGCATCCTCCTTGGAAACAATCATCTCTTTCGGGTCGGTCATTTTTCCTCATTTTCTTTCGGTAAGGGTTGAATCCACTCATTCGCATTGGTGGACTTGATTTCAGTCGGTGAACAATGCCACCGGCTTGAACAAGGCGACGTCCACCAGACCGAGATCGGTGATTTTCAGCTCAGGGATCACCGGGAGGGCGATAAACCCCAGCGCCATGAACGGGTCGGACAGCGGTGTCCCCAAAGCCTTGGCGGCATGAATGATCCGGTCCATCTGCTTCCGGACGATGGTCACCGGTTCTTCGGACATGAGTCCGGCAATGGGCAGGGGGAGTGTTGCCGTCACCTGCCCACCGGATGCCACGGCAAAACCGCCGCCCATCTCCACCACCGCACGGCAGGCCACGCCCATGTCATCATCATTTGCACCCATGATGATAATATTATGGGAATCGTGGGCCACGCTGGAAGCCAACGCCCCACCGCGCAAACCAAAGCCTCTGACGAAACCCAGCCCGACATTACCCGTGGCCTTATGCCGCTCGACCACGGCCAATTTGAGAATGTCCCTCCGGATATCGGATACAGCCCTGCCATCGGACAGTTTGGCTTCCGTGATCATCTGTCCGGTCACCACCTGGTCCGGCACAAGATCGATGACGCGGATCCGCCGGCCCCGGGCGGGAATCGAAAAATCCGGTGACATGGATTTCACATTCATGGATTTGGGTATGGCCACCGGTGCCGGTTTTTTAACCCGCGGCAACATGGCACCACCTTCCGCCACCAGCCGGCCATTGGTGTATACACGCTCCACCCTGAGATCATGCAAATCCGAAAACACGATCATATCCGCCCGATACCCCGGCGCAAGGGCGCCCACATCGTCCATCCTGAAATAGCGGGCCGGGTTCAGGGTGGCGATCTGGATGGCCAGGACCGGGTCAAGACCCATGGTGACGGCCCGGCGAACAATGGCATCCACATGTCCCTCGTCTATTAAATCGTGGGGATGGCGGTCATCGGTACACCACATCACACGATGGGCGGTTTTTTCAGTGATGATGGGGAACAAGGCGTCCAGGTTGCGGGCACAGGTTCCCTCCCGAATCATGATGTGCATGCCGGCCTTGAGTTTCTTAAGCGCTTCGTCGGCGGTTGTACACTCATGATCGCTGGCAATGCCGGCGGACAGATAGGCATAAAGCTGTTTACCGATCAAGCCCGGTGCATGGCCGTCAATGGATTTACGGGCATGTTTGGTGTTCTGAATTTTCCGCAGAAGGTCCGGTTCCTCAAAAATCACGCCCGGATAATTCATCACTTCGGCCAGCGCCACGATGCTGTCGTGGCTGAGAAACGGCTCAAGATCCGCCGCGGACAGCACCGCACCGGCATTTTCCATCTGTGTAGCGGGAACGCAGGACGGCAGGGCGTACCTGACATTCATGGGTTGATCCGCTGCGGACCGGATCATGTATTCAATGGCAGGAACGCCGAGTACGTTGGCGATCTCGTGGGGGTCGGCAACCACCGTGGTGGTACCGCTGGGCACCACCGCCCGCACAAATTCGGATACACCGACCATGGCGCTTTCGATGTGCACATGGGCATCGATAAAACCCGGTGCGACATATCGATCCTTGAGATCGACGGTCTCCCGGGCCTCATAGTCGCCGAAACCGGCGACGGCACCATCGCAAACCGCGATATGCACCGGAGAGACGTTTCGGGAAAAGACATTGACCATCCGGACGTTTCTCAGCAGAAGATCCATTGGTTCATCGCCTCTGGCCGCGCGGATTACTCGGTTCATGTTCATGGATTTGACCTTTGGGTGGTTATACCGTCGCAAAAAGTGTTGACGGCGTCAAGAAGGGACCCGGTGTCGACGGTTGTCACCGAACCATTGCTTACAAGATGCCGCCCCCCGACAAAGACATGGCGCACATCGGAACCACAGGCCGCATACACCAGATGAGATACGGGATGATACATGGGTGTCAAATGGGTTGAGCGGGTATCGACCACCACCACATCGGCCAGTTTCCCGGTTTCCAGTGATCCGGTCAGCGAATCCAGCCCGATGGCCCTGGCGCCGTTGAGCGTAGCCATTCTCAGTACACTTTCCGCGGGCATCAACACCGGGTCCAGCGCATAAACCTTATGCAGCTTGGCGGCCATGTCCATCTCCTGGAACATATCCAGGTTATTGTTGCTGGCACAACCATCTGTTCCCAATCCCACACAAAGGCCGGCCGTCAGATACTGTGGTACCGGCGCGACACCCGCGGCCAGCTTCATGTTACTATCCGGATTATGTGAGATGCACGCACGCCTGAGCTGCAGGCGATGAATATCCATGTCATCGGCCCACACCGCATGCACCAGCAGGGTGTGTTGGTCCAGGATGCCCAGTTCATCGAGGTGGGCGATGGGGCTCGATCCCTTCGGATCGACGATCATGCCGGCTTCCCCGCGGGTTTCCGCCGCATGTATCTGAAACAATACGCCGGCCTCGGCTGCGGCGGCTTTAGCGGCCACCAGGGTGTCAGGGCAGCAGGTGTAGGGGGAATGGCAGAAAATCGATGGTGTGATGGTTTCACAGCGGCCTGACCACTTCCGCACAAATCCTGCTGCGGTGGATACATTCAGCGCCGGATCGGGAACACCCGGTGCCGGAAAGTCGACAACCCCTTGCCCCAAAACGGCGCGTATCCCGGTTTCGGCAACGGCCGCGGCCACTTGGTCTTCCAGGAAATAGCCGTCGCAGCAGGTGGTGGTTCCGGCCAGCAGCAGTTCCACGCATGACAGGAGGGTGCCGATTCTCACCGACTCGGGGTGTATATGTTCGGCTTCGGCCGGAAAAATATGCTCGTTGAGCCACACCTCCAGCGGCAGGTCGTCAGCCAGCCCGCGAAACAACGACATCGGCAGATGGGTGTGGGTGTTCACCAGACCCGGCAGGATTATACCACCCCGGGCGTCTATACGGTTCAGCGCCCGGGGCAGCGGCACATTCTCCTCACGCTGCGTCACAAGGGCGATTTTATCCCCTGATATACCCAACATCCCGTCCGGAATGATCTGATTCTCCGGGTTTACGGTGACAACAACGCCGTTATGTATGAGGGTATCGAATTCATTCATGGCATTAACCGTGTGTCGTTTTGAGCCGGATATTTCGCCCTGTGATTTTTCATTGCCCCGCCCCCACAATGGATCTGACATCGGCCATGGCTTTTTCCGCATCGATGACCAGCAGCTCGCGATTGTCCATGACCAACCGGCCGTCGATAATTGCATGGGAGACATCGGCCCCTGAAGCGGCGTACACCAGATGGGAAACCGGATTGTACATGGGGGTCAGATGCGGTTTCCGGGTGTCCACGACGATGATATCAGCCTTTTTGCCCGGTTCCAGCGAACCGATCATGTGATCCAGCCCCAGCACGCGTGCGGCATCGATGGTGGCCATCTTCAATGCGGATCGCGCATCCACCACGGTGGGGTCCAAACGGTTCACCTTGTGCAGTTTGGCCGCCATATCCATTTCACAGAAAAGATCGAGATTGTTGTTGCTGGAACAGCCGTCGGTTCCCAATCCCACGCATACGCCGGCGTCGAGCAGTTCGGGGATCGGTGCAATACCGGAAGCCAGTTTCATATTGCTCTCGGGATTATGGGACACCTTGACATCATGAATTTTCAGCAGATCAATATCCGCCGGACTGAGAACCACACAGTGCGCGGCGATGAGCCGGGAGGATAAAAACCCGAGATCGGCCAGATGCGCCACGGGGGTCTTTTTCACTTTCTTTAATAACCCATCGACTTCGGCGCGGGTTTCGGACAGGTGAATCACCAGCGGTGCGTCGTTGTCATGGGCGAGTTCAGCCGCACCCTTCAGGAGTGCCGGCGCACACAGGTACGGAGAATGGGGCTCCACGGCAATGGTGATCAGACGGTCATCCCGCCACTTATCCATCAACTGTTTTGAATAGGCCAATCCATTTTCCCAGGAACCGTAATTGGGAGAGGGGAAATCGAATAGCACTTCCCCCACCACGGCGCGGATGAAGGCCTGGTGAGCAGCTTCAGCCACGGCATCTTCAAAAAGGTACATATCACAGAAGCATGTCGTGCCGGAAAGTATCATCTCGGCACAGGCCAGATAGGCGCCGCTGCACACATGGTCCGCTGCCAGCTTGGCTTCCGCAGGGAAAATGTGATCGTTCAGCCAGGCCATCAACGGCAGATCATCGGCCAACCCCCGGAATAAGGTCATAGCTGCATGGGTATGCGTATTGATCAATCCCGGCAGGATAATACCACCCTTGGCATCTATTCTGTTGTCGGCATCCCATTCGGTGAAGTCATCAGTGCCGCCGATTTTTTCGATGACATCGCCCACAACAGCCACCGCGCCATCGGTGATCATCGAATTGTCCTCATCCATAGTGATCACGATGCCATTTTCTACCAGAATATCCGCATGTTTTTTCATATTACATAACCCCAGTGCATTTCAGGATAAGCTCATAGTTGCCCGAGAACCCCTGCGATGAGCGCCGCCAGCGACGGCGCTGCGGCATTGGCGGTTTCAATGATCTCATCCAGATCGGCGGGTTTTGGATGATCCGGATCAGCTGTATTGGTGATGGTGGAGATCCCCAGCACATGCATGCCCGCATGCACGCCGGCGATGGTTTCCATGACGGTGGAAAAGCCGACGGCATCCGCGCCGATGGATCGGAGATATCTTATCTCCGCCGGGGTTTCAAGGGAAGGGCCTTTCAATCCGGCATAGACACCACGTTGAAGTCCCACCCCTTCCTGTCGGCCCGCCAGTATGGTTTTCTCGATTAATCCGGGGTCATATGCTCGGCTCATATCCGGAAACCGCGGACCCCAATCGTCCGGGTTGGGTCCGAGTAAGGGGTTCTCTCCGGTCAGATTGATGTGATCATTAATGATCATGAGATCACCGGGCGCGAACGCCGGATTGAAACCGCCGGCGGCATTTGAGAGAATCAAGGTATCGATGCCGATGCCGGCCATGAGACGAACAGGAAAGGTTACCTCCAGGGGTGAGTATCCCTCATACAGATGGAATCGCCCCTGGAGCGCCAGCACGGTTTTGCCGGAAAGCCGGCCGCAGACCAGCCTGCCGGCATGACTCTGAACCGTGGAAACCGGGAGATGAGGGATTTCCTCATAATTCATTGCCCAGATCTCCTCAAACCCGCCAATCACCTCTCCAAGACCGGTGCCGGTTAAAAGGCCGACTTGGGGAGAGGCCCCCAGCCGGTTTTTTAGATAGGATATCGTTTCTTCAACTCGATCCGCGTATGTCGCCATATGGCATCTCCCGGGTAAGATAAGTCTGTCCATATATCGGTCGGCCGCATCCCAGCAGCATGATGGTAGATCCACATACCATATGAGCGAAATCCATGACAACAGTATTACACAAAATGGTGTCTTCGCCCCGGCCGGCGTCCCGGGGAAATCGCATCTAAATGTGGCATGACATCGGATACTTTAAAAATAATTGTTCATGCGTTGATACAAGGCACGGTTATAATGTCAAATGACAAAATCCAAATGCCAAAGGGTGGAATGCTATCGTCTAATCTCCACTTTATCTTCATAAGCGGTTATTAAAACAGATAGAATACCTTCATTTAAAATTTGAGCTTTGTCATTTGACATTACCTGTGACATTGCCTGTTGTCATCGGACACGATTCCAACCCTATCATTTTACAGGTGTCAGCCCTGTCTCACCAGCGGCTTTAGCTTGACTTTTTCACTGTGATTCAATAGGGATACACCATATTTTCTTCCACCGGTCCCACCATAGATCACAACAGATCACAACACTTTTTGAAGCCACCCATGGAGGCGACATGGCGAAAAAAAAGGGGAAATCAGTCAGTTTCGATGCGATGGTGAAGCATTTTATGCAACACCATAAAATCCCGACCACAAAGGATGTCGATCGGTTATTGAAGCGAATTGACAGAATGGAAAAAACCATCCGATCCCTGCAGCTGGCCAGGAGAAGATCCGCCCCGGTACGCGGCGGGCAGAAACCTCAGGATGTCGGCGTCAAATCCGCCGCAACGGCATCGGACCTCGTGCTGGAGACCATCGGACGATTTAACAATGGCGCCGGCATCAAAGAAATTCAGGAACGCACCGGTTTCGGTGATAAAAAACTGCGAAATATCATTTACAGGCTCAACAGCATCGGTAAGATTCAGCGCATCAGCCGGGGCAAATATACGGTCACCGATTGATCCCGATTCGGCCAAATTGCAGGTGTGGTTTCCCAGGACCTGAACCGGTACGGGATTTCACCCTATTCAATCAGATTATATAAACGCCTACCGGACGTTTGATTCCCGCCCGCTCACACAAGTATTGCACACGTCTAACGTGTACCGGAGCAGAAAGGATTTTTCCCATTGTGACCATATGAATAATGCATATTATATAGGCATATTAAAAATCGGGGAGTTTAACCTTCCCGGTGGAAAAATGAATTCCGGCCCGACGCGTTGCAAGGCTTCTGTAACGCTTATCCGAATATTCAAAAAGTAAAGGTGACCGATATGACGCTGCTTGAAGATATTAACAATCCCGGTTTACGCCCCGGAAACGTTCTGTCTGGATTCCGGATTGAAAAAAGAGTGGCACTGAAAGAGACCAGCGCCATCTACTATGCACTGGAACATGAGGCAACCGGGGCGAAATATGCCCATATCAGCAGCCCGGACCACGAAAATACATTCAGCGTCATGTTTAAAACCGTTCCGCAGGATTCCACCGGCGTGGCGCACATCCTTGAACATACCGTTTTGTGCGGTTCACGCAAATATCCGGTACGCGATCCGTTTTTTTCCATGTTAAAAAGAAGTTTGAGCACCTTTATGAATGCGTTCACATCTTCGGACTGGACCATGTATCCATTTTCCACCCAAAATAAAACGGATTTTTACAATCTCCTGGACGTGTACCTGGATGCGACTTTTTTCCCCAATCTGGATGCCCTCAGCTTCAAACAGGAGGGGCACCGCCTTGAAATCGAATCAACGGCGGAGAACAACGACGCCCTGGTATATAAGGGAGTTGTTTACAACGAAATGAAAGGTGCCATGTCATCGCCGGATCAGGTGATGAACAGGTCCCTGCTCAATGCCTTGTATCCGGACACGACATACCAGTATAACTCCGGCGGTGACCCGGCCGTTATCCCGAACCTAACCCATGCGCAATTGAAAAATTTCCACCAGCGTCACTACCACCCCAGCAATTCTTATTTTTACTCGTATGGCAATTTGCCGTTGTCCGATCATCTGGCCTTTATCGAAAAAAAAGTGCTTCGGGAATTCAAAAAGATCGATCCTGAAACGGATGTACCACCGCAACCGAGATGGGACACCCCGAAAACCGTATCCTACAGCTACCCGCTGGACCGGAACGAGGACCCGAAAAAAAAATATCAGGTCTGTCTGGCATGGTTGACGGCGGACATCATGGCGCAATCCGATGTTTTGGCGCTGATGGTTCTCGAACAGGTGCTTCTGGGAAATGCCTCCTCTCCGATGCGGAAAGAATTGATGGATTCGAATCTGGGCACCACCCTGTGCGATGCCACTGGTTTCGATGCCGAAAACCGTGACACCTTTTTTTCCTGTGGGCTGAAAGATGTGGAAAAAACATCGGCACCAGCGATTTCGGAAATCGTTTTCGGGGCTTTAAACCGCCTGGCGACGGAGGGCATCGACAGAAAAATGATTGAATCGGCCCTGCACCAGATCGAATTTCATCGAAAAGAGATCACCAACACACCTTACCCGTATGGCATCCGGCAGGTGCTTACATTCAGCGGCAGTTGGCTCCATGGCGTGGATCCGGAAAAAATTTTAAAATTTGACGACGATATCAACCGGTTGAGAAAAAAAATCGACGAAGGGCCATATCTTGAAGGTATTATCCAGACGTATTTTCTGGATAATCCACACCGGGTCCTTTTCCTGCTCGAACCCGATCACACCTTGGCGGAAACACAAGCAAAACGGGTTTCCAAAGAACTGGCGGCCATTCGGGAGACATTATCGGAGGCAGATCTGGCAAAATTAAAAAAGGACGCTGTTGTGCTCCAAAAGCAGCAGGATGAGACCGAGGATGTTTCCATCCTCCCTACCCTGGGTCTCGACGAGATTCCCCCAACGGTTCACTGTGTAACACCGTCCGAAGGTGCCGCCGATTCGACGATAACGACTTACGAACAACCCACATCCGGGATCACTTACTTCAGTGCCGCTGCCGGTTCCGGTGCGGTGGATGCCCGGCTCTTGCCGCTGGTGCCGTTCTTCAGCTACGCCTTTACCAAAATGGGAACGCGGCATCGGGATTATGCGCAATTGGCCGGGGATATCGATTTATATACCGGCGGTATCGGGCTGGCGGCCAACTCGAGGATCCGTTTTGACGACAGCGGACAATGCCTGGCATTTTTGTCGTTCACCGGGAAAAGCCTGGTGCGTAACCAGGACAAAATGATGGAGATCATCCGGGATCTGATTGAGGATTGCAAATTCACCGATCACGTCCGCCTAAGGCAGCTTCTGCTGGAATATCGTGCCGGCCTGGAATCCATGATTGTTCATAACGGACATCGGCTGGCCATGTCGCTGGCCGCCCGTAACTTCTCGACTGCCAACGCATTGAGCGAAACCTGGGGAGGTGTCCACCACCTGCTGAGGATCAAAGCGCTCACCAGCGACATTACTGATGATACTTTGGGCGATATCAGCAGCGATCTGAAAAAGATAAAAGACCAGTTGTTTTACCGGGATAACTTTAAAATGGCGGTTATCGGTGACGAAACAAACCTGTTGCGGGCGGTCAAACAAGCCGAAACCATCCAGGCGGGTTTGAAGGCAGGCGGCGGGAACGGTTTTGCACCTCCGGATATCCGTTTCGGCGAAAACATGCCCAGAGAGGGCTGGGGTACATCAACGGCTGTCTCATTTGTGGCACAGGTATTCAAAACCGTGAGAATGGAGGATCAGGATGCGCCAGTGCTGGCCGTCATCTCACGCCTGCTGCGATCCTTGTATCTGCATCGTGAAATCAGGGAAAAGGGCGGCGCCTATGGTGGATTTGCCGTATACAATCCCGAAGACGGCCTATTCAGTTTCGGGTCCTACAGGGACCCCCATATCGCCATGACATTGGATACATATGATGGTACGACGGATTTTCTGGCGTCCGGTAAATTCGATGAAGAAGATATCAAGGAAGCGATACTTCAGGTGTGTTCGGAAATCGACAAACCGGACCCGCCGGGACCTGCCGCGCGAAAAGCGTTTTTCCGGCAGATCATTTCACTGGGCGATGAGGCGCGGTTGAACTACAAGAAAAGACTTCTCGGAACCAACCGGGACAGGGTCGTGGAAGTGGCATCGACATATTTCAATTCCGGGGAGGCGCAAAAAGCGGTGGCGGTGATTTCCGGAGAGGAACAACTCAAGGCCGTAAATGAAAAGCTTGTGAAAAATCCATTAACACTGAATCGGATTTAAGGGCCGCGGGAAAAACCGCATGTTCAGGTGACGCTTCTGATCAACCCACGGAGCTTGCTTGAAAAGGCCGCCGGCACCGGCTGGTCATCCATGTTTTTGCAGAGCTCAATCGTTTTTTTCAGGGTTTCAAGGCAAGCCTGACAGGGTTCGCATTGGCAAATGTGGTGCTCGACCTCCCTGCAGCTCGCGTCATCCAGTTCGCGGTCTATGTATTCCGACAGCTTTCGAAACAATTTCAGACATTTTTCATGGTCATGGGGTTCGTTATTCATCTTTAAAGTACTCTTTCAGTTGATCCCGCAGAAACAGCCGGGCACGGTGAAGCCTGACCTTGATATTGGCGGCGGATAAATTAAGTATCTCAGCGGTTTCAACTGTACTGAACCCTTCGATATCCCGTAAGACGAAGACAACCCGGTATTTTTCGGGAAGATCCACCACCGCGTTCTTCAAATGGCCGGCAAGCTCTGCATTTAACAATTTATCCAAGGGTTGGGCCGCCCAGAAAGGCAGCTCCGTGTTGAACTCGGATTCATCTTTCGGTAGAAACTCTTCCAGAGAAAGTTCTCTGTCCGGTGCGAATTTGGATTTACGCCGTTTTTTAATACAGGTACTGGTGGCGATGCGGTACATCCAGTTTTTGAACTTAGTTTCATACCTGAAATCCTTCAGATACCGGAAGACATTCAGGAAGGTATCCTGAACCATATCTTCCGCATCCTGTACATTCCCACACATTTTAAGACCGAAATTATACAACCTGTGCTCATAACGCTTTACAAGATCCTGAAATTTATCAATTTTACCATCATTGATCGCCCGGATCAGTTCACCGTCATTATCCTTTATCTGTCTTGTTACAGGATTTTTTATCATTTCCGTCTTTGCCGGTCACCTGACAGGCATCTTGCATTCAGGTGGACACGCCGAGTTTTGGCAGGATATACGCCTGTAGCAGCACCCAGAGTCCCACAATCAGTATCAATACAAAGATCTCGCCCATGTAATTTCCTTTTTTTTACGTGGTAAATTAACAATTGTCCAGTAATTTTCAAATGATAGGACAGCCGAAGCGCTACAACTGAGGAGACGTTGAAGGGAAAAGGGTTACAGATAACCAAGGCGTCGGGGAGTTTTTACGATCAGACGGCGGGCTGACGTCACTGCCTGCGCATCAGACTGGAATCGATACTATATTTCTTGATTTTATAATGAATGGCGCGGCGACTGATGCCCAGTAGTTCGGCAGCCTCTTTTTGAACACCACCTGTCTTTTTCAAGGCCCTGAGGATGACCAGTCGTTCCGTTTCCTCGAGGGAAAACGTATCGTCCGCATCAACCGGGTTATTCGATTCGGGCATCTCCGGAAGCCCGATCAAATGCAGGTCACCGGGTTTAAGCACACTGTCACGGCATAACACAATGCCGGCTTCAACGGCGTTTTTGAGTTCACGAATGTTTCCCGGCCAGGGATATTCGCACAGCCAATCCAATGTTTTTTGCGGCAGTTCAACCTGTTCAATCCCCTGCATTTCACAGGCATCCGCGACAAATTGCCTGGCCAGAAGCGGAATATCCTCCTTCCGGTCTTTCAACCTGGGGATATTCAGTGTGACCACCCGCAGCCGGTAATAGAGATCCTCGCGGAATCGCCCGTTTTTTATATCTTCGATCAAATCGGCATTGGTGGCCGCAATGATTCTGCAGTCCACCGGGTTTTCCTTTATATCACCGATCCTTCTGATTTTTCGGTCCTCGATAAAACGGAGAAGCCGGATCTGCATTTCGGGGGAGATGTTCCCGATCTCGTCGAGAAACAGAGTGCCGGTGTCCGCGGTTTGAATCAGCCCGGTTTTATCATTGACGGCATGGGTGAAAGAGCCTCTGATATGGCCGAACAGCTCGCTCTCCAAAAGCCCGGCCGGTGTGGAACCACAATCGACAACCACAAAGGGTTTGGTTTTTCGCGGCCCCAACTCGTGAATCAGCCTGGCGATGCGTTCCTTACCCACACCGCTTTCCCCCAAAATCAACACGCTCACATTGCTCGGTGCCACTTTTTTTACAATATCGTATAATTTGAGCATGTTGTCGCTCTTCGCGTTTTTAATATCGTCTATCACCGGTGAGGCGTAAATCTGACTGTTGACGACACCCGCCTTCTTCAAAGTAGCTCTTATTTTCTTGAGCAACTGCTGGCCTTCAAACGGTTTGGCGAGATAATCAACGGCGCCGGCTTTTACCGCTTTTACCGCATCGGGAATGTTACCGTAGGCCGTAATAAAAATCACCGGCAGATTGGGCAAGGTGGCCCGGGCCTTTTCAAGGAGTTCCATGCCGCCCATGTCGGGCATTTTCATATCGGAAATCATTAAATCCACCGACTCCGACTCCAGCGTCTTCAGCGCTTGTGTTGCGCCGGCAGCTTTCAGGATTTTAAATCCGGCGGAGGACAACCGGGCATCCAAGACCTCCAGAATCTTCAGATCATCGTCGACGATCATAATAGAGGGTAATGATTTTCTCTTTTTTATATCTGCATTCATTGTGGTGCGGCGATCTCTGTTTTTTTCTTTTGAATGTTTTGATCAATGGCCTCGAGCGCCTTGATTTTATCTTTCAAGGCCTGCATTTCTCTGTTTTTCAGCTCCAATTGCCGGTTTTGTTTTTTTAAGGTCTCAATTTCGGCGATCAGCGCAGCCATTTTACTCTGTAGATTGTTGATTTCAACTTCATGATCCACGCATATGGGTTCCACCGGAATTTCCGCGCAGGGTTCGATGGTATATCCGGTATCTGTCTGCAGCGATTGGGTCAAAAACCGACAAAAAAGAATCGGTTCAAGCATTCGCGGATCTTCAAAAAGGCTGTCACTGGGTGCAATGGCGGCCCATGACCGCCACAGCTCATAGGCCTCGTCAAAATCCGTGCTGGATTTCGCCGTCATCAATCGCGTAACGGTTAATCCGTATAAGGATTGGCGTCTGATGGAATCGCTCTTGGCGCTTGCATGCAAGGATGCGAATGCGTTCTTTGCCTCCTGAAAGTCATTCTTCTTGAAAGCATCAATGGCTTTTTGCAATACATCCATCTCGGAGAGATGGAACATCCGGTTCCGAAAATCTTCATTGGCATGCCGCAACGAGTAGCACCCGCCAATTAACAGGACCAGAAAAACAAGACCGCCGGCCCTTGGAATATAAGCGAATGCTCTAAAAAGGGTATTCCTCACATTCATTATGCTCAACTCTCAATTCCGAAAGATTTATTGAAGGAGCCGTTCCGTTTTCGGCAATGAAAACCCGAAAACACTGCCTTTGCCTACCTGGCTGGACACCCAGATGGTGCCATTATGGGCCTCAACTATGTTCTTGGCAATACTAAGGCCGAGACCGGTGCCGTCCATATGATCCCGAACATTCTGACCACGATAGTATTTGTTGAATAATAAGTCCAGCTCTTCTTCAAGAATGCCGGGACCACTGTCCATAATAGTGAAAATAAGCGAATTCATCTCATCGTCGGCGGTTACGCGTACGATAATTTCCCCATTGAGCTCGGAAAACTTAACGGCGTTGCCGATAAGGTTCAGCAGCACCTGCTGAATCTGCTTTTTATCACCGAATGCATTGGGTAAATCCGTTGGAATATCGTGTTTTATGGTGACATTTTTAACCTCGGCGGCAGGCTTCAAGCTTTCAATGCAGGTGGAGACCAACGCATAGGTATCCAGACGGCGACCCCTGACCTTGAGAGCGCCCGGTTCCAACCGGGATGCCTGCATTAAATGGTTCAACAGATCACATATTCGATCGATTTCCGAACCGGCAATTTCAAGAAATTTATGCTGCCGCTTATTGACCGGCCCCATCACCTCTTCACTGATCATGCTGACCGACTCTCTGATGGATGTCAACGGGGTGCGAATCTCATGGCTCAACATGGATATGAAGTCGGATCGCATCTGCTCTTCCTGCTTGAGCCGCGCCGTCATATCATTGAAGGCCGCGGCCAATTCACCGAATTCATCCTTGGATCGAACCTGTATGGGGTTGCTGTGACGGTCTTTGGAAATGGATCTGATGCCGTTGATCAACTCTTTTAACGGACGAATCATGGAATAGGCCAGAAAAATGATCCCGATCAACCCTACAACGCTCGTTATCCCAAGTCCGATCATTCCCTGTTGGGCGGAGATTCGGCCACGGCGGTTCAGTTCCTGGGTACTCTGCAACATCTCCTTTTCATTTTGCAGTCGCGCCGAGGATATCTTTACGATCAACTCGTCAATCAACTTTTCCGGAATGCCGAATCCAGCCAAGAGGGTTTCATCGGATTCCGCCCGTTCGACCTTAAGGTTCATTTCAGCGGCCGACGGAAACTGGCGGTAGGCTTCATAGATATCATCCCATTCCTTTGAGATAATGACACCCTTGGACCTGAGTTGGAGAATCTCCACCAGATTTTCTTCAAATGTCGTTTGCGCGGCGGAAAAAAATTGAAGATAATCCTTTTTTTTCAGTAACCTGTATTTTTTTTCATTTTCCTCCATTGCCAGCAGATTTTCGGTCATTTTCCGTGAGCTTGAGGAAATGGTATAGTTCTTGTTGGTAATACTTCCGGAAATCTGGACCGCCTGCTGAATATGGACATAGAGGACCAGTATCGTTGCATAGAACATGGATACAACGATCAAGAACCAAATGAGCATTTTACTGGTGATGCCATATCCCGGATTCATTGTGATTCTCATAAAATCGTTTTACCCTATCATTTTGTATCGTGGCAACAGGCCTTTGCCGGAACCCGGCCCGATGATGCGGTTATGGCACTTACCCCTACCGCAAACAAGACAAATATCTCGGAATTCATCGTTTGTTTCCTTGTGGCCCGGTAAATAGCAAAGAATGACGCACAAATCAATTCACCCCATGGACCGGCAATAATTGTAACCCGGTGGGCAAAAAAGGTTCGCGGGGTGATACGACTATTCACACCATAAAACCATATCTTTTTTGATATTGGGAAGTTAAATGCCGTGGCATGACTGTTGCTTTTCGGTATCGAAACGTCTTAGCCGATGATGCCGAAATTCCACGCCCAAAAAAGGATAATACTGGGTATGAAAAAAATCGATGATGCTACAAATTCCGATAAAGAGGACCGCAGGCTGCTCTTTGAGCAACGACGCTATACGTATTCATATTACCTGCCCGATCGCCGATCCGGCTGGGACAGGCGCAAACTGAAAGAATTGTTCAGCAGAAAACGGACTTCCAGGAATCTGCCCGCCCGGCGGAACCGAATATAACCGTTAACCCCCTGCAAAGAACCACGATTTTGGAAGAGGATCGGGTCCACTGCAGATACAATCACACAATTAATACGCGTTAGATCCTCGTTCAGTCGATTCTATATCACCGCTAATGTTCACCTGTTCATGCCCTCGGGATTTTACCGCTCATCATGGGACAAAATCACTATGTGCAAACCGAACAATTGTCACTCCAGCCGTATATCTTCTGGTTTTTTTCTGATACTTTTTTCATTCATCATCACGGGCGCACTATCCGCGCAGGTCTATGCGGATGTCAGCGTGACCCTGGCATGGAACGAATCCAAGGACAGCAACGTAAAGGGATACCGTGTGTTCTGTCACCGGGAGGGAGAGGCTTATGACTACGACGACCCGGCCTGGGAAGGCGACCTTGCCTCCTGCACGATAACCCGTGAAAAATCGACCTCGGACCATTTTCTGAAAGAGAATGTCTCATACTTTTTCGTGGTGCGTGCTGTGGGAACCAATGGTGCGGAAAGCGGCAATTCAAATGAAATCCATTACTTTACAGGTGGCGAAGAGCTTGAGGGGTCGTCGGATGCGAATCCACCAAATTCCCCCAGATCCGTTTTCCCCGTCTATTATACTGAAACGGGGTTATCGCCGATCCTGGAAACGAGTGAATTCTCCGATCCGGATGCCACGGATACGCAAAGCCATGCGCAATGGCGATTATTCCGCACCGACGATAATGTCTGCGTGTTGAACCGCTTCTCCACTGACGATCTCACGGCCACCACCGTGCCCGCCCTGATTTTAGATTGCAGCTCCGGCTATTATTGGTCGACACGGCACCAGAATACGGCCGGCGCCTGGTCCGGTTGGTCGGAACCCGCCCATTTCACCACGGCACAGCCCGAAAACGACGTCGATGGAGATGGTGTTCCCGATGACAGGGTGGTCACCGATCAATCCGATCTGGATGGGTCTGGTATTCCGGACAATGAGGAATCCCACATAAAAAGCATGATGACGAAAACCGGAGATGCCCAAATCGGCATCAGCGTGCGCTATGCGGCGAACACCACTGCGATAAATGCGGTGGATACCGCCTGGGCGGATGCCCGGGCCAGGGTAGAGCCAGGCACCTTTCCCCAGGAGGTCATTGCGTTTAAAGTCACCACGACACACCCCGGAGACCATACCGAGATAACGGTTCACCTGAGTGTTCCCCCGGTCACTGAAGGTATTTGGGATTATGGTCAGTCCAGCCGGGGAACGGACAACGCTGATCATGCCTGGTTTTCCCAGGATCAGCAAACCATTGACATCCAGGTCAGGGATGGCGGATATGGGGATGCCGACGGGTTGGAAAACGGTACAATCGTACATCTGGTGAGCTTTGGTTACCGGCAAACCACCATCATCAACTCCTTGAGCAACGGCGGCTCATCAGGCACCGGCGCATCCGGTGGCAACGGCTGCTTCGTTGGTGCCCTCTTATGAGACGCATCAAATGCTTGTCTCTTTTTCCCCTGCCCACATAACATTTTTCCCATAATATCAGAATATTCCGGGGTTTGAACCCGTCAAATCCCGGAATGGGCGGATACTGCAGCCTTCCCCGACGCCTCTTTTGAGTAACATTCCCCCTGCAAGGAAAGGCCACGAGAATCTGAATGACCTGTTTACAAAACCATAAAATCCACTATCATATACCTACGGGTATACCGGCATCAGGGCCTCAGCGGCACCCGATTTCCAGGTGTGCGGACGATTACAGGGAGTTTTCATATGCGGGATAAAAAAATCGTGATGGTGATTGCAGCGGGTTTATGTTTCGGTGTTGCATTTATCGGTTTACTGACCATCCGCATCGGGCATAAACCGTCGGTAAACCTCTCGGACACATCATCCATTTCGGTCACCGATGCGGATTTTTCAGCAAGGGAACAATGGATGGCCATCAAACAATTCGGACGAACGATCGGATATGCCCATACCATATTCAATAAGAATTCAATGGGATATGAAGTAGACCAATCCCTATTTTTCAGGTTCACCATCATGGAGATGGTCCGGGATCTGACCATGAGATCCACTGGTCAGCTGAATGCCGATTTTTCACTGGCCTCATTCGGTACGAAGATATCCAGTGGTCTGTTTGAGTTTGAGGCCACCGGAAAAATGACGGAAAACCGCCTTGACATGATCACCCGGACAGCGGGTGTCGAGAAAACAACAACCCTCGAGATAGATGAGAGGGTCTTTTTTTCCGCCGGGTTGGCCGATGCCTTGATGGCCAAAGGGCTCCAACCGTCAAACGCACTGACTGGCCGATTATTCGATCCCTCCGCCATGACCCACATACCGTTCACGGCAACGGTTCTCGGAGATGAAATTGTGGACATTGCCGAGGTCCCCACCCCGGCGACTAAAATTGCCATCGATGTCAAAGGGTTGCGTCAGTTTGCCTGGATATCGGGAACCGGGGAGGTCATCAAAGAACAGGGACTTCTGGGAATGACGCTGGAAAAAACCACGCGAAACCGCGCCTTGTCCGGCCACAACATCAAGGCCTCTGAAGATCTGACGCAAATAGCGTCCATTGCCGTTGATCCCATCACCCAACCGGTCAACTCACTGTCCCGCCTGGTGGTTAAAATAGACGGCGTTGAGTTGGACGAACAAAGCGTAACCAACGAGAGGCAATCCCTGCAGGGGGACATCATCACCATCGACCTGGAAATGCTTTCCGCCATCCGTTCGATCCCAGTGGCTGAAAATTCTTTTGCGCCTGAAATGAAGGTTTGGCTTGAATCGACACCGTTTATTCAATCCAATCACCCATTGTTGCAGGAAGTGGTCCGGCAAACCACGGACGCCGATGACACACCGCTCGGCAAAGTGGAGAAACTGATGCAATGGATCAAGGACAATATCGAAAAAAAACCGGTATTGTCACTACCGGATGCCATTTCCACGTTGAAAAACCGGCAGGGGGATTGTAATGAACATGCCATGCTGATGGCTGCCATGGCCAGGGCGGCAAACATCCCGGCCAGGGTGGAAACCGGCATCGTCTACATGAAGGGCCGTTTCTACTACCATGCGTGGAACATGGTGTATGTCGGAGATTGGCTGGCCGTGGATACGGCGCTCGACCAAATACCGGCGGATGTCACGCATGTGCGCTTGTCCAGTGGAAATGAGGACGGCCACCTTGATCTGCTCCGGATGATCGGAAACGTAAAACTCAAGATTATCGATTATGATTGAACTCTTTCAACTGACCAAAAAATATACTCACACGGTGGCGGTGGCCGATCTGAATCTAATCATACCTGAAGGTGAGCTGTTCGGATTCATCGGACCCAATGGTGCGGGGAAAACCACAACCATCAAAATGATGGGCGGTCTGCTCAGCCCCACCAACGGCCGAATTCGAATTTGCGGTATCGACATGATCGACCAACCGGTAAAGGCGAAACAATGCATCGGGTTTATCCCGGATCGACCGTATCTGTACGAAAAACTCACCGGCATGGAATTCATGCAGTTTACGGCGGACCTGTATCGCATCGATCATAACCGGTTCCGGGAACAGGCAAACCGCGGTTTGGAACTGTTCTCATTATCGGAATGGGGGGACGAGTTGATCGAATCGTATTCCCATGGCATGAAACAACGATTGATTATGGCGGCGGCCTTGCTGCATGATCCCAGGGTGATCATCGTGGATGAACCCATGGTGGGTTTGGACCCGGCCGCAATCGTGCTGGTTAAAAACTTGTTCAGGCGGTTGGCCGCCGCCGGGACCACCATTTTCATGTCCACCCATACCCTGGCGGTTGCCGAAGATATTTGCGACCGGATCGGTGTTATCCATAAGGGGAAGGTAATCGCCATCGGAACACCCGATGAGCTCAAGCAAATGGCGTGCATCGACAATGCGGGATTGGAACAGGTTTTTTTGAGACTGATTGAAAAATGATCTCTTTTTTCACATTGATAAGACCGCGGATCTATTCGTTGCGGCGATTGACACAACAGCGATCCGGATTCTGGCCGCGGCTGTTCAAACTGGGGATCATCGGCGCCATCGGCGGACTGTTCTGGGGAGGATTATTCATGATTTCCCTCCGCGCACTCCGCTATTTCAACAGTATCGAAACACTGGGAGAACTGCTCTTATATAAATTGTTTTCCATGATACTGGTCACGCTTTTTTCCATGCTGATATTCAGCAGCATCCTGACAGCGCTGTCAAAACTCTATTTAAGCAAGGATTTACACCTGGTTCACGCCATGCCCGTGCCGAGCGACCAACTCTTTTTTGCACGATGGATCGAAAGCACAATGGACAGCGCCTGGATGGTCATCGTCTACTCACTCCCGTTTTTTATATCTTACGGCATCGTTTTCAACAGCGGGTATTCATATTATGCCCAATTGATGCTGATACTAGGTTTCCTGTCCATCATCGCCTCCGGCATCAGCGCCCTGGTGGTGATGTTGGCCGTGATTATCATTCCGGCCAATCGTATCCGTAGTTTATTCGTTCTATTGGGTCTGTGCGTATTTATTGTTTTGTTTCTGGCTTTTCGAATGCTCAGACCCGAGCGCCTGGTGGACCCGGATGTCTTTGTCACCGTCCTGACTTATTTTCAAGCCATGCAGACACCCACATCACCATTCATTCCGAGTACATGGGCCTTTGATGCGTTGAAGGCATCCCTCAACGGAAATCCGGCCGGTGCGTTGATCCACTTGGGCCTGCTGTTCACATTCGCCGGGTTTTTGGTGTTTGCCAACCTGGTCACGGCGCGTTTCCTGTACTATCGCGGATTTTCAAAATCCCAGTCCGCCAATCCCCGTCTGTTCAAATTCAAGAACTCCGGTATACTACTCCGATACACGTCATCCACTCCGATCCGGGCATTTGTATTCAAGGAAATCAAGACCTTCATCAGGGATCAGACCCAATGGTCCCAAATTTTTCTCATCGGGGCGCTGATCATTATATACATCTATAACTTTAAAGTGCTGCCCGTGGAAAAATCACCCATCGGGACCTTGTATATGCAAAACCTGCTCTCGTTTTTAAACGTGGGGCTGGCGGCATTTGTGCTGACGGCCATCGCGGGTCGTTTTGCTTATCCGGCGATCAGCAATGAAAACGAGGCATTCTGGATTGTCAGGTCTTCACCGATAACCCTTCGCCAGTATATGTGGGTGAAGTTTGTAATCTATTTCACCCCGTTGCTTGTTTTAACGGAAATCCTGATCGTAACGACGAATATCTTGCTGAAAGTAACACCGTTTATGATGGTGTTGTCGGTGGTGACCATCTTTTTTATGGTACCGGCGGTGGTGGCATTGAGCATTGGACTGGGGGCGGCTTATCCGAATTTCAAATCGGAGAATCCCGCCCAATCCCTCACCAGCTACGGCGGGCTGGTATTTATGACATTGAGCGCCGGTCTGATTACGGCGGTCCTGCTGCTGGAAGCAGGACCGGTATATAATATCTTTATGGCGGACATAAGGCATCACGCGCTGGGCGGTGCTCAGAAGGCGTGGAATATCGGTTCATTCTCCCTCGCCTTTCTGATCAATATGACCGCCATACTGGTGCCGATGCGATTCGGTGAGAAACGGCTTGCCGTCTCCTATCCTTCATAAAGGACCGCCAGGATCGAAGCCGAACCTTTTTTTGCGGAAATTGAATGCGGTGTGGTCGACAAGTAATATACGGAGTCCCCGGAATTTAATTCAAATGAATCCGCACCTATCACACAAGTCGCCGTACCATTGAGAACGTAGATAAACTCCTCGCCTTCATGCACGGACATCTCTTTATCCGGGTTTTCATCCAGCCGAACCATGAGTGCTTCCATATGCCGGCCCTTGACATCCGGAGCAAGGCTCATGTAGGTGTATACCTGCTTATCCCCTTGATCGGAGGTTGAACGGGAGATGATGTGTTGTTCGCCTTTTCGGGTTATGGAGTATATTTTATCCGCCTGACCGGAGACAATCCGCCCGAAAGCACTATCCAGTGCCTTTGACAGTTTTATCAGGGCGCCAAGCTGAGGCTGGATCTTATTGGACTCGATATTCGATAACATTTCGACATCAAACCCGGTCAGATTCGACAATTCCGGCAGGCTCAAACCCTTTTCTCTCCGGATGCTTTGAATCCGGTCACCGATCTCCTCGATATTTTCAGCAGGCGATGGTTTTATGGTACCGGTCAAATCCTCAAAATAATCCACATTTATATGGGGGATTCCGTTTTTGTTGTCCATTGATTTACCTCCTTTTGATATTCTCTTTCAGAGCGCGCCGATATGCCGGGCAATTACCAACCGTTGTACTTCTGAGGTACCCTCACCGATTTCCAGTAGTTTCTGGTCTCTGTAGAACCGCTCCACATCGAACTCCTGCATTAATCCATACCCGCCATGGAGCTGAACCGCATGATTGGCGCAATTGTGCATCACCTCTGAACAATGCAATTTGGCCATGGCGGCTATTTTTGAAAATGAGAGGCCACTATCCCTCAGCCAGCAGGCTTTATACAACAAGAGACGCGCCGTTTCAATCTCCAGTGCCATGTCAGCCAGCTTGAAGGCGTTGACCTGAAACCGGGAGATGGGCCGGTTGAATTGTTCTCTTTCACGGCTGTATTTCAGGGCCATTTCATAACATCCCTGGGCACCGCCCAGGCCCATTGCCGCAATGGATAACCGCCCGCCGTCCAGTGTCTCCATCATTTGATGAAATCCGTTGCCGCGGGGTCCCAGAAGGTTTTCCGCCGGTACCCGGCAATCCTCGAAATACAATTCACTAGTGTTGGATGAACGCCACATCATCTTGCCATGCATCGGGCTGGCTTTGTATCCCGGTGTGCCGGTCTCCACAAGTATACAGGAGAGTTCGGGCCGGCCGTCCTCCCGTGTGCCGGTTCTGCACAGCACCGTCACGCCCGCACTGATGTCGGTGGATGCATTGGTGATAAAAATTTTACTGCCGTTTATGACCCATTGGTTTCCATCCAGCACAGCCGTTGTTTTTGAGTTGGCCGCATCCGAACCGGCATTGGCTTCGGTCAATCCGAATCCCCACAGGGTCTCCCCTATGCAAAGTTTCGGAAGGTATAGACGCTTCTGTTCCTCGCTGCCGAAATAATATATCGGCCCGATCCCCAGTGAATTCTCCGCCGCCACCGTCGCTGCATGTGAACCATCCACACGGGCCAGTTCCTCGACCGCGATAATATACGATTGATAGTCCATCCCCTGGCCCCCGTATTTCTCGGAGACAAAAACACCAAAAAGACCCAACTCGGCCATTTTTTGCATGGTGTCGTAGGAAAACTCTTCATTCTTATCCAATTCCGACGCCTTGTGTTTAATTTCCGCCTCCGCGAAACTCCGAACGGAATCACGGAGAATTTCCTGTTCAGTGGAAAGATGAAAATCCATTTTCCCTCCTTGATGTAAGGCGTTTACAGAACATGACGATTGAATCTACGGTGCTGTCGCATTATCCCACTTCACAAACCCTCCGCCCGCCAAGGCGCGTAATCAAATCTGTCACCCGATGGTTGCCGGGTCCGGAGTGACAGTAGCGGGTGAAAATCGGCCACCGATCCGGTAGCGTGATCCGGGATATACAAAACGGTTGCTGGTGGCCAGGCAATTGCCCGCCCATATTTTTCGATACAGTACCAGACAGGGTTCGTATTTACCAATGGCCAGCAATTGCCGGGCCTGGTCATCCGGCAATACGGCTTCTATCACATGCTCGGCTTCGGATACCGGTGCCACCGCCAGAAGATACTCAGCCGGCGTAATGCGCGTAAAATCCTGTTTCAGATAATCCGGTGCAAGCTTCGGATTCACGAATCGCTCGGCGAGTTGCATGGCCACATCACCGTCCCGGTGCACCAGGATAGAATGGAATACCCGGGCACCCTGGTCCAGCCCCATGGCAGCCGCCATATCAGGCTCGGCGGTTTCTTCCCGCAACAGGAAAACCCTGCAACTATGCCGCCCGCCCCTTTCCCGGATCTCCTGGGCGATGCTTTTAATATCCACCAAAGCACTCTGGGCTTTGGGCCTGGCGACGAAAGTACCGACACCCTGGGTGCGAACGAGTTTGCCGTCCGCCGTGAGTTCACGGAGCGCCCGATTGATGGTCATCCTTGAAATCCCGAGTAATGCCACCAATTCGTTTTCAGAGGGGATACGTTCATCAGGCCGAAAGGTCCCCTCCTGAATCCGCGATTCAATATAATTTTTGACTTGCTGGTAAAGTGGTACGGGACTTTGATTGGCACCCATATGGTATTGATTCTTATGCATTTAGATTCTCAACCATTGCCAATATCCGGGCAGTGGTGTAATTTCACGTTGAAAAAAGCATTAACGGGCTAATGTGGATACCGAGTGTCTGTCAAGTTACGGAATATTTGGAATTATGTCAATTGTGCTTTCATATTTGAAATTTTGATATTCCACGAATAATCTGTTATGAATTACAAATTGATGTTGACCGATCCCCACGCCATATCGTCATCCGGCGGCAGCCCATAACCTTCAGCAAATAACAGGAAAATACCAATCATGTCCGCTTTAAGCAAGATGGCGCGAATCAGAGGAATCGGCAGAATTTCAAAAATCACGAGAGTTCTGATCCGCCATGGTCTGGGCAATGTCGCGGAACGGATGATGGGCCGCACGAAAACCGGCAGGAAAACACGACGCTCTGTACCAGCGGACACAAAATCAGGCTACCCTTCCGCACAACGCCTGCGTCTGGCATTGGAAGAGTTAGGGCCGAGTTTCATCAAACTGGGCCAGCTCATGAGTATCCGGGCTGATGTTTTACCCGCTGAATATATCGAAGAACTGAAAAAGCTCCAGGACCAGGTGGAACCGCTGCCTCTCAATGTCATCCGCCCCCAGATCGAGAAAGAGCTGAAGATGACCATTGACGAGGCATATTATACATTTTCTCAAGAAGCGATGGCCGCAGCTTCAGTGGCGCAGGTGCACAAGGCGGAACTCTTCACCGGAGAGACCGTCGCCGTCAAGATCATACGCCCCGGGATCGTGAAAACCATTCAGGATGATATCCGTCTCATGTATTATTTTGCCGAGAAGATCGAAAAAGCCTTTGAATTCGGAAGGATGATCGGTGCCATGAATATCGTTAAAGAGTTTGAGCGGACCATCTTCAGAGAACTCGACATGCTCACCGAGGCAGGGAACATTGAACGGTTTACGGCCAATTTTGACGATGTGGATGAAATCCGTATTCCAAAAGTGTATTGGGAATTTACGACAAAATCAATTCTGACCATGGATTTCATTTCCGGCGTCAAAATGGATGAAGTAGAGAAAATCCGTGCCCTTGACATCGATCCCAAAGAGATTGCGATGATCGGGTTGAGATCTTTTTCCCGCCAGCTCATGGAGTTCGGCTTCTTCCATGCCGACCCGCACCCGGCGAATACCATCGTGACCGAAAGCGGGCAAGTGGCGCTGGTGGATTTCGGCATTACCGGGTATCTGGACGAAGAGGCGATGAGACAGATCGCCTATCTCTTCCTTGGATTCGCCGAACATGACTACACGATGGTCATCGATGCCCTGCAGGATGCCGGCATCCTGGATGAAGACCGGATGGATCTGATGAATTTCAGAGCCGATTTGAAGGACATCAGTGAGCCATTTTACGGCCGAAGTCTTCAAACCATTTCCGTCAAGGATGTTTATGAACAAATCATGCAGCTCATCTATAAATACAAACTCCATCTCCCCCGCAATATCCTGCTGCTGCTGAAGACGTTCATCCAGACCGAGGCCCTGGGCAAAATACTCGGCAGCGATGCGGGTCTCCTGGAAGTCACCCGGCCGTATGCCCAAAAATTATTGAAACAGGGATACGAAGCCCAGAAAATTTATCGCAGCATCGGCAGTGAAGCCCGCAGTTTCGGTCTTCGAATGAAAACATTTCCAAAGCTCGTGCATGACATACTGAAGCGCACCGCCGGCGGCCGCCACCGTGTGGAGATTCGCCATGGTGGTTTCGAAAACGTGGAGAAAAAGTTCGAAAAAGGTATCAACCGGTTGATCGTGGGCATCATTATTTCAGCCTCCACCATTGCCGGAGCACTGATTCTCAACACCTCCAACCATGTCATGAAAGCGGACATGAAATTATGGATTTTCGAGAGCATCTCCCTGCCCGGCCTCCTTGGACTCACCGGCTACACCATCGCCACGATCCTCGGCATATGGCTGATCATCTCCATATTCCGGTCTGGGAGGATGTAATGAGCATATCGGGTTCCAAATGACAACGACCGGTAGTGGAAGGCTGTTCGAGCCCTGGATTCGGAACTGAAGCGATATACAAGACTACACTCATGATTTTTATAGATGCATTTTTCACAATAGGCGGTTGAAAAAAAGGAGAAGCATGAACTCGAATTCAATACGTATAAACCCTAAATATCTGCTCGTCCTCCTTCTCATCCTCAATCTATACGGATGTGCCGTGTTGAGCAAATCACAGGTCAGGGAGGTTGAAAGATTTACCAAAGCCAGCGAACAGTATACATCACTTCCCGGGGCTCTGGCGGAATCCTACGGTGTTTTGTTGCGCAACAACAAACTATTGGCCATCAGCAATAAAAGCTTCGGGAAAACCGGCGAAGACGGGAGCATGGATACCGGCGAGGCGATAAAAGTCTGGGAGGAGATCGGGCATGCATATGAATTGGAGACCGGGTTCAACAAGATCGGCAAACAATTGGATGCCGCTCTTTCCGTGCTGACCGCATATTCGCAGGTGCTGACCGCCCTGATATCGGAAGAGTTCGGAGATGATTTAAGCGACAGCACCGAAAAGCTCGGCAAGTCCCTGGACAAGGCCACCGATGAATATAACGAGATTTTCACACATCGTGAACCCATCGAAAAAAAAGGGGGACTCATTGCCAAGACCGCCAGATCGGCCGGGGGGATCTATTTGCGCCATAAACAAGTTTCGATACTGAGGGATACGGTGGAGGCCGCCGACCCCCTGGTTCATAAGCTGATGGCTGATGTGGAAGGGATAGTGACCACTGCATTAAAGCCCGCACTCCTGAATTACGAGAAAAATTTTTTGGGAAGAGAATTCAGATCGGTTGCCAATCATTATAAAAAACTGAGTGTGTGTACAATTGCATTCGTATATGAAGACTTGAAACGGACAAGAGATACGATTATACTCGCGGACCATGTTATTGCCGCTGCCCGGATCTATAAAAAAGCCCATCGTAAACTTGTCGAGAACACGCGCACTCGAAAAGATCTGAAATACGCCATCGAAGAGATCAACACGTTGAAGGATGAAGTTGACAAGGCCCGAAAGGTTGGAAAATCCGTAAACAAATAAATCGCAATGGAGATCGAACATGGCTGACACTGAAAAGACAGACCCCATCAAAGTCGTTCGCGATGCCGAAGACGCCGTTACCGAGGCATTGGATGGGCCGGGACTCACCACAACGGAGCGAACACTGCTGGACGACCTATCCGTATGCCTGCGGGATTTAGATACATACCTCGTCATGAATACATTATACACCGACATCGCAAAGCTTACGGAGAAGTCAACGAAGCTGGCCGCCTTGAACAACCGGACCCGAAACCAGGTCGACAAAATTGAAAAAGTTGCCAAAACAGTCGAACTGGCAACGGATACGATCAGCGCATTAACGCAGGCGACGACCGCCGCTGCATCCAGAGGACTCCTATAGCAACGGCCCGTCGATATCCAGCTTCGGGTATGGTGCGTATTGAATCACTGCAAAAAAGTGAAAAGGCCCTGCAGAACAATTCTGCAGGGCCTTTTTTTAACGAAATAGAGCGGGAAGGACAGTTTATTTCTTATCTTCCTTTACTTCCTCGAAATCGGCATCGACAACATCCTCGTCTGCGGGGTTATCCGCGCCTGTATCGGCTTCAGGTCCCGCCCCCCCCTCGGCACCAGGTTGGCCGCCGGCTTGAGACGCCTGCTGGTACATGGCTTCGGCCAGCTTGTGCGATGCCTGGGTCAATTCCTCACTCAGCCGCTTGATTTCTTCCGCATCGTCGCCTTCCATGGCTTTTTTCAAGGGCCCTATGGCGGCTTCGATTTTGGTCTTGGTTTCGCTGTCCACTTTTTCGCCCAGGTCCTTGATGGATTTCTCGGTGGTATAGATCAACGTATCCGCCTGATTTCTCGCCTCCACCAGAGTTTTCTTTTTCTTGTCGTCATCGGAATGCATCTCCGCATCTTTGACCGCCGCCTCTATTTCTTCCTGGGTCATGCCGCTGGATGCGGTGAGCTGGATAGATTGTTCTTTACCGGTGGCTGTATCTTTTGCGGACACATTCACGATACCATTGGCATCAATATCAAATGTAACCTCGATCTGGGGGATGCCCCTGGGTGCCGGTGGGATGCCGACCAGTTCAAATCTTCCCAGTGTTTTATTGTTGGCGGCCATCTCCCTCTCGCCTTGGAGAACGTGAATCGACACTGCCGGCTGGTTATCGGCGGCTGTGGAGAAAACCTGGCTTTTTCGGGAGGGAATGGTGGTATTTTTTTCAATCAATTTGGTCATTACACCTCCCAGGGTTTCGATCCCCAGGGACAGGGGGGTTACATCCAGGAGCAATACATCCTTGACGTCACCTTTTAAAACGCCACCCTGGATGGCGGCACCCAGCGCGACCACCTCGTCGGGGTTCACACCTTTGTGTGGTTCCTTGTTGAAAATCTTCTTTACTCTTTCCTGAACCGCGGGCATTCTTGTCATACCGCCCACCAGAATCACCTCATTAATCTCATTGGAGCTCAACCCGGCATCCTTCAGCGCGACCCTGCAGGGATTCTCCAGCTTGTCCAGCAGGTCAGCGACCAGACCTTCGAGTTTGGATCGTGTCATCTTGATATTCAGATGTTTGGGACCGCTTGCATCTGCGGTTATAAACGGCAAATTGACGTCGGTCTCCATTGAGGTCGACAATTCCATCTTGGCTTTTTCAGCCGCCTCTTTAAGCCGCTGGAGCGCCATTTTGTCACTACGGATATCAATTCCCTGATCTTTCTTGAATTCATCCGCCAAAAAATCAATAATGTGCAGATCAAAATCTTCTCCACCCAGGTGGGTGTCGCCATTGGTGGCTTTAACTTCAAAAACACCTTCACCGATTTCCAGGATGGAAATGTCGAAGGTACCACCGCCTAAGTCAAAAACGGCGATCTTTTCTTCACTCTTTTTGTCCAATCCGTATGCCAGGGACGCCGCAGTCGGTTCATTTATTATTCTCAGGACGTTCAATCCTGCAATTTTACCGGCATCCTTGGTGGCCTGCCGCTGGCTGTCGTTAAAGTAAGCCGGTACGGTAACCACTGCATCGGTAATGGTTTCGCCAAGATATTCCTCGGCGGTTTTTTTAATATTCGACAGAATAAATGAGGAAACCTCAGCCGGACTGTATTGTTTTCCCCTCAAATTGATTCGAACATCACCATTGTCCGCACGTTCGATTTTATAAGGGAGGATCTTGATGTCGCTTTGAACCTCTTTTGACTCGAATTTTCTACCGATCAGGCGTTTAACGCCGAATACCGTGTTCTCAGGGTTTGTTATGGCCTGCCGTTTCGCAACCTGACCCACCACACGCTCACCACCCTCCGTAACCGCGACAATTGAAGGCGTCGTTCTGCCGCCTTCGGGATTGGTAATTACTTTCGCATCCCCACCTTCCATAATTGCAACGCAGGAATTGGTGGTGCCGAGGTCGATTCCGATTATCTTTCCCATTTGCTATCCTCCTTAACCATTGTAAAAGAATATCTATTCACTTTACGTCTATTTAATTATCATTAGTCGCTTCATTGTTGGATTTGGATACGACAACCATGGCGGGTCTCAGTAATCGATCGTGAATTAAATATCCTTTTTGAAGCTCTTTAAGCACAATATTGTTCGGCTTATCCGTCACTTCTTCCTGCATCATTGCCTGGTGGAAACACGGATCAAACTCTTCTCCGAGGGATTCTATCGGTTTTACACTGTGTTTTTCGAAAATCTTAACTACCTCGGAAAGGGTCATTTCAACCCCTTCAACCAACGCCCCCTCCTCTGAAATATCTTGTTTGGCGGACTCGATGGCCCTTTCCAGATTATCAACGACGCTCAACAAATCTCTGATAAGAGACTCATTGGCATACCGCTTAAAATCACTGACTTCACGATTGGTCCGTTTCTTATAATTCTCAAATTCAGCCGAGACTCTCAGCAATCTATCATAGTTTTCCCGGGCTTCATTTTGCGCTGTCTCAAGCTTCTGTTCTATACTGTCGCCATCATCCGTTGCTTTGCCCGCCGCTGGTTCGGTGGCCGCTTCAATTGGAACTTCCGTGGAAGACGCGTCACCTGCCGTCTTATCCACGAGTTCGTCCTTTTCGATCTTAACTGGCTTCTTCTCTCCCATGTAAAGTGCTTCTCCTGTTGCCCGGTTTCACAGATATCGTGTCACTGGTTGATGGCTAATATTTATTTGCGCGAGAACTATCTTAGGAACCATTCCTATTAGTGCCTGAAAAGATTTAAAATATGGCAGATACTGCAAAAGTTTTACAAAAAATAATTCAAGATGGTTTATTGTCAAGAAAGATATATTGGATTGGTGGCAGGTTGGTTACATTGTGGCAGGGACGAAAATAATAATTCTTGTGACTGATGCCGCAAGGGTCTTCCCATATGATCTTTTGGTTGTGCACCCTCCATCGAAAAATCCCACGTTTTCACCGACAATACATTGACCGGGATCGATCCGAGACACAAACCGCATCACTTATCGCTGCTTCCTTCCGGACCTGACGAGGTTCGCGACCGTTTGTTGCTCGGCGACCGGTCAGTATGACAGATGAAATATAGGGACAACCCTCAGGAGGGAATTCAGCCCCGCATAAAGCGGATTTCGGGTAAAGGGCACCGCTAGCTCCCCACCTAGCACAACCGGCATATGCTTTACACCAGATACCTTCCCGATTTCAAGGATAAACTGGTGGGTAACGTGGGATAGCGCATGTTAAAATGATAGGGTGGGATTCGTGTCCGATAAAACAGGTAATGTACTGTCAAATGACAAAGCTCAAATTTCAAATGAAGGTATTCTATCTTTCTTTAGGATCTTTTTATCAATAAAGTGAGGGGTCAGGGGGTTTTTCCCATTGAGCCGCGCATTGAAATACAATTGACAATACCGTGTCCATCACATAGTAAGTTACCCAATTGAACAGGTTACACATTTCAGTAATTTAGCCCGCCGCGCGCGGGCAATGAGGTGACAATGAAAAAAGATATCGGTTTATTGTTGATAATAGGATTGTTTTTTGGATTAACCGGCTGTGTGGCTGTCGTTGCGGGTGCCGGTGCGGGTACCGGTGTTTATACCTATATTAAAGGGGAATTGGTACGCTCATATCCTGCTCCTTTCCAGGAGACGATGGTAGCCGCCGCCGACAGTTTGCACGAATTGAAAATTCAGATCGACGAAAAAAAAGGACCCGATTCCGGAAAAGCGGTTATCCGGGCCAGACGAAACGACAATACCCCCGTGACCGTGAAGGTGAAATTCGTCAGTATCGACCATACGGAAGTTTCTGTAAGATCGGGGGTCGTCGGTCTTTGGGATAAGCAAGTATCCGAACTAATACATGCCACCATTGCCAAAAAGCTTTTATAGACGACAATTCATCGAATCCGTCCGCACCACCATTACCGGCCATGATATGCTGTCTCCGGATGACCGGATACTCATCGGTGTTTCAGGGGGAATGGATTCCGTCTCGCTGCTTCATGCCCTGCTGGCGCTTTCACCGGCGTATGGCCGGGTGATCGGTGTCTACCATCTGAATCATGGTTTACGGGGAAAAGAATCCCAAAGGGACGCGGATTTTGTGGCCCGGCTCACCGATCCGCTACCGGTCCGTTTCCACCTGGACGAATCGGATGTCAAATCGTACCGGCAACACGCAGGACTATCCCTCGAAGAAGCCGCACGCCGAATTCGCTATCAACAGATGGAAATAACGGCCGAAACATATGGATATACCAAAATCGCAACGGCCCATCATGCGGATGACAACGCGGAGCTCATGCTCATGAACCTGATCCGCGGCAGCGGATCCCTGGGTTTGTCCGGAATACCACCCGTAAGGAACGGTATGATTGTCCGTCCGTTGATTAAACTCCGACGTGCGGAGATCGCAAAATTCATTCACGCCGCCAATCTCCCCTTTGTATCCGATTCATCCAACACCGATCTTCGCTTCAGTCGAAATAAAATCAGGCATAAACTGCTGCCTTTTCTACGAGATGAATTCAACCCGAATATCTCCGCGACGCTCAACCGGGTTTCCGGGATAATCGGCCTGGAGGAGAAATGGATCGAGGAGACCATTTCACCGGTATTTTCAAATTTGGTCCTGCGGCAACATAAAAATATCATCGACCTGGATTTGAAAGAACTGATCAACGCGCATCCGGCAGTCCGGCGACGCGTGATTCGCCGTGCGATCAAGGCCGTGAAAGGCGACCTGCGCCGGATTACCCTGGCACATATTGATGATGTTATCCATCTTGCCGAAACAGCGACTTCCGAAAAGCGAATACACCTGCCGGATCGAATACTGGCCGGACGGCGGGGAGACGCGGTCTTCATTGAAAACCGAACCCATGCCCGGACGCGGAATAAACCTACGGATACCTGGTCCATTAACATTCTGGTGACGGATGTCGACACCGGCGCCATACCGGTGGGGTCGGGTGGCAGGGTGGCGGTGTTGACCGAAATACCGGGCAGTTCCATTCCCGAGATTTCCAAGGCTGGACAGAACATAGCGTTTTTTGATATGGACAAGATAGTGTTTCCATTAAAAATCAGGAAGGTTGCACACGGCGATCGAATTCAACCGCTGGGCATGCACGGGACGCAAAAGATAAAAAAATTTTTTATCAATGAGAAAATTCCCAGTCACCTGAGATGGGAGTCGACCGTATTGCTGAGTGCCGGCAGAATCATCTGGATCATGGGTCACCGGATCGCGGACCATGTGAAAATCGACACGGTGACCAAACGAATTCTCAAAGTGCAAATTTCCTTGCCTAATCAACCAGAATGATTAATATAGCCTAACGCTTTTTTTCACTTTTACCGGCATCGGGCACTTTTTCCAAAACAACACAAAAAACCAGGCTCTAACCAATGTTCGCATACCATACAGGAGGTCTCTCGTTTGAATCCTTTTTATAAAAACCTGGCGCTCTGGCTGGTCATCACGCTGATGATGATTTTTTTATATAATTTGTTCAATACACAGCATTTAGCGGAATCAAATATCAGCTATTCCGAGTTTTTAGCGATGGTGGACAGTGAACGGATTGCAGAAGTGGTTATTCAGGGCCAGGAACTCAATGTCCTCGATTCCGACCAAAAACGGTTCAAGGTTTTTGCGCCCCAAGATCTTGATTTAATTAAAATTTTGCGGTCCAAGGGCATAATGATTTCCGCCAAACCCCCGACGGAAAACCCCTGGTATATGTCTGTTTTGGTGTCCTGGTTTCCCATGATTGTTCTCATCGGCGTATGGATCTTCTTTATGCGCCAGATGCAAAGCGGTGGCGGTAAAGCCCTCTCCTTCGGTAAAAGCCGCGCACGGCTCATGACCGACCAGCAGGAGAAGGTCACCTTCGAGGATGTCGCCGGTATCGATGAAGCCAAGGAGGAGCTTGGTGAAATAGTGGATTTCCTTAAAAACCCGCGCAAATTCACCCGTCTTGGCGGGCGGATCCCCAAGGGTGTCCTGCTCATGGGTCCTCCGGGTACCGGTAAAACACTGCTGGCACGTGCCATCGCCGGAGAAGCCGGTGTACCTTTCTTCAGCATCAGCGGTTCCGACTTCGTCGAGATGTTTGTGGGTGTCGGTGCCTCGCGGGTCCGGGATTTGTTTGTCCAAGGAAAGAAAAATGCGCCCTGCATCATTTTCATCGATGAGATAGACGCCGTTGGCCGCCATCGGGGAGCCGGTTTGGGTGGTGGTCATGACGAACGGGAACAGACATTGAACCAGTTGCTCGTGGAAATGGACGGTTTCGAGTCCAACGAAGGGGTTATCCTGATTTCCGCCACCAACAGACCGGATGTTTTGGATCCGGCGCTGTTGCGGCCCGGTAGATTTGACCGCCAGGTGGTCGTATCCCTGCCGGATATACGGGGCAGAAAGAAAATATTACAGGTCCATATGAAACGGACCCCGATTTCGGATGACGTGAATACGACAGTTCTTGCCAAAGGAACGCCTGGTTTTTCCGGCGCAGATCTGGAAAATCTGGTAAATGAAGCCGCGTTGCTGGCGGCAAAAAGGAACAAGGAAAAGGTGGATATGTTCGACTTCGAGGAAGCCAAGGACAAGGTTTTTATGGGCCTCGAAAGAAAATCAAAAGTGATCAGGGAGGAAGACCGCAAAACCACAGCCTTCCATGAAGCCGGGCATGCGCTGGTGGGACGTTTTCTGCCGGGAGCGGACGCCATCAACAAAATTACGATTATACCCAGGGGCAGGGCAGCCGGTGTCACCTGGTTTTTACCGGAAGAGAGAGATTTCAGGTACAAAGATCAACTGGAAAGTCAGCTCGCCGTGGCCATGGGAGGACGAGCGGCCGAAGAACTTGTGTTCAACCGCATCAGTACAGGCGCGTCCAACGACATTAAAACAGCCACGGACCTTGCCCAGCAGATGATACGCAGCTGGGGGATGAGTGAAAAGATGGGCCCCCTTTCCTATGCCAAAGGCGAGGAACAGGTTTTTCTGGGAAGAGAAATCGCCCAACACCGGGATTATTCCGAAGAAACCGCCCAAAAAATTGACGGGGAAATCAGCAGACTCGTCAATGATGCCTACCAAAAAGCAAAAGAGGTGCTCACTGAGCACATGGATATGCTGCACAAATTGTCCGAAATGCTCCTGGAAGATGAAACCGTATTGGGCGCGGAATTGGACGAGATGATCCGGTCCATGAATCCTGAAGTCGAGCTTCCCGATCGAACCGGGGATGATATGGATTCGGATATTGAAGAACCGGCTGAACCGGCTGGGAATAAAAAAAACCCGGCAGTTGAGGTTGCCGAAAACGATACTGGTCCGGATCCGGAAGGGGACCCCCCGCAGAACTGAATTCATGAGAAAGACATATCATATTGAATGGGGCTCCCATGCACTGTCGCTGGGGGCGAAAACAGCCATCATGGGGGTTGTGAATGTAACTCCGGATTCATTCTCCGATGGTGGCCGTTTCTTTTCAACAGAGTCCGCCGCCGCGCAGGGTGAAACGCTTTACCGCCAGGGTGCGGATATTATCGATATCGGCGGAGAATCCACACGCCCGTTCTCGAACCCGGTCACGCCGGATGAAGAGTTGGACCGGGTCATCCCCGTCATTCGTCTCCTGTCGGACCGCATTCCCATTCCCATATCCATTGATACCACCAAATCAGCCGTCGCCGATGCGGCATTGGCGGCAGGTGCCTCCATCATCAACGATATCAGTGCGCTGCGAATGGATGAACAGATGGCCGGGATGGCCGCAAAACATCAGGTCCCCCTGATCCTCATGCACATGAAGGGAACACCGAAAGATATGCAGGTGACCCCCGAATATGATGATTTACTCGGTGATATCTCTCAATTTTTCGCCGATGCCATAGACCGGGCCATTAAAAACGGTGTCAACAAATCAAAGATCATCATTGATCCGGGCATCGGGTTCGGGAAAACCTTTGACCATAATTTCAAACTCCTTCGTCATTTGAATCGTCTGGCCGCTTTTGACGCGCCGGTCCTTGTCGGGTCCTCACGGAAAGCCTTTATTCGAAATTGTCTGAAAACCCATGACAAGGAGGACATCGATCCCATGTCACCGATGGTAAAAACCGGCACACAGGCAACGGTGGCCGCCGCCATTTTAAATGGCGCCCATATCGTACGGATTCATGATGTGGCCGAGACCCGCATCACGGCTAAAATCATAGATAAAATGCTTTCAATGTGAATAAAAAGTGCGGCCGATTAATGTCAAGGCGGATGACGCATGCAATATTCTCAGCGAGGCGGAAGGGAAATCTACATGCTGTTGGTTATTGATGTGGGAAATACAAATACGGTTATCGGCATCTATCAAGACGAGAAACTCGTCACCGACTGGCGTATCCGTACGGAACGCAACACCACGGAAGATGAATTCAATGTACTGGTGACCAACCTGTTCAGGGTTGGTCGGGTGGAGCCCCGGGTGATTGACAAAATCATCATCTCTTCGGTGGTGCCCCCCATGGTCACCATTCTCGACGCCTATTGCCGCAGGTATTTGGGACGTCCTCCACATTGGGTGAATGCCAAGTCCTACAAAGGGATGAAGATCCTCATCGACAATCCGGAAGAAGTGGGAGCGGACCGGATTGTGAACGCCGTCGGCGCCTACCAAAAATACAAAAAGAGCTTGATTGTCATTGATTTCGGCACTGCCACCACCTTTGACACCATTGCCGGGGATGGCAGCTATTTAGGGGGTGTCATCAGCCCGGGTATCATGATTGCGTCGGAAGCCTTGTTTCACCACGCATCAAAGCTTCCCCGTGTGGAGATATTCGAGCCACCTGACCGCGTTATCGGCAAGAACACGCAGGATTGTATAAAATCCGGCATTATCTATGGTTATGCGGGCCTGGTGGACGGTATCGTGGAACGAATGAAAGCCGAAATGGACCCGGTGCCGGCGGTGATCGCCACTGGCGGACTGGCACCGCTCATGAGCGGGGTCTGTAAAAGTATTGAGGCTGTAGAGTCCTCCCTGACCTTGGAAGGATTGAGGCTTATCAGCAGTATGCTGGCGGATTGATCAACAAGTGGATGGACATAAAGGGGGGGGCTGGCGTTTCTCCCATTGAGCCGCTTGCCGGATAATTGTTCATTCCGTTGTGCGAACTCATGCTTAAAGTTGGATCCGGGGTATCGACATCAATCTAATCGAGTCCCATTTTCTTTTCCAACGCTTTGATTTCCGATTTAATCGAGGCTTTTTCCGCTTCGGTCAACCCATCGTCGTTGAGCCTTTTACGCAATCCGACGAGTATCATTTCCTCACGATACGCCTTGCAGGTATAGGGTTTCCCGTTCATGATACACCGATCGGCAGTGCGCGCCTATGGCAGGAATTCTTTGATTACACGGTAGAAAAGGTCATAATCCGCAAGTCCACGCCGTAATATCTTATCCAGATCATTGATATTACTGGTATTCACAATAATGTTCACACTTTTTTGGAATGCGGCCATATTATCCATTGTTCGGAATCGATTGCTTAACAAGCACACGAAAATGCTTCTGCGCATAGTGATATCCAGACGTTCCAAAAAAATGAGAAGACCATTGGCATCCGGATTCCGGGTATTGTAATTTTCGTTTAACACCACCAGGTTAAAATACTGGTAACGCAGCTTTTTCAATGCCTGGCGGCTGTCCACAGGCTCAACGATATGGTATTCCAAAATCTCAAGCACCGTGCGGACCTGATCCCTTATCTCAGGGTCGGGCTCACAAATCATGGCCGTTTTCCCTTCATCCTCAACAAAGTCAAAGGGACGATCACCGGAATCGGAAAAATCCTCATCCTCATTCTCATCAAATCCGAAAAAATCATCGGTTGGTGCGGACGCGCCTTTTTTGGCGGATTCGGGACGCTTGGCGTTTATGCGCCCTTTACATTTAGGGCACTTAAAGGTTGTCGTCTTACCCTCCGGGACTTTTTCATCCGGGACATTAAACTTGCTACCGCAGTTCTGACAGATAATTTCCATAGTTTGTCTTCCGGTTTTCCTTGGCTTCAGTTGCTCTTTTCGTATTCTCTATCGATTTCAAGATCGGCAATATCCGTAGTTGCTTCACCCCTGGAGGACTTGACCGAATCTATACCACGGCCGGCTATTCCTTTATGACTGGCGTATGACATGGCCGTCTCCTGGGTGATGAGGCCTTGCTCGTAGAGACCAACGATGTAATCATCAAAGGTGGTCATTCCGAATGGTTTACCGGCCTGCATGATATCGGGATAGGTTTTCCCTTCGGCTTCTCCATTCAATATGACGTCCTTCACCCGGATATTGGTCCGGAGTACTTCAAAGGCGGCAACCCGGCCACCACCGATTTTGGGTAGCAATCGTTGACTCACCACCCACCGAACCGTATCGGCCAACCGGATACGTATCTGTTTTTCCTCTTCGATGCCGAACATACCCAGCACACGGTTGATGGTCTGTCCGGCATCCACGGTATGCAGGGTGGTAAATACAAGATGGCCTGTTTCGGCAGCGGTCAGGCCGATTTCCACAGTTTCACGGTCACGCATCTCCCCAACCAGGATGACTTTAGGTGCCTGACGCAGGGCAGCCCGCAATCCATTTGCAAAGTTATCAAAATCACTGCCCAGCTCTCTCTGGTTGAACGTCGATTTTTTATGGGGATGCTGGTACTCAATCGGATCCTCCAGCGTCACCACATGAACGGACTTGTTTTCGTTGACCTCCTCCAAAATGGCAGCCAGCGACGTCGATTTACCGGTTCCGGTCGCCCCGGTGAAAAAGACGATACCGTTCAACTCCTCGGAGATTTGGAAAAAGGATTCCGGCAGTTTCATGTCCTTTATAGTCGGGACTTTGGATTCCAGACGCCGGCAGACGATGGAATATTTACCGGTTTGTGAAAAGATGTTCACCCTGAACCTGGCCTTGCCCGGCAGCGAGTAGGACAAATCGCATGATCCCGTTTTGATCAGATTTTCGGTGAGCCGCCGGTCCTGGTTGATGAGATTCAACGCGAAAGCTTCGGTTTGAAATGGTGTCATCTCCTTGATATGGGGTTGAATGTCAACCGGCACCAGTTGACCTGAGCTTTCCACCTGGAAAGGTTTGCCCACGGTGAAATTCAGATCGGATACATTGCTGTGGGAGTCCAGCATCCGGGTCAGGATATGATCGATCTCCTGCTTTTTCATATTATGCCTCCGTAAAATCCGTGGGCGGTGTTTTCAACAACGGCCTGAAACGCGACTTATCGTTGGCTTTGGTGTATGCATCGTCGGCACTGATTTTACCTTTATTATACAACTCCATGATGGCATCATCAAGCAACTGCATACCATATTTCTTCCCGGTCTGGACCATCGAGGGTATCTGGTGGGACTTGCCCTCCCGGATGAGATTACGCACGGCCGGGGTCGCGATGAGTATTTCAAGGGCCGGCACCCTGCCCCTTTTGTCGATCCGCTTGAACAATGTCTGTGATATCACGGCACGAATACCGTCGGCAAGCGTCGACCTGATCTGTGCTTGTTCGCCGGCGGGGAACACCTCGATGATTCGATCAACCGTCTTGGGCGCGCTGGTGGTATGGAGCGTTGAAAACACCAGGTGGCCGGTGGAGGCCGCTTCAATGGCCAAAGAGATGGTTTCAAGATCCCGCATTTCCCCCACCAGGATGATATCCGGATCCTCGCGAAGGGCGCCCCGAAGCGCATTGCTGAAGGATCGCGTGTGCAGCCCGACTTCCCGGTGATTGACAATACAACCGCGGCTCTTATGAACAAACTCGATAGGGTCCTCCACGGTGATGATATGATCGGTCCGCGCCCGGTTGGCCACGTCAATAACGGATGCCAGTGTAGTGGATTTTCCGCTGCCGGTGGGGCCGGTCACGAGAACCAGTCCCCGGGGAAGGGTGGCGAGTTTGGTGATAACCGGCGGCAGCCCCAATTGTTCGGCCGTCATGATCTGGCTCGGAATTTCACGAAACACGGCCGCCACACCATTTTTCTGCATAAAAAAATTGGCCCTGTATCGTGCCAATCCCGGAATTTCATACCCGAAGTCGATATCACCGGTTTCTTCAAATACTTTTATTTTATCCTCGGTGCAGATCTCATAGAGCATGCTTCGTAAATCATCGCTATTCAGGACTTTATACTTGATACGTTCGATGTCGCCATGGATTCTGAGCGCAGGCGGTTGTCCGGCTGCCAGATGAAGGTCGGATGCGCCGTGTTCGTGCATCAGCTTGAAAAAAGCATCAATTTTTGCCATTTAGAGGTCTCCGGATACGTGTTGGGTGATCGAGGTCACGGTAATTTTATATTGATACGCCGTTTCTCATGTGGAAGCAGATCTGGTGGAAACGTAAAACGACCGCAACTATTCTTATCTATCTTGAAACGGTTTCACCATTTCAATTTCTTAGACTATATCGGCCGTTTTAAAATGTTCTTAAGGGTTCGAATCTTCCGGTGGTGCGAAAATCAAGTCGCGTATTTACTGGCATATCCGGCTGCCGTGCACCCGTTATGCCAATGGCGGATCAATTGCCATCAAGGCGACGGCATCATCCCTTGTGATTCAGCAGTTTGATTTTATCATCTTCCATATCCAGCGTATCCATGCCGTCCTTGCTCATTTCCAGCAACTTGGTGTGGGCTTCCAGAACCGAATGAATCTGAACTTCGATCTGAATCCGCTGTCGTTTAAGCTCAGCGATATCCTCATGGAGTTGGGACAACCGGTTATGTGAACGGTTCAGGATCTTTTCCGCCCTCACTTCCGCATCGGCGATAATGATCTCAGCGGATTTACGCGCATTTTCCTTCATCTGTTCCAAAACTTTCTGAGAATTCAGCATGGCGCGTTTGAAGGTTTCCTCCCGTTCTTTGTACCCCTGCCGCTCCATTTTCAACCGCCGCGTCTCTTCGTGCAGCATCTGGTTCTCCGCCTGAACGGCGGAAAATGCATCGGCGGCCTTTTCAAGGAAAAGATCGACCTCCCGAATGTCAAACCCTCTGAATTTAACCTTGAATTGTTGCTGCTGAATATCAAGAGGTGTCATTTTCATTGTATCACCTATTACCAGAGTTAGATTAAACGATAGCCGGCGGTGAGGAGGGTCTTCACCAAAAAGGACCTAAGAAACATAACACCGAGAAATACGATGATGGGAGAAAGATCCAATCCGCCGAAATTCAGCGGCAATTTGGTACGGATCGGATAGAGAATCGGTTCGGTGACGTTGTTGATAAAACGAACGATGGGATTGAACGGATCCGGATTTACCCAGGAGAGGACAACTCTTGCGAAAACAACAATCAGGACGAACACCAGAACCCAGTCGATCACCTTCGCCAGTGCCACCAACAAATAGCCTAGGGCATACATATATTAAAATCCTTTATGAACCATCACTGGTCATCTGTGAAACGTATGATCAATGTTGTGAGAGATGTCGCTAAATAGCTACTATTATAAGTATATTTACGAAAATTAAGTATATATTCGTTTATAAGTCAAGGCTTTTCGATGAATTGCATGGTATCCCGACCGCAAATTCCGTGTAAAATATAGAGAATTTCAATATGCAAAAGAGGTGCCACAAACAAAATTGCCGCCCCGGTGGATCGGTAATCCGTGGGGGCGGCAATTCGAACATGTAATTCTGCGATAGAGAAGAGCCCGCCGTGATCCGGCACACTCAATCACACCACCATGCCTTGCGGGGACCGGACCATGGGCAAAAACCGGTTTATCCACCCGCGATCATAGGTATCAGCACTATTTCCGCTTGGTCCGGGACACGGGTCTTATCGAAATTCGGCCGGGAGACAAGCCGCCCGTTGAGCCGGATCACGGCGCAGTCCTTGCCTTCCGGCAGGTCTTTTAACAGATCGCCGAGGGTCATCCCTTCATGCCAGTTCACGGTTCGGTTGCCGATGTCGATCATGGATCAGGCCACTCCGTTTTCTTCCAGAACACTGAGCACTTCGGGGAAGTCAATCCCGAGGCGTTTGACGGTATTGAGGGTAGGGATACCATTTGCTGTCCATCCCCTTCGCTCGTAAACGGCATCTTTTAATTTTTCGTATTGCGCCTCCCGGAATTTCCGGAGAGCGGCCACCTTTCCAACACTGTCCATGCCATCGATATTCACACCGTAGGTTTCCTGAAGCTGCTTGTCGTAACGCTTGCTTCGTGATTCATATTCATCAACGGTGACCGGCCCCATGCTGCGATACGGTATGGTATCATGGTCTCTTCTGCCATACCCCAACCGCAGGTTGAAAATCCGCTGGAAATTATAAACCGCCTCACTCATGGTGATCAGGTCCTCGGGTTTCGCCTGGCGTCCGGTAACCGCTGTAAAATAGTCCGCATACCAATTGACATGTTTCATGACCTTGGCGGGTTCCAGCGTATCCTTATTGTCCTCGGGTACGATATCGTTCCACGGCAATTTGCACAATCCGCAAAGGCCGAACCAGGTCCTGAACATGGGAAACCAATGCAGGGCTTCGGCTTTCTGCTCGAAGGTGGGCATGAAATTATGCACCATGTCCAGGAAGATCAACCAGGCTTCATCATGCTGGGGACCTTTCAGGGCCATACCGTATCCCCCCTGCTGTGCCAGGGATTCCTTGGTCATGTACTCGGAAAACTCGAGCCCCTTGGCTTCCATACCGATGTCTTCCATGATGGCGCGGTCCGCACCGAATTGTTCGGCAAAAATGGCCTTCATCCGCCGAATTCCCTGGCCGAATATAGCTCCGAAGCCCTCACCCCCGGCCATCTGGTGGAGCAGCGCCAAGGCATCGATCCGGTTACCGAAGAACAATTCCAATCCGCCGGTGTGCGTGGAATCTATCAGCCCCATTTCAAAACATTCCATGACAAAGGCCATGCCGGTACCCACGGAAATGGTGTCCACGCCATAGGTGTCGCAATAAAAATTGAATTCAATAATGGTCAGGGGATCGAATATCCCGAGGTTGGAGCCACAGCCTGCAATGGTTTCATATTCCGGGCCGTCGACGAACACCTTCTTTCCCTTGTATGGCCCGCTCACCGGCACAAAATCCTTGACACCGTGGGCACAGGCAACGGTGCAGCCCTTCCAGCAACCGTCAAATCCCGGATCAAAAAGACTTGCATACACTTCACGGCCGATGGCCGGTGCACTGGGATGACGACCGTATTTGAAATTATTGGTGGGCAGCAAATCAAAATCGTTCATAATCGGCACCAGGTGAGTGGTTCCGATCTTGGCCATCTCATTCTGCTTCGGATCCAGTTCCACTATTTCCCGGGAATGCAGCCTGGCCACCGCCTTTAACGCATCCTTATCCGCCGGGTTATTGGTGGCCAGCGACACCTGGTTCCATCGGGCAACCACGGCCTTGATTCCTTTGTCCGCGAATACGGTACCGATGCCGCCCCGGCCGGCTTGTTTATAGCGTGCCCGTTTTCGCTTGGCATCATACCAGGAAAAATTCAGACATCCCAACAAACTGTGTTTCGCGCCGGGGCCGGTGGAAACCACAGAGACCTCCGCCTTTTTGCCGCCACTGAAATAATCGGTCAGGATTTCGGACAGGGCGTATGAATCATCGGTCAGATCGTCGAATTCGAATATCTTGACGTTCTGATCCACACCATCGATGAACACCACGGTGTTACCGGCACTTTTCCCCACGAGCTCAAGGGCATCAAAACCCGAATATTTCAAGTAAGGGCCGAAATACCCGCCGACATTGGAATCCATCACCGATCCGGTGGTTGGTGATATGGTGGTGACAATGCTTTTACCCGATCCGGGATAAGCCGGTGTCCCACCCATGGGGCCGGAGGCGATACAAATGGCATTTTCAGGATCATTCCATTTCGTACTTGCATTCACGGCGTTCCATAGCAGCCACAGATCAAACCCCCTACCACCGATGAAGACTTCCTTCATCTTTTCCGACACCGGTTTTAAGGTGACCTGTGCGGACGACAGGTCCACACACAGGGTCTGGTTAGCATATCCCTTGTCTATTTCCGGACGCACATAATCAAATGTCATTATTTCTTTGACGGATAATTCACCCATACGATCACTCCTTATTGTAAGGTCTGTTTTTCAGTTATTGTCCATTCGGAGATGGTTAATTGGTTGAAGGACCCGAATAAACCGGTAGATTGTTCAGTCACCTATTTCAATGCCTCCTGGCCGCCGAATTCACGATATGGCGAAAACTCATCCATGACGGTGTTGTCGTCATCGGTGGTGGTATCGTTTACCATCCTGGCGACAACTTCACCGATACCCGGTCCCAGCATGAAACCCTGGCCGCACATGCCGGTGGCATGAAACAGGCCCCGGGCCTTGCGATTCCAGCCGACAAGGGGTGATCCGTCCGGACTCATGGGGTAAAGGCCTCTCCACACTCTCCTGACCCTGATATTTTTCAAACGGGGCAACAATTCCACCATCCGTGCGCCGATCTGGGGCAGAAAACCGCTGGTTTCCCGCTTATCGGTTCCCACGATGGGCGGATCCGGCGTGATACAGCAGACGACCTGACCGTGCAAATTTTGATAGAAATAGTAATTTTTCGATCCCGGCGCCGGCCTCAGATCGACAACCATGCATTTGAAAAAGCTTTCCACCGGTTCCGTAATCGCCCCTTCATGGGAATCAGGGGTTACGGGAACGTCGATGCCGGCGGTTTCACACAATGCCGTGGAATACGCCCCGGCCGCATCAATGACCACCGGGGCGTTTATAATACCACCATCCGTGGTGATGCCGCAGATTTTACCGTCTTTCATGTTAAGCGACTTCACGTCTTCATTGAAAGCAAAATCCACACCGAACGCCATTGCCTTGCGGTAAAATGCATTGATGGCGAGCAGCGGCGAAGCCGATCCGTCCTCGGGCGAAAACGTACCCCCGGCCAATCGGCGGGGATTGATACCCGGCACCAGGTCGCATATTGTGTCCGCATCATAAAAGTCGATATTGAGTCCCAACCGTTTTTGTATTGGCAGAATCCCTTTCAGGGCGGTTTCCTCTGCCGATCGATAAACAGGGAAGAGATAGCCGCCCTGCATCCACTCGATATCATCCCCATGGATTTGCGCCCAATGGGCAAAGATTTCAAGGGATCTCAACCCCACAAGAATCTTGGCCGGTGCTGAATGGGTGGCACGGATCCCGCCGATGGCGTGTTTGTTCTCACCTTGTCCGGGGGAGGGTTTCTTATCCACCACCAGGGTTTTTATCCCCATTTCCCCGAGGGCCATTGCTGTGGGAACGCCCAGCGATCCGGCGCCCACAACGATCACATCATAATTACGCATCCGTATCACCTCTCCGGATTCCGGCCAGAATACCCAACGGGACCTCCACGAACAAGGGTCGATCCACCCGATCCGTGACCTCCCCAAGGTCCACGCCCTCCTCCTGGAAGATGCGCCAGATCATGGGTCTGCAGGTTTTAGAACCACACGCCCCCATACCCGCTCGATTCAACGCCTTCAACTGGTTCATGTCCTTGACGCCGTTTCTGATCGCCGACCGGATTTCACCGGCTGTCACACGCTCACACCGGCAGATGACGGCGTCATCGGGTAATGCCCCCTGCTCGTATATTTTCGAGGGATCGGTCTGTTTTTCCTGCACCCAGATACCGACGGCCCGCTTGGCCACTTCACGGGCCATCCGTACCTGCACCAGAAGCGTTCCGGGATGTTTCTTCTTGTTGGCAATCACACGTTCGACCGGGTAACGCCCAAGCCATGCGCCATCCACATCGGTCACCAAGACAAGTTGACCCTTTCGCACCTTGTCTCTCCGGATTTCGTAGGGAAGGGTAACCATCGGCTGCTCCGGATCTTTGCGATAGTCGACCAGTGTCGCCGCCAGTCCCGGACAGATGGCGATACAGGCCATGCATCCCTTGCATTGCTCATAATCGGTCACATAAGGAAGCCCCGTGATAAGGTCTTTTTCAGTTCGGATCACATTCTCCGGACACACCGATGTGCAGGGGTTGCACGGTACCTCCTGGGTGCAATGAAAAACAGGGAACACCCCGCTTTCACGTTCGGGGACGCGGGACTCCGTAATCCGGCCGGGTTTGGATTTCAGTATCTCGGCTTTTTCATCCCATTCCCTGGGGATATCCCCATCATATCGTTGCAAGGCCTTGGCGATCTTCAGTCCTTCAATTTTCCCGGCAAACATGGCGGCCGATGCTTCGGCGATTTCCCGGGCATCCCCGGCGGCAAAAACATCCATGCCGAAATACCGTGCCTTGATGAAAAACTCATTGACCTCGGCCAGGCCCACGGCGATCAATACCGTATCCACCCCATAGGTTCGGTGCGTCCTCTCGATCACCTGCCAGTTCGCATCAAGCTGTGCAATGGTTACGGATTCGACATGATCGCTGCCCTGGACGGATACCACCGTATGTCCGGTCAAAATGGGTACCCCAAGGCGTACAAGCTTGTCGGCGTGCACTTTGTATCCGCCGACCTCGGGCATCGCCTCGATCAGGGCCACGACTTCGATGCCGGCTTGAATGGCATGATAGCCGGCAATCAATCCCACATTGCCGCCGCCGACGATGAGCACTTTCTTCGAACATTTCACCAAATCCCTGTTCACAAGGGTTTGAAACGCCCCGGCACCATATACACCCGGCAGAGAATTACCGGGAAATGACAACATCTTTTCCCGGGCACCGGTGGCGACCAGCAGTTTCTCCGGCCGTATTTTCCGATAGGCATCGTTGCTGGCCACACCGACGATACCATCCGAAAAGACGCCGATGACGGTGGCGTTCAACCACACCCGCACCGATTTGTATGTTTCGATCTCCTGCTGGAGGAGGACCGCGATCTCGAACCCGCGGGTGCCGGCATGGGAGTCTTCCACGGACCCGAAAAACTTATGGGTCTGCAAGACCAGTTTCCCACCCAGCCTGTCCTTATCATCCACGATGATGGTGGTTATACCCAGTTTTCCGAGTTCGATGGCTGCCGTCAGTCCGGCAGGTCCGCCGCCGAGAATCAGCACCTCCACATCGATGACCGGTATTTCGGCAACGGCAACCGGTGTATCGTCCTCCGGAAGTCTGGGCAGGCCGTCCACGCTCCGGATGCTCATACCGTCATGAAGCGGTGTCATGCAGGATTTTACCGGCAGATTGTCGGCAATCACCAGACACTGGCTGCATTGCCCATTTGCACAAAAAATACCCTGGGGGCTGTTATCTTTGTGATGGTGACCGAATATTTTGACATCATTGGAAAAAAGGGCCGACGAAATCATTTCTCCCTGGTACCCCGACATGGGTTGCCCGTTCCAGGTGAATGTCACCACTTGATTCTTCGGGGTATCGAGGATGGGATGGGAGGTGATTCTATGTTGTTTCATAAACGCGGATCCTTAATGTCCCGTTCCTTCCATATAGTGATTAAACCGCAGCACATGCTCCCTGGCGATGCTGCGTGCCTGGATTTTGTCCTTTTTCTTGATGGCGCCGACGATATCGCAGAGGTCCTGGTAATTTTCTTTCATTTCCCGTTCTTTCATCGACAGAAAGGTTTCGTAATACTGATCGATGTTATCGTGCACGGTGTGCTGGAGTGATACATACACCGGATTCTGGGAAATTTCCGCAATCGCCAGATGTATTTCCTTGTCGACGCCTATGAATTCAGGCACATACGCATGTCCCATTTCCACGAAGTCGCGGGCTTTATCGAGCAAGTCCGTCAATCGCTTGATATCGTCCGCTTGAGCCCGCTTGGCCGCCAGGGCGGCGACATCGCCTTCCACTGTTTTCCGGAATTCAGCCAGATGCGACAGGGATACCTTCTGGTATCTGATAAGTAAGGCCAGGCTCTCGCCCACTTGTTCGTAACCGACGCCTTTGACAATCGCACCGCCGCCGACACCCAGCTTGATCTCGATCAACCCCTTTTGTTCCAGCACCCTGAGCGCTTCCCGCAGGGTGCCCCGGCTGACCTGGAGCATCTCCTTGAGTTCCCGCTCGGCCGGCAACGTGTTTCCCGGTGCCAGTTTACCGGTCAATATCGTCTCCTGAATCTGATCGACCACATCCTGGAAAATTCTGTTTTGTTTTGCCGCACGAAACATACGGGATCACCTTCAATTTCAAACCATGGTCTTCAACCTTTTGCCATCCGACTGCAATAGGCTCTGACCCATTATTTTCCATAACCATTCCAAACGACCAAAGCGCTGTATGGCGCAGCTCCTTCTAATGGTTTAACCATTAGAAGGAAATCCTGTCAAGGGAATAGAAAAACAACCGAAAAGTGTAATTATCGGCATCGCGGGGTCGGATATAAACAGAGCTGATATTTTACTTGACTAAACCAAAACCAGGTCATACTGTAACCAACTGTATTTATTAGATGGAAATCAGGATCCAGCCACGCATCAACCGGGAGACAGACTCATGCTCAACGATAAAAAAATCGGGTTCATCGGAACCGGCAACATGGGCCAGGCCCTTATCAGCGGGCTGTTAAGCTCGGGTTCAGCCCGTAAAACCAACATTTTTTGTTCAGATGTCAGAGAGAACGTCCTTGAAGAGTTGGAAACCAAATACGGGATCACTACCACCACCGACAATCTCGAACTCGTCAAGGCGTCGGACATCATCATTTACGCCATTAAACCTCAGATAATGGCATCGGTGCTCAAAGAGACCGCGCCGCATCTGGATATGACGAAAATCATAATATCCACGGCTGCCGGTGTCCCCATGGCGGCCATCGAATCAGCTCTGGGTAAAGATCTGCGCTTGATACGGGTGATGCCGAATGTCGCCGTATCCGTAAAACAGGGCGCCTCAGCCATTGCTGCCGGCGCCCATACCCAAAAAGAAGATATCGCGCTGGCCATGGAAATCTTTAATTCGGTGGGGAAGTGCATCTTCCTTAAAGAAAACAACCTGATGGATGCGGTCACCGGATTGAGTGGAAGCGGCCCCGCATATATCTTTTTGATTATCGATGCCTTGGCGGATGCCGGGGTTAAAATGGGGTTGTCCCGGCAGGAATCGTTGTGTCTGTCCACTCAGACGGTACTCGGTGCCGCCCAGTTGCTCATGGAAACCAAGTCACATCCGGGACAACTGAAGGACATGGTAACCTCACCCGGCGGCACGGCCATTGCCGGATTACACACCTTGGAAAAAGGCGGCCTGCGAACCACCTTGATCAATGCCGTGGAAGCGGCTACACTGAGATCCAAGGAACTCGGGGAGATGATGATCAAAAATTTCTCCGAGAATAACGGCCATTAATGCCCTTATAGATTCACCAGTGATCCATAGATCTTATGAAACCGACCAAACGGCATCTGAAAATGTTGTACCACCTTGTCAGAATCCTTCTGGGGGTTATCTTTCTGGCCGCCAGCTGGAATAAAATCCTGAATCCTGAAGCTTTTGCCCAGATTGTTGCCAACTATAAAGTTCTGCCACCGCAACTGGTCAACCCGACGGCCTACCTGTTGCCCTATATTGAAGCGGTCTGCGGCCTTTCACTGATAACCGGTTTCTGGAGCAAGGGCGGCGCACTAATTGTCACGGTATTGATGGTGGTGTTTGTCTCTCTGTTCATCATTAATAAATTCAGAGGATTTGATACGAATTGCGGATGTTTTTCACTTCAAACGCAGCCCGGACATTCGATAAGCTATTACCTGGTCAGAGATTTTGGTATTTTAACGGCCGGTCTCTGGGTTTTTTTTTACAAGTTCAAAAGCGACCGCACCAGAATCATAAATGAAATGTAGCCGGCACCTTAACATATTACTGACACCTCAATCGGCCGATTTATCATGATCGAAACCGTATCCTTCCCGGCGGCCTTTGTTGCCGGACTTCTATCATTCCTGTCGCCGTGCATTCTTCCGCTGATCCCTGCGTATTTTTCATTTATCACCGGATTATCGCTGGAGCAATTGACCGGATCAAAAACGCGAAAGGTCCAAGGTCGGATTTTCATGGCTACCCTATCCTATGTCCTTGGATTTTCATTTGTTTTTATCCTGATGGGTGCCTCGGCGTCAGTGATTGGCGGGGTGATTTTCGAATACAAAGAGTGGATACGCATTGCCGGCGGCATTTTAATCATTATATTAGGCGTTCATATATGCGGAATTTACAGGATTAAATTCCTGGACGTCGACAAACGCCTGGACCTGCACGACAAGCCGGTTCACCTGTTTGGAACCTTTATGGTGGGAATGGCCTTTGCCGCGGGCTGGAGCCCTTGCATCGGACCGCTGTTGGGATCGATACTGATCATTGCGGGAAACCAGGAAACGGTTGGCCAGGGAATGCTGCTGTTAAGCTTTTTCAGCGCCGGCCTGGCGCTGCCGTTTTTGTTGCTGTCGCTATTTGTCCATGTATTAATCGATGTGGTTCGCCGCATGTCGCGGATTATCCGGTATATCAATGCGGCGGCCGGCTTATTACTGATGGGTATCGGCGTGCTGCTGATCACCAACAAACTGTATCTGCTCAATTTTTAGGCTTATGACAAAATCTATGATTTCCACCAGGCGCATATTGATCCTTTCGGCCATTGTTATGCTGTTCATGGGCATATCGGTGACACAGAGTGTCTCTTCATCATCCAAAATCGAGTGGATGCCCTACACAAAAGGCATGGCGGTGGGGAAAGCCACCGGCAAGAAAATGTTTGTTAATTTTTATGCCGACTGGTGCGCATATTGTAAGGAAATGGATAAAAACACGTTTACGAATACCGATGTCATCAACTATATCAGCCATAATTTCATTCCGATTAAAGTCAATTCGGATCTGGAACAAAAGACTGCCGCGCGGTATAATGTCCGCGGATTGCCCACGACGCTGTTCCTGTCGAAAAGCGGTGAACAAATCGGGTTCAGGCCGGGATACATACCTGCGGATACAATGTTGATCCTCTTGAAGTATGTTTATTCAGAAAGCTACCAGAACATGAGTCTGAAAGACTTCACGGAGAAGTCCGGGGAATAGCGGACAAATCCGGAAACACCGCTGACGCCCGGCGACTTCAACCGCGACGTCGATTCAACATTCGCCGGATGACGGACAACAGAACAATCAAGGATAGAGATAATAATAATACCGGCACCCACATGAATTGCCGGTAACCGGGCATTTCCGTGGCCACGCGGATCCCCAGGAAGCTGAAGACCACCACGGCTATCATGCATATGATCAGGGAGATGCGGATGGACTCCGAGTCATACCACGGGACGATCACTTTCCTGAATATGGGGTTTTCTTTCAGACGCATGGCAGCAGCAACTCACAAATAATCGGCAGTTCATGTATATTGGACGGCTCGCATCTCAATCGGCCGTGCTTTCCCTTATCAGGAAACCATCAATGCAATCAACAGATTACCCGAACTATTTTCATGAAACATTACCGCCATACCGTTGTGGCCGCAGTCACCCTGCGGCAATGCTGCTGACCATTCTGATGATCATGACCGGATGCGCCATGGCCCCGGGACATTCATCGGATCACACCGGTTCTCCGGTGTCACCTTATCAACCCGGGGATATCATACACGCCCAATCCGGCAAGATTGTCAGCTTTGAGACATTGATCGAGGATCTGGCATCGGTAAAAATCGTCTATGTCGGTGAACAGCATAACAATGCCGACCATCATACCATCCAGACCCAAGTGATCCGGGCCTTGCAGGAGCGGCATTCATCATTGAAGATAGGCATGGAGATGTTTGACCGGAGCTATCAGCGGATACTCGATGAATGGTCTTCGGGAAGTCTTGAACGGCAGGCGTTTATCGAAAAATCCCATTGGTATGCCAACTGGAAATATGACTTTGGGCTCTATGCCGGGATTTTGGATATTATCAGCGAGTACCGAATTCCCCTCATCGCCTTGAATATTCCCTTTCATATTCCGGCGAAAATCGCCGTGGGGGGGTTGGACAATCTCAGACCCGAGGAGCGCCGGTACCTGCCGAATAAAATTGACACCGCCAATGCCGATCACCGGGCATATGTGAAATCCGTGCATGACCAGCACCAGATACCGGGACGGGAGAATTTTGAATTCTTCTACAGTGCGCAATGCGTGTGGGAAGATGCCATGGCCGAAGCCGTTGCCGGTCATCTTGCCGGTGGTCCCATGATCGTATTGGCCGGAAACGGCCACATTGTCAGAAAATTCGGAATACCGGACCGGGTGTTCTCTCGGTCCGGCGCCTCCTATCGTACGATTTATCCGTTGATCGACGGGCAGCAGGTGGATGCCTCCTATGGGGATTATATCTGGATCACCCCTAAACCCTCCCGGTTCAATCTCAAAAAACACACCTGACAAGTACTACATATAGTTTTTTTCTCATTGACACACAACAACATGTTGTGCTAACAAACATTCTCACTTCGGTTTAATCTTTTCCACTGTAACCCTTGTCCAAACCCAATTTACAGACAATAGTGACAGACGTCACAACCGACGTCCCAATTGAAGTCTTAGTCATCGGATTCACGACAACCGGAAACCTTAACGAGGAGCCATAGGTGTTCGATCAAATCAAAAAACGTGACGGCAGAGTTGTGGAATTCAATTCATCTAAAATCACCGCAGCCATCGCAAAAGCCGGTAAGGCTTCCGGTGAATTCTCCGAGAGAGATGCCAAGAAACTGACGCTGCGTGTTTTAACGCTGGCCCACGAATTGCGACTGGGGTCGGAGCCTGAGGTCGAAGAGATCCAGGATATCGTGGAACGCGTTCTTTTGGATTCACCCTTCTACAAAACCGCTAAAGCATATATTCTCTATCGGGAACAACACGCCCAGATCCGCAGCATTGCCACCGAAGCCAATGTTGACCTTGTGGATCACTATATCCGCAAATTGGATTGGAAGATTAAAGAAAACAGCAACATGTGTTATTCTCTCCAGGGATTGAACAACTATATCTCTTCAGACATCACCTCCGAATACTGGTTGAACCGCATCTATCCGCCGGAAATCCGGCGCGCCCATAAAAACGGCGATATTCACATCCACGATTTAAGCCTGTTGTCCGTGTATTGTGTCGGATGGGACCTCAATGACATTCTCATCAACGGGTTCAAGGGGGTTGAAGGCAAGGTGGAAAGCGCCCCCCCCAAACACCTTCGCTCCGCCCTGGGCCAGATCGTCAACTTTTTTTACACCCTGCAAGGTGAAGCGGCCGGTGCCCAGGCATTGTCCAATTTTGACACACTTCTTGCGCCCTTCGTCCGGTTCGACAATTTGAATTATAAAAAGGTGAAACAGGCGTTGCAGGAATTTGTGTTCAACATCAATATCCCCACCCGCGTCGGATTTCAGACGCCGTTCACCAATATCACCATGGATCTTTATGTCCCCGGTACGCTAAAGGATCAACCGGTTGTCCTGGGCGGGAAACACCAGGTAGAAACATACGGGGAATTTCAGCCTGAAATGGATTTGATCAACCGGGCTTTTGCCGAGGTCATGATGGAAGGGGACGCCAGTGGCCGGGTTTTCACCTTTCCGATCCCGACCTACAACATTACCATCGATTTCGATTGGGACAACCCCAATCTCGACATGGTCTGGAAGATGACCGGTAAATACGGAATTCCGTACTTCTCGAATTTCGTCAATTCGGATATGTCGCCGGAAGACGCCCGATCCATGTGTTGCCGGTTGCGTCTGGACAATCGGGAACTACTCAAACGCGGTGGCGGTCTGTTTGGCGCCAACCCGTTGACCGGTTCAGTTGGAGTGGTGACCATCAATCTGCCACGAATCGGTTTCCGCAGCAGTTCCCGGGATGAATTTCTGAACACCTTGAGAGAAAACATGCGCCTGGCCATCGAAAGCCTGACCATCAAGCGAAAGGTGCTCGAACAATTCACGGAGAAAAACCTGTATCCATATTCCAAATTCTATTTGCGCCAGATAAAAGAGCGCAATGACCTTTATTGGAAAAACCATTTCTCCACCATCGGGATCATCGGGATGAATGAAGCCATCGTCAACTACATGGGCGAGGACATTGCCAGCGCCCATGGACAGAAATTCGCCCTGGACGTCATGGACGACATGCGAAACATGATTGCCGGGATCCAGGATGAAACCGGTGACATTTATAATCTGGAGGCCACGCCGGCAGAAGGCACATCCTACCGGCTCGCAATGCTCGACAAAAAGAAATATCCGGGCATCCTTTGCGCTAATGAACAGGACTACAGGGATGGCGCCGCACCATACTATACCAACTCCACCCAGTTGCCGGTGAACTACACGGACGATATTTTCGAAACCCTGGAACTTCAGGATGATTTGCAGCGGAAATATACCGGCGGTACGGTTCTACACATCTTCCTCGGAGAACAGGTCAAGAACACCGAAAGCCTGAAATCGCTGATCAGAAAAATCTCAACCAACTACCACCTGCCCTATTTTACCCTCACGCCGACCTTCAGCGTTTGTCCGTCCCACGGCTATCTGGCCGGTGAACAGCACACCTGTTCCCAATGCAGCCAGGAGACCGAAATCTATTCACGGGTTGTCGGCTACCTGCGTCCGGTGAAACAATGGAATGACGGCAAACAGGCCGAATACAAACGCCGAAAGACCTTCCGGGTCGACGAAAAGGAAACCGTTGGGTCAGGAGTGGAAGCCGCCGTCAAGGCTCCATTGCCGGTGGATGTGGACAACGTCGATGGTGGCGGGTGCAAGTTGAATCGTATACCGGAGAAGACCGATGACGTGCCCGTTCGGCGGGCCAGTACGGTTTGAGGCCAGCGATTACCCAGGCGGGGTAGGTCATGGTCATAGGCGGTCTCCATAAAAACTCCCTCATTGATTATCCCGGAAAAATCAGTTGCGTGGTCTTTCTTTCCGGATGCAATTTCCATTGCCCCTACTGCCACAATCCGGGCCTGGCCATGGGCAAGCCGGACCAGATCATCCCCGAAACCCGGCTTTTTGAATTTCTGGAAAAGCGCCGCAGTTTTCTGGACGGGGTCGTGATCACCGGCGGCGAGCCGACGCTCAGCCCCGAGCTGGCAGGGCTCTGTGAACGCATTCACAGCTTGGGCTATTCGATCAAGCTGGATACCAACGGCAGTCGTCCGGAAATATTGAACGCCTTAATCGAATTATCCCTGGTGGACTATATCGCCATGGATATAAAAACGGAACCATCCGGATACACCCCCGACCTTACCACTGCATGCGGGGCCGAGCCTATCCTCGACAGCATCGATCTGTTGAAAAAGGCACCCCTCCCCTATGAATTCAGAACCACCTGCGTATCCCCGTTTATCAATGAAACCATCATCCGCAATATCGGCCGCACCATCAAGGGCGCAGCAACCTGGGCATTGCAACCCTATGAAGCCGCCACCGTGTTGAACATTGATTTTTTCAACGCCTCCGATCCCGCAATTACCCGACGACAATTAAATGAATATCAATTGATCGCCTCTGCATATGTGGACAATTGTATCGTCAGATGACCGGCCGCCCGAGCAGTTGTTGCCGCCCTCAACGCCGATCCCCCGCAAATGCACTAAATTGGTGGCGGTCCTCATCTCCGGCGAAAAAACCGTTTTATCGAATTCGCCGGCCGGTGAAAAGCTGTTGCCTACATTGCCATTCATCTACTGTATATCATTCATTACTTTTACTTGACTTTAATCATTGTTTATCCCTATTGTGACAATGTGCTACAGAAAGCTCATATTCATAATTACCCGGCGCGGACCACACCCGTGGATTCACTGCGATCAGCCCGAACCGGACTCGTCCGGAAGCACATCGGTTTCCATATTATTTATAAATTTCAGTTTTTTATATATATTTTCCCACCCGCAAAAATATAAGAAGGAGGCTGAACCATGACCAATTTGTACGAAGAGGCCTATGATCGATCAATCAATGATCCTGATGGATTCTGGGGAGAAGCCGCGGAAGATTGTCATTGGTATAAAAAATGGGATAAAGTCCTCGATGACACGAACAAGCCTTTTTACCGCTGGTTCACCGGGGGCATGGTCAACACCTGTTATAACGCCGTGGATCTTCATGTGGACCAGGGGCGTGGACATCAGACGGCGTTGATCTATGACAGCCCGGTCACCGACACCATCAAAAAATACACTTATGCCCAACTCAAGGATGAAACTGCCGCATTCGCGGGTGTCCTGGCCGGCCAGGGGGTGGCCAAGGGAGACCGGGTCCTCATCTACATGCCCATGATTCCCGAGGCGGTGATTGCCATGCTCGGCTGTGCGCGTATCGGCGCCGTTCATTCCGTCGTCTTCGGCGGTTTCGCCGCGAACGAGTTGGCCACCCGGATAAATGACGCCAAACCCAAGGTCATCGTCTCGGCATCCTGTGGCATAGAAGTTAAAAGAATAATTGCCTACAAGCCACTGCTGGACGGTGCAATCGACATGGCGAATGCCAAACCCGAGAAATGCATTATTCTGCAACGCCCAATGGAAAAGGCGTCCATGATCGACGGGCGGGACCTGGATTGGCAGGAGGCCGTGGCCGCCGCCGAACCCCATGACTGCGTACCGGTGGCGGCAACCGACCCCTTGTATATCCTGTATACCTCCGGCACCACGGGGGAACCCAAGGGAGTGGTCAGAGACAACGGCAGCCACATGGTGGCGTTGAAATGGACCATGGGGGCTGTTTACAATGTTGCGCCCGGAGATGTTTACTGGGCTGCCTCGGACGTGGGCTGGGTGGTGGGGCATTCATACATCGTCTATGGTCCGTTGTTCAAGGGCTGCACCACGATCGTATTTGAAGGGAAGCCGGTGGGCACACCGGATGCCGGTGCTTTCTGGCGGGTCATATCACAACACAAGGTGAAGGCCATGTTCACCGCCCCCACTGCCTTCCGTGCCATCAAACGTGAAGATCCCCGGGGAGATCTTATCAGGGATTATGATTTGTCGGCATTTAAAGCCCTGTTTCTGGCCGGGGAACGTCTCGACCCGGACACCCTCAGGTGGGCGGAGAACAAGCTCGGTGTACCGGTGATCGATCATTGGTGGCAGACCGAGACCGGGTGGGCCATTGCCGCAAACTGTCTGGGTCTGCACAAATTTCCGGTCAAGGAAGGCTCGCCGACAAAACCGGCACCGGGATGGAACCTACAGGTGCTGGATCCCGAAACCACGGCGCCGGTCAAGGCCGGCGACATCGGAGCGCTGGTGGTGAAACTGCCACTGCCCCCGGGGGCGCTGCCGACCTTATGGCAAAACGACAAGCGGTATCTTGAATCATACCTGGATGAATATCCCGGGTTTTACAAAACAGCGGATGCCGGATTCATCGATGAAGAGGGATACGCATTTGTCATGACCCGTACGGACGACATCATCAATGTTGCCGGTCACCGCCTGTCCACCGGCGCCATGGAAGAAATATTGGCCGACCATCCGGAAGTGGCCGAATGCGCCGTGCTCGGTGTGGAAGATCAATTGAAAGGGCAGGTTCCGGTGGGATTTCTCGTACTCAATGCCGGCGTGGATCGCGACCCCGATGAAATAATCGCCGAAACCATAAAAATGGTAAGGGATCGCATCGGACCGGTGGCGGCCTTTAAAACGGCAACCGTGGTCAAACGGCTGCCAAAGACCCGTTCCGGTAAAATCCTCAGGGGCACGATTCAGAAAATCGCCGACAACAAAGAACATAAAGTACCGGCAACCATAGACGATCCGGCAATTCTCGAGGAAATGTCCGACGCCCTGATGAAAATCGGTTACGGTAAAGCAAGATCAAAAAGTTAATGACCGAGCCATACACGTGAGGCCCTTTGCTTCTCTTCGAATGATCCGGTCTTAGGGATAGAAAGGGGGATTTTTCACCGGCCGCCGCGATACGCCGGGGGTGAACGGGTCTATCGTCCGCGGCCATTCATCTTTACGGTCCAGTTGCCTGTACGATCCCCGTAATCCGGTAATGTCCGGTCAGTTCGAACTCGAACAGGCGATTCTCCTCCTGCGCACCGGCGCCGATATTATGAATCACCAGGGGGACGCCATGACCGTTCTTTTTATCACTCACCATCATAATATGCGGCAAATGCGGCGGTACGATACAGGTGACGATATCCCCGGCCCTGTATTCCGCAGCCGTCCCTGAAATATCCAGCGACCATCCCTTCCGCCGGAAAAATGTCCGCAGGTTGGGCACACGCCGGTGATCGATGTTCTTATCAGGAGAGGTCAGCCCCCACTGCTGAGGGTATTCTGAAAAATGAAGCGCCATATCTTCATGGACGGATTTCTGAAGATCAAGGTCAAGAGCGGATCGCAGGGCCCGAATGATCACATCCGTGCAAACCCCCCGGTCCATGGCGGCATCCCCGTTCGGATAGCCCAGGACCTTGTAGCTGGGATCATAAAGTATGGTTTTCCCGATTTGATCACGGGCGGCGGTGACAAGGTCTTTACCGGGATTGCCGTGCACATTGGCAGAAAAAAGTATCAGCAGAAAAATCGGGAACAATATCTTTTTCATATCAACGCTCTTTTTAAAAATAAACCGGCAACTTTCGATCGACCCATACCATCAAATCAAATATGCGATCGCCGAAAATTTCCCGTTTGATCTCCAGTGATTTCTGGCAAATCGCGGTTTCCCTGGCCGACATGCGGGTGATGAAGTACCCTCATCCCCCGATGAGCGCCCATTTATTTACAGACATCCACCCATCTTCCATTGGTGAGCGGCTCCAGGTCGATGGGTTTCAATTTGAAAACCGCAAAAGGGGTGCCGGCCGCCGCCCAGATCGTGTCATATTGTTTCAGGTCATTGTCCAAAATGGTTTCAAGGGGTTGATCATGGCCTGCCGGCGGTACACCGCCGATGGCAAATCCGGTCTTTTCTTTCACATATTTGCCATCCGCCATCCCCAGTTTCAACCCTGTCATCCGCTCGACGCTATCCACATCCACCCGGTTTGACCCCGATGCAATCACCAGAACCGGAAGACCGGTTTTTGCCTCCTTGAATACGAGGGATTTGGCTATTTGAGACACCTTACATCCGATGGATTCCGCCGCCTCCTGAGCTGTCCGTGTGGACCCCGGCAGTTCTTTCACCTCAAAGGCAAATCCTTTTCCCGACAGGAAATCCTGCACACGTTTTGCACTGCATCTGAGATCTTGTGTCATATAGAATACCCGTTTCCAATTCAACCGATGGCTTTCTTCACAATCCCCAGCAGCTTTTCCGCGTCAAAGGGTTTGGGCACGAAGGCCACCGCATCTTTTATGGCATGGTCGCCGTCAATGCCGCTCACCACGACGATGGGTGTATCTTTCAGGTCTTTTTCCTTCCTCAGATTCCGGTAAAACCGGGGGCCCCAATCGCCGGGCATCTGCAAGTCCAGGGTAATCAGGTCCGGCTTCTCCACCCGGACCACCTTCAACCCTTCCACGGAACTGCCCGCGCTGACGGTTTCATACCCGTTATCCTCAAATAATGAGGCGAGGTATTTCACCACAATCGGATCATCGTCAATGATCAATATTTTCTTGGCCATGTCAAATTACTCCTGTCCGATGGATAGTATTCGAAGCTCGTCAATGAAGCCTGCCCACAGCGCTGTGCCGGAGGCTATCCGTCCCCTTCAGTGATTTCCGTTAACCAAAGGCGCTTCATCACGCGTATTCTTATGCTATTATTTGTGGTGACATTCACCACAGAGCACCGGCCCCTTCTTCTCTTTCAAATGACACCCCTTGCAATTCAGGTGATAGGCCATCATCAACCCCGGCATGTCACCGGAGGCGTCTATCTCATGGCATTCCGAGCAGCTCGAATCCTCCGAAGACTCATCTTCCAGCAACTCTCCATCCTCGTATACGTGGTGACACACATGGCACTCTTCAATCCCGGCGCTCTCGTTATGGTCGTCATGCATAAACAAGGATGATGTCCGCCGGGGTTGATCGAAAACGGAATTATCCACAACTTCCATCTCTTCCTGGGAATGCACCGATACCCAACCGAATAGAAAAATCGTGCATAAAATAAGAATGGAACCAATACTTTTTTTCATTCCCTTGTCTCCTCGATCCGGGCAACCGTTTTGGGGCTTATTGCCTTGTCCGGACATGATACCAACCTTTACGCGGGTTTTTCCATGACTTCGTAAATGATATCCCCTAAAAACTTGATGTCCAACCCGATACCGTAATGGTGAAGGATATCGTGCAACCCACTGTGACAATTATGGCAGGGAGCGATGAGCACGCCGGCACCGCGGGTTTTTGCGGCGAACAATTGCTCCGCCTTCACCTTGTTACCCTGGAGTCGTTTCATTTTATAGGGCGGACCGCAATTAATGGCGCCGCCGCCGGCCGCGCAGCAATAATTGTGCTCCCGGTTGGGTTCCATTTCGACGAATTCCGCCGCGACGGCCTTTGCAACGAACCTGGCCTTGTCGTGAAGACCCGCGCCGCGGGAGACATTGCAGGGATCATGTAAAGTGACGGCATGGGGGTATTTCGTTTTAATTTTAATACGGCCGGATTTAATTAAATCATAATAAAATTCAATGGCATGGACGATCTGAAACGGGGGCACGCGCCACCCCAGCCATCGGTTGCCCGTATCATAGACGGATCGGAAAGCATGCCCGCATTCCCCCATGATGATTTTCTTGACTTTCAACCGGGCGGCTGTTTCAAAATGCGTGCGCTTCAGGCGGCCCATCAGCTCATTGTCGCCGGTGAACATGGCCATGTCACTGTTGTCCCAGCCCATGGACGCCGGCATGGTCCAGTTTACCCCGGCGACATCCATTATCACGGCGGCCTGGTAGATTAACTGGGCCTGAAATTTGGGCTCCGGGGCAATCACGGAATACATGATATCCGCGCCTTCTTTTTCCAGGGGAATCCGCAGGGCAGGGATTTCAGCCTGGGCTTCCTCCTCCTGCCATTGGAGGGTGTCCGGCCATTCATCACCTTTCACCCACATCTGATTCATGTGGACGGAATGGCTGTTCGCCGTATCCTGAATATACAGCGGGGTACAACCCAGCCGGTGAACGATCCGGCGGACCACGCTCATGAGGTAGGCGATATCAATACCAAACGGACAATACTGGGCGCATCGTTTGCACAGGTTGCATTCGGTATGTGCCACCACCGCGGCCTCTCTGATAAACGCCGGAGTAACTTTTCCTTTGCGCTTGAGCATTTCCCATAATGTTCGTTTGACCTTTCCCACCGGAGAAAAAGCGGGGTCTTTATCATTGGACAGGTAGTAATGGCAGGCTTCCGAGCAGAGTCCGCAATGGATACAGGTTTCCACGTATGTTTTCAGTCGTGCGCCGGTTTCATTTTTCAGCACAGTGTTGATCACTTCCCGGATACGTGATTCATCGAGCCTGCCGACACCACCGTCCAAACCTTGATCGGTTATTTTGGTCTCTCCCTTTGCTGCTTCGCCCATTTCAGGTCCCTCCTGCATAATACGACTCGGTTGTCACCACCTGCTACCAATCCCTCGCGTGCCGGATTTTTCCGAATTCAGACCCCATATACGCCCGTGTAAAGGGGGAAATTATCATATGGCTCAACCGGGTAAAGGGGATGGCAACCAGCATGACTTCTCCGGAAAAAATATGAAACATGGTAAAAAATCGATACGCAAACCATTGGTGGTAGGCCAGAAATCCGGAGATGAACGGGGCGGCCACGATCGAGAGTATTATCCAGTCCGACGGTCCCGTGACATACCTGACCTCCGGAGAAACCAACCGCCGGATGAAAAAATAACCGGCGCAGACAATGACAACCATTGTCATGGCATCCGCCAGTCCATCCGGCAGCATCCACCAACTGAATTGCCAGGCTTCTTCCCATAAAATGATATGGGCGGACACAAAGAGCGGCGTGAGGATCAGGCATAGATGGAAGGCGAAGGTGGCAATTGTCAACACGGGTTGACGCCGCCAGTTCACCGCCATGAACGGAACCATCCAGTGAACAAGTGAACGCAGGCTGTATCTCAGGCTCATATAGGAAAAGATGAACCGCTCCTTCTTCCACACCAGCCACAGCATTTTAATCAGGCGATACAGGCAACCGCCGAAAAAAAGGATAAACGCCGTCCAGGCACAAGGGCCGGTTAACATGTCGTAGGCTGTATGCATCGCTCCCCCTTTTTTTACGATGAGAAATCGGCAAGCGGGACCACCCGCCGGTGATAAATACCGTCATGGATATATTTCAGGAGTATTTTATCACCCATGCTGCTGAAAACAGGGGGCCATGCAGCTTCACATTCACAAGGCCACAACCGGTCGTCAAGAACATATGTATAACTGCCGTTTTTCTCGACATTTGCCGCCACATGTTGTCCATCGGGGCTGAAAACAGGCTTCCATGCCATGTCGAAGGCGTTCGACCACCGGGTGCCGTCAACGACGATCCGCCACTTCCCTTTCTCCTTTACGAGGACCGCAATCCGGTCACCGCCGGGCGTCAGCACCATATCCGTAATCAGGTCTTCGAAGGTGACCGGCCACGGGCGGTTGTCCACGACCACCGTCCATTTCCCGAAACCGGTGGCGGCAATGGCCGCCAACGTATTGCCGTCAGCGCTGAACTGCTGGTGCCAGAGCTGCGTATACGGCCGATCCCACAGGATACCGCCGTCCTGGGCCATGAACCAACGGCCCCCGGTCCGTACCGGGGCGGCCACAGTATTGGTGGCTGGGTTGAAAACCGGCTGCCACACACAGTCGTATGTTTTTTCCCACGGTATGCCGTTGACGATAATGGCATAATCATACAATGAGAGGCGGGCTTCGGCCGCCAGGTCTTTGCCGTCATCACTGATCGACAAATGCCAGAGATTCACGAACCGTTTATCCCAGGCTTGCCCGTCAAAGGCCGCAGTGAAGGCGCCTTTTTTAAATGTCTCGATGTCACCGGAATCGAAATCTTCCACCTGTACCACGGCCGCGGAATGTCCGCCGTCCCGACCGAAGGTGAAATAGGTCATGTTGGGGTAGGTGTTCGCCCAGAGGATGCCGTCCACTGCGATACCATAGGTCATGTCCTGCTGGACAGCCACGGCAATGTGACTGCCGTCATCACTGAACATCGTGTTCCAGACATATCCGAATTGATGCCCCCAACTGACGTTGTCGACGGCCACCGTCCACTCCCCCATATCGGATACCAGCGTCGTCAACCGGTTATCCGGGGAGAATCTCAGATACCAGATCTTATCATGGGATGTTTCATCTGTTTCACCGTTGACGCATACGTTGAATTCACCTTCATCAACATTTACGATCGCGGCAATTTTCTCGCCGTCGGGACTGGCATAAGGCTCCTCAACCCAGCGGAATTTTTTTTTCCACTCACCGAAGGCGATCTGCCGATCTCCGTTTTCCCAATCCCAGGTGTCGGGGTGCCCCATGGTATCCTCCTCAGACAAAGGAATTCTAATCCAGGCCGGCATCTATGAAAAATCAACGCCGGAAAAAGAAGACCCTATACACAATTAAAATACAGAATGCAAACCCACCTGACTTTTAGTTACAGGGTAACCGCGGGCGGCGGGATGAACTATCCGTTTACCACGATTGACGGTGTAACAATTCGGGTACGGGATATGTTACCGGCGCTGCAACCACCGTCGAAGGTGCATCTGATGACTACCGGCCGGTCGGTGGTGCAAAAAAAGCCGGGACGGGCACGGCGCCTTGAATATGCTTAACAAAAATCATGGGGTTGGGCAAATCAATACCTGATTGCAGGGCGAATTCATGACGTGCTGCCAATGGACGGGATCGCATTCGATGGGGGATACATTTTCTTGACGGCGTCAGGGAGACGTGCGGGCAAGCGGATACGAAAACGGGTTCCGGTCCCCGCAGATGAGTCCACCGTGATATCTCCGCCATGCTGACGGACAATGCGATAGGACAAGAACAACCCCATGCCGGTGCCTTTTTCTCCTTTCGATGTATAAAATATCGTAAAGATCTTCTCCCGGGCCTCCTTGGAAAGGCCGGGACCGGTGTCACCGATATCAAAAACCAGATAATCGTCGGAACGGCGGGCGGAAAACGATATCCGGTGCCGCTTCCCGGCTTCCGCAGTTTCACAGGCATCCATGGCGTTATCTATTATACTGGTCAACGCATTGTTGAGGGCCACGGTATCGACTTCAAAACTGCCCAGGGGTTCCCGGACATCGATGTCGATGTCGAGGTCGACCGCCATGCCCCTCGCATCGGCTTTTGACCGGATGGCGTCCGCTAGTTCGCGTACAACATGAATCACCTCCACCGGTTTCCAGTTCAATTCCCGCTGCTTGGCGTAAAACAGTATGTCCATGACCATGCTCCGGATCCGTCCCACCATCATTTTAACGATATCCCACCCCTCTCTCAACTGGTCCGGGTCTTTTTTATCCAGGCCGCTGTCGAGAAGATAAATACCGCTGTCCAACCCGGTTAAAAGGCCTTTAATCCCATGGGAGACCGAACCGATCAATACGCCGATACCGGCCAATTGATCCTGCAGCTCCCTGACCTGGGTGATATTGGTCGCCATTTCCATGACCTGGGTGGTTTTGCCGGAGATATTCCGGATGGGTGCCGTCCAGATCAACAACTGGTATTTGCGGCCGTCTTTCGACGTGACTTCCATTTCGCATTGGTGAGACTTCCCATCATCGAAAGTTCTGGCCACCGGGCAGTCCGGACATGAGGTCGATTCATCCTTGTAGACTGAATAACACTTCCCCCCGGGTTTATCGTTGAAATCTTTTTTGAACCGCCGGTTGGCCGCCACGATATTGAAGGCTCTGTCCTGAAGCGTGATATAGCAGGGCGCTTCGTCGAACAATTGCTGATATAGCTGCCGGGTGGTACGGAGTTGCTCCTGCAGCCGTTTGACTTCAGCGATGTCCGCGGCGATTTCCATCACCAGTTCCACGGCACCTTCACGATTCCGGATCGGGGCGGTGTGAACCATCACCGGTGTTTCAACCCCATTAAGTCCGATGACGGTTTCATTTCGCTGCTCTCCCCGGCCATTCAGGAATGTGCCCGCCACCGGGCATTGATCTTTCAAACCGGCGTCACCGGAGTAGATACCATTGCTTCCCTGGCCCACACGGTCACCGAATCGCTCCTTATAGAGCCGGTTGGTACCGACAATGCGGTAATGATTATCATGGAGGGATACGTAGCAGGGCATTTCGTTGAAAAAATTGATGCCGCTGTCCAGGTCTCCGGCCAGATCGCTGATGGCCCGGCTGAATCCCTCCAGTGTCTGGCCGACAGCGGCCCTGCGCTCGGCTTCAATCAATTGAGCGGACTTTTCCGATACCATTCGCTCAAGGTTCTGGGTGTAGTCCCGAAGCTGCTGCTTCATGATGATTTTTTCACAGGCACGCTTGAGGGCGATCTCCAGGACATCGTCGTTGATGGGTTTGGTGATGAAGTCCAGCGCCTCGAGTTTGAGACACTTTATGGCCAGATCCATATCACCATGCCCGGTGAGCATGATCACCTCGGTTTCAGGGCTCGCGCGTTTAATATGCTGGAGAAGCTGAACGCCGTCCATGACCGGCATCTTGATGTCGGTGAGAACAATGGGGGGGGTGTTTCGATGGAACAATTCAAGCGCTTCCCGGCCGTTTTCCGCAACCATCACTTCATATCCGAGGTCCGCCAGTGAAATCCCCAGAACCTTTCGAATGCCGAGCTCATCATCCACCAGAAGTATTTTCTTTTCCATTGTCACACGGCTGACTCAGGTTTTGAATGGATTGAAGCGCCTACCGAATCAGTTCAACAGCGCCATGGCGGTCTCAAGTACCAGATTTGCCTCCGGCGGTTTCTCGATGTAGGCGTCGGGGGCGGGAATCGGGATATCAGCTTGCGTGTTCAGCATTGTCAGATAATGATTGAACGTCTCTTCTCCAACGGCCGACACCATGATAACCGGGATGGACTTGAGCGTTGAATCGGACTTGAGCTTTTTATACATCAAGGCGCCGCCTTCGCCGGGCATCATGATGTCCAGAATGATCAAATCCGGCGACTCTTTTTCAGCAGCTTTGAATCCTTCGTCGCCATTTTTGGCGGTCATCGCTTCAAATCCACTGGTTTTGAAAACAGTGGAAATAAAAATTCTCATATCCATCTCATCGTCGACGATGAGAATTCTTTTCTTGGGCGCAGGACCCGGCATGGCGTTATCAATCATCCCGATTTAGACAGCATCCTTGACCTTGTCCGGTTTATTGACACTGGCGACAGGGCATGCCGATCGTAGTACAACCTGTTCGACGGTACTGCCCAGGAGGGCTTTTTCAGGATCGATTTCGCGGGTATGATGGGACATCACGATCAGGTCCGAGCCTTTATCCCTGGCAAATTTCAATATTTCCACATAAGGTATGCCTTCCCAGATATCGATGGTATACTTGTCGAAATCCTTTATCTTGGACACATATGCGGACTCGATTTTTTCACGGGCAGCCTTTATCTTCGCCTCGATCTCTTCCTGGGCTGCCGGAGGTCCGCTCCTGCCGTCGTTGATGTCGAGTGCATGAAAAATGTGGAGATTCGCCCCCACTTCCTTGGCGAGCTTGTAGGCAAACAGGAAAGCCGAGTAAGACGCCTTGGAAAAATCGGTACCAATGACAATATTGGAAAACAACTTCCAGCAGGTGGTGCAGGGACGGCTGATAATCACCACCGGACAGCGGGCGGCCTTGGCGACCTTTTGCATGGTACTGCCGACCACCGCACGATGACGCGTGGCACCGACATCCTCTTCCCGTGTATGCGCGCCCATGACAATGAGATCTACATTTTCCTTTCGAGCCATTCTGAGAATTTCACGATGTGGCGCGCCCACGGCCGAGCACAACTCGGCATCGCTGTCTTCGAGAAGATCGGCATAGGTGTTTTTCATCTCCTCTTTTACCCAATCGATATAATCCGGATCCACCGTTTCTTCTTCGCCGGTTCTTGCATCCGTGACAAACGGGCTGTACCCCCGCGTGGGTACCCCGAGCACATGGAACACGAAAAGTTTGGCATTCCACTTCAACTCCAGGTCGAAAGCGACTTTCGCGGCATTATCGCAGGTTGGAGAAGCAGTTGTGGCAAAAAGAATTTTATTAAACATAATTCAGCTCCTTAATTGGCACTCGGTGGGCGCCCATTGAAAACCAAGCTCCCAGGCAATCCCGTCAATAAATTCAAAAAGCGTAAAAACAGTGTCGAATTTGAAAACATCCATCCGGTCACCGAAAATAACATGTTTCAACCGGCCTATCCTGATGTCCATGTCCAAGATCGTGCTGAGATCATAGTCCCGGATTTCGAACGTCTGTTCACCACGTGTACCGTGAAATGACTGGTAGAACTCCAACCGGGGTTCGCCCGGAAAACCGACCATTTCGATGGTTTTGGTCAGTTCAAGAAAATCAAATTGATCATTGCGGCATGAATGGTGGTCGCATTGGTGGTACATGTCCAGTATTGTCGGAAAAAAAGAGTTCAACTCCTGCAGCTGAGGGTATTTCGAGAGCATATAAAAATAGCTGCGCAATGTCGCTTTTTTTTCTACCGAGATCATCGCGCCAAGGTGGACCAGCGGACTGGCTTCCACCTTTTTCCCGTCGAGATTAAGATAACCATCCGCCTGAAGCGTGATCGTGTCCATCAATTTTCCCGTTCAAATTAACTGATTGCCCCATCCATCGGCGCACAACGGTTAAACGGAAGCATTCGCCGGTGTTGCGGATTCACCCGGTTGCTGAGACAACAGCAATTTATTCCTCCGTGGGCTTGAGGTGGTCGGGGACAATGATCATGTTCAGCAACAGCGGCTTCAAAAAGGACCACCTGATACCAACCTTATAGACTTCTTCCAGGTCCCTGATGGCATCCCAGCAATTGTGGCACGGTGCCACGACCAATTTGGCACCGGTGGCCAGAATCTGGTCGCGCTTTACCTTAAGCCCGATATTACGCTCCGGACGGTATCTTCCGATGCCATTCAGACCGCCGCCGCCGCCGCAGCAGAAATTGTGTTCACGGCAGGGGGTCATTTCACGGAAATCCTCCGCGATATATCCCATGATTTCACGTGCGACATCGGCCAGGCCGCCGTTTCGGATATAATTGCATGAATCCTGGTAGGTCACCGGTTCCTTGATTTTCTTTGCCGGATCAATTTTCAGCTTACCGGTCCGCAATGCTTCGGCCACCCACTCCACATAATGGATGCTTTCAATGGGCGTCTGGCCCGAAGGCAAGCCCGCCCAGTAAGGTCCTTCAATGACGGTTGCGCGATAAGCGTGCCCGCATTCGGTCACCACCATCCGTTTGGGTTTGAGGCGATCCATGGCAGCATAAACACTCTCAACCTGCATTTTGCACGCCGCCCAATCCCCGGCAAACATGGCCAGACTGGTCTCCTCCCATCCTTCACTGGGAACCGTCCAGTTTTCACCGGCCACATGGAAAAGGATAGCGGCCTCAGCCAGATCCTCGGGGTAGTGTTTGGGTTCCCGGGCGTTGACCGTGTATATGATATCCGCATCTTGAACGTCGATGGGGATGGTCAGCCCCGGCCAGTCCTCCTCGTATTCTTCGGCCATCCATTCACAGGTCTCCACCCAGTCTTCAGTTGTAATATCCATCTGGGCGCGGAATATCCGGTGCATTCCCGTACCGATTTTCATTTCCCACGGCACAAATCCCTGGGAAAACAACAGCCCGCGCAAATAGCCGAACATGATACCCATATCAATGCCGAACGGACAGTAGAGCCCGCAGCGGGTGCAGCAACTGCACTTGGAGTAGGCGGTATCCATGCACATCTGCATGAAGGCGTTATCCACTTTCCCTTTACGGCGGATCAATTCACCCAGGGTGGATTGAATTTTATATGAAGGGACCTGCTTGGGATCCTTATGGTTTGCCAGGTAGTAAAAACAACTGTCCGCACACATACCGCAATGGGCGCAAATCTCCAGCCAGGTCCGAATGCGCGATTTACACGTCTTTTGAATGGCGGCCCACAATGCATCCGAATCCACTTCCAGATGGTTCATCTCTTCATAATATTGTTTACCGCTTTTATCGGCGAGAAGCGCGTCGAGCTGCGATTTTTCATCCACCGTTTTCTTGTTGCAAAGGATGCCTTCAGGCATGGTTCGTCTCCTGAAATGTGTTATGAGTTAAGTTTACCCCAATACCGGAATATCGACAACATGCTACAATTTTATACGGGGATTATTTCAAAAACCAGTAAAAAATCATCCGGCCGGAAAACCGACCTACCAGGTCATTCCCTTGGCGTTTTTCATGCCGCCTCGCTTGATGCCGTAATCCATCCCCAACTGGGCACGGGACATGAAAAACAGCACGAAATGGGAAAGCTTTGTAAAGGGTATGGCCACCAACATGATTTCCCCGCAGAGAATATGGGCCGTGAGCATCACCCGATAGTTCCCCACCTGGTGATAGGCCAGAAACCCGGTGATAAAGGGGGCCACCGCAATGGCCAGCACCAGAAAATCATAGGGCTTGGTCAGAATCCGGACCTCGGGCAGGGCAATCCGGCGCATAATGATGAAAACGGCGGCCAGGATCACCAGGATGGTGAGCACGTCCGCAGCGGATTCGGAAATGGTCGGCAGGCCGAAGCCGACGGCCTGCTCCAGCATAATATTATGCGCGGGCAAAAACAGCGGAGAGAACAATAATCCGAAATGAAATACAAAGACCATTATCGTAAATGACGGATAATAACGCCAGCTGCGCGTACCAAACGGCAGCAACCAGTAGAAAATGGACCGCGCCGCCCCTTTGATGCCGTATTTTCGGTGCGGACGATAGGCCACCCGGTCCATCTGCCAATCCAGACCGCGGACATACCAGATAATGCGATAGATGATACCGACGAAAAAGATTATAAACGACAGCCAGGCAAGGGGGCCGGATACGAAATCATACATGAAACACTCCTTAAAAAATCAACTCGGTTTTTGTCCGCAACGACGATTGGTGGCTCAAGGGTTCACCATACATCTCAATCATCATCCCTTGCATTGAGAAAACGCCAAAACAGTCCGATCCCGCATAGTGCGGCAACCATGATCAAGTAGGTTACACCCTTTGTAAACGTCATGAAATCCTGAAGGGTCAAAAAAACATCGCCCATTTTTCCGTCCTTTTTCGATTCCCGGATCAGTGCGCGTCTTCATAGTCCGGATGTTCATAAAAAATCGGCATCCGGGTGACAATGAATCGAAACGCCAATACACCGAGAGTTACGATAAACAGGGTTATTCCCACTTCCATCCAATGGGGCACATATCTTTCGGTGGACGGCAGATGGTAGTTGAATGCGATCAGTGAGACATTCAACCGGTTCAGCACCACCCCGAGCACCGTCCATACCGCCGTGCAGCGAATAAGCAGCAGATTTTTCTCCCGCACGCCAACGGCATACAAAAAACACGGCAGGGCAACGAACCCGAGAAGTTCCACCAGAAACCAGACACCGTATCCGGTACCTAAAAGGTGCCAGTTGTTGTCCACTGATATGCCGATGATTTTTATGATGAAATATCCGGCCAACACATAAGATGCGGCTTTTCCGAATCCAAGTGTCACCGGATTATGCTCATCCAGGTAGGTCCGGCTCATCTTATCCTTGAAATACCGGTGTGATAATGTGCTCTCGAAGAGAACCATGGAGATGCCGGCGATGATACTGCTCACGAAAAAATAGACCGGCAGGTATGTCGAATACCAAAGCGGATGCAGTTTCGAAGGTGCAATCAGATAGAGCGCCCCCAGGGAGGACTGATGCAGGGTGCTGAGAATCACGCCGAAAAAGGTGAGCGCCATGGTCAGTTTAATCGCCAGGTTGCGGGCTCGCTTGAGACCGAGCCATTCCAATGCCGCCGGTGAGTATTCGAGAAATAAAACACTCAGATACAAGGCCACGCAGGCGGCTACCTCAAAGAGCAGGGAGGTGGTTCCCTGTTGCATGATAAAGGGGTACGGCAGCCGCCAGGGGCGCCCCACGTCGTAGTTCAGGGCGAGCACCACAAGGGCATAACCGAGAAACCCGGTGAGGACTGCGGGGCGGACCGCGCTATGGTATTTTTTCATGCCGAAGATGTAAACGGCGGCGGAGGTTACATAACCGCCTGCGGCCAATGCCACACCGGTCAGTAAGTCAAATCCGATCCAAATCCCCCAGGGATTGTAATCGGACAGATTGGTAACGGTGGAAAGACCGCCGGTGAATCTCAAGAACGTGAGGATCAAACCCATCACGACGATTATCCCGGCCACCAGGTTGAAAAGTGTAAACACGGATTTGCCGGTTTCAGCGGTATGATCAGACATAAACGAACCTCTTCTTGAATGCTCTGTATTTCTGAATATTAACTATTGTCCATCCATAAATAGCATCTCTGGATGGACACTAACCAAACGATAACGAATTTTAATGACATTCATTATGAAAAAAACTTCGGACCGGATTTCCCGGTTGAATCCACATCTCCGGTTATTCGGTGGATGACCGGCTGTCGTCATCACCCGCTTCCGGTTTATCGACGTCGGCGGTACCATCCGCTCCGGCTGCCTTTTCGGCTGCGGCTGCGGCCTGTTCTTCAAGTGCTTTTTGAACTTCTTTTTCGATGGCCAGTTGTTTTTGTTTTTCCGCCTTTTCCAATTCCGATGTCAACCTGGCATCGGCTGCGGCATTGGCTTCTTCAAGGGCGGCGGCCACCGCTTCCGCTTGTTCTTCGGCGGCGATTTTGTCTTTGCGTTTGCTCACCGCATAGATGCCCCCCAGCAATATGGGCCACAATCCCACCACGATGGGGACAGCGCCCAACGCGCCCGCCGTCAGTTCTCCGGCCGGCCTGGTGCCCAGATCCATGCGCATGCCGATCCGGTCGAAGGGGACATTGGACAGATATAGCCAACTGGTGCCACCCATTTCATGCTCACCATAAACATGGTTCACATACCGTTCCGGGAATTTACGAATCCGCTCCCGCGCAAGGGCGAGCAAGTCATCACGCTTGCCAAAGGACAATGCCTCCGCCGGGCAGGCCTCCACGCATCCCGGCAATTTACCGTCGATCAGTCGTGGATAACACATGGTACATTTGGTAACCCGGGGGGTCAGCGCCTTATCATATTCATATGCCGGAATTTCAAACGGACACGCCACCATGCAATAGCGGCACCCCACGCAGACCGTTTCATCATAAGTGACGGCGCCGGTATCGGTTTTCCGGAATGCCTGTACGAAACAGGCCGATGCGCAGGCCGGTTCAAGGCAATGATTGCATTGGTTTTTAAAGAATACCGGTTTGGCATTGCCGGACGTCTGTTTCTGATTGACCACGGTATAGGTGTAAGCGTCCGTGCGACGCGATGCTTCCAGCACCGAAAGGTCGGAAAACGAAGCTTTCGGTGGCGGGAGGTCGTTCACCTTGTTGCAGGCATCCTCACATTTGCGACAACCGATGCACAATGAAATATCATGCAACACCGCATTGGCTTCCGCATAGCCTGTAAACTGTTTATTGGATGCGGCATGGGCTTTCCGGCCAACGGCAGACGTCATCCCCGCGGCGCCGATCCATCCCAGAAATTTTCTCCGTGAAATCGACATATGTTCTTCCTCAACCTGAATCTATCGTTGATACCATCATTTTTTTTCTTTATGACAGGACTCGCAGTCCCGGGAATCCGGTTTTACAATCCCCATCCGGTCATGACAATTCATACACTGCTGGTGATATGCCCCGGACAACCCCGGTTTCGAGGGATTTTTCTCGTCAAACGGCACCCCGTGGCAGCTTGCACACAATGGCGGTTTTTCGGCCGGCGGACTATTGTGGTGACATCCCTGGCATACCGTTCCCGGGTCGGCATGAAAGTAGGCGGCCAATTTACTATTCTCGAGATTGCGAACCAGTGTGGTTACGATTTTTCGGTGGGGCAATTCAACCGCTTCGTACTGGCTGACCAATTGCCCGATGATGACTATATCGGGAATGTCGGCATCGGCATAGGTGCCATACATGGGTTTCCGGCTGTCGAGCTGCTGCTGTGCGATGCGGGCGGTTTCCACCTGAGCGGGATTGCCGGCCGCCGTAACGGCGGTGGACGGCGTCGCATGACAGGTCTTGCAATAGGCCTGTTGCTGCGGAGGCGATTTAACGATGGCCGAGTGGCAGCCGGCACATTCGATGGCTTGCTGCTCCCGTGTATGGCATCCGATACAACTGGTGTCGACACCGGTTTGATGCATGGCCCGTTCAAGTTTGATGTGGTTACCCTTCTCGGATCCGGTCTGGGTATGGCAGGAGCGGCAATCCATCAATTCCGCGTGGTGGCAGACCTTGCAGGAATCATTGTACGCCTCGTGGGCCTTGTGATTGAAGGCCACGGCATCCATCCGGCTCTGAAGCCCGCCGTCGCCGGCTGATGCCGCGCGGAGTAAAACCGCATCCGGTTGTTTCCGTTTGAGCCGGGGGAGATTATCTGCCTTCTCGATGATTTTCTGCTCCGCCGGGTCATGACAGCCCAGGCATGTCACCGGACCGGCGTCCAGATTTTTCGCTGTCCGTTCCAGATGACAACCGATACAATCCTGATGGGATGCATCTTTCAGGGAGATACGGTTTTCCTCGGCCGTCGTTCGATGGCAGTATAGACAGGCACCCTCCTTGCCTTCGGCATAGAACAATTTCTTTGCACCCTCGTCGTATTCGTGGTGGCATTGCTCACACTTGTTGTCCAGGGCTTTTGCATGTCGGTAGTGGAGTGATTTGTCCAGGCCCATGGGCCGGCGGGTGGACATTGGCGCGGATTCGCGAATATGGCATTCACCGCAGGTCACCGGGCCGCTTTTTTCGCCCGCGTCCAGGGTGTCCTGATGACAGGAAATACAATTGTCATGATAGGTATCCATAACCATAGATCGGCTGATATCTTCCACCCTCATGAATTTTGGACTCAAGCGCCCGTCCATTGTTTGATGACAGGCCGAACAATCCTTGCCACTTTTCTCCAATGCCTGGGTGTGCCGGGAATGATAAAAAATCACACCGGATCTTTCCAGGTCGCCGAATGCCGCGACAGCATCGATGATGATGATATCCGCCCGTCCTTCGGTGTCCGGCGCCAGCATCGTCGCGACCCCGTAACAGGCGGCCGCAAAGATCAAGGCGGTGATAGTCGTCATCAGAAAAATGTTTTGCCCCTGTGTCGTTTTTACAATCCGCATCTTCATTTTACCCTTATGATTAGTGCCGGTCTGCCCAAGCCTGTACGCGAATCCGATTGGGCGACAAAAAGAATCAAGAGGATCCGTGATGAACCAGATCTTCGATCGTCGTACCGTCAAAGATTTTGTAAACCTCCGTATGCACCCGTTTCCACATATCCGAAAACACGCAATTGCCATCGAACGGACAACTCTCCTCGGCTACACAGGCAATGCAGGCACTGTGTCCGGCGCTTTTCTGCATATACCGCAGGACATCGCCAATGGTGATATCTCCGGGTTGCCGGATTAACCGGTAGCCGCCATAGAAACCCCTCTTGGATTCCACCATGCCGCTGGCTTTGAGTTGGTTGAGGATGACTTCGAGGAACCGGGTGGGGATGCCTTGCACTTTTGCGATTTCAGAAATCTTGGTGGGCCCCTCACCGTGTCGCTTTGCCAACTCATAGATGGCGCGAAGTGCGTATTGTGTTTTTCGTTGTGAAAAAAACATCCATGCCTTTCTTGACTAATACAGTCGGCTTACTTTCCGACTGTATTAGTCAAGAAACAATACCAATGTCAATCAATTTTTCAAGAAAAACAGAACACTCAATTTTACAATATTATTTCAAATAGTTAAATCACAATCAACTCGTATATAAAATATGTCTCATTTAAAGGCGCAGATTTCTAATTCTTGAATTTTTTAAGAATAAAAGATAAGGGGTTGGACGATTACCAATTGTAAAACAACATCGGGGCCGCGTATCATGATGATTCGCCGGCATTCCGCCATTTGGCATTTGGATTTTGTCATTTGACATTGTAACCCACCTTGTATCAAAACATGAACACTTTTTTAAAGTATCCGATACCATGCTGATCACTCAAAAAAAACAATACGCGCTTCGCGCTGTCTTCGAACTTGCCAAACACCAGGGAAAAGGCCCCGTGAAAAGCGCCCGAATTGCCGAGATCCAAGCCATCCCAACGCGGTTTTTGGAAGTCATTTTAAGCCAGCTAAAACGGTCCGGCATCGTGGCGGCAAAACGCGGATATTACGGTGGCTACCAACTGATACCCGCACCGGAGGAATTGACGGTGGGCGGAATATTCCGCTTTCTCGATCAATCAAAATCGCCGGAAGAGTGTCTATCCTGCGAGACCAAAAAAGACTGCCCGTTCGAAGGCAATTGCGCCTTCATGCCCATGTGGCACGAAGTTCAGGATGCCATGAACCGGATTTACGACCGCACCACCATCCGCCAACTGATTGAAACCGAAGGACAGGTTCAAATGGGTGAACAATTCGCCGACGGCTCTTAACAGCACTAAAAATCAGTGGCATATGAATTTAGCGAAATATATCTTCCGCGCTTTTCCTGCGCAGTGTTTCTGAATTGTTCTCCATGGCCATGATGATGTCTCCCGCCTCCGGGGTGGTCCGGACGAGGTGGGGTTCCAGGACGGCGTTGAATTGCTTTTCCACTTGATTGAGGCGGTTGAGGAACAGGAGAAAACCGGACCGGTTTTTGTAGAGATCGCGGATCAGCGCTTCGTATGAATTCCCCTCGGCATTGAGCAGGTCCGAGTAGTGCTCGACGAGGAGACCAAGCCATTTTCCATAGTCTGCAAAGGTCTCTTCGGGTAATTCCGACACACGAATGATATTTTCAATATCCGGATCGCAGCCGTTTTCGGCAGCGGCCCATGCCTCTTCCAGCGCTCTTTTCCGGGAAATCAGGTAATTCTCGACAAAGGCCTGCCGGCCTTTTACGACCCGTTGATGACGATAGATGTGATGAACAATGATGATAGGGATGAGAATCATCCAGATACTGAGTTTCGGGACTTTCAATACCCGGGCGGCCAGGGTATTGGCAAACTGCTCCTCGGCGTCCAGGATCATCTGTTTTCTGTTTTCAGGTATATGCATAAGGGGTCAGAGGGTGGTTTGGCGTTATATGATTTAATGCGCTGTTCGCGTCAGGATACAACATGTAAATATAATTTCAAATGACAAAATCCAAATTCCGAATCGTGGAATGCTGTCGTTTTCTATTCACTTTATTTTTGAGGTGGTTCTGTAAAACGGACAGCATACCGCCATTTGACATTTGAGCTTCGAAATTTGTCATTATTGGTCTGCAACGGAAATGAATATTCACGATATCATTTTTACACACATGTCCCTTGACAAACTCCCGGGAGGCTGTAAAGCCCACCCGGGAGTCGGCACGGGATTCCGCCAAGTTACATCTGATTAAGGATTAGTGTTTCGCGGCCCTGTGGGCGTATACGCCCAGGTGTTGTCCATGTGGATATTCGCTTCAGAGAATTCCGCGACTTCGGTGTAGAAATACATGTTGGCGTCGATGTTGCGTTCCTCGATGAATTCGGCCATGGGCTTGAGTCCCAGCACCGGCACCAGCCGGGGCATGGCAAACAGCATCAAAAATGCGATCACAATGATGCTGAAGAGCAATTTGATGATACCCTTGCCGCGGACGGAAACGGTATTGCAGGTCGGTCCGTCCAGGTCCTTCATACAGGAAATCGCACTTATCACTGGGTTCATGATTAAATTCTCGCCGTAATTTCAGGAAACACTTTATAAAACATGATGTAGGCCATCGTCAGGGTCAGGATCAGGTTAAGCGACTGACCGCACACATAAAGGATAAGGGGTTTTCCGCCCTTGAACTGATGTTTCAGCTCCCTGAAATTGGTGGCCAGACCGATGCTCACAAACGCCAGGCAGAAGAACCAGCCGCGAAAAATCTTCGACATACCGCGAATGGCGCCATGATCGAGAACCGCATAACTCACATCCTTGCCAAGTCCCTGGTCGAGGAGTGAAAAGATGATGGAAGCGCCGATGAAACCCAGAACAAACTTGGGGAATCGATGCCAGATTTCGACGGCGGCCACTTTCTGGCCGGGAATACAATCCACCCGGGCGCACCAATAAACCGCCACGCAGAAGGCGATGACACCGATGAGAACATTCTGTATCATTTTAACGGTGGCCGCCACATAAAGGGCCTTATCCCCCAGAAACGCACCGGCGGCCGCAACGGCGCCAGTGGCGTCGATGGTTCCGCCCATCCATGCGCCACCGAGAATTTCCGGCATCCCCACCGCCTTGATGAAGGCGGGCATGACAATCATCATGATGGAGGTGAACACCAGGGAAAGGCCGACAGCCAGGGTCAGCTCCTCTTTTTTGGCCCGACAGGCGGCGGCAGTGGCAATGGCAGCGGAAACACCGCATACCGACATATCCGCGGACACCGTTATATTAAGTGTTTTCGATGGAATCTTGACGACTTTCTGGCCGAAGATATAGGTGGTGACAAGCACTATCGGCGTAACCACCCACGCTACGAAAATCCCCGGCACACCAATGGACAGAATTTTACCGAACAGAATTTCAGCCCCCAACAGCACAAGACCGGTTTTGATGTAATATTCGGTCTGAACGGCCGGCATCACCCACTTGGGGGTGCCCACCGTATTGCTGATGATAAGTCCGAACAGAATAGCCCAGGCGGCATAACCAATACCGTATTGCTTCATGGTGGCATTGGATGATGCCGCATAGGCTATAACGGCGATGAAAAATACAATCGCAAAACCGGCCATGAATTTTCCCAAGGAACCGCCCATGGCCTGCATACCGATGCCGAAAAAGATGGCCAAAACGATCATCAGGCCGATCAGGCCGGGGATCACATTATACGGTTTTGCGCCGACTTTTTTCTTGGCGCTGGAGGCCTTGGCACTGGCCGCACGCCAGTCGGCGATTGATTTTTCAGCCGTCCCGTTCAAGGTATCATCGGTAAAATTGGCCTGGGCGGCAACCGTCTCGGCGGCCTGGGCGGCCGTGAACGCCTCTGCCAGCTTTGCGCTTGCCGCGTCATATTTGGCAGTGGCCGACTGGACCTTGGCGTCCGCCTTGGCTTTTCCCATGAAGATGGCATCCAGCGGATTGGAAGTCCACCCCTTGGGTTTACTGGTGAATGAGGCGATTTTCTTCCCGATGGGGGAACTGGTCGCCTTGAGTTTTTGCTTCGCCTCCACAGCCTGGTACCAGGCAATGGTTTTAAATGGGGCTTTTGCAGCTTCTGCTGTAAGCGTCTGGTTTGCCGTGTCGATTTTTGCCTGCATGTCGGCTGGGGTGTTGTTGAAAAAGATCAGAATTCCGAAAATCAGCATGAGGAATCCGAGCCAAATCGCCCAGTAGTCCTCTTTTGTCCACAGGTCCGACAGTTTGGACGTGGCCTTGTCTGTCACGACCTGTTCGTTTCCACTTGATGCATTGTCTGCCATTGAGATCCTCCTTCTATATTGGTGACGATGAAATATGAAATGAGCCGTTTTGTCGCATATCGGCTCTGTTCCGACGCTGCAGACTGTAAGTCAGACCTCTATCAGCAAAAGACATGCCGAAGACACAATACGTCATAACCGGTTGTTATGTCTAAACTTATAATTAACATCGCCCGGTGAATACGTGGATGGTATGCAGCCTCCGGGCTGCACTGATTTTAAAAATGCCGACGATCCGGTGTTGCCATGGGATGTGGTGAGAAAGAATCGTCTGGTGGTATAACGTTGCGCGAAAATCGGAAACGATTCACATTGTTGATCGTGGATCCACTGGGTGCAGCCCGAAGTTTGCACCGCCATTTTTGAATTGCGGGTCAATAATGACCCACTGGGAAGGCGGGCCGATTTTCAGGGCCGGTACCGGCTGACATCCACCTGGTAGCGTCGGATTATTTTCTGGAGGGATTGCCGTTTGATGCCGCTGATATGGGCCGCCAGGGAAACATTGCCCCCGGTGTGCGCCAATAGCCCATGAAGATAATCGATGGTGAATCGATCGATGACTTCATTTTTCAGTTCTTTATAAGGCCGGGTAATGCCATCGTTATCCGCCAGACATGGAATGACGGCCTCATCGGGCTGTATATGTTTTTGGTGAATGGTTTGAGAAGGAGTAAGCGCACACCATCCCCGCAGGGTGTTTTCCAGCTCGCGGATATTACCGGGCCACTTTCGTTTCAGCAAACAATTCATCACACCCGGTGATAGTTTTTTGGTGTCGGTGTTCTGCTCCAGGGCGATTTTCTTCATAAAATGCGTGGCCAAAAGGGGGATGTCCGCCCGGATTTCTTCTAGTCTCGGTATGGTGAGGGTGGCCACATTCAAGCGGTAAAACAGATCCTGCCTGAATTGGCCGCTCTCTATTTTTTGTTGCAGGAGCTGATTGGTGGCGGCGATGATTCGCACATCCACAGGATGGCTTCGGGTATCACCCAACGGGGTGATGCGTTTATCCTGCAACACCCGCAGCAGCTTGGTTTGCAGGGACAGGTTGAGATCGCCGATCTCATCGAGGAAGATAGTGCTCAAATGGGCATGGTCGAAATACCCTTTTTTATCCGTATCGGCGTTGGTGAAGGCGCCCTTTTTGTAACCGAACAATTCGCTTTCCAGTATGGTTTCCGGCAGGGCCGGGCAATTCACCGTGATGATCTCCCTGTGGCTTCGTCCACTTAGACGGTGGATGGCCGTGGCGGCCATCTCCTTGCCGGTGCCGGTCTCCCCGAGAATCAATACATTTACATCACTCTTCCCCAGCATTTTGATCTTGGAATATAGCGCCAGCATGGGCTTGCTGTTTCCCACGATGTGCTCAAACGGCTCCTTTTCACGCACCTTGGCCGTCAACCGGGCATTTTCACGCACCAGCCGGTTCAATTCCAATCCTTTTCGCAGCAAATGGAACAGGCGCTCTTCGTCGAGGGGTTTTTGGATGAAATCAAATGCCCCGGCCTTGATGGCCTCCACGGCCCGGGCAATGGTGCCGTAAGCGGTCATGATGATCACCGAGATGGCCGGAGAGATCTCTTTGGCGGCTTTCAGCAGGGAAATCCCATCCACTACGGGCATACGGATGTCCGCCAGAAGGACATCCACCGGTTCATTGTGTAAGGTTTCCATGGCCTTGGCACCATTATCGGCCATCAGGATCCTGCAATCGATTTCCATGGCGATGGTGCGTTCCAAGCCATGGATCAGATCAATTTCATCATCAACGATCAGTATAGTGTCCATTATTGTCCCATACCTTATGCTCAAAAACGGTCAGAACGGCAGGTGTCGCTCAGAAAGACGGTATTCTCCAATGCCATGCGGCAATGGGCATTTGCCGGTAAGCATTAGCACTGCTCGATGGGCAACAATACCGTAAACGTCGTTCCCATAGCGGGATTACTGTTGACCTCGATATCCCCGCCGTGTTGTTTGACGATGCCATAGCTTACCGATAAGCCTAAACCGGTCCCCTGACCGGGTTGCTTGGTGGTGAAGAACGGATCGAATATTTTATTGATGTGATCTTCGGGAATTCCCTGCCCCGTATCGCTTATGTCAACTGCAATCATGGACCGGTCTTTATGAAAGCGGGTGCGGACCAGGATTCTACCCCCCTCCGGCATGGCCTGTTTTGCATTGATCAGCAGATTCATGAATACCTGCTGGATCTGGTATACGTCCATGACAATCAACGGTACATCCCCATTGAATTCACGCTGAACGATGAAATGCTGCTTGTCCATCTGGATTTCAAGCACGTTTAACACATCATCGAGACATGAGTGGATGTCCATCTGCCTCTTTTTGGCCTCGGGAACCCGGGCAAAATTCAACAGGGCTTCAACCACCGTTTTACACTGGTCGGTGTGTTTACGAATAATCCGGATGTCGTTCATGATCGGGGTTTCGGGCCCGGCGGATTTTTCAATCAGATTGGTGTAGCAGCGGATGACACCAAGGGGATTGTTAATTTCATGGGCGACACCCGAGGCCAATTGACCGATGGAGGCCAATTTTTCAGTCTTGGCCAACTGGTTCTCGAGGCGCTGCTTGTCGGTGATGTCCCTGAGGGTTGCATCCATCCCCGCAAATTCCTCGTTTTCACCCAGACGAACCGTTGCCGATAGCATCACCATCAATTTTTTGCCATTGCGATCCCTCATATAAAGTTCCCGGCCGCGGATGGAGTGGTTTGTCTTGGCTTCATCAAAGAGCGATTCGCCGTCCGCTTTGTTCCAGAACAGCGGGTACACGGTTCCTTGTGAACAGACCGCAGTGATATCCGCAAACCCGAACAACGCCATGCCCGCCTGATTGATATTCATGATCCGGGCATTTCGATCAATGATCAATATCGGGTCCTGGGAGCTTTCGAACAGCATCCGGTATTTGGATTCGGAATCGGACAGGTCGTCATGGGCTTTTTGAAGATCCATGGCGGCAATTTCGAAGGCGGATTTAAGCTGATCAATTTCATCACCTGAACCGATCAATTGAATGTCGGCCTTTTTTTCACCCGGGCCGAGAATGGTTCGGAACTTGGACAAGATGCCTTTCAACTCCAGAACAACCGTCCGGTTAAACAGCAGGTGAAAAAGCCCCAGCAGAAAGAACAGGGACGGCATGGCGATGAGAAACACCATCCAGGCCGCTTCCTTGATTCGAATAAATGTCACATCCACGGGGATGTAAATGGTATCGGCGGCAACAACCTCGCCGACAGTGTAATAATAACCGCTGTTCTCACCATATATCTCCTTGACGGCCGGTGGCGCGTCCTCCGGGCGTCCGTGGCAGGCAAGACATTCATTTTCAGCGTATATGGCCCTCAGCCGCGTGTAATAGGCTCGATGGTCCTTCTCGATGATACCATGCCATTCATTCTGATCCCGGTGACCGGAAAACCAGGCCAGCATGGCGGTTTCGAATCCGTCCGCCTGGTTGATGGGATTCATGGGATTTCCGGCGGCGCGTTTATATATAAACCGGGGAAATCGTTGTTTCAACCGCTCCATGATCTCCCTGCCCACGAAAGAGGTGGACATGGCATGGGGAACAAAAGCGCCTTCGGGCAGGAGTTCGGTGATGGTCGGCCTGAGGACATCCTTCACGTAGGTGCGGGTGGCGTCGGCTGTAGCGATGAAAATCTCGGTTTCCCGGTAGATATCGTTGGTGGCGATTTTAATCTGGTAATTGTAGACCGCAATGGCGGCCACTGCACAGAAAAGGATTAAAATAACGGCCGATCCCATACGAAATTTTAATTTGGTGGAAAGTTTTTTCATCAAAATATGGAGATACCGGTTTTTGTGGTAAACAATTCCAGCGCCAGTGTGCCGGCCAGTGAATTACCGCTGTCATTGAGCCCCGGCGACCAGGCGCAGATGGTCATCCGGCCGGGGATAACGGCGCTGATGCCGCCCCCCACACCGCTTTTACCGGGTAATCCGACCAGGTAAGCGAAATCACCCACCGTGTCATAAGTACCGCAGGTCATCATCAGGGCGTTGATCCTTTTGGCCTGGCTGGCGTTGACAATGGGCGCCTTATGCCATGGACAGGCCCCCGCATTGGCCAGGAACATGAAACTTTTGGCCAGATCCCGACAGCTCATGGATATGGCGCATAGATAATAATAGAGGTTCAATACCGCTTCAACCTCATTTTCAAGATTTTGGTAACTCTTCAAAAAATGGGCCATGGCGGCATTTCTATGGCCGGTGATTCTTTCGGATTCAGCAACTTCAGGGTCAACGCCAATACCCGGGTGATCGGCAAGCATGCGCACGAAATCAAGGATGAGGTTTTCGGGATGCCGATGGTGGGAAATCACGGCATCGACCATGACCAGCGCACCGGCATTAATAAACGGATTTCGCGGTATCCCGTTTTCATATTCCAATTGCACCCGAGAATTAAAAGGATTCCCGGACGGTTCCCGGCCCACCCGCCGCCAGATGTCGTCGCCCATCATTTGAAACGCCAGGGTGAAAATGAACACCTTGGAAATGCTCTGGATGGAAAACGGTTCAGCCGCATCGCCGACATGGTATTGATTATCGTCGATGGTATGGACGGCCATACCGAACTTTTCCCTGGGTACCGCCGCCAGCTTGGGAATATAGTCAGCCACTTTTCCCCGGGGGATGCAGGGTGTTATTTCCTGTTGAATCTCTTCTATAATTTTCTGGATATCCATGAATTGACCAGCCTATGATTAGGTCATCCGGTTAAGAGGGTCATCCGGCCAACACGTCGGCCGCGCCCGCATGAATGACCACATCCGCCAGGTCATCCAGCGGCGTGGGGTCTTTGTTGATGATGATCACCCTGGCACCGTTTTCTTTTGCCGTCACCGGCAGGGTGGCCGCAGGCTGAACCACCAGTGAACTGCCGACAACCACAAACAGCTCACACGCCCGTATGGCGGCCACGGCCGCTTCCAGTGTCCCGGCGTCCAGGGATTCGCCGAAAAAAACCACATCCGGTTTAAGGGTTCCGCCACACGCCGGGCAATCCGGAGGCAACATCTCGTCGAGCATGCCATAAACATCGTCCATGGAATATTGAATACCGCATTTCAGACACCGGATCCGGCTCGTGTTGCCGTGAAGCTCCAGCACATTCCGCGATCCCGCCAGGTGATGCAGCCCATCGATATTCTGGGTAATCAAGGTGGTTAATGCCCCCTGTTCCTCAAGCGCCGCCAACCGGTGGTGGGCGGCATTGGGTTCGGCGCCTTTTATCGACGGATAGCGCACTTCCCGAAAAAATCGCCAGTAATAGGCGGGATTTTGATGATAATGGTTGATATCGGCATATTTCGCAGGATCGTATTTATGCCATACCCCGTCATCCCCACGATAGGTGGGGATACCGCTGTCCGCCGAAATACCGGCCCCGGTGAAGGCCACCATCCGGTGCGACGAATTGATCATTTCGTTACAATGTTTTATCTTTTCAGCAATGTCCATGGCCGCCTCTTTTACAGGGTTGAATCGGATAGCATACCGTCATTTGAAATTTGCGAATTGTCGTTTGACATTACCTGTTTTCATCGGACACTATTCCATTCTGTCATTTATACATGCGTTGGCCCTGGATTCGGGCCGCCGATGCCTTGTGTTTTATCATAAAATCTTAAAGAATGCTTTATATTTGGCACATGCAACCACATGTATTATAACCCGATCTGCAATGAAACAGATAAAACCGGAGGAATTCGCCATGCCGTTTACACGCCTGGATGAAAAGCACAAGAGATCCATACGGAAACTCATATCGCCGGATCGTTTTTCCGACGGAGAATCCCATTGCAACCTTCACGCCAGGGACCAGTCCTTTCATCCCCCCTGCCCCCCGGATGCGGTGGTCTGGCCCAAAACGGCGGAGGAGGTCTCACAGATCCTCGCATACGCCAATACCCATGGTATCCCGATTGTGGGATGGGGGTCGGGGAGCAGCCTGGAAGGAAACCCCATACCGGTTTGTGGCGGCGTGATCCTCGATTTTTCCGAAATGAATCAAATCCTCGACATCCGTGAAGCGGATTTTCAGGTGGTGGTGCAACCCGGACTGGTCTATCAGGATTTGAATCACGCCCTGCGCCATACCGGTTTATTTTTTCCGCCGGACCCCGGCGCCAGGGCCACCATCGGCGGAATGATAGCCAATAACGCCAGCGGAACCCGAACGGTCTATTATGGGTCCACAAAGGATTATGTCCTCCGCCTGAAGGTGGTGATGGCCAACGGAGATATCGTGGAAATCGGCGGCAGGAGCGCCAAATCCTCTTCCGGGTATAACCTGAATCAGCTGTTCATTGGTTCCGAAGGCACCCTCGGTATCATCGTGGAAGCGACGCTGAGGCTCACCGGAACACCCGAAGATTTTTCAGCGGTCATTGCCACCTTTCCATCAGTGGAATCAGCCGGTAAGGCGGTGTTCGAAATCCGCAGATCAGGCTTGAGCCCGGCCGCCCTCGAACTGCTGGGGCCGGAGTGCATTGAATTGTTCAATATCCAGGCGGATTTGGGACTGACGGTATCGCCCACACTGTTCATTGAATTTCATGGCGCGTCCAAAGCATACATGGCCGAAATGATCGATATCTGCCGAATGATCTGCGAGGAAAATGGCAGTGAACAATTCGAGGCGGGTCTGGGCAGACAGGAAAGAGACCGGCTGTTCGAAGCACGCCATGATCTCGGCGAAATGATCGTGAGAAACCACCCGGGATGCGCCATTCTGGTGATGGACGTGGCCGTACCACCGTCCGCCTATCCGGAGATGATCGGATTCGCCAGGCGTGAAATCGCCAAGAGCGGTCTCACCGGTTATGTATTCAGCCATGCGGGAGACGGGAACCTCCATTTGAATATCGCCGGTGAGACCGGCAATACGGACCACTGGCAGGTAATCGACGCAATGGTGCTGCGCATTGTCAACAACGCCTTATCGCTGGGCGGCACGGCCACCGGTGAACATGGTGTGGGGATCGGCAAACGAAAATTCATGGAAGCCGAACATGGGCGGAGCCTTGAATTGATGAAACGGATCAAGAATCTTTTCGACCCAAAGGGGATATTGAACCCGGGAAAAATTTTCCCTGAAGACCCCTGAACACGGCGGGGATGTCAACCGGCCTGCTGTTGAAAAAAGGTTAGCCGCTCATGGGTCAATACCTTGTCGAATTCAACGTGGATTGAATACTTGTGCTGCGGATGATCCTGAACACCCCGGACCAGGCCGGATAAATTCACCCATTCCACACCGCCTCCCACCGGCAAGGTGATTTGAATGCGCAGAAACCGACCGGTGAGCATGCGCAGGTTTTTTACCTGTTTGGAGTTCAGGTAAAAGCAGAGACCACCCGCCGAGATATCGCTTATGCTCCCGGTGATGGGCCGGCTAAGGGGTGTTCCCGAGTCGGGTTTGATCACGGTGGCCATCAATCCGGCTGAAATGTCATACCGGTGGTACAATCTGCGATCAAGGCCCCTGCCCATGAGACTGCCGTGAACCGTTGTTTCCGCATCGCAACAGGATTTAAGATGGGTTTCCAGGTGAGGATGCTTGCCGGCCAGTTGGCGCAACCCGGACTTATCCAGGTATTGCACTTGGACACGTGTCAGGGCGATCACGGCGCTGGTGGCCACGTTGATTGAAAAGAAGGTATCATATCCGGCCATACTGCCGGTGCCCAGGTGATTGACCAGTACATCCCCGTGCCTGCCGATGTGCACGCATTTCAATTCCCCCCGGTTGACAATATAAAGCCTTTGGTTCGAGCGTCCCTGTTCGATCAGGGTCTCACCGGGTTCCACCACTAACGATGCCATGGCCGGCACCAGCGCTCCGATTTCATCCCCGGACAGGTACCGAATGCACTTTTCCCGGATGATCCGGTCCGCCGATGAAGAATGAGTATGTTTTTCGGCATCGATCATTTCATTGGCCCTGATAATGGCGTCCAACGCCAATGCATCGACATCGTATAACCGGTCACGATAGATTTCAGCGGAAACGAAATCCTTCTTTTTGGCATGATCCGCAATGGCATCGAGAATAAGGTGAACGGCAAGGCCGTTATCGCCGTCCCTGATGCTGTTGGCAATCAATATATCCTTAAGGTTCGTATCCATGTACGTATACCGTTTCCGTCCATACCGGCAAAGCACAACTGAGCCGGCCGAATCCTTTCAAATTGAAACCGGCATGTCCGGCGGCGTCAATAATTTGTTTTCAAGGCTGCCCCGGCACAGCCCCGAGCGTCAGAACCACAGCAGGCAAGTCGAACCAAACCGGGAACAATCGCGGCATTTTTCGGTTCACAGACCTGATTCTGTGGCATATATAGCTATAATACTGCAATATTTTTGCCAAAAAGGGGAAAAATCATCTTTTATGAGAAGATCTTGGAATCCGGGCATTCATCTTGCTTATGTCCTATTTACAGCCGCGGCCGATGCTGCCGGAATGTGGCTATACCCTTTTTTAACTGGTCCGCAGTCGCAAGCGCATTAAAATGAAGAAAGACCGATGAACTACCCGGAAAACCAGTCCCTGCAAATAGACGCATTGAAAGTTCTGATCATCGAGGATGACCCGGATTATACAGGTCTCGTCCGCAGGATCCTGGCCCGGTCGGTACAACCGGAATTCGAGGTGACATCCGCACTGCGGCTTGAAGACGGACTGACATTTCTTTCACAGGGGAATATTGATGTTATCCTGCTGGATATGACCCTTCCGGACAGCAGCGGCATCGATACCCTGCGCAGCGTCGTGTCCCGGAAAAGGGATTTGCCGATTGTGATGCTCACCGGTCACAGCGACGAAAAACTGGCGATCCAGGCCCTCCATGAAGGCGCCCAGGACTACCTGATAAAAGGCGACAATGAGATCGCCCTGCTTGCGCGGACCATCTTCTATGCGGTCGAGCGAAAGCGCGCCCAGGTCGCGTTGCAGGCATCCGACGACCGCTTCCGGCAGATGATCGAAAAAAATGCGGATCCCATTATCATCATCGACCGGCACTTTATCGTCCGTTTTGCCAATCCCGCGGTGGCCGATCTTTTCGGACGACATTTAGATGAACTCATCGGGACGGTGTTCGGCTTTCCCATTCCCAGAAATGAAGAACACCTGGAAATCGAAATCATTGACCACAACGGCAACGTCATCGTGGCCGAAATGAGAGTGGTGGACATCAATTGGGAGGGGAGAAAAGCACATCTGGCATCTCTCAGGGATATAACCGAGCACAAGCGCATGATCGCCGAACTGGAGCAGACACGCCAGCAGGAATTGCAGATGAAGGATGTATTTCTGTCCAAAGTCTCCCATGAACTGAGAAGTCCCTTAAGCGTGATTCACCAATTCACGACCCTGCTTCTGGACGGTATATCCGGTACGGTAAACGGCGACCAGCAGGACCACTTGAATATTATTTTCCGCAATGTCAAAGAGCTGACGGCCATGATCGATGATCTGCTGCAAGTGGCCCGTTCGGAAATCAATGACATCTTCAAAGTATCGCGGCATAATCCGGAGAATGTCCGGGTGGTATCGGAACGCGTGATATTGCCGGAACTTGTGGGGGAAACCCTGAGCATGCTGCGGACCATCGCCGCCAAAAACGATGTCCAATTGGCCGCCGACTCACCTGAAAATCTGCCGGCAGCCCATGCGGACCCACAGCGCATCCGCCAGGTGCTCAACAATCTGATCAACAATGGGATCAAGTACGCACCGGAAAACAGTACGGTGAATATCCACTCAAGGATCGATCCGGAAGACCCTGGATTTATCCGGGTGTCAGTGTCCGACAGCGGTAACGGCATATCCGCACCGGACAGGGAAAAAATATTTGAATACCTCTACCAGTCGGATACCGCCATCGACGACAGTCGCAAGGGCCTGGGTATCGGCCTCTACATTTGCCGTGAAATCGTGGAGCGGCACGGGGGCAGAATCTGGGTGGACAGCAATTCAAGCACCGGCAGCACCTTCTGTTTCACCATTCCCGTATTTTCCCTGGAAACCCTTTTGGTGCCGATTTTGACACCCGAAGCCATTTCCGCGGAGAACTTCGGATTCATCACCGTCGAGGTCTTCCCCGATGAAAACAGGCCACTGACCAACCAGGATGGAAAAGTTCTCTCTGAAATATGGGATATCCTGAAATATTGTGTGATGCCGGATTTGGATTTGGTATTACCGCGGATGGGCCGCCTGGACAATGGAGAGATCTTCTTTATTGCAGCCGGTTCACCACCCGAAGGTATCAAGGCCATGATCAGGCGGATAAACGCCCAGATGAGACAATGTCCCCGGTTGGGTGACAGCGACCTAAAACCCATCATCACATCAGCCAGTGCCCGGTTTCCCGAATGTGCCGTAACCGGCGACAACCAGGACCCGGCCGGATGTATAATCAACCAGCTTAAAACCTTAATCACCGAAAAAATAAATAAAAGGAGTCATACAAATGAGTAAAAAAAGAATTCTCATCGTCGACGATGATAAGGATTTACTAAAGGCACTGGATCTCAGGTTAAAGGCTAACAATTATGATACGACATTTGCCGCCGACGGCTATGAGGCCACCCGTGCGGCCAGGAACGATTCACCCGATCTCATAATCCTCGATATCGGTCTGCCCCTGGGCGATGGCTTCCTCGTCATGGATCGCATGAAAGACTTCATCGAGGTGGCCGACATCCCGGTGATCATTCTCACCGCCCGGGACCCCGAGGCGAACAAAGAACGGTCGCTTAAAGCCGGCGCATTCGCCTTTTTTCAAAAACCGGCGGACAATGATGAACTCCTGGCATCTATTCGAAAAGCCCTGGGGGAAAATTGAAGCGCCTGCCAGCGAGCTGCGGGGGAACACCGACCACATGGTAATCCTTCTGATCCGGGTTGCACCCGCTCACCCCGTGGCAAGCCAGGGGAATGCGCTGGCAATGGCGGTTCAAAGAATGACCGGCAAAAGCTCCCCAAGGCCGTCGAACGCGGGTTTTCGGCCTTTTAAACCAATGGTCATTATGCCGGGTTCACGGGCAACCTGATAAAAAACCGGGTACCGGTGCCGGGCTCAGATTCAAACCGGATCCGGCCCTTGTGTTGATCGACAATCCGCCGCGTAAGCATCAGGCCGATACCGGTGCCCCTGCTGCCCTTGGTGGTGAAAAAGCGTTGAAAAATCTTCTCCCGCTGCACATCTCCGATCCCGCATCCATTATCCGCCACAAGGTATTCCACACCCCACCCCTGTACACGGCGGGTTTCAATGCGGACCTCCTTTGAGGTTTCGATCGATTCCGGAGCCGTGCATGCATCCACCGCGTTGGCCACCAGATTCAACAGGCTCCGGTAAATATTCTCAGCGTCAAAGTGCACATCGGACAGGTCGGAGGCCAATTTGGCAGACAGGCGGATACCGGCTTTTTTAGCGGCCGGTGCCATGAGGGTGAGCACATCCCTTGCCGGCGTATTCGGATCACCGGGCTTGAAGGAGAGTGGATTGGGCTTGGCGAAATTCAACAAGTCCATGGACAGATGGGTAATCCGGTCCACATTATTGCGAATCATCTCCCATCCCTGCTGTAAATATTCCTTATCATCCAGATCAATGCCTTTCTCAAGCACGAACGCGCCGCCGGAAAGCCCGCCCGCAATATTCTTGATGGCATGGGAGAGTCCGGCCACAGTCTCCCCAACAGCAGCCAGGGTTTCCGCTTCGATGAGTTTTTCGGTTTTTTCGGCCACCAGGGCTTCCAGATTCTCAGTATAGTCCTTCAACTGCTGCTTGAGCCGAATGCGTTCCTTTGCCCGTTCCAGTGCAATTTCCAGCGCCTCATCGTGAATCGGCTTGGTGATGAAATCCGTGGCCTGATGTTTAAGACTCTGAACGGCCAAATCCATTTCACCATGGCCGGTGAGCATGATGACTTCCGTGTCCGGATGTATCTTTTTTATTTTTTTCAACAACTCTATGCCGTCGAACTCCGGCATCTTTATATCGGTAAGCACGATATCCGTTCTCTTCTCTTCAAACAGACGGAGCGCTTCACGGCCGCTTCGGGCAGTGATCACCTCATAGCCCAGATCCCGAAGGGAAATTGACAGCACCTTTCGAATTCCCGACTCATCGTCCACCAGCAACAGGGTATTATTCATTGTTTTCTTCCGGGATTGGAAATTTGATAATAAAACACGCCCCGCCGGACTCATTGTGACGGACATTTATCCGGCCACCGAACTCCTTTATTATCCCGTAACTGATCGAGAGTCCAAGACCGGTTCCCTTGCCGACTTTCTTGGTGGTGAAAAAGGGTTCGAAAACCTTATTCAACAATTGATCCGGTATCCCCAACCCGGAATCGCAGACTTTCACGACGACCTTATTGTCGTCCAGCTTTGTGGAGATGTGTATATGATTGCCCGTCGGCCCCTGAGGGTGAAGACGCTCTTTTTCGTCTATGGCATCCCTGGCGTTGATCACTAAATTGATAAACACCTGTTCCAGACGGTGGGAGTCGCCGGTGACGGCCGGCAAATTCTCACAAAGATCCCACACCACCTCGATACCGCGGGCGCGCAGCTGCTGACTGAATATCTCCGATGCATTTTGCATGACATCATTGACATGCATGCGTTCCACCAGAATTTCGGATTTTCGCCCGAATTGCCGCATGTGGTTGATTATTTTAGTGGCCCGTTCGACGTGGCTGTCAATTTCGGAGGACATGGTCAGTAAAATGTCATCGGGGATGGATTGTTTTCTCTTTATTTTCCTCATGAAATAATTACTTGCGGTTTTAATCACCGAAAGGGGCTGGTTGAGTTCATGGGCCACCCCGGTGGCCATTTCTCCCAACGTCGCCATCTTGCTCGCCTGGATCAGTTGCTGTTCGGTTTCCAGTCGTTTGGTAACGTCACTGACGGTCACCAGAAGTATCTGTTTGCTGTGATAGGCCGATGGAGACACACGAATCGTCACGAAAATAATTTCCCCGCTCTTGCTCCGGTGCATGATCTGATCCAATAACGGCCGCGTATTCAGCTTGTCCATGAAGGACGTTGGATTCTCGTCGGCGAACAAGTGGAGAAACGACATGCCGATAATTTCATCACGGCTGTACCCGTACAAGGTGGTGGCATTGACATTGCAATCCAGAATTTCAAGTGTGGCGGAATCCATCATGAAAACCGGATTCGGAATATTATGGAAAATTTCGTAATATTTCTTCTCCGATTTCTCGAGTCTGTCTTCTAATTGTTTGCGCTGGGTGATATCCAGGTTCATCTCCATGGCGGCGACGATATCGCCATTTTCGTTCCGAATGGGAGTGGTCCTGACGATCCAGTGCCGGACAATGCCGTCCTGGTTGGGTCCGCTCTCCTCACTGTAGTGTGATTGGCCGTCAGCAAATGTCTTTTCTACCGGACACACGTCGCATTTATGATCACGCCCCTTGTACACCCGGTAACAATGCTCTCCCAATTCGGGACCGAAGGTATCGGCGAACTCCCGGTTATAGCCGATCAGCCGGTAGGCCTTGTCCTGGACGGAAATAATGCAGGGCACCTGCTCGAACAGTGTCTGATACTCCACCTTTTGTTTGTTCAATTGATCCTGTTTGGCACCGATCTCCTGTCCCATCTTGTTGATGGCTTCCGCCAATTGACCCATCTCGTCGGATTGGGAGATATCCATCCCGCTATGGTAATCCCCCCGGGCGATGTTACGGGTGCCGCGAATGAGTTTTTTTATGGGATGGTTCACAAATCGATTGAGAAACCAGCCGATGATGGCCGATGTGATCAAAAACAGAAAGAGCATGGTGACGATAAACGTATTTTCATAGCGGCTGATCTCCTGGTCGGTTTCCTCAAGTGACACCACGAGATCCAGCGCCCCCAGCACTTTCTTGTCCGCAGGGTGCACATGACAGCCGCCGGCGGCACATCCCGGCTCATTGAATACGGGGCTGATCACTCCCAGCAACTGCCTGCCGTCCTTGTCTTTGACCAGGCGGACCCTGTCAACCAATCCGACGGTGGCCAATGGCGGCTCCGAACGATGACAGATGAAACAGGCCTCATCCTTGATATTGGTGATTTTGTCGATTTCACCGGCTTTATTTGAGAATTTTATCTCACCTTGTTTATTGTAAATACGGATGGTCTGTATCTCGTGCTGCCGTGCGACATTGTTGATAATCTGCTGGATATCGTCCCGCGAATTCAACATCATGGCATAATGGGTGCCGAGGCGGATAGTGTTGCTGAGGCGGTCGGCGCCGGCAGTGATGTTGTCCATCATTTCATCCCGCAGATAGTTTATGTTGAAATACCCCCATGTCGACAGTGAGAGGAAAAAAATTGTCCCGACGCTGAAAATCAGTTTTGGAACAAGGCGGCTGAATGCTTTTCGAAACAAACCAAACATGTGGGACATTCCTTCCGGAATCGGTGATGGGCCGGACAGTTCTCCGGCGGATCATTACGCATAATTCGTTTTGCTGGTTTAGGGGAGACAATGGCTGCAGGAAAGGTGCCCCCGGTACATTCCGCCGGAAACGCCTCACGCAAATCAAACATATGTCTCTTTACCTATTTCGCATCCGGGTTTATACTAAGCTAATCTTTTTTACCTGACCAGACTACCGCAATCCGGCAGAGGGGTCAACCGGTCGATAACACGGGTGAAGACCTTCCAGGGCTACCGCATGTAAAAATGATAGGGTAGGAACAGTGTCCGATGAAACCAGAAAATGTAATGTCACATGATAAAGCTCAAATTCTAAATGAAGGTATGCTATCTTTTTTAAAGATCGCTTTGATTACAAATTGAAGATTAAACGACACCATTCCGCCATTTGGCATTTGGATTTTGTCATTTGAAATTATTACCGTCGATCACCCTGGGCGCTCCGGATTAACCCTTGTTTTGAAGCGTATTACATGCTATTCACGATTTTTGTCATTATGGTGCTTTAGCTGATCTTTTCAGGTGCCGTTTTGCTGTAATTCACAAGATTCCACATATGGACCATCGAAGACAACTGGCGCAAAAGCCGGCTCTACAATGTGATGGGTATCAAGGAGGAAGTAATGGGTCAGGACAACAAGGGTGCAATATTCGTTATCGTGATTTTACTGGGTATTTTCCTGCAGATTTTTCTAATCCAGGCGGATTCAATGGACAGCCCCAGTCGGGCGGTGATTGAATTTTCCAAGGCCTATTTTACCTTTGACACCGACATGAGTGATCGGCTCTGCAGCCGGATCCTTGAAAATGAAGATGTAATTGGTGACTACATTTACAATGCCGGTCAGGAAGCTTCCGCAAAAGGCTACGACATCGGCTTCCTGAAACAGTCCCTGTCGCATATCCATACGGAAATCGTGGAACCGGATGACACATCCGTTAGAATCCATTTGACCGCAAAAAGAAGGACCGGCATCAATCCGGCCTTTACCTGGGTAGCCACACTATTTCGCCTCGGGCAGACACACGAGGTGGATGAATATATCGACGTCGTCCAGGAAGATGGACAATGGAAAGTATGCGGTTCTCCATTCTCGCTGTTGACCGACGTATAAGACGGTAATCCGTCATGGGGATCGCGGACTCGTCCGACAACCACCGTTATAAATCCGCAGGTTGATAATGGACCCAGTTTACCTGCGCATACGAAAACGCGCCCGTCAAATCATATCCACATATCCACCGGCCGACTTTTATGTCGACTTCAAGGCCGAAGGGAAAAACTCTCGCCGTATTTTTGAATCCGACAGCATCATCCTTGAACTCAGGAAACAAGTGGGCCGTCATCTTGAAAACGACTTCGGCCACGGTATCCGGCATGCCAATAAAGTCACGGTGGATGCGGGAACGCTCATGCAGGTCGAGGCCAGGCGGCGCGGATTGTCCGAGAAGGTCACCGAACGCAACACGATCATAGTGCAATGTGCGGGCTTATTGCACGATGTGAAACGAAAACGCCACGACCATGCGGTCAAAGGTGCGGACCACGCCGGCAGACTTCTGTCATCATACTCATTGACGGAAACCGAAATCAGCCACATCTGTTACGCCATCCGCAGCCATGAAGCATTCACACCCACAACGGCCCCGGAATCCAGGGACGGTGTGCTCATATCGGATTGTCTATACGATGCGGATAAATTCAGGTGGGGACCTGACAATTTTGCGGATACGGTGTGGGACATGGTATCATCCTTCAACACCCCCTTGAACACCTTCATCGACCACTATCCGGACGGCATGCAGGGACTTCATAGAATTAAAAAAACCTTTCGTACTGAAACCGGGAAAAAATACGGGCTGCAGTTCATCGATATGGGCATTGCCATCGGTGAAGAGTTGTACAGGGTGATCAACACCGAGTTCGCTCCTGGGAATCATCGGTGACGATCCTGTACAATCTGAACATAAAATAGACTATCGCCGCCGATAAAGCCGGGATATAAATCCACCACGCAAACGGATTGGGGATTCCGGTGCGCGATGGGTCACCCGGAAGCTGGAGAATGTTTTTCCAGTCCCAGCAGAAAGAGACAATCAATATCAATCCCAATCCCAGTTCCACCGCCATATCATACCAATGCCATCGTATGATGATGCCCCTGGCGTCATAATAAACGATCAATGTTCCGGCGATAACCATGACACCGGCAATCAGCACCGGCGTGAGCACCGGTCCCACCCACGGCACGGGCACATAAAACAACAGATCCCATGTCCAGACGCTTTCCGGCCAGTTCACCATGACGCGTAACCAGATATAGTAAAACAGATCCCACACCCCGAAAGCGATCAGAAAATAGCTGAACCGGTTCAGTGGTTTATTTCCGGCAAGCCATCCGGTGGCGGCCAACATGATAATGGTGGCGATTTCACGACCGAACTCTATACGGACCAGGGGGTCAATGATATGTCTTCCGGATTCCCACTTTATGAGCAGTGGAAAACTGAAGCCACCGTCAAAATAAATCTCACGAAGATAAACCACCACAGCGCTCTCCACCCAGGCAAAGGCGATGGCAAACAGCACCACCCCTGTCCAGGATCTCAGTGCGGATAGAGTCCGGCTATTTGGTTCCACAGCCTTCATGATGGCGTCACAATGGTCAAAGGACCCTCAAAAATCTATCAATTTATTTTTGCGTAAACCCTGAAATGGCGTCAATGCCCTTAAACTACAGCAACCGTATGATTAGTTCAACCACATAAAAAAAGCCGTACCCGATACGGCGGGTACGGCTTTGATTTTTTTGGTCAGTTGAGTGGCGGTCTAACGCCTGGAAAGGGCGATTTTCAAGCTGGAGACCATCCGGTTGATGGACTGGATGAGCACACCCAACTCATCGGTTCTGGTTTCGGGCAACAGGTCCAGGTTCATTTTCCCCTGACTCATCAGATCCGTAACCATGGTCAACTCTTTGATGGGTTTGGTCAGGTTGTTGCCGATGAAAAGACCGATGATGACCGCAATAATAAAGACAATGCCGATGATGAGCATGATGGCGTACTGAATCCGGGTGGCGGGCTTGACCACCTCTGACCTGGAAGCCACGATGCCCAGACTGGCCCCAATGGACTTAAGGGGGGCAAAGGAGAGGTATTTCACTTCATCCTCTGCGGTGTAAGTGCCGATACTCGTCACGCCGTTTACCATTTCTTCCACGAGATCCCGGAACTCAAGGTTTTCAGACGTTAGCAGATCGGTGGTGTTGTAGGTCTCATCCCAGCGAACATTTTCACGTGTCATTCCCGGACGCACCAGGACTTTGCCGTAACTGTCCACGAGAAAGGCCGTACTATTGTAGCCGATATCCAGGGAGAGGATATCCTCCTGAATGGTGGCAAGCAGCACGTCAAATCCGATGACGCCCGCAACACTTCTGTCTTTTTTATACACCGGCGCGGCACAGGTCACCACCAGTTCCTTTGTATTGGCATCGACGTAAGGTTCTGTCCACACCACGGTTCCCGTGTCTTTTGCCAGCAGATACCAGGGACGCTTGTTCACAATATATCCCTGCAGTTGTCCAATGGTTTTTGTGGCTTCCACATCGCTGAATATTGAAACGCCGTTTTCCGTCCCGAGATATCCCAGGCTCAAGTGAGGGTTATTCGCGATGAAGGGTTTGAGCACCACACCGACCCGCTGCATTATCAGAATTTCATAATGCAATTGTCTTTCCAGTTCGGGACTGCCGTAACCCGAACCCGTCCAGGGCATCAGTACCTCCCCCATCTCGAAATCCTCTACGATACCCTCTCTTGCAAAGACATCGGTGGCATAATTCACCATGGCCGCCACTTCATCACTGATGCGCTCGAAGGCAAGCTGATATTCCGTTGCTTTCTGATCGGCTATTTTCAGTAGATACTCCTGGGCTTGTGCTGTCAGCGCATTTCTGAAGTTGATACTCACGAAAATACCCACTGAAGAGAGCGTGAAGAGCACCAGCAAAACGATAATGATGGTGATTTTATACCTGATTGACAGCCCTGTGATTTGATTCCCCTTTTTCGCCATGGCGATTCCCTCCGATCGATCTAATGTGCCAAAATGGTTAATTCAAACGATCCGATCAGCAAAAAGCTGCGGTCCGCACATCCATTTGAATCAATTTAAAATGTGTTTATCAGTGAGAAAAGTAAATAGTGGTGTGTTCCGGCTGATGATCATGCGATTAAGAGAGATCCCGCATTTACCAGCTGTCACCATACACTTTCACTCGTGAGATGGCAAGACCATTGACATCTCCGGCTTCACAGCAATGATCGACAGATTCTCCTTATAGTCCCGATGTCCGCCACCATGCGGACATGCAACACCTTGTAATTAAGGAAAATAGATCTTTAAAGCATTATCGACACCCGCCATCAATTACATTAACACCCGGCCTGGATTTTTTGGGTTGAATCCCACAACCCGCCAATAATACGGAAGATATACTGATCGGCGGATATAAAAAAGCCCTGCTGATCGCACAGCAAGGCTTTTTCCCATTCCAATTGTCCGTATTCAATCAACCCGCCTGAAAAGCGGGTGGCCGGTTCCGATTTTGAATTCAGGCCGCCAGATGACCCGCAACATTATCCATCAATACAAGGGCGCTTGCAGCAATGGCGTCCTTGAATCTGAACGATATGGCCGCACGAAGCATATCCGCAGAAATTATCCGGTCCAACCCCGCCAGGACGGCCAGGGATGCCAGTGCCCGGTCCTGGGATTTAATTTTCCAGGCCTTGAAATCAATTTCATGGACCTGTGCCCGGGATGCCGGCACATCGACATCCGTGGCTTTTATCACCAGGCAGTTTTCATCCAGACGGTCAATCATCGACTTTCGCCGCGCCACGCCCTCGTCGGCAATGGCGATCACCACCGCCGGCTGCTCAATGCCGGTGTATCCGATTGTCGTATCCGACAGCAATAGTTCGCTGACCGAATGCCCCCGCAGCACGGTGATGGGGTAATCATTTTTCTGCGTCGCATGCAGCCCGGCGCTCATCCCCGCCAGGCACAGGATTTCGCCGGCCGTAATGATTCTCTGCCCGGCACTGCCTAAAATCGATATCCCGTTCTTTCCGTGGTCCGGAGCGTTTTGCCGGGCTTCGATCTGCGGCGGCGGTCCCTGGGGTTTCAACCCGGCGGCAATCTCGGCATAGTGTTTTCCATATTCCTTGCGCTGATTTTCAGGCACCGGTCCATCAGCAGACGGCAGACCGTCCATGATGGCCCGAAGGGATTTTGGCGTGAGATTGTTTTGTTTGGTGTAACGACCGGGGCAAACCCCCCACAGGTCAATCATCGAGAAACCGGGGTAACGGATGGCAGCGGTCAGTTGATCTGCAACATGCTTTTCATAAATACTTGCACGCATAACCCAACCGGCACCGGCGGAGGCGGCCACCCGGCAGGCATCAATGGGCATTTCCAGTTGGTTTAGAAAAGAGGATCCCACCTTTGCGTCCGAAGGGGTGGTGGCGGAAAATTGTCCGCCGGTCATCCCGTAATTAAAATTATTCAGCACCATCAGGGTCAAATCGACATTGCGGCGGCAGGCGCTGAGCACGTGGGCGCCGCCGATGCCCAGCCCCCCATCGCCCATGGTGACGATGACTGTCAGTTCGGGACGCGCGAGTTTCAATCCGGTGGCATAGGTCAGGGCCCGGCCATGCAGACCATGGAATGCATGCGTATTGAAAAAAGTGTCAAACAAACCCGAACAGCCGATATCCGAGACAATAACAATTTCTGAAGCCTCCAGTTCCATCTGCTGAAAAGTTTCATCCAAAGCGCTGGTGACGCGTTCATGTGCACACCCCGGGCAAAACACCGGCGGTCTGTCTGTATTCAAGAAGCTACCCATTTGTCACCACCTCCCTTATTTCATGCGGTGTAACCAGTTTCCCACTCATATGGCCCATAAAACCAATGGTCTTATCCGGCAGCAGACGCTCTATTTCCCGGAGATAAAGCCCCATATTCATTTCCGTGACAACCACCCGGGATACCGGCGCCGCCAATTGCCGGATGACTGCTTCGGGTACGGGCCATAGGGTTTTCAATACCAGGAGAGACGCCGCCTTGCCCTCGGACCTGAGGCTGGCCACGGCATCAACAGCGGATCGAGAGGTCACGCCATAGGTGATCACCAGTGTATCCGCCCCTTCCTGGATATCCGTGTCATAGAAGGTTAACGCATCCACATGCGCCATCAGTTTTTGATCCAACCGCTGTTGCATTGATTCAATCACCGCCGGATCGATGGTGATGTATCCATCCGTTCCATGGGTGGAAGATGTCTGCCGCACCAGGGTATCGCCGCCGATGGGTAGAAATGGTGGTGCGGAATGGTTGTTTTCGCTGGCGAACGGCCGAAACGGCTGGTTCGGGCCGGCCGGTTGTCGTTCAACGATGTCCGGCAACGGGATCGCCGACAGATCAATACTCTCCTTGGTCATGGCAATTTCCTTGTTGGACGCCAGGAAAACCGGGCAGCGAAACTTTTCCGCCAGGTTGAATGCATGAACGGTGAGCAGGTAACAATCCCTCACATCCGCCGGTGCCAGCACGATAACCGGTAAACCGCCGCTGCTGCCCCATTGGAGAAATTGGACATCACCATCCGCGCCCCGGGTGGCAGAGCCGGTGGAAGGGCCGAGACGCTGCACATCGACGATGACGACTGGAATCTCACTGCCGATGGCAAAGGAAATCTGCTCGCTGTAAAGACTGATGCCCGGTCCCGATGTTGCCGTCAGCACTTTTTTCCCGGCCATGGATGCCCCGAGGCAGAATCCCATGGACGCAATCTCATCTTCCCCCTGAAGACAGACACCGCCACTGGGCGGTAAAAGACTGAGCATGGTGTTATACACCGTCGTTGCCGGTGTGATCGGATAGCCTGCAAAAAAATTGCACCCGGCCGCCACGGCACCATGGGCAATCGCTTCATTGCCCTCCAAAAATGACAACCCCATATTTTCCCTCCGATTAATCTAATTTTATTTTTGATCAAATTTATTATCAAACAAAAAACCTGTTACGCAATCTATGATCCGGTGTCAATAGATATTTGAATCCAACGATGACCGCACATGACCCCGGTGTTATACCGCTGTATCACGTATCGGCTGAACCGACCGGAATATTAAGTGAAAAGGGGATCTGTGAGGTAATTTTACGAACACCGTTATCCGTAAACATGAGGTCAGACGGTGGACAGTTTTTTTTCTTCGATATTTCGGGTCAACCCCTTTAACACATGCTTTTTCACCTCATGGATATGGCCGGCGAGTATCATCCCCGCTTTTTCTGATGATTTTGAGCGGATATGTTCAAACAAGGCACGGTGATTTGAAGCGGCCAGTTCCATGGAGGTCGAAAACAAAATACTCCCGCCGTATTTGAGATAGAGGAGATCGAAAAGATTTTGCAGCGCCTTTTCCTGGACCCGGCAACCGGCCAGGGAAGCCAGTGTCAGGTGGAATTCCATATCCTTCACAAGACGATCGTATAAATAAACTTCCCTGGTGGCGGCAATATGCGCGTTCAGCGCGCATTCGAGTTTGGAGATAGCGGCATCATTGAGACCGTTCATGGTTTTCATCAACAACGACAACTCGATCATCTCCCGGAAATCATATATTTCTTCAACCTCCCTCAGGCTGATCTGAGCGGTATAGTAGCCACGGTTCGGCACATGGCACACCAGCTGTTGAAATTCCAGCCATTTCAACGCTTGAATTATGGGTGTCTGGCTCATGCCCAAGCGATCCGCCAGGTCACGATAGGAAATTTTCTGACCCGGTGCGATTTCATTGTGAAACAACATTTTACGGATACCCATATAAGCAGCATGGGTATGCCCGGCACCGTTTTTTTTCCGTGTATTTGCAGTTTTTTTCGTCATGGCGGCCTTTATGGGGGTTTTCCGACAGAATTTGGGTTCCCGGCAATACCTGATTCTCTATCTGATTAGATTTTCAATTTAATTTTGTCAACCGCTTTACCCCGCATATGTGACTTTCGGTGACACCCGGCCACTTGACCCAGCCGGAGAAAAGGCCCGAACGTTTTTCACTGGACGGTATAGAGTGCGGGCCTGGTGTTTTTTCAGTACACTTGTGCATTTTGCAAGGTGTTGGGCGCCGTTGGCTAAAAAACAGAAAAGGGGCTCCCCTGAATTCGCACTCGCCACACTCTGCAAAATACGTTATGAACAGATCAGGGTGGGGTATAATGTGAATGAATGTGTCGAGAGGAGGTATAGGTATGGCGGAAAAAATCTTGCTGCCCGACAAAATTGAGGATCATGAACTCACGGAACTTATCATGGATGGATTCCGTAGAATTATCGTTCACTATGGTCAATGGTTTGCCGAGGTCGAACACCAATTGGGATTGGAGACTGCTTTAGACCTGGAAAACACGGTCTGGAACGCGAGTTTAAAAAACCAGATGACACGGCTCGGCACCTTGCTGGGATTCGAGGTAAAAGACGGTATTCCTGAAGCCGTATCCGCCCTGCCCGCCGGGACAAAACGTGAAGTGCTCAAAGCCATCGCCATTAATTGGGTAGCCAACGACGGTATCTGGTTTCAAGCGGTGGAACGAAAATTCGGCATGTTCGATGCGAAAAGATGCAATGATACCTGCTGGACACGGTTTTCACCATTTGAAGCCGCCCGGATCAAAAATTTACTGGAGTTGCCGGCGAACGGCGGTATCACGGCCATGAAAAAAGCGCTTGGGTTCAGGTTGTACTCACAAATAAACGAACAATCCATTGAGGATATTGACGAAAAGAGTTTTATTTTCCAGATGAACCAGTGCCGGGTGCAGGTGGCCCGGAAAAGAAAGGGCCTCCCGGACTACCCGTGCAAATCCGCCGGCATGGTCGAATATCCGACATTTGCCCGGACCATTGACCCACGGCTTCACACCGAGTGTGTGGGTTGTCCGCCGGATGCGCATCCCGACGCCTGGTATTGTGCGTGGAAATTCACCCTCACCGAATAAGCGGGAAAAAGAGTTTTATCAGTGATGGATGCTGGCGATACAAATTGTAACAAATTGAAAATAACCGAAAAAATAGTGCCCGCCAGATGTGCTTAGGCTTGACATGATCTGTTTTTATCTATATTTTGGAGCTTAAATTTCCCACTAAAATTTGCATTGGATAATCGGCGATGGATATGAATTCCGTGATCAAGAATCCTCTTGAGGAGCTGGGTAGAAAGGGCCTGTCCGTTCTCCAGGATCTGGGGCGAATCACCCTTTTTTTCGTCCACGCGTTCGTGCATATGTTCAGCATTCCCCTTCAGCCCGGCAAAATCATCGAGCAAATCTATTTTATAGGTATGAAATCAGTGTTCGTCATCTGCCTGACGGGCGCATTTACCGGGATGGTGCTGGGGCTCCAGGGGTATTACACACTGGTCAAATTCGGTTCCGAAGGATTACTTGGGGCTGCTGTGGCCTTGTCGCTTATCCGGGAAATGGGACCGGTACTCAGTGCGATCATGATCATCGGCCGGGCCGGTTCCGCAATTGCGGCCGAAATCGGTATCATGCGCATCTCAGAACAGATCGATGCTCTTGAAACCATGGATATCAATCCCATCCGCTATCTCATCAGTCCACGCCTGGCCGCAGCACTTATCAGCTTCCCCTTGTTGACCGCCCTCTTTGATACCGTCGGGATTATCGGCGGATACCTCACCGGTTCGCTATTGCTGGGGATCGGAAAAGGGGTTTATTTTTCAAAGGTCGAGTCGAGTGTGATCATGCACGATATTACCGGCGGATTTCTGAAATCCATTTGCTTCGCGGCGCTGGTGGCCGCCATTTGTTGTTACAAAGGCTACTATACTCATCTAAGAGCTGAAGGCTTCGGGGCTAAAGGTGTCAGCTTCTCCACAACATCAGCCGTTGTATTGTCTTGTGTGGCCGTGTTGGTCTTTGATTATGTTCTGACCTCTTTACTGCTCTGATTAGAATAATTATGGACACACCCTTAATAGAATTAAAAAAAGTGACCAAATCGTTCGGTGCCAACATCGTGCTCAACGGTGTTGATCTGCATATCAACAAGGGCGAGATCACCACGGTAATCGGCAAGAGCGGCATGGGCAAGAGTGTTCTTCTCAAGCATATGATCGGCCTGCTGGACCCGGACGACGGAGACATCTACTTCCAGGGAACGGCGTTGAACGATATGACCAAACCGGAACGGCGCAAACTGAAGACACGTTTCAGCTACATGTTTCAGGGCAATGCATTGTTCGATTCCATGACCATTTACGACAACATCGCACTGCCACTGAAAGAGAGGACCACCTATCACCCGAGCGAAATCCGGGAAAAAGTGAACGCAAAATTGAAACCGCTCGATCTGGTCGGCATCGAGGACAAGTATCCATCCCAGTTATCCGGCGGGATGAAAAAACGGGTGGCACTGGCCAGGGCGCTGGTGACCGATCCGGAAATCGTATTGTTCGACGAGCCCACCACAGGCCTGGATCCCATCCGGAAAAACACGGTACACAGCATGATTTCCGATTACCAGCAGCGGTTCGGTTTCACCGGAGTTGTGGTCAGCCATGAAATTCCCGATGTATTTTATATCGCCCAGCACGTGGCCATGCTCGATGAGGGACGAATAATTTTCCAAGGCACATCCGAAGAGATCCAGAAAAGCACGGATCCGGTCATCCTGCAGTTCATCAATGGTTTGGAGAGCCGGCACGACGCACTTACCGGTTTGCCGCCCCAACCCCAGGGTGTTGCCCAGTTCCGCCGGGACATGGCGCAGTTTCAGCGCCATCACATCAAATTTTCCCTTGTACTCCTGATCGTAAACAACATGGAAGTACTGACCGAATACGAAGGTCATGTAGCCGGACAGACGATTCTGAAACGTTTGGCCGGACATGTGCAAAATTGTTTAGGTATTACCGATACATGCTCCAGATATGGTTTGAACAAAATCATGGTGTTGTTGAGCGCCGGCGAAATTTCCAGGGCAAGAATGTTCTGCACCGAACTGGCCCGGGAGATGGAAAGAGATCCCACCATGCATATCAAACCGACCAAGGACACATGTATCTCCATCAGCGCCGGATTTTCCGTGGCGGCTGAAAACAGCGAACTCGAAGAACTGATCGAACAGGCAGACGCCGGCAATAACTCGTTCTACGAATTTCGCGTCTGTTGACACAATATTAACCAGGCGATCGAATAGGTAATCGGACACATACTGAAATAGTACAGCGCTTTCCGGCGGTTTGTGCCGGAACCGCCCATGAGTGCGACCACTGTCTAAAGTACCAAATCAATAATGCGGTTGTTGTGTATCTAACCGCCGGAGCAATACGGAGGATATATGAAGCGTGTGACCTTGGAAGCCGCAGTGGGCTTGTTCATGCTGATTGGTTTGATCTGCGTCGGTTATTTAACCATCAAGCTGGGTAAAATCGAGCTGTTAGGGGATGATCATTACAAGGTCGTCGCCAAGTTCTATTCCGTGTCCGGTTTGAAACCCGGCGCCTCGGTCGAAGTCGCCGGTGTAGAGGTCGGCCAGGTCGATTCCATCATTCTGGACAAAGAAAAATTCATGGCTAAGGTATTGTTAAAAATACAAAATGGCGTGGAATTGAGCGAAGATGTCATTGCATCGGTTAAGACTGCGGGCCTGATTGGCGATAAGTTTATTAAGCTGTCTCCGGGTGGGTCCGATGACATCATTCCACCTGGCGGGGAGATCTTTGAAACGGAATCATCACTGGACATCGAGGAACTCGTTGGGAAATATGTATTCGGGGGTGTGGAATAATAAGCCCTGTGACAAATAACGCATATATATGTATCAGTGATGATTTGCACTTTTAGACCCGATATACAAAAACACTTTGAAAGGATATCCCATTGAAAATGTATACGATGTTGACAATCTTACTGGTGTGCCTGCTCTTCGCATCAACGGCATCGGCGATAATGGCAGAGCCGATGGAGGCCATAAAAGGCCCGATCAACGATGTGATCACCATTCTGAACGACCCGGTCTACAAAGAGCCGGACCTGGTCGAAGCCCAGCGCGATAAAATCTGGGAAACCGTCCGGACCATCTTCGACTTTGAAGAAATGAGCAAGCGCACCCTGGCCAGAAACTGGCGAAGTTTCAGCCCGGCCGAAAAGACGGAATTTACGCGGGTGTTTTCACGTTTTCTGGGCAACACCTATATGGATAAAATCCAGGGCGAATTCCACAATGAAAAAATTGTTTTTGTCAGCCAGGAGATTGCCAAAGAAAAATATGCCCTGGTCAAAACCCAGATCGTGCGTGAAACATTGGAAATACCGGTGGATTACAAACTGATTAAATCCAATGACCAATGGAAGGTTTATGATGTAAGTGTGGAAGGGGTTAGTCTGGTAAAAAATTACCGCAGCCAATTCGAAAAAATCCTCCAAAAAGAGAAGCCCGCCCAACTCATTGAAAAGCTCAGTGAAAAACTGAAAAACCAGGACTAACCTGAAACCCGGTCATTCTATTTACGGATTTTGGCACATGATTAGAGTCAACACCCCAGCGATTGCCGTATTGATTTTCCTCACCGCTGCTGCAGGTCTGGTTTTTTCCGGGTGCGCTCACCAGCAGAGCAACCCCCGACAACCCGACATGACATCAACAGTCGCAGCACCGGGTTCTCCAGAGGACCCGAACAACGCCCCGGTCACCGATGGGGAGGATACCGACGCAGCCGGCACCGGCGATATCGCTTTGGCAGCGGATGATGGGGATGCCACCGAAAACCCGGACTGGCTGGACGAGGATGAACCGGACTGGTTGGACGAAGATGAACCGGACTGGCTCGATGATACAGATGATATGCAATTCACCGCCACCTCCGACCCCCTGTCCGGATTCAATCGGGCCATGTATCATGTGAATGATTTTTTGTATGAAGGCATCCTAAGCCCGGTGGCCGATGCCTACCGCGCCCTCTTTCCATCGAAAATCCGCATCGGGGTGAGTAATTTTTTCACAAACCTCACCGGACCATTGCGTTTTGTCAATTGCCTCCTGCAGGGCAAGGGCGAAGCGGCCGACGCCGAATTCGTGCGCTTCTTCATGAACAGCACCGTCGGTGTGCTCGGATTTGGCAACCCCGCCAAAGAGTTCCCCGAACTATCACCCAGCAATGAGGATCTGGGACAAACCTTCGGCAGCTGGGGTGTCGGTGAAGGGGTGTTCATCATCTGGCCTGTTCTCGGCCCGTCAACCCTGCGGGACACCGTCGGCATGATCGGTGACCGGTTCATGCACCCCGTATCCTACGTAAACCCCTCGGAGGTATCCTACGGCCTCAGCGCATACGAGCGAATCAACGGACTTTCCTTCAGACTGGGGGACTACGAATCACTCAAGGCCGCCGCCATCGACCCCTACGAAGCCATCCGGGATGCCTACTTACAATATAGAAGAATAAACGTTGAAAAATAACCACCTTACAACTACCCAAAAAATACGTTTCACCTTGAGCCATCCGGGATGCCTACTTACAATATAGAAGAATAAACGTTGAAAAGTAAGTCCATTCCTATCAACCCAAATATACGTCTCACCTCGAGCCATCCGGGATGCCTATCTACAATACCGAAGAATAAACGTTCAAAAGTAAACACCCTACAACTGCCCCAAATATCCGTCTCACCTTTAGCCATCCGGGATGCCTACTTACAATATAGAAGAATAAACGTTTCACCTCGTCATGCCGGACTTTATCCGGCATCCAGAATCGATGCCGAATGCCGACGTTCGCTGGAATGACAAACGTGATATATTCAATCGCCGGGTTAATATCCGAGCATATTCTCTTCTTCGGTGTAGCCGACCAAATCTTTTAAGTTCTTCTTTTCGTGTGTTTCGTGGTTATGAATACTCTTGAAGATTCAGGTAATATAAGGCGCAGGGCAGGCGGGTTGGGTGATTTTTCAGCACGCTTGTGCATTGTTCGAATGCTTTAGAAATCGTTGGTAAAGATTAGCATCGTTCAGAAAAACCAAGGAGCTGCTTGTCAAATCAACAGCTTCCTGAAAAGTTTCTCCATTGCTACGAAGTCACTCGCTTTATCAAGTGCTCCGTTGAAACCGAAGCGGTGAAAATGCTTCATCTCTTCGCATTCTGTGTCACCACTGCTGACGATGATGATAGCGTCCGGTTTTAATTCCCGTATTTTGTCGGCAACCTCAACCCCCCCTTTGCTTCCGGGTATAGCGATATCGAGTACGACGATATCAACTGGATTACCGCTGTCTATTGCTTGTCGAAAACAGTCAATGGCTTCACTGTCATTACGGGCAGTTATTGACTGGCATCCCATTTTTTCAACACTTATTTTAAATAACTCGCGGGTATACATCTCGTCGTCCATTATCATGATAATACGGCCGATAAGCGGATCGGCGATGCCATTCACTTCCAGCAAATTACGAGCGCAGGCTAACAGCTTATACGCAGTATAGGGTTTATAGACGATATTCGCCCTTAACTTATGGCCTTCTTTATTTTTGTGGCGATCATCTTCAAAACCACTGACAATTTGAATCTTAACTTGTGGATATTTCTTTCTAATAATTGAGGATAACTCATATCCATCAATATCGGGCATTATTACATCAGTAATTACCAGATCAATTGATTCCCTTTTTAATATTTCCAACGCCTTCTCAGCGCTATTGGCCGTCAAAACACTGTATCCGTGCGCCATCAAAATCTCGTATGCAAACTCGGTGATAGCGACCTCGTCATCTACAACCAACACGCTTTCGCTACCTCTCAAACCGCTACTCCTATGTTCTGTATCGCGCGTTTTTTTTACCAGTTCATGGCTTCGCGGGAAATAGAGGACAACTCGAGTGCCGTGGCCTGGTTCGGAATATATCTTAATATTCCCGCTGGTACTTTGTACAAAACCAAATACCTGGCTCATTCCCAAACCTGTACCCTTGTCTTTCTTTGTTGTAAAAAATGGATCAAATATCTTTTCTAATGTTTTATCATCCATTCCACAGCCTGTATCGGCAATACTCAAGGCCACATAGTCACCGGGTGCCAGATTGACGTGTGCAGCGGCTTTCGTATCCAGATGCTCATTTGTGGTACGAATTGTTAACCGACCACCTATGGCCATCGAATGTACGGCATTGATGCATATATTTATGATACAATCTTCCAAATCGTTTTTATCCAAGTTAACCGGCCAAAGGTTTTCCGCAAGTTCGTATAGGAGGTTCACCTTTACCGTAAGGGTTTTCTCCAGCATGAGATGCAGTTCATTCAACAATATGTTGATATCACAAGTTGTTACTTCAGGGATTATCTGGTGTGTAAATGCGAGCAATTTACGTGTAAGCTTGATACCACGATCTGCCGCATGTTGTATATCATTGACATATTTCAACAATTTGGGATCGGCCACTAAATTCTCACTGAGTAATTCTGTGTAGCCCCTGATAATACAAAGCATATTGTTATAATCATGGGCAATACCACCGGTAAGTTTTCCCAGCGCATCCATCTTTTGACTGCGACGGAGCAACTCTTCCTGTTTTTTGCGATCCGTAACATCGCGCCCCTCCGGCACTAAATAGATCACATTCCCCTGTTGATCGAATATGGCGTGCATGCT
>JABDIN010000051.1 GCA_013003715.1 Desulfobacteraceae bacterium | reverse complement strand
GGAGGGTGAGGAGAAGCCGTATCGGGTATTTGTCACCATGCATGACATCACGGAACGGAAACAGGCCGAAGAGAAACTGCGGGAAAGTGAGGGGCGATTCCGTGCCATCTTTGAACAAGCGGCGGTGGGAGTGGCACAGGTGATGACCAGAACCGGAGAATTCCTGCGTATCAATAAACGGTACGCCGATATCGTGGGTTATACGATGGATGAGATGAAGAAACTTTCCTTCCAGCAAATCACCTATCCGGAGGATTTGCAGGCGGATCTGGATTTAACCGGACAAATGATCGAGGGAAAGATCCGTGAGTTCACGATGGAGAAGCGTTATTACCACAAAGACGGTGGTATTGTCTGGGTCAACCTGACGGTATCCCCCATGTGGCAGGTCGGTGAATCACCGGAGTTCCACGTCGCCGTGGTGGAAGACATCACCGACCGGAAACGAGCCGAGCAAGAATTAAAACAAAGTAATCGAAAACTTAGATTAGCCCTCCAGGCCTCAAGCATGGGTACGTGGGATTGGGACATTGTATCCGATCGGGTAAGTTGGTCAGCGGAAACTTTAGATATTTTCGGCACTAGTTTCGAATCTTTCGGCGGAACTTACGAAGCCTATCTCAATTTCGCGGAGTCTGAGGTCCGGGATGAAGCTGACCGGGGTGTCAAAAACTTCCTTGCAAATCCCCCTGAATCAGGGGTGATTCAGTATGAACATCCGATTACTAGCGGTGATGGGCAGAAAAAGTGGATTGAGGTTCGCGGTAAACTGTTTGGTGATGATCAAGGCCAGTTAAACCGCATGACCGGTATTTGCACCGATATCACGGAACGCAGGAAGGCGGAGGAAGAATTTCGTACTGAGAAAGAGTTTACCGATACAGCATTAGACGCTCAGACAGACACTTTTTTTCTTTTTAATCCTGAGGCAGGAAAAGCTGTGCGTTGGAATCGGGCTTTTCGAGATGTGTCGGGTTATACTGACGAGGAGATCGCCCGTATACCGGTACCGGCCACATACTATAACCCTGACGACGTGGAACGATTTAAAACCTTAATAAAAAATGTTTTGAATGAACAGACCGGGTCCATAATGATGACGTTGATATGCAAGGATGGGCGGAAAGTCCCCACCGAATATCAAGTCTCGGCGATGAGCGATGCCGCAGGGGTTTGCCGGTATATCATTTCCATCGGACGTGATGTCACTGAACGGCTGAAGATTGAGGCCGAAAAGGAGCAATTGGAGGCACAGTTCCATCAGGCCCAGAAACTGGAATCCGTCGGCCGTCTTGCCGGCGGTGTCGCCCACGACCTGAACAACCTGCTGTCGCCGATCCTCGGGTACAGTGAGATGATGTTAGAGGGTACGGCCGCCGGTGATGTCCGCCGGGAACCACTGGACGAAATCCGACGGGCGGGTATGCGTGCCAGAGGCCTCGTGCATCAACTGCTGGCCTTCAGCCGCAAACAGACCCTCGAATTCAGATCTCTTGACCTGAACGCGGTTTTACGGAAATTCAAAAAGCTGCTACGCCGCACCATCCGTGAGGATATTGATATACAAATGACCCTGGCCCACCGCCTGCCACCGGTCCGGGGCGACATCGGCCAATTGGAACAGGTGATCATGAACCTTGCGGTCAACGCCCAGGATGCCATGCCGGATGGTGGTGAATTGACCATTGAAACCGCCCAAAGTGAGCTGGATGAAAGCAATGCCGTAAGGCATGAAGGCGTGACCCCGGGGCCCTATGTCATGATCGCCATAAGTGATACCGGGCATGGTATGGATGAGGAGACACTCAATCTTATTTTCGAACCGTTTTTTACCACAAAGGGCGTGGACAAAGGCACCGGCCTGGGGCTGGCCACCACTTACGGTATCATCAAACAGCATGGCGGTAATATCCGGGTCTACAGCGAACCCGGTCGGGGGGCGACATTCAAGGTGTATTTACCGTTCTCGGCTGAACCGTCCGAGGACATAATACCTGCGGACAAGACACCGGCAGACATGAGCGGCACCGAGACGATTCTACTGGTCGAAGATAATGATCAGGTGAGAAAAATGGCGTGTGCGATTTTAAAGCGGGAAGGCTACACGGTCCTGCCGGCATCCGGCGGTCAGGAAGCCATCGACCTGATGGAGAGCCATGACGGCGCGGTTCATCTGATTCTCACCGATGTCGTCATGCCTGAAATGAACGGGCGGCAACTCTTCGAAGACATATCCGGCCGTTATCCGGATGTCAAAGCCCTCTATATGTCGGGGTATACGGATGATGTGATTTTGCATCGGGGATTGATGGACCCCGACGTGCAATTCATCCAGAAACCGTTCGCCGTCAAATCCTTAACCGCAAAGGTCCGGGAGGTATTGGATCAATGTTCCAAGGGACCTGAGAGACCGGGAAAAGAAGCGCCTATTCGCTCCTGACTCCCTCGAAGCCGCGCTTAATCCAGTAGCATTGGCTTGCACGCCGGTCTTTTGAGTCTTGTTTTTCATGGTGCATTGGTTAAAGATATTTTCCTAACAGGACTTTTCTCCAAAGACGGTAGGGCAGAGCTTAATTATCCGGTCCCCGAAATCCGTCTTTCTTTAACGTCACTTTTCTCATCAGACGCGCCTGAAAAGAGGAATGGGTGACGGACAAAGTGCGTTCATCTCTGCCAGGTCAGCCTGGGAACAATACCCCTTGGACAGATAACCCTTTTCCAGACCGCTTTGAGTAATCACCTGAAGGTGGGTGTGGTGGAACCAGTGGCCGTTTTCGTGGAAATCACCGATCTCGGCAAATACGGAACCGGCAGTGTAGAAAGTGCCGACCCTTGGCAGGCGGTCTATACAAAGATGACCGTAAAAGCTATAAAATGTCTCAAAATGCCTGCCTTCGTGTTTTAAAAGAACAAACCCGCCGTAGTTGCCCTCACCACTCTCATAGCCGCTCTCGGTCACCATTGCTTCCAGAGGTGCGTGCAGTGGCGTACCCAAGCCGACAATGATATCCAACCCGAGATGGATAAAGCGCTGGTCGGCCACCATCTGGGGACAAGTGCCCAGCAGAGTGTCACGCCGTTCCAGGTAGGGAGAAAATCCCCACCTGTAGGTCCGGCCCATCTTTTCGTCCAGGATCTTCTGGAAACGCTCCTGGTCCCGCATATCGATTCCCGTGAGCAACGGGCTGGCGGGTGACAGATCCGCCACATAAGGGTCGCCCTGCAATTCGGTGAACACAGGTTTGTGATCGATTTTATCGTTGTACAGCATAAACGGAAAGTACATGGGATCTCCTATGAAAGTGCGAAATCAGTTGTCTTCGACAAACCGGTTACCGGCACAACCGGGTTGCCGTCTCCATCTATCTCAACACCCGGCGGCCATTCGAAATCCGGATCCATAGCGGTGAAATAGGCGTGGTCGTAGGGCGACAGCTTTACGGCGAGCGTCTCATCTTGTCCGACCACTGTGGACGACAATCCGAAATCCACCTCCCCCAGAATTGTGCGAATGATGTAACGGGGTATTTCACGCCCGCTGCCTTCCCGGCGCACGCGTGTGGCGATGTCGACCACGTCATACAGGACAACCGGATTTTTCCGGTTCCAGCGGTCCTGGACGGGCAATCCGGCCACGTAGAGGTGGTGAAACTCGATACCGGCGCGGCGGCATTCGTGGGCCAGCTGATGGATGGCTTCCGGCGAATCATTGATATTCGCCAGCAGAGGCGTATTGGCGTAGACAGTGATGCCCCTGTTGTTCAATTGTCGGCATAGCCGCGTATGTTCCGGATTGAATTCCGCTGCGACCAAGAACTGGGTTTCGATCTCCAGGCGCAGCGGGTTGACCATGGTCAGGCGGTTCAGGGCTGCCAGCGCATCAATCACGGCCGGTGTATAGCTGCCCGGCGCGTAATTGAATTTCAGGCTGCGCAGTCTCACCGCATTCACATGGGGGGCGACTTCAAGGGCACGCACGATCCGGCGTATCTGAATCAGGCAGTCCACAGCATCGGTTGGTGCAACGATGACCACATCGGTAATCCGGTCATCTCCCCGGATAATTTCCAGATCTGTTTCCCCGCATTCAGCGGCGATTTCCACGCGGGTTTCGTGGACACGCGACAAGGTGGACGATCCGGTAGCCACAATCGAGGGGGCGATGGTTTCACCGGCCGGCATTTCTTTCAACACCGCATCGGTATCGGCCGTCGTCCTTGGGCCGTTGCCGGGTCGTTTGGGTCTGGATCCCAGGAAAAGCGATTCATCACCGATCCGGGCCATGTACTGGATATCAATGGTCCCTTCCCCGTTGACCCGAATGTTTTGCAAACCCTTGGCCAGGGGCGCAAATTGTTTGAAATAGTCGGGTGTATAGGGACTGCGTATCCATATAAAACCGTCGTTGCCTTCAACCGGTTCCACGGCCCAACCGCTGGAGTTCCAGTCCATCTTGCCGATGGGTGTGGCCGTGCAGATCCGTGGAATGACCCTGTCGGACAGATGTGCTCGCAGGTAGCGCCCCACGTCAATGCCTTTCGAAATCGGAGACCAGTATACGTTGTTGCCGTGGATGGGACTGCAGGGAATGTAAATGTAGTGCAGCTCGGCGCCGGCCCCCCGCAGCAGGCTGAACAGACGCACCAGTTCAGGTCCCTCGTCGTTGCACTTGTTCAAAAGCGGCGTCTGAACGTATACGGCAATGCCGTTTCTTGCCAGATCGGAAATAATCTCCAGACACTGTGGTGAAATTTCATCGGGATGTATGAAATGGGTGGCCACCTCCATACGCTTGCCATGCGCTTGAAGTTCGAGGTGTTTGCGTTTTAAATAGTTCAGCAATTCACCATTGTCGGATAGGAACAGGTGAGGATAATAGGCAATTGACCGTGTAGCCAGCCGCAGGGTCTGAACGTGATCGACCGCCATGAGACCGTCGATAGCGCAAGCCATGTTCTTGCGGTTCATGAAAGGGTCTCCGCCTGTGATCACGATCTCCTTTATGTTCGGAGAGTCGGCCACGTGCGCCACGGCACGCTTCACATCCGCGGCAGCAGGATTGGCCTCGTTGCGCGACTCCTTGTGTTTGCGGAAGCAAAACCGGCAATACACCGGACAGGTCATGTTGAGCAGGAAAATGACCCGGTTCTGATACATCTGTTCGAGCAGTCCTTGGTGGAACTGGCCGATCCATGTGTTGGTGTGCCCTGCTGAATCCAACTCCTCGATAAACGGCAGGTATTGGTAGGCCACATCACCGGAAACCCGCATCTGTCGGATGGTATGCATGGACAGCCGGACAGGGTAGGTGTCCAGCACCCGCTGCATATCCATACGATCCGCATCGGGGATTTTTATATTGGTTGCCCGCTCCAATTGCTCCGTGCTTTTAATAGTGAAAAACCGGTTGCCCGGCAATACCACTTCCAGGATCGCCATCAGCAACAGATGGGGCAATTCTACATCGTTGATTACAATTTTTTGAGTTCCATCGGCCTTTCCCAACTGAGAAAGCAGTTCGGTGAAAAACGCCTGTGGACGGCCTGCGCATCCGCAGGCGTTTAAAAGCCGGGCCACCTTGTCAGCCCCGCTACCGGTTTGAATGATCCCGGAAAAAGCCGGTCCGATAAGCGCTTTGACACAAAAATGGTCGACAAAATCAACAAGCGTGGCAACCAGGTTTGAAAGGGGCACTTGTTTTTCTTCACCTGAGTGCTCGAAATAAATCCTCATTGCAGTATCGTTTTGCACCATGCCCCACCCTCCTGAAATACGGATCAAAATTAATAGTTGACTTTCGTTCTACCGCCTGACTATACACTATTATAGTAATTGATTTTCCATAATAGTGCGACAATAAATCATCCCCGAATCGTATGTCAAAAGGAAAATACTATTTTTCAAAATCCTTGGAGAAGGGCTTGAAAATTCTGTCCCTTTTTAACCGGGAAAATCCTGTCATGACCCAGAGCCAGATCGCCAGGAAGCTGGATCTGAACATGACCTCGACCTACCGCTACATCAATACCCTGGTGGAGTTGGGATATCTGGAGAAATCCGCTACAACAAAGGAAATCAGACCCGCCATTCTGTGCCTGCTCTTCTGCGCCAACCTGATGCGGGCCACGGATCATCTAAGGATGATCAAAGAGGTCGTGGACAGGATTCACAGTGAGAACAACATCAGCATCGATGTGGCCTTTGCGATGGATGATACCCTGGTGCGCATCTATTACCGTGGTGCGGAAGAGACACTTACGTACAGCTTGCCGGATTTTTCCAAAAACAGTTTGCACAACACGGCTCTGGGTAAAGCCTATCTGTCCAGTCTGCCCGATGACCGGATCGCCGACAAAATCGAATCCCTGGACCTGAAGCCGAAGACACCGAATACGATTCTGGACAAGGCAATTCTTGTCGAAGAAATAAAAAAATCCAAAGAACGCAAATTCGCCATGTCCAGGGAAGAGTACCTGCCGGGGTTGATAACCATCAGCGCTCCGCTGTTCGACCCGTTAACGGCCAAAGGGGTGGGTGCGGTCTGTTTCGATTTTTCGCTGCTGCAACACAGTGCGGCGGATGTCAAGGCGAAATACAAAGACATGATTCGGGAGACGGCTGAGGAGCTGTCCCAATTGCTTCCGCCCGACAGAACCCGAAGGCGCTAGCCTAACCATCATTTTCCCGATCCGTTTTTGCGCGTATAACCCGTTATCACGACAATCGCTCGGAACCATCGTCTTAACCCAACAACTCGGGCAACATGACATGAAATCCAATAGCTGGAAACCGTGGGCGCTGCTGGCACCGTCCTTGAGTGCCGTATTTTTGCTTCTGATCATACCGGTCTGCTTCGTGATCGTATACAGCTTCTGGTTGCGTGCCCCCAGCGGGGCGGATATCCCGGCCTTCCAGATGGGGAACTACGCTAAATTTTTTGAGGACTTCTTCTATCCCAAAATTCTCATCCGAACCATCCGGATTGCCTTTGAAACCGTTATCCTCTGTGTCGTCATGGGCTACATCCCCGCCTATTACTTTTACCTCAGCCAAAGCCGCTACAAGCAGGTGTTCCTTCTTCTCATCATGCTGCCCTTTTGGGTCAGCTTTATCATCCGAACCATGAGCTGGATCAACATTATGGGCGACACGGGGCTAATCAATCATTTTTTATTGAAGATCGGCCTCATCGAAACCCCTATCTCCATGCTCTACAACGAGTTTACCGTGCTCATGGGACTGATCATGTACCTGCTGCCGTTCATGGTCCTCAATATTTACGTGAGCCTGGAAGGCATCGACAAAAGCCTGCTGGAAGCCGCGCGCTGCATGGGATGCACCGAGTGGCAGGCCTTTCGCGAGGTCACGCTGCCGTTAAGTCTCCCCGGCGTCAGTGCGGGCTGCCTGCTGGTTTTCGTTCTAACCGCCGGCACCTATCTGCCCCCCATGATTTTGGGCGGTCCGGGCAACGATATGATCGCCAACCTGATTTTCAAACGGGTGATCGGCACTTTAGACTGGCCTTTCGGATCAGCGATCAGCGTCATCCTGCTGTCACTGCTGTTTGTGATCGTGTGGACCTACAACCGCTATCTGGGTATCAATCAGATTTTCAAAAGCTTTCAGGGTAATTAGGCTATGAAACATTTTTCACCGGGATGGACACTGATACGTATCTACACCTTTCTCGTATATGTGTTCATGTTCGCTCCCATCGTTGTGGTTATCGTACTGGCTTTCAATCCCAAACAGTTCGGCATCTTTCCCATGGAAGGCGTCAGCTTGAGGTGGTTTATCAAGCTGGCCCAAAACGAATCGATAATAGAAGCCTTCCGAAACTCGCTGATTCTGGGTTCACTGACCGCGGTGTTTTCCACCGGCATCGGTATCCTGGCCGCGTTGGCCTTTATCCGGTTCGAATTTCCAGGCAAAAACACCTTCAACACCATATTGTTGTCACCGATTATGATTCCGGAAGTGGTGCTGGGCGTGGCCCTGTTGCTGTTCTTACGCTTCCTGCAGCAACCCAAAAGCTTCGTCCTGCTGCTGATCGGGCATGTGGTGTTGACCCTGCCCTACGTGCTTTTGATCGTTCAGGCCCGCCTGGTGGGAATTAAAAAAGAGTATGAAGAGGCAGCTAAAACGCTGGGTGCCAACGCTTTCCAGACGTTTCGGGATGTCACTTTTCCGCTCCTGCTGCCGGCGATTTTGGCGGGGGCCCTGTTTGCCTTTACCATCTCGTTCGATGATATTACAGCCACCTTGTTCTGGGCGACGGCCCAGAACCAGACCGTGCCGGTCAAAATTTTCAGCATGCTGAGAAATTCCATCAGCCCTGAAATCAACGCCCTGGGTGCCGTCATGATCTTATTGACTGTGACCACACCATTGCTGGCCGGCTATCTTTCACGTAAATTTTCGAAAGTCAGATCATAACCCGATAACCTACAGCTGAAAGGAGTCCCTATGGCCATCGTAACGAAAGAGAAGCTGGATCGTGTATATGACGCATATAAAAACGGCAGGCTCAACAGGCGTCATTTTTTAAAATACCTCGGTTTGGCCGGCGCTTCCCTCGGACTCGTCGGTGTCCCCTTTGGTGGCGCCGTCCGTGACGCCTGGGCAGCCAAGTCCATCCGCTTCGACGGTTGGGGCGGATCGGTATCCGATGCCTTTCGTGAGCACGCCTTCAAGCCCTTTACCACGGCCACGGGCATCAAGGTGATTGATGGGGAGTTCGGTGACATGAACTCCTACCTGACGCGCGTCAAGGCATCGTATCCGCCGGGGGGCGAATTCAACATCGCCCACCTCAGCGCCGTGTTCGACTATGCCCGCTATGCGGATCTGGGCTTTGCTTCCGTGCTGGATGAATCGAAAATCCCCAATCTTAAAAATGTCATGGTCTCCATGATTAAACCGCTGCGCGAAATCACCAAGGGCACCCTTTCGGCTGTACCCTACGATCTGGGTCAGACCGGCATCGCATACAACACCAAGCATATCAGTAAAGCCAAAGCGGAAGAGCTGGGCACTTCCCTGTTGTGGTACAAGAGCCTGAAGGGCAAACTGGGCAGCTGGGGCGGTGATTTCAGGACCAACATGTGGTACGCCGCCCTGCACACTGGTCAGAGCCCCAACAACATGACCGATCTCAAGGCCGTTTGGGCGGCGCTGCGCGAACAGCGAGGCCTGATGAAAAAGTATTGGAACTCCGGTGCCGAGTTGATGAGCCTGCTGGCCAACGGGGAGATTTATGCCACGGTGGCCTGGTCCGGTCGCGTGGCTGCCTTGCAGCAGGAAGGTCACCCCATCGGTTACCTCTCCCCCAAGGGGACCTATTCCTGGATGGAATACCTCTTCGTCCTCAAGGGCACCGATCTGGAAGTCGCCCAGAAGCTGCTCAATTTCATGCTGGAACCGGCGGCGGCCATCGCCGTGGCGGAAGGGCAGAACTATCCGCCCAGCCTGGACCCGTCCAAGGTGGAATTGACCGAAAAAATAAAGAAGATGCCGGCCTTCGATGCCACTGGGAAGCTGGACGGATATCTCTTTGCCAATCCGGAGTACTGGAATGCCAACCAGGTGGAATGGACCGAGAAATGGGATCGGATAAAGGCCGGCAGTTAGCGCATCTCTACAAAAATTTGGCATCTTGGGTCCAGGCCGATGTTCTCATGAAATTGAGATTATCAACATGGCGCTGCTATGGCACCGCTTCCAGTCTCGCTGGGACCTTGGTCTGAAACCCAATCTGCCGTTTCTGAATGTGCATGGCTACCGGATTGATACACCGACGAGAATGGGGGAAACCTTCCGGTTGGAACCGTTGCTGCGGCAGTAGTCCGAACCGGATAAAAATGGGGCAGGGAGACAGGGGAACATGGCTAGCGGGAAAAAGAAGCCCATGGTGCAGTTCAAAGGCATACTGAAACGATTCGACAAGGTGGTCGCCGTCGAGAAGATGGATTTTGACATCGAAGAGGGCAGCCTGGTGACCCTGCTGGGGCCTTCGGGTTGCGGCAAGACCACCCTGCTGCGCATGGTGGCCGGTCTGGAGGAACCCACCGAAGGCGATATCTTCATCAAGGGTAAACGGGTCAATGACATACCGATCCACAAGCGTAACCTGGGCATGATTTTTCAGAACTACGCCCTTTTTCCCCACAAGACCATATTCGATAATGTGGCCTTCGGTTTGAAATATCGCGATGTCTCCAAGGACGAGATCACGGAAAAGGTCACCCGGGCACTGGAGATGGTGCGCCTGCCCGGCGTGGAGAACCGAATGCCCAGCCAGTTGTCCGGCGGCCAGCAGCAGCGCATTGCCATGGCCCGGGCCATTGTGATCGAACCGGATGTCCTCCTGATGGATGAACCCCTTTCGGCCCTGGATGAGAATTTGAGGGAGGCCATGCGCCGGGAGGTGGACAATTTGCAACAGATACTCGGCGTCACCACCATTTTCGTGACCCATGATCAACGCGAAGCCCTGAGCATGTCGGATAAAATCCTGGTCATGAAGGACGGTCGCAAGCAGCAGGAAGGCGATCCTGAATCCGTCTACAATCAACCGGCCAACCATTTTGTGGCCGACTTTTTGGGCCACTCCAATTTCATCGCCGGAGAGGTTGTGGGGGTGGTTGACGGCCACCTCAACGTCCGGATTGAAACCGGCGACATCCTCTTGGCTGAGAACAACGGCAGCTTTTCCAAGGGAGACGCGGTGGAGATGATCGTGCGCGCCCAGCGTTTCGATGCCTTTCCCAAGGCGGAATTCGAACCGGTGGAAGGCATGAATCACTTTGAGGGCCATATCAAGGACCGCAGCTATATGGGTGGAGAGGTCAGCTACTTCATCAAGCTGGGTGCCGATCGGGAAATTCACATCATCAGCATGATGCGAACCCGGCTTTACGAGATCGGCGAGGCGGTCAGCGTCCAGGTGGCGCCCCACCACTGCTACTTGATCCATAGGAGCGAATCATAGCTCCCTCATCGCTCACGCAAAACCTGAAAGCGGATCCAGCCGCTTTCAGGTTTTGGTTTTAAGGGGCTGATTAATGACCAGACAAGCTCATGTTGAAAAAGGTTTTCTGGATCGCTACAGGAACCGCATCGTCACCATCGATTCGCACACCCAGGGAGAACCCACACGGTTACTGGTAGGCGGTGTGGGAAGACTTCACGGCAGCACTATAAAAGCCAAAAGGGAACATTTCGAAACCCATTTCGATCCGGTTCGCCGGCTGCTGACCCGCGAGCCCAGGGGGCACCGGGAGATCATGGCGGCGGTGCTCACCGAACCGGTCAGTCCCAATGGTGCCTTCGGGCTTTTTTACATGGATGCCAGACGGTATCCCTTCCTATGCGGCCATGCCACCATCGGCGCTGTGGCCACCCTGATCGAAACCGGAACTCTGAAGGTTGCCGACGGTGATACCGTCGTTACGGTGGACACCCCATCCGGCCCCTTAGCGGCACATGCACGGATTCAAGATGGTCGGGTGGCCTCGGTGGCCATAGACATGGTGCCGTCTTTCGTTTTGGATACAAATCGGGAACTCGACATCTCCGGATTCGGCAAGGTTTCCGTGGATCTGGTATGCGTGGGCGGTTTCTTTGCCATGGTGTCGGCCCCGGCCATCGGCATCGACCTGGTACCGGCCAATAGTCAGCGTCTGATTTCCCTGGGGATGGCGATCATCGACGCCGCCAATCGGGCATGTGAAGTCTACCATCCCCTGCGTCCTGAAGTACGTTCGGTGGATGTGACCGAATTCCACGATCAGGATTCCGAGACAGGCATTGGCAAAAGCGTTGTCGTTTACGGAGAATCCCACATGGATCGTTCACCGTGCGGTACCGGTACTACCGCGAAAATGACGCTGCTCCATCGTCAGAAAAAACTAGGGCTCGACCAGACCTATCGAAATGCCGGCCCGCTGGGCACGGTATTCGAGGGGCGCATCCTTAAAACCATGCCCGTTGGTGAATTTGAAGGCATTGTGGGCCAGATTCGCGGAAATGCCCAGATCACCGGCTACCACCAGTTTGTGGTGGATGATGCCGATCCGTTGCCTGAGGGTTTCTTGTTGTGAATCCTACTCTATTCCCGAGGTCGAGGTGGATATGACGGTTTTCAATAGAGGAATTGAAAATACAATAATTGAGAGGTTCCTGAAATTGTAATCGCGTAAACTGTCATGAGGTTGAAAGAAAGGATAAAAAGTGACTTTCGTTGAAAGCCGCCCCGCGAAAGCGAAACAAGGGAAGTGTAATGAGATTCCGGCTCCTGCCGGAATCCACCACCTGCAAAAACCAAGATCATTGATCGCCGGTGTATTCGGAACCGGGCTTTTGCTGCTGCTGATCTGTTCCTGCGGCGGCGGAGAAAATTCGGATCCGGCGCCTCCTCCCGCAACGAATTTTGCCTTATCGGTGGCGGCACCGCCGGAAATCGGCGCGGGTAACAGCGGGGATACGACGGTGACGGGCACCCGCAGCGGCGGCCATACGGCGGCCATCACGTTCAGCCTGGAGGACAACCCCCAGGGCATCACAGGCAGCGGTGGTATCGCGGCAGGGGCCGCTTCGGGTAATCTGACCTTGACGGTTCCGGCCGGTGTGGCCACTACCACCTACAGTCTCACCCTTCAAGGCACGGATGGGTCCCTCACCCGGACGGCGCCGTTCTCACTCATGGTCATGGATACAGGTGCCTCTGGTGCGTGGTCCGTTGTTGACGGCCTTCTGCAATACGACACGGGGAATGATGCCGGTGAAATCAACATCCGGTGGGACCGCCCGAGGTCCTGCACCGACAATTCCCACTACCTTGATCCTAACACCTTCCGTATTGCCGTCGGAACCACCCCGGGCGGCTCGCAAATCCTGAATGGAGCCAGCCTGTCGACGACGCCCCAGAAAGGCGCAACACATCTGCGGGTCAAAGGTCTGGAACCGGGCGACACCTATTATGTGCGAATTAAAGCGGTGAACTCCGTGGGCAATGAGAGCGGGGAAAGCGCAGAAACATTTTTCGTGGCGGAACCGCCCGCTTCCCTGCCGACCGAATGGACCGCCGACATCAACAGCACCACGACCATCAGCGCCGGCGGCAGCTACCGCTTCACGTCCAACTTCACCGGAACCGTCACCATCAACGCCCCGAATGTCCTGCTTCATGGCCAGGACCACACGTTGACCCATGGCTCGGGAGGCGTAATCCTGGCCGCCGGAGTGGCCGATGTGGAAATCCGGAACATCCGGTTCAACCCCACCGGGAGCGGCCGTAACGTGCAAATCAACGGTACGCTCGGGGAGGGGTGCAGCATCCACCACAGCGGATTGCGGCTGGTGGAAAACAGCGCGCGCATGATCGGCGCCGCCACCTCCGGGGCCAGGGACCTGGGCGGGATGCAGGTGTATGCCAACACGGTGGAGATCCTCGCCTCCACGAGCGGGATTTCCGCCTGCCTGGCCGAGTGTGAGAACTTCAGGGCTTACGGTAACACCATCACCTCCAGCCACACCGACGGCGACATCACCCAGGCGCGAAGCTCCTTCCTTGGCGAATGCGAGCACCAGGAGGACTGGGGCAACACTTTCACACTCGTCGCGGGGCTGGGCAACACCTACAACAGCGGCTACACCAACTCCGACCGCTACAGCCACGATAACACGTTTTTCATGGACGGGGGCACAACTCCTCGCCTGTACCTCGTGGACGGCGGCGATGATCTGATCGTGCTGCACAACACTGTGCAGATGTCCACGACCCCGCTGGGGAGCTATCGCTTCATCCGCGTACGTGCGGCCGACAACCGCAGCGGGGTCCGGTGCGTCGTCGGGTTCAATAGCGCCGATCTGCGTAACCACGGGGGCAACACCTTCCTGCAGATCGGAGACACATCCAGCGGCGGCGGAATCTACCAGCCGCGCGACAGCTATTTCTACGGAAACAGGGTGACCAACGTCGCCGCCGGTGACCGGCCCCTCGAGTTTTATGGCGGTACGGGTTTTGAGGTCATCCACTCCTGGGACAACGTATACGGCGGCCAGCAGGGCAGCGCTTCGGGGGGTGTCTGGCACCTGAACCGCGACTCACTTGAGAACGGCATCCAGAACGCCACCGGCGACTGGCACCAGTATGATTCGTCCATCGGCGGGGACCCGGGCGGCATGATTACCGAGAGCGCCTGGACCGGCTTCAACCCGGAGACAAAAACGCCCAACGCGCCCACCAACGTCAGGGAGATATAGTCCTGATTGCTGGTCCGGTGGATATAAAATAAAGACAATGGGTCAATTACACGCTCCATATAACGCATGGGGCAACGATGATGTTAATGTCGATGCGATAATTATCAGGATTCGTTTTCTACCCCATGCGGTTAGCTGTTTCCATGTTCTCAAATGAACGGTGTAATCCACCCATACCTCCGACAACGGCCTACATGATTACATCCCATCAAACCCGGACACCGGTTAGGTCGGCATCTCTTTTTCCAGCACTATTTCCTCGATCTGCATGCCCTTTTCCATGGCACCAATACCAGGATGAGACATTGTTCATCTGAACAGTTCCTAAACTATTGGGCCCGTTAAAGGAACGGAAAATCCGGAAACAGGAAAATTCAGAGGGAAAATTCAGGGACAGGGAAATTATGTTCGCTTCACCTACGATTACGACAAGCTGAACCGGCAGACCCACATCCACTATCCGGATGTGGACACCCCGTTCAATGAGATCGTGCAGGTCCACACCACCTACGATGCCAACAACAACGTGCTCACTGTCACCGAGACCAAGCACACGGCCGCAGGCGGCACTTTCACCGACACCACCGCGAACACCTACGACGATTTCGACCGTCTGGCGTCCACCACCCAAAGGGGCTTTCTGATCACCTACGATTACGACG
>JABDIN010000050.1 GCA_013003715.1 Desulfobacteraceae bacterium | reverse complement strand
AAGCAGTAGCACACTCTTAACGAAAAGTCTAGATTTTAGTTGTTATTTCAAATGGTTACACAACAGAATCGCGATTTTGTGTTATTGCAATACCTTACCTCTCATTTTCCAAATGCGGTTACCCTGGGCAGTGTCGCCCCAAGTATTGACAAGCGACATCAGGTACCGTATTTCAGCGTGCAGGATGTGTTTTGAATATCCCGTTTCTATAATATAATTTCAATAGTCTTTTACAAAAAGCCCGGTAAGGGGTTCGCGGGAAATGGCCAACGATGCCCATGCATGTGTTTGTCTCGAACCACTCATCATCGGTGAGGGATTGTCCCGTGTTCATAATTATAAACCATGTGTGCATGAAATCGCCCTGACTGGAGAATTTAAACCGCTTGACACCATTATTATATTCATTTAATTTAGAATACTTAGCCGGTCATTGAGATTATGGATCCGGCCCGAACAGGATAAAGAATATTCTCAATTCGACCCTGACGTACCATAAACAAAGCTTCTATCATCCAGACTATAATCTTTAATGATGTTTAACGAAATCCTTTCATAGATATCATATCCATTTATCTGAATACCACACGTGCACATGGAGTAGAATATGGGACAATACCAGATTGATGTTATAGAGATGATCAGTAACGCCGGCCTGATGGTTCAATTTGTGCTTTTAATGCTGTTATTTTTTTCCGTAACCTCCTGGGCGATCATTATCATAAAATTCAGGTACATTCGAAAAGCCTTGAGGGAATCCGGTAAATTCACGGATTATTTCTGGAAGAGCCGTGACCTTGCCAGCGCTTTCACCAAAGCGAAACAATTACGGGGAAGCCCGATTGCCAGGGTATTTCAGATCGGCTATATGGAATTGAAGAAGCTTCGTCAATCCGGGATGTCCGCCGGAAAAAAATCCGATGACGGCGACCCGTCTCCATTGGCCATTCAAGCTATCGGCGGCGATAATATCAAGCGGGCGCTGAGGCGGGCCATCAATTCGGAAACAACCCGTATGACGCAGATGGTGCCTTTTCTGGCCACCACCGGCAATACAACACCTTTCATCGGCCTTTTCGGAACGGTGTGGGGTATAATGAATTCCTTCCATGGGATCGGCCTCCGGGGATCGGCGTCCCTGGCGGTGGTTGCACCGGGTATTTCCGAAGCCCTGATCGCCACTGCTGCGGGTCTTGCCGTCGCTATTCCGGCGGTTATTGCATTTAATTACTTTATGCAGAAAATCCGGACCATCGAAACCGAGTTGATCAGTTTTTCAGCTGATTTTTTAAACATCGTCGAACGGGATATTCTGAGTGCACAGGGGAGATAATTATGGCTTTCGGAGGAAACCAGGACCGCCTGATGTCCGAAATCAACGTAACGCCGTTTGTGGATGTGATGCTTGTGCTGCTCATCATCTTTATGGTTACCGCTCCCATGATGATTCAGGGGGTGGATGTCTCATTGCCCGAAACAGCGGCGGAACCCCTGAAAACCGAGGAAGAGCCGCTGACCATCACCGTGGACAAGGACGGGCTGGTCTATATCAATGACCTGAAGGTGCAGGTGGATTTTCTTCAGGAAAAACTGCGTAAGATATTACAGGGCCGAAAAGATCCCGAGGTCTTCTTTCGTGGCGATCAAGGTGTGGCATATGGCATCATCGTGCAGGTGATGTCGGAAATCAAGGAAGCCGGCGTCGTTAAACTGGGTATGGTGACCGATCCACCTCCTCCCGAGATTGAGCCCAAATAAGGCGGATAAGAAGCCTCGCGGTTGACCATGTATTTAAAACCTATGGCCCTTAGAAAAATGGAAAATCAGACCTCGTCATTTTTTCTTCCGTATAGTATATCGCTGATTTTACATGCGGTTATTATAACTTTCCTGATTGTTAAACCGGAATTCGCACCACGGAAGCAATCCAGTCAATCGGTCATTTCGGTGAGTATGGTCAGCCTGCCGACCAGCACGCCGGCATCCGTAAAACCGACGACATCGGCATCCAAAGAAATTGCACCGCCCAAAGAAGAGGCTGCTGCGCCAAAGCCAAAACCCGTTGCGGCTGCACCGGCGCCGCCTGAACAAACCCAGGCCCCGGTTCCCAGGATTAAAAAAATCAAACGGTCGCTCAAGAAAGAAACCTTCAAATCAAATAAGGTCGTCAGCAGTGCCTTGAAAAACCTGAAAGAAAAGGTCGAAACGTCCAAACCGGATCCCAAAACCTCCGTCTTTGAAAAGTTACGGCGAAAGGTGCAGGAACAGGAGTCGGACCGTATGAAGATGGCGGTGGAGCAGACAGATGCCAACGCTACCCAGAGCACCGGTGAAGGCGACGGGAAGGGCTTGTCCGGACAGCAGCGAGCGGAGCTGGTTGATCTGTATCGCCTGGAGATAGCCTATCAAATCCAAAAAAACTGGGCGTTTTCAGATCAAATGGCCGGTTTGGGATCCAGCTTGAGAGCCAGTGTCATAATTAAGGTGATGCCCAATGGTGAAATACGAGACATTGCTTTCATTGATCGCTCCGGTAATACTGTCCTGGATGACTCCGTGTATAAGGCATTGATAAAATCCAGCCCGGTGGATGCCCATCCAAAAGGTGTGGTGGCGCCTTACGTTGAAATGGGTCTGAATTTTACTCCCGAAGGAGTCAGATAAAAATCAAACGTATTAATACCTGATATTGAATACTGCATTTAAACAGATAGTTAACCCGCAATTGCGCGAGCATATGGCTTTTCGGAACCGGAGTTGATTTTATGTCCAAAACATTCAGAAAATTTATGTATGGGATTGTCCTACCGATTTTATTCCTCATAATCCCCGGAAACAGTGCCGGTGATGTCAAGTTTATCGATATCACCAAACCTTATATGCGCAAGATCCCCATTGCGGTGCCGTATTTTAAACCAGTAACCGGTGAAACCGTGGAAACAGAGACCGCGCAAGCGGCATCCGATCTGCTGTCGGATATGCTGACCTTTACCGGTTTTTTCAAGTTGCTTGATCGTGGCGCATTTTTAATCGATGCCGAAAATTTCGGGATAATCGCTCCCAATATCAATTTCCCGAACTGGACAACCGTGGGTGCCGAACTTTTGATCACCGGAGGCATCTCGATCGAGGGCGAGCTCATGGAAATTGAACTGCGTTTGTTCGATACCGTGAAGCAGACCCTGCTGATCGGAAAACGGTATAAGGGGTGGGTCAAGGATCAACGCAAGGTGATGCGCAAATTCGCCGGTGAAGTCATTTTTCAGTTGACCGGATCCAGGGGGATTTTTGACAGCCGGCTGGCATTTATTTCCACAGGGTCGGGGCACAAGGAGATCAATTTCTGCGACTTCGACGGTACCGGTTCCAGGCAATTCACCTCCCACAAGAGTATCACCCTGTTTCCGGCATGGTCTTCGGATGGGAAATGGCTCGCCTACACATCGTATGTGAAGGGATCACCGGATTTATATATCAAGAATATCAGTGAGAACCGGGGTGTCGTGTTTTCCAAAAAAGGTATCCAGATTTCACCGGCGTGGGTACCCGGTAAATTTGAACTGGCTGCGGCCTTGTCCTTCACTGGCGACCAGGAGATCTATCTGCTGACCGGTGAAGGGAAAATAATCAAGCGATTGACCAAAAGCCGGGGTATCGATGTGGAACCCACGTTCTCACCCGACGGCACTAAAATGGCTTTCGTATCCAAACGATCCGGTACACCCCAGATATATGTGAGGGAAATGGACACCGGGCGGGTGGAACGACTAACATTCGAAGGCCGGTATAATACCCAGCCGGACTGGTCCCCCAAAGGTGACAAGGTCGCCTATTCCGGAATGAGAGACGGGCAGATCAATATCTATGTGGTCGGGCTCGAGGGGGATCCCCCAATGCAATTGACCATGGATCAAGGAGACAACGAATCGCCTTCATGGTCTCCGGACGGCAGCCTGATCGCCTTTAGTTCCACCCGTGAGGGCCCGTCCCGGATATATATTTGCACCGCTTTTGGAACAGATCAAAGACGTTTGATAAAATTGCCGGGGCAGCAAAGCAATCCACGCTGGTCTCCCAGCGGCGTCATTGATTAAGGCCGCCCCGATCAACTAAAGGAGGATTCAAATGAGAACGAAAATAGGTATAATCTGTTTGTTGACTATTCTGATACCGACCTTTTTATTTATTTCATCGTGTGCCCGTCCGATGTCGACCACGTCAGTTGAAACCGATCCCGGTGCCGGAACATCCGCTGATGGCCTGACGGAAGAGGAGATCAAAGCCCAGGAGGCGGCAAAAAAGGCAGAGGCGGAACGGCAACGCAAACTGTCCGAAGAGCAGTTGCTTTCTGAATCTGAAGCACGCACACAGGCGGCTGAAGCCGCCGCCGTCGCATTTACCAACGATGATATCTTTTTTGATTTTGACAGTACGGAAATCAACGGGGATGCACAACAACTGCTGATGGAAAAGGCCGATTGGTTGATGACTAATCCGGCTGTCACCATCATCATAGAAGGCCATTGCGACAACCGTGGCACCACCGCATATAATCTGGCTTTAGGCGACCGGCGGGCGGAAACGGCAAAGGCTTTTTTGCTGAACCTTGGCATATCCGGTTCCCGGATGACCACCATCAGCTATGGGGAGGAACGTCCCTTGGATAACGATGAATCTGAAGCGGCCTGGGCTAGAAACCGGCGAGCTCACTTTATAATCGAATAAGGAGGAAAAAATGAAATACCTCGTTTTCCTCACCCTCATCTGCAGTCTCCTGGTGCCGGGGTGCGCCATGCAAAGAGACATTTATATAATGGAAAATCGCCTTCAGGCTATTGAGCGCCGGAATGTCGAGCTTGAGAAGAAAAACCAGAACCTCAGGCAGCAATTGGCCACTGAAGCCGAAAAGAACCAGGCGGTCCTGCAGACCAAATTAAAGGACTTGGGGCAAACCCGCGAGACGGAAGAACAACGAATCCGTTCGCAATATGCGGGACTCAACGCCACTCTCGATTCATTTTCAGAAGACATCAAGACGTTGAACGGCAAAATCGAAGAGTCCGAGTATTACTTCCGTCAGAACATGACGACCCTGGAAGATTCGGGGAAGCGGCAGGATGAACAATTGCAGTTGGTGCTCAAAAGCCTTTCGGAGTTCGACAAGCGTATCGATCAACTGGAGCAATATCTGAATTTGGAGCGCGGAAAGAAACCGAGAGCAAAATCCACAAATGCGGTTCGATCCACATCCGCAACGCCAACAGCGGCAAATGAAAATGAGTTGTATTCGACGGCTAAAGCGGCCTTCGACAAGAACGATTTTGACGGTGCGCGCAGCGGCTTCGAGTCATTGCTCCAAAAATATCCCAAATCCGCCAATGCGGACAATGCCCAGTTTTGGCTGGGTGAAATTTATTTCAAGGAAAAATGGTATGAAAAGGCGATCCTGGAATATCAAAAGGTCCTGGACAACTATCCCCGGGGGAACAAAGTTCCGGCGGCCTTGTTAAAGCAAGGACTGGCTTTTGTGGAGATCGGAGATAAATCCAGTGCCCGTCTGATATTGAAGGATTTAACGAGTCGGTACCCGAACACGTCCGAGGGGAAAATCGCTGTCCAGAAACTGGAAGAGATTTGATGCCGGATGGTTCGGCGAATGATTGAGGATGCGGTGGAACACCCCGATGTGATGAAATCTCACTTATGGTGACGGTTATTGGAATAGACCCGGGTTTGGCGGCCACCGGTATCGGCATTGTAACCGGGGAAGGGCAACAGGTATGCAGCCATGCCTATGGGGCGATCAATACTCGCGGGGATTTGTCGTTGGCCCATCGACTGGATATTATCTACTCGAAGCTGACCCGCGTACTCAAAGAAAAAAAGCCCGACCTGATGGTGGTGGAAGATGTCTTTTCATTGGAGAAATATCCCAAATCCGGTATCACCCTTGGGAAGGTCTGCGGGGGGATCCTGTTGGCGGGCTATCAGGCGGATGTGGCGATCACAGAGGTGGCGGTTCGCCAGGCCAAACAGATCCTCACGGGGAATGGGAATGCCGGAAAAGATCAGCTTGAAAAAGCAGTGCGCCACACCCTTTGCCTGTCGGAGCCGATCCGGCCGTACCATGCGTCTGATGCGCTGGGGCTGGCATTAATCGGCTTATTTCGATTTGAAAACTATATGCGCTTGAATCAGATGAAATCCAACAAGAAATCGAGCCTGCGATGATTGGTTATCTGGAAGGGAAACTGCTGAAGGTTGAAGCTGAGCGCATGTTGATACTTGCTGCACAGGTCGGTTACGAGGTGATGCTGCCGGCCGTGGTAATGAAATCCCTTGCCACCAAATCCATAGGGGATACGGTGTCCCTATTTATTTATTATCACCAGACCGAGCGGCAACCAAAACCGGTGCTCATCGGTTTCACTTCAGAAACGGAAAAAGAGTTTTTTCAATTATTCATTTCCGTCGATGCCATTGGTCCGCTCAAGGCGGTCAAGGCCATGGACATACCGGTTTCGGAGATCGCCTCTGCCATCGAATCCAAAGACTTGGGGCGTCTGAAGGCACTCAAGGGTATTGGCGGCAGGACCGCCCAGAAAATCATCGCCTCCCTGCAGGGAAAAGCAGTGAAGTTCGTTGTTGACGGCAACTCCGGCGAAAATGCGGCATATGCCGTGGGTGATGATCTGATCCAGCAGGTATTGGATGTGCTGGTCGGGCAGCTGGGGCATAAGCTTCTTGAAGCCAAGAAAATGGTGGTCGATGCGCTGAAACGAAATCCGGACATCGCAACGGCCGAGGCGCTGTTTGAGGAGGTATACCGGGGCGAAAAAGAGATGGAATGATAATGGATATCTCCGATGATCACCAACAATCCGGAGGGTATCCTGGAGAACAAGATCTATGACCGATGATATCTTAACCCACTCCTCGGAAAATCAAGAGTTAGTCCGGGGAGCGGCCATGCCCGAAGATCAGATTCCGGAACTCCTTTCCCTCCGGCCGGAGTCGCTGGCGGAATATGTGGGACAACCCGATACCGTCGAAACCTTGAAGATTGCCATCGAGGCCGCCAAACTGCGAAATGAGCCCCTTGAGCATATCTTGTTTCATGGTCCGCCAGGGCTTGGAAAAACCACCCTGGCCCATATCATCGCCAATGAGATGGATGGAAAACTGACTGTCACCTCCGGGCCGGCCCTTGAAAAGGGCGGCGACCTGATTGGTATTTTAACCCATCTGGAAGAGGGGGATATCCTGTTTGTGGATGAGATCCACCGAACGCCGAAATCAGTCGAAGAGTTTTTATACCCGGCGATGGAGGATTTTGCCATTGACGTGGTATTCGATAAAGGGATTCATGCCCGAAGCCATCGATTCCGTTTGAAACGCTTTACCCTTGTCGGTGCCACCACGCGGGTCGGACTATTGTCAGCCCCGTTGCGCGACCGGTTCGGTATATTTCGAAGTCTGGACTTTTACGAGACGGACGATTTGATCAAGATTACCGGACGATCCGCGTCATTGTTGGACATCCCCATCGATGAAGCCGGTGCGCTTGAGCTCTCCAGAAGATCCCGCGGCACTCCCCGGATCGTCAATAGATTGTTAAAACGAGTTAGAGATTTCGCCCAGGTGAGGGCCAGCGGTAAAATCGACAAAAAGATTGTGGAGGCCTCACTTTTGCTGGAGGGCGTGGACGATCAGGGGCTCACCAACCTGGATCGCAGCTACTTAAGGACCATCATCGATTATTACCATGGCGGTCCGGTGGGTATTGATGCGATCGCCGCAACGCTTCAGGAGGAAACAGACACGCTTGTGGACGTTGTGGAACCATTTTTACTCAAAATCGGGATGATTGTCCGGACATCATCCGGTCGAAAGGCTTCCGATCTGACCTTCAGACACCTGGGGGCGGCAACGCAGAAAAAATTGTTTTAGACAGGAAAATCATGTGAATATCACCACCTCGACGGATAAATTCAGAGCATGCCGATAATCACACTGCTGACTGATTTTGGGACAACCGATGAATATGTGGGCCTGATGAAAGGTGCCATTCTATCCATAAATCCGTCTGCCGTCATCGTTGATATCACACATAATATAGATCCACAGGACGTAACGGCCGCAGCCTATGCGATAGACAGCGCCTATGGATACTTCCCGCCGGGGACCATTCATGCCGCAGTGGTTGATCCGGAAGTCGGCAGCCGGCGAAAAGCACTGGCATTGCAGGCAAACGGGCATTATTTTTGCGCACCGGATAACGGCATTCTGTCCATGGTGATCAAAAAGTCCAATACGGTTAGGGCTGTCGATCTCACAAATGCTGATTATTTCAGGCAAAAGGTGAGCCATATCTTTCACGGCCGTGATATTTTCGGGCCCGTTGCCGCCCATCTGTCGCTGGACGTCAACCTGAACCTGCTCGGCCGGAAGCTTGATGCCGATGACTTGGTTATGGCGGATATCCCTGTCCCTGCAATCGACAGCCGACACCGGATTGAAGGACAAGTCATCTCCGTTGACCGATTTGGCAATTTGACGACCAACATCAATGCGGATATCATCGCGCAATGGCGACGCCATGTGAAGGTGCAAACTCCGATCATTTGCATCGGTCCGGTCACCATTGCCGGTCTTGTGGATTATTATGCCGAAGTCCCTGAAGGACAACTCGTCGCATTGATCGGAAGCCGCGATTTATTGGAGATTTCGGTGAACAGGGGAAATGCCCGACATGTTCTCGGTGTGAATACCGGAGAACCGGTCTGTATAACATCGAAATGACCTTTCGTTCACCTTTTTAATCCGGGGGAAGCGCCTTGTAATTCTCCGGATACCGCGCCATTGGCTTATGTTTTGATTGACCCTGAGTTCCAAGCATAATAAATATGTGTCATGTTAATTAGAGTGAATGGACAATTCCGTTGCCCGGGTACCGGGGTTTTTTATCTCGTACCGTTCATATCATTGTTGCTCACGATCGTCGGTCCGTCACGCATGAGTTCGGCCATTGAACCGTCGAAAAACCTTATACCGGAAACGCTCATATACTGGGCCGGTATTACCGGAACCCTTCAATCGGTCACTTCACCGGACTATGCCATCATTGTGGAGAAATCATCTCAACACCTGCTGTTATACAAGATCCATGATGACTTCAGCCTTCACCGACGGTTTGCGTGTTCCACCGGAAAGGTGAAAGGGCCAAAACTATTATCCGGTGATCAAAAAACACCCGAGGGAATTTACTTCTTTACCCAGGAACACCCTGAAAAGTATTTATCGCCAACCTACGGAAATCGAGCCTTTACCACGGATTACCCGAATTTACTGGACAGGATGAACGGCAAGACCGGCCATTCAATCTGGCTGCATGGAACCGATAAACCCCTCAGAAATTGGGATTCGAATGGATGTGTGGTAATTTCCAATGAAGATATTGATGCCCTGTCCCCCTTTATCACCCTGAATCGGACGCCGTTTATTATTGTTGAGGATATCTCCTTTTTACCCGCATCAACGGCCGCCCGGACCGTTGCGGGCATCCGGCGTCTGATCGAGAATTGGACAGCCGCCATTGAAAAAGGTTCCGTCGCTGCCTATCTCGCCTGTTATCAGAAGGAACACAAACCTTCTCTTTCCTGGTGGCCGAGGTGGCATCGTGTCCGTAATAATTTCAGGTCGTCGGAGACCCCGTTCTCACTGAGTATGGAAAATATTTCCGTTTTTAAACATCGGGCCGGCTTTGTGGTGCTGTTTGACCAGATTTTAAAGGTTCGGGATATCAGCATGAAGGTCGGTTTCAAAAAGATTTATGTGACCGAATACCGAAAGTCCTACCGGATCATTGGAGAGACCTATCAATCCCTGGCATATAAAAAGACGTTAAAAACCACCAGCCATCCCCTTGTGGGTGTCGGATACTATCTGATACGAAAACTGACAACAGAACACAAACAATCGGCAGAAATGAAATCATGCAAAATTCCCTTAAAAAGAGATCGAAGTTCATGAAGGAAAGCACATTAAAAGTGGACACCCAGGCCAATAAGGTTCGACAAACACTCCTGGTCGGTGATCATGGCCGGATTGTGTCGTTTAAGAAGATTAGGATATGGTTGATGACTCTCATCAGTATAGTGGTGCTGTGCCTGCTTGTCATCATCGGTATGTCTTACAATTTTTACTTGAACCGGAATGAATTGTCCAATCTTAAAACCCAGATATCGGCATTGGAAAAGAGTACCTCCGCATTGAAAAAAGAAAGGGATTTGCATATGGCCGACCTGGTCATTGCAAAGGCCAAATTGTCCCCCGCATCCGCAAGGTCAGCGGATAATTCAAGTGCGGGTGTTTCCGGAACGATGGCGCAAGGTCCGTCGGCTGGTAAAAAAGACGGTAACAATGGGCAAAAGATAAAAGCCGGGGGCACTTCAAGACCGGCGCCGGTAGCCAAGAAACCGGCTGTCGTAGTGAAAAAGAGCGATGCCGCCGCACCCGAAAGTCCGGTAGTCGAGGAAAAGGTGGACGTCCAGAAATTCAGCATAACCCACGACAGCACCGGAAACAGAGTCCGGATAAATTATATCGTCAGAAATATGTCCACCGGCGGACATGTATTGTCCGGGAGGACCATGTTGGTTCTAAGCGATCCATCGACCCGGAAGGATAAGTGGTTATCCATGCCCGGTGTGCCATTGGTGGATGGAAAGCCAGCGCGTAAACTGGGTGCGATTTTTCGCATCAAGAATTTTAAAACCATGAGTTTCGCCTCGCCTCGCCTGACACCACCGTATATGTTCAGCGATTGTACGGTTTACGTGTTTAGTTCAAAAGGCCGGTTGCTGTCTGAAAGATCCTACCCGGTCTCAATTGATGTTCAGCCGGTGAAGCCCGCGGCGCTGCCGGACACCAAGGTGGAGCAGCTTAAGGGAAAAGAACCGGAAAGTAAAACCATCAGCCCCCCTGATGCCGGCCCGACAGATGCTCCGCAACCACCGGTTGCACCGGAATCTACAGGTGAAGAACCGCAAACGCCAACGGCACCGATAGGCCCGGATATGACCACTGAGCCAAAGCCTGAACCCGGCCAGACATCGGAGACCGCAGTACCTGGCGTGGATGAGGTGACTGAAACCACTGGAGCCGGTAATCCTGAAGTACCTACGGAGAATTTATAAAGGTGTCCTCGACGAGACACAGGTTCGCGATGTGCTGAAGTCGATGGGTATCTTTTCCGGTGGGAAACGGCAAGGTGCGTGAAGGGGTGCTGGCTGCTTCCAGGTGTAGTTCATCATGCGTTTGGTGGCGGTGCAGCCCCACTTATGGTCAAACGAATCAGACCATATCCCATTTCGCTGGCACCTGGATGTCACTGATTGGAACAAACGCCACTGCATTCAGGGAATGCAGACTGTCTGGCACAAACACTGTTACGAGTTGATCCTTTTTCTTAGTTTGCCTGAACATTTGAATGTCAGCACTCTTCTTGGGGAAAGCATTAGATCATCACCTGTAGCCGGATTTCTGCCGCGTCGTGCGCGCTTCTGTTTGACACAGAACTTACCGAATCCACTTATTAAAACATCTTCTCCAGCTTCAAGTGTCCGTTTGATGATTTCCAGCAGATCCTCGATGAGCTCTGTAGATGATTTTTTCGGTAACCCAATTTCTTTTTGAACGGTTTCAACAATTTGAGCCTTTGTAAGTGCCATACTATTCGTTCCTTTTTCAGACTATAAATGTGGAGTGTATAGATAACAAGTGCCAGTTGAATCGTATTTTGTCAAGAAAATATATGAGTTACAGTTAATTATGCTTCAAAGGTCGGCCTTGTCATCGGTTTTTCCGTAATCGGAGCCCGGCGATACCGTAGATGGCTAAAGCCTGCGGATTTTTTCGGTCAGATCATGATACTCATCATCCGAGAGCTGTTCCCAGGGCTTGGTCGGTGTAAACCGCATGGTGGATTTGATATTCTCGGCGAAAACCTTGCCACCCTGGAGGATAGGAGATCGCATGATAAAGCAGATGTCTGCTTCAAACATCAGAATTATATCCAGATCGTCACCATGATCCAGCAGGTCAACCACACGAATATTTTCGATCAGTCCATGGCCTTCCATTTTTCGATGGCCGTCACGGCCGGTGAACACATTTATCACTGCAGACTCCATCGAGACCGCGTAATAGTCAGGCGCGAGGATGTACGCCTTTTTGACATCATATTCCCCTTCGCTGATCTGTATCCAGTTTTTCATTGGCATATGGTCCTGTATGATATGGATTTTCGTTATCTCAATTGTTTACATCCGCCCACAAACGTCATTACCTCCCGCCACCATGGTTGTGACGGGTCCGATGGCCAGCTGTTATGTCCGGCGTTATCGAAGGTCCATAATTTCTTTTGACCGGGTATCTGGGCGAACAGGTTGTCGGTAAACCGGTTTTTGATGACTTCATCCCGACCCGCTTTGATGATTGCGGTCGGGCCCGGATATTGTTTCAGATTCCGAATGTTGTCATATCGGTCTTTCAACAACAGGCCAGTGGGTAGAAACGGGTATGCGGAATGCGCCACGTTGGCCAAGGTGTCCCACGGTGTCAACAGGATTACACCGGCCACGGGAATGCGCCTGTCGGCGACACAGGCGGCGGCTACCCCGCACCCCAGGGATTCACCCCATATGTAGAGAGGCTCACCGAAGGTCTCGTGAAGCACTGCCAGGGTTTCCAGGGCGTCCTTTACGATTGCTTTTTCCCCTGGACCACCCGCTCGTGCCCCGTAACCCGGGTATTCAGCCAAAAATACCCGATATCCCAGCGGGTGCAGGGCTCGCATGTAGTAGCTTCGATCCACAGCGGATCCGGCATTGCCGTGAAACACAACGATGGTTCCCGGACAATGGTCTTTAAGGGGGCTTTTCATCAGTCCACGGTACCCGGCATCTTCACCGGGCCATAGCGACATGCTGATTGCAGCAGTCTGCCGGACCAATTGGTTCAAAGTCGCTTTCGCCGGGAAATACAGCATTTTATTTTGCAATACATAGGCGAGAAGGATTACGGCGATGTAGCCAACAGCTGCCAATAAGAAGATTTTCATTACCGCGGTCCCTTTATGGCCGGTGAATATTGTGATACCACAGGTGAGAACCCGGGCTTTTCCGCTGTCCACGCTAGTGGGAGGTTGATTTCCTGATTTAGGTACTACAATTTTTGACATTATGCACATATATTTATTATGCATAGACGGAAATAACGCTTCGGATCATCCGGCGTTCGTTCGGTCATCTCCCGCTAAAAGACCCTTAAGATTGAAAAACAAAGGATACATACATGGAGTGGATAACTGATCCTCAGATCTGGATGGCGCTGTTGACCCTGACGGCGCTGGAAATCGTTCTTGGTATTGATAATATCATTTTTATTGCCATCCTCGTTGGCCGTCTGCCTGAAAATCAACAGAAGAAAGGCCGGACCATCGGACTGGCCTTGGCCATGATATCCCGAATTGTGCTGTTGTTCTCAATAACCCTGATCATGAAACTCAGCGCTCCATTATTTACCTTGTTTTCAGTGGAAATCTCGGGCCGGGATATCATTCTGTTGCTGGGCGGATTGTTCTTGCTGGCCAAAAGCACCCTTGAGATCCATAAGAATTTGGAAGGTGAATCCAGTGAAAGCGATGGCGACCATGGAAATTCGGGCCAGGCATCCTTTTCCGGGGTGATCGCTCAGATTATGGTACTGGATATTGTCTTTTCCATTGATTCGGTGATTACGGCCATAGGATTGGTCGAACAGGTGTTCATCATGGTCCTGGCCATTATTATCGCCGTCGGATTTATGATTTTTCTTGCCGGTGCCATCAGTAACTTTGTGGAGAATCATCCGACAGTGAAGATCCTTGCCCTGAGTTTCCTTTTATTAGTGGGGTTCGCCCTGGTGGGCGAGGGGTTCGATCTGCACATTCCCAAAGGCTATATCTACTTTGCCATGGCCTTTTCAGTTTTCGTGGAAATGTTGAATCTCAGGATAAGGAAGATGAAAACACATCCGGTGAAACTGCGTCGTCCGGGAGTGGACCGTATTTAAGATTATGGACTCTTCAGGAGGCTTTGGACGCAAGGTGAAGGTTGTCCGTTTCGCAGACACCGGCAGTCCCATCCAGAAGATTGCGGACAATTTTCCCCAAATCAAGGATATGGTATGGTTTTTTGATAAATGCGGCCGCGCCGAACTCCAGACTTTTGGAGATCGTGTCGGACTGACCATATCCGCTGGCAATCAGGACTTTCACCTGGGGATATAAATCAATCAACGCTTTCAAACATTTGAGTCCGCCCATGCCGGGCATGCCGAGATCCAGTATCACGAGGTCAATGGCGTTACGCATGCCTTTATACGTTTCTATGGCTTGTTCACCATTTTCTGCTGTAGTTACGGTGTATCCGAATTTGTTTAGCGCGTTTTCAGCGATTTCTCTGACCGTCTCCTCATCATCAACCACCAGTATTCTTTCATTTCCCTTTGATATCGGGATGCGTTTGCAGACATTTTCGTTTTCCGCCATGTTTTTCGCAGAGCTTATCGAGGGGATATACAACTTGAAGTTCGTCCCCATACCCGGCCGGCTGTTGCAGGAGATATGGCCCCGCAAGTGTTTTACAATACCATATACGGTTGCCAGTCCCAGGCCGGTTCCCTTTCCGATGCCCTTGGTGGTGAAAAAGGGTTCAAACACGCGTTGCAGTGTATCCTGATCCATGCCCGCCCCGGTATCGTCTATCTCGATCAGGACATAGTCACCGGGAGTGGTTTCCGGCCGGGGCCTGCAAAATTCTTCTGTCAACGTGACATTGGCGGTGCGGATGGTGAGCGTTCCACCGTCGGGCATGGCATCGCCGGCGTTTACCCCCATGTTCATCAACACCTGTTCCATTTGCACCGGATCGGCATAGACGGTCGCCGGACAGGCGGAAAAATCTTTCCGTATCTGAATCATTTTGGGCAGGGTTCTCTCCAGCAGGCCCATGGCGTGACTGATGGTATTGTTCAAGTCCAGCAGCTTGAGTTTAACATCGCTTTTACGGCTGAAAATAAGCAATCGGCGTATGAGATCGGCTGCGCGGTCGATGGCGGATTGCATTTGATTCAGCGGCTGTTTATTAACCGCTCGACCTTTTTCCTGGAGCAACATCAATTCTATATAGCCTGAAATAGCCTGCAGGATATTGTTGAAATCATGGGCGACGCCACTGGCGAGTGTACCTATGGCCTCCAGCTTCTGGGCCTGGCGCAGTTGAGATTCAAGATGCCTGTTGACGGTGATATCCGTTGATATGCCACCGATGGCATAAATTTCTCCCCCGGTGTTTTTCAATGGAAACTTGATCGTCGAATAGGTCTTGGCTTTTCCGTTCCGCTCAATCTTCTCTTCCACCTCGATATGTGTTCCGGTATCGATTATTCTATCATCACCGGCTCTTATGATCCGGTATGTGTCGCCGTCATGAAGTTGCCTGTCGTCCAGTCCGGCAATTTGATCCCGCGGTACCTGGTATATATGTTCAAACTGTTTGTTCCCCATGATATATTTACCGTGAAGATCCTTTAAATATATAACCGGTGGGGCAAAATCGAGAATGTTCTGTAACTTCTGCTCGTTGCTCTTCAATTCCTCCTGGGCTTTTTTCCGATCGGATATCTCTTCCCTGAGAAGCGTGGACGTATTTTTGAGATGTTGCTCACGGGTCTTGATCCGTGCCGCCATTTCCTCGAATTTCAAGCATATCTGATCCAGTTCCCTGTACCCGGAATTCGGTTGTATGTTGTCGTAATCACCATTGGATATGTCGTCTATTCTTTTTTGCAGCGTATAAAAGGGTTTGTACAGCAATCGTTTTAGAATGATGCCGTTGATCGCTATAATAGTGACGATAATTCCGATCACCATGACAATGCTGTTAATCAATAATCGCCGGTTTGCCTGGTAATAAGAGCGTGTACTGAGCCCAACTACTACTTCGCCGATATTATGATCCTGATGTTTGATGGCGGTCTTCCGGATAATGCTAGAATATCCGTTAGCTACGGAATGCCGATGATTGATGGTTCTGGTGGTGTCAGTGATTTCGAGAAGGACAATTTCTTTGTTAATCGAATGAAATTGCACCAGCTCTGATACCGCTTTGCGGTTCAGATTCCACACGGGAAAGACCAGTGCCGCCCCCAAATAAGCCGTATAATCCTCAGCGGTTCTTTCGAGCCTTTTCCAGGATTCCTGTGAACGATAGTAATAATTGAATGCAATGATGAATGCAGACACAAGTGCAACACATATGACCAGGGCCGTGGAGAGATCTGCGGACAGTTTTTTCGATCGTTTTAACATCGCTCTAGCTCGTTAGGGAATATCATTGTCCCAAATATCGGCAGAATCCTTCCAATTCTTTAGTTGCCATGTCCATTGAGAAACCATGTGGAGTGCGCATGGGTTCAGGCCGGCATCAAACAAGGTGCAGCGGTATGTCAAGTCTGGTTCAGATATTTTATTCAGGGGGCGGTTATCACACCATAGCGTTTATAGAGTTTGGTGCGAACCCTGTCCAGGATGACACGTGCCGGTTCATAACCATTCCGATTTTCCGATTCGATGGTTGAAAAGCAGGATTCCAGTAGTGCCGGATTTTCCGTCCAGATCATAAACTCGTCCAGGAGCAGCGGCGACACATAGTCGTATAGCATATCGAATTCCTGGTCCGTCATATTCGCCATGGTGATTCTGTGTTCGATGGTCATGTCGGAGATCAGAAGCGCTACGATTTCATCGACATCGACCGGTAATTCAATTTTGTTCCGTGATTTAGACATAATTATACAATACCTCTCGTGATCTTGAGGTGTTGGCCGAAGATGAACAGATTGCGGGAATAGGTATTGCAGAACAGAAACAAGAAGAGAGAGGCAAAAGCGGATTCAGGCTTGCGGCACTTCCATTAACATCCAGGTCAAACAACACCGGTGTTTTGAATTACAGCAATTCATGTGCCAATATTTGCATTCCCAAAGGTCCGTTCGCTCGTATATGAATTGCAGGGGTTTGATCATTTTTACGGATGCCGCGGTGGTATCCGCCATGATGTCCCCTGTATTTTTTTTTACAATGGTATGAACAAAAAACATCATTCCAAAGGTGATATCATGGAAATGCGGATGAACCTGAGGTCCGTATTTATTCTTGACACCATATCATTCTAAAGGCATAGTCGCGCTTTACCGACAACCAATTACGCGGTGGAAAGTTGAGCTATTCATTAAATCATTACAAGGGATTCCGGTACTGGTGGAACATCGTCGAAAAGAGGGTGCCTGCCGGGATTTTCTAGCATTGAACCATTCACATAAAAAATGGACCGCAGGCGTTCTCAAAGCCCGCGGTCTCTTTTATTATACAGGGGTTTCGGGCTATATGTCCGCAGCCCCTTTTTTATGGTCCATGTCATTCATTCTTTAACTTATCCGGGAGGCAATTTTCATGTTAGTGGTAATGGATCATAACGCGACAAAAGAACAGATTGATACAGTTGTAAAGATTATTGAGGGACGAGGACTTACGGCGCGTCCGATTCCGGGTGGTCAGCGGGTATCCATTGGCATCCTCAACAACACCGGCCCGGTGGATACCAGCTTGTTCGCAGGACTTCCCGGCGTCAAGGAAGCCATCGCGGTGACGCGGCCCTATAAACTCGTCAGCCGTGAGGTAAAAACTGAGGATACCATTGTAGATGTCGGCGGTATTAAAATAGGAAACGGTAGCCTGACGATTTTAGCCGGTCCGTGCGCCATCGAGAACGAAGCACAGGCGTTTACCATCGCGGAAAAAGTTAAAGCGTCCGGGGCTCACATTTTTCGCGGGGGCGCCTTCAAACCGCGCACATCACCATACTCGTTCCAGGGATTGGGTGAAGCGGGATTGGAGATTCTTTCACGGGTCCGTGATAAGTTCAATATGCCCGTGGTCACCGAAGCGATGGATTATGAAACCTTTGAGTTGGTTGAAGAACATGCGGACATAATTCAGATCGGAACGCGGAATATGCAGAACTACACCCTGCTAAAGCGGGCCGGGTTGTCCCCAAAACCCATTTTACTCAAACGGGGTATGGCGGCGACGGTTGAAGAATTCCTGATGGCCGCAGAATATATTCTCGAGCGGGGAAACAACCATGTCATCCTTTGCGAAAGAGGCGTGCGAACCTTTGTGGACCATAGCCGGAATACATTGGATCTGTCCGCTATACCGGTGATCAAGAAAGAATCGCATTTGCCGATCATCGTTGATCCAAGTCATGCCGCCGGGAAACGGGAGCAGGTGCTTCCCCTCAGCCGCGCTGCAGTGGCCGCAGAAGCAGATGGATTAATGGTTGAGGTTCATCACGACCCCAGCCGGGCCATGAGTGACGGTGCACAATCCCTTTATCCTGAACAATTCGATGTTTTATGCCGCCATGCCGCTGCGGTATACGACAGTTTTCATTTGTAACCTTTTTGGCGGATCTGGTTCTATAGGTTAATTATATTTTCCTGTGATTTGACAAATGACCTAAAAACACCGGAGGGCCGCATGATGTCAGGAAAACGAAAGGCCGTACAGTGTATCTGCCCAAAGTGTGGTGCGAATCATAAAATGAATATCCAGTGGGTTGGCAGGGGCGTACCTCGGAAATATTGCCGTAGCTGCAGGAGCGGGATATCATCCATCTCATCACCAGGGGTGTATGGTGTGCCCGAATCATGGATGATGGAATAACCGAACGGAAGCTGATATTGCGAGGTCCCGGTTACTACCCGTGCGTATACCGATATCTCACATTACCTGCCAGGATTATACACGAAAAATTGATCGATAAATGAAAAAGCGATGCGTAGCTTTATGCATCGCTTTTTTTTTGATATTGAAGACACGGTAACCAGAGATGCTGCAAAAAAATCGGCACGGACAATACAAATGACCTTTCTCCATGACCATTACAAGTACAATCGCCGTCCGGACAATTCCAATGGATGTAAACCGTTCATCGGAGATCATCCCCTCGTGTTTTCCACAGGCCGGAACATGGTGAGATATTGTTTCAGCCCCTTTTTTTGCATCGAAACCCGCAATGCACAACGGCTCAACCAGGACGGTCCTGTGGTGTTACTGCCAAAGCATCAACGCTGGGAAGATATCCCACTTCTCGGACTCGCTTCACCACACCCCTTGTTTTTTGTCGCCAAATACGAATTGTTCCGGCAACCGTGGATGGCGAAATGTCTTCAGTACCTTGGCGGGATCGCATTGAACCGGAAAAAACCATTGCAAAGCCGGCGCTCGTTTAAACAGGTTGTCGAGCTTCTGGCTTGCGGGCGGCGTGTGGTTATATTTCCGGAAGGTACTTATTATCCGGATGCCATCGGTACAGGACATGCCGGCATGATTCGATTCATTCTTTCACGATCACGTCCGCGTTTTCTCCCGGTGGGTATCCGGTATGAAAAACAAGGCCGCCGCACCCATGTCTGTATCCGGTTCGGCCGGCCTGAAACAGCGGCACCGGATATTCCGGTTCATCAGTTTCTTGAAAACATGCTTTATGAAATCGGCAGGTTATCAGGGATGGTATCAAATTAATCCCGGAAATAAGCTACCGTACAACTTTCATATACGAACGGTTTCTAATAATAATTGGCTGTGGAGCCCGATGAGGCTTCGTAAAAAAATCAACACAGGAGATGAATCATGTATCGAATTATGTTTGCAGTCCTGATCGTGATGTTTGTTTCCGGGTGCACCCAGGAAACTCAGAATAAAATCGGACGGTCTATCCAGAATTGGACCGGGACCAATGGGGTTTTGGAAGTGTATGCCGGCGATAAGCTGGTCAAGCGGTTCATTAAAATAGACAAGCTGTCCACTGCCCTTGGAACCACTGACAAGGTACCCCGTCCTTATCGATTCGGTTATGGTTACATGGACACCAATTTCAACATGCTAAAGGATGCCGGTGAGAAGAAGGTCTATTTTGAATTCAGTGATTATGCAACCAACTATATTTTCTTTGAAAATCCCGGCGGATGACAGTGAATGCAGAATTACCATAAATATGGCAATAGGCCGTTTATCCTTTTCCTGGTCACACTGATTTGTCTGGTGTTGCCCGCCTGTAATACCGTTGCCGGTATTTTGACGGAAAAGTTGAATGCCGAGTTGAAAAAAAGGATTGAGCTGGAAATGTTCCGGCAGGGATTGGTATGCCAGGGGGAGCTTATCTGCGGCACGTCCCTTATCCCTGACTATTATATCCATCGCGAATATAAACCGGTGTGGGTAAATGATACCGGTCTTTCCGCCGATGCCGCCATGCTTGTCACCTCTCTGGAATCATCCACCGATGACGGCTTGCGCGCTGAGGATTATCATCTGACCCGGATCGAACAATTGATCAATGAATTAAGGCAAATACATGATCAGGGGGAAATCGATACCGCCGAAGCCGTTTCCATGTGGATAGATCTCGAAGTATTGTTCACGGACGCACTCCTGCTCTATGGCTCACACCTTTTGGGCGGAAGGGTGAACCCGGAAACCTTGCATCCGGATTGGATTTTGGCCGGTGATTCGATTGACTTGATGAACATTCTGAGAACGGTAGTGTTATCGGGCCCATCCATTACCATCTTCGATCGGGTTCGTCCACCGCACGGCGGTTACACCGGACTTACAGCGCTTTTGAGCGAATACCACCGAATTGCGGTTGACGGCGGATGGCCCGTGGTGGCTATGGGACCGTCCCTGCGGAAGGACGAGCAGGACCCGAGGATCAGTCAACTGCGCAGGCGTTTGACCATCAGTGGCGACCTGATGAACTCTGGTGAATCCCTGCAGCCCGACGTGTTCGATGAAACCCTTGAATCCGCGGTCATCAGATTCCAGGGGCGCCACGGACTCAACGCAGACGGTATTGCCGGTGAAAAGACGCTGTCGGCATTGAATTTGTCCGTGGAAGACCGCATCCGCCAGATAGAGCTTAATCTGGAGCGTTGGCGTTGGCTGCCCCATGACCTGGGCGAGCGATATATCCTGGTCAATACGGCCGACTTCAGATTGAAGGTGGTCGAAAATAATCATACTACTCTTGATATGCGGGTGGTGGTCGGAAAGCCGGCCAGGCAAACCCCGGTGTTCAGTTCGAGATTATCCTACATGGTGGTGAACCCCTACTGGACCGTACCCACCACCATTGCCGTAAATGATATTCTGCCTAAAATTAAAAAAGATCCTGAATACCTGACCAAGAATCGTTTCCGGGTATTCGACGGCTGGCAACAGGACGCGCAGGAATTAACCCCTGAGCTTGTCGACTGGACCACTCTCGGCAAGCGGTATTTCCCGCTTCGGTTCCGGCAGGATCCCGGGGCTATGAATGCGCTGGGCAGAATTAAATTTATGTTTCCGAACAAATTTGCCGTCTACCTTCATGATACACCGCATCGCACCCTGTTCAACGAAACGATCCGGGGGTTCAGTTCCGGATGCATCCGGACTGAAAAACCACTTGATTTGGCAGCATATCTGATGTCAGGAAACGCCGGATGGACAAGGGAGAAGCTGGCCGAGGCCATTGAAAAAGGCAGCCAACGCAATATCCATCTGCCGGCGCCCATACTAATTCATCTCCTGTATATGACCGCCTGGATCGCCGAAGATGGGATTCCCCAATTCAGAGACGACATTTACGGCCGCGACCGGCTTTTAGAAAAGGCGTTGCGGCAACGTGTGACCCGTTCGCCGTTTTCACCGCGTTCGAACCCCGATGATCCGTCATTTGAACTTCAGGGCGTGTTTCCGCAGCGCCAAAAAGTTGGCGGTGCCGCTGTGGAATAAAAGAAAAGAAGTTTAAGGCAGGGTTTGCGATTACCAGCACCGTACCGAGCCGGTGTCCATATGAACAAAGTCGGATTTGGGATAATATCCCACACCCCCGGCCTGTAATTCGATACAGGCATTCCTCAGATTTTTTGTTTTGATTCCGGGGACACGAATATCAATGGCCCTGCCTTTGGTATGCAGGCTTTTCTTGGCCACACCCGAAGTGGTATTGGCCAGCATGGTGTTGGTGGTTTCCGAGCGGTAGCCGGAAATGACATGAAACGGCTTGTCAATGCCGTTATCGGTTTTTAAATCAAACAGAACGTCAAGCAGCCCTTTGTCTATTGGGTGGACCTCTCCGCTGCGATGATCACGGAGTACATGATTTATGTGGGTGAGTGCTTCGGCCTGGTACTCGCCATGGTTGTAATAGCATGCCGAAATCCGTTCCCTGGTGTGGATGTTGAAAAAATCCAGTGTCTTTTTATGGGTATTGGCTCGGATATTTGCTGAAAAGGTATATTGGGGACACCACAACATTGCGATTGCCGCAGCACCTGTTTTTAGAAAAACACGTCGACTATAATCCACCGAATGCAACCTCCCGAAGAATTCATCTCATCGCTGGTTTTATGTGTTGGACGGAAAATACCATGTTCTATTTACAAGTCAACCATCAAGACATTCATATCTTATTTGAATAACAGCAATAAATGTGCCGTTTCGGAATTCATTCCCTGTAAAGGGCCCAATGACGCGTAATCTGTATGCCGTTCAAGCAGATTTACCACTGATTTCGAAGATCAGCAGCCGTGGAATGTGTGCAATTTTCGGCACCACCGACAGCGATATTTTTCAACGGCTATGTTTCTTATCGGCAGTTTTTTTTTCAAGTTAAACGTCTATGGCGTAACCCGTATCCCTGTCCGCCTCCGCAAGCATTCGGTTCAGTGTTGTTTCCACCTCAAAGCGGAAATCTTCCAATTGATCTTCGGACATGCGGCGGGGGACGCTCCAGGGTTTTCCATACAATATCGTTACCTTGCTGAACGGCAAGGGGATTATGGTCCGGTCCCAGGCTTTGGTAAAGGTTATCGCCGGATTGGCCGACACCACCACGGGGATCAGGGGGACGCCTGAAAACATGGCCAACAGGATCATTCCTTTTTTGGCCACCAGCCGGGGGCCTCGCGGACCATCCATTACTGTGGCCACTTTCGCATCGGGGGTTTTTTTGAGATAATCCAGCATCTTTTTCAATGCATCACGACCGCCACGGCTGGAGGAACCTCGTGCGGGGATAGCACCCAACCTTTCTGCAAAGCCGGCAATAAGATCTCCATCCTCGGATTTGCTGACCATGACCATGGGTCGGAGCTTTCGGAAGAACCATACGAGAAATATTGCACCCTTATGCCAGGTGGCGCCGACCGCTTTTTCGTTTCCAAGAAAATACCGGCGGTGCACCTCCTGCCCGATGATATTAACCCGACAGGTTGAAAACCAGATATGAAATAGTCGTGTAGCCAAACCGGTAATCAAACGGGTCAGCAGGATCGGTCGCTTTTTTGTCACCGCCATCTTTCCCTTGTCGTGAATGGACCGTGCCGGAGTGCACGGCTACCGTTGTTTCTTACAGCAGGAATCTGCTATGTATCAAATTGGACATCGATAATCAATTAAGCACATCCGGACTATCCATAAAATATATAAGTACTTGGATTTAGGCACACGTTTTGTTACATTATTCTGCCAAAATAGACAGATTCGGCAACCGGGCGTCTTTGGAAATTCATCGGAAGGAGAATACTGTGGCAAAAAAAGTGAACAGGGATTTGGAAAAATCATACAACATGGCGCAGATTGCCGCAAAGCTTCGACGCCTGGCGGATTGTCTTGAATCCGGCAAACCCTTCAGGATTCAGATTGCCAACGAGCGTATTAACGTTCCGGCTCATGCCGAATTCAACATTGAGCATGAACGGGAAGGAAAGTCCGAGGAAATTGAATTCCAATTTAAATGGCAGAATTGATACGGTTGCAGTTACATTAACATGCAAACCATAACACGGCAATTGGTCGAGGCGTTATCACCGCTTAAGTTCAGACCTCCGGTTACGCATGTTTACAATCCGCTCACCTATGCCGCGGACGCCTACGATCAATATCTGTCGTTTTATGCACAAGGCCCGAAGGAAGCGGTATTTGTCGGCATGAACCCAGGCCCATGGGGCATGGCCCAAACCGGCATACCCTTCGGTGAAGTAGGTGCCGTCCGGGATTGGCTGGGCATCACAGCGGAAATCGGTACACCGGAAAATATGCACCCCAAAAGGCCGGTGGATGGTTTCGCCTGTGCCAAGAGCGAGGTCAGCGGGCGCCGTTTTTGGGGATGGGCCCGCAAGGTTTTCGATGCTCCGGAGTCGTTTTTCAAGCGTTTTTTTGTGGCAAACTATTGCCCGTTGATTTTTTTTGAAGCATCCGGTCGCAACAAGACTCCGGATAAACTCAAGGTAAAGGAAAGGGGACCGTTGGTTGCCGCCTGCAATGCGGCACTGCGTGAAACCGTTTTACGATTATCTCCGGAATATGTCATTGGAATAGGGGAATATGCCCGTCGCCAGGCGCAACAGGCACTTGAGGGGTTGGACATTACCATCGGTCGAATCGCCCACCCCAGCCCGGCGAATCCGGCGGCCAACAAAGGATGGGAAACCTTGATTACACAGCAATTGTCCGATATCGGTATCCCGGTATAACAGATCACAATGGGGTCATCGTTGTGTTGCCCGGTTTGCCGCTTCCAATGGACCTTCATGTACGCGTCCCGCAAAAAAGGCACTTTTTGACAGGGCATAAATACCTGTTATAAAAATATAACTGATTGTTAATAAATAATAAAATAACCGGCTAGAATGAAGAATCTTACCTGGGAGTCCATTTTCAGTTCCATCCCTAATTATATGATGATTCTGGATCATGAATCCAGAATTGTGATCGTCAATGATCGGTTGTGCAAGAAATTAGGTATCACCGCCGATGCGGCGGTAGGTAAATATTATACGGATATTTTCTGCAGTGGAAATGGTCGGGGTACTGAAACAAACCGCAAAGAATCCAGTCCTGATTGCAGCAACCTGTTTGACACCCGGCAGACTTTTGACCTGGGCGAGTTTTTTATTGAATCGAAAACCCCGCTCTTTGACAAGTTCGGGGATCTCGTCGGCTCGGTTTGTGTAATCCGTGACACCCATCGCATGCTGACGCACCAAAAAAAACTGAAAAGCCGGGACGCCATCTTATCCGCCGTGACACAAGCCGCCGAACATTTCCTGAGGAGAGGCGCGCTCGATGAGTGCACTATCGTCAAGGTATTGTGCCGGCTGGGCAAAGCCGTGTCGGTGAGCCGGGTGTATGTGTTCAAGAACCACACCAGTGCATCCGGTGTATCGATGACCAGCCAGCAGCATGAGTGGTCCGCTCCGGGGGTTTTCCCCCAGAAGGGGAACCCGGGAACCACCAATCTGCCCTGGTTATCCGGTGGATTAAATCGGTGGCGGATACTCATGAAGCAGGGGCACACCATTAAGGAAATCGTCCGAAGACTCCCCCGTGAAGAGAGAAGGGTGTTAGCACCCCAGGGTATAAAGTCGATTATGGTCGCTCCCATATATGTTTCGGACAAGTGGTGGGGATTTATCGGTTTTGATGATTGCTGGGGTGAACGCTATTGGTCGAACGCTGAAAGCGATATGCTGAAAACAGCCGGCGCCATGCTGGGGGCGTTGTTGGAACACGATAAAGCGCGCCGGGCATTGAGCGAGAGTGAACAGCACCTTCGCTCTTTTATGGAAAATGCCAATGAGTTTGTCGTATACAGATTGTCGTTTGATAAAAACGCGTCAGCCGCGGTGGATGTTGTTTTTGTAAGCCCTTCGATCACGGATGTGCTGGGCACCCGCGACACCCGGGATTATGCCCAATGGTTTAATCATATTCATCCCGATGATAAAGAAGTGATCTCCGATATCACATATCCGGATAAGAATGTCATCGCCCAACTCTTCCATCCGGTTAAAAAAGAGTGGCGCTGGGTACATGCCATTGCTAGAAGTCTCGAGAATGAAGAGGAGGGGATTGTGTATGTGAATGGCATCATTTTCGATATCACAGCGCAAATGCGGGTTCGGAAAGAGTTGGAGATTAAGCAGATGGAGTTCCAGGAAAGCGCGGAAAGCTTGTCGCAGACCAATACGGCCCTGAGGGTGCTGTTGAAGAAATTGGAGGAAGACCGGAAAGAGCTGGAAGAGAAAGTGCTCTTCAATGTCAATGATGCGGTAAAACCATATTTAAACCGGATTAAAGACACCAAACTCAGCCCCGCGCAGCAAGCCTGCCTGAATCTGATAGAAGCAAATCTGGATGAAATCATATCCCCCTTCTCAAGAAGACTGACGTATGAATATCTGAATTTCACACCGGCCGAGATTCAGATCGCGAATCTGGTGAAGCAGGGGCGGACGACCAAGGAGATAGCCAAACTCGTCAACAGATCGCCGCGAACCATCGATGCCTATCGTGATTCCATCCGCAACAAACTGGGTATCCGGCATAAAAAATTGAACCTTCGCATGTATCTGCTGTCTTTGGATTAGACCGCGGTGCCTATACCCAACAGGTCGGCAATATTGGCCTTTTTATCGATAACCGGTTCAATCAATGGAGTCGGGCAGGTCATGACCGTGGTGATACCCGGGCCGTGACCGGCGAGAAAACAATCACTGTGGACCACCACACCAATGCTGACGGCGCCTTGTTTATACGCCCGGCCATAGCTGTTGTCATGGTCGAGAAGGGCGATAAAATCGCCGAAGCGCATCTGATCCAGTTTATATTTTTTTACGGTTTCCGGGTCACTCGTCATCACATCATAGTCGCCGCTTGCCGTATGTGCGGATCCGATACCCGACCCCATGCATGCCGCCGGTGCTAAAGTCGTCACCGGCACCTTCAGTGAGCCGGATTTTGCCCTGATGATTTTTAATTTTTTCAATAACTCCGGATCCAGATTGAACAATTTGATATCCGGGAAGTCCACCAGTTGTAACCCCTGGCCCCAGGCCCGGATGATGATTTTATCATCATAAGTCATCTTCTCGCGAACGGGTCGTTCGAAATGAACGATGACGTGTTCCGATCCGCCATGATGTCCCGTGACGATACCCTCAGCCCCCTTTGCCTCGCCGGACACCACCGTGGCCTTGTTCCCGACACAAGCATAGATTTGTAATGAATCATTGGGAAATTCATTCCATTTCGGTGCATTTGCCGTGCAACTGACATCCGGCTCCACGTGATCCCCGGCCAACCCAAAAGCCGAATCACCCACCTGCACATTCAAGGTGATACCGCCGATGCTCGGCAGAATAAAAGGCTCGCCCGTGTGTCCTACGCGCCAGGTCCCGCGGCTTCGAGGTGGTCCGGGCTGGCATTGCAGTAGAAATTCGATGACCTTGTCTTCATTCGTGTTTAACATGAGACACCTTTTCATTTGATGGTTCTATTCGGGACAAATTATTCCATTGCACGACAATGATCGGAAAATGGCGTCATCCGATGAGCGCAAGCAGCGTAAGCCGTCTGACCTCGTTTCATAATCACCGACCGATGTCAACCTGTAAAAAAACGCAATAATATGTTCGACTGATGCGTCTGCGTGATGGTTTGTTATAAAAAATATGGCTTCCTTGCAATGAATATATGGATTGTGAATTGATTGTATTTTTCTTGTGCTACCCGGATACTATTGTGCTAACATTTTGACGAAGTCAAATTACATTGGTTCATTTTTCTGCCGCGCTTCCGGATATTTTGTTCTTCGGAGAAAATGCCTTGTATACAGGGGGTAACCGGATATCCCGTATCAATAGTAATAACGGTGATATTGTATGATAGAAATCGGCCCCGTCATTGAATACTGCAGGCCGGCAGATTCATTATTCACCCTTGGTCCAGGCGGAAAAACCCTTTTGATGGTGGGCACCGGGTTGGAGTCATCAAATTTTAAAAAACAGAACAAATGGAAATTCTCCCAGCCCAAACCGTCTGTACTCGCTTATGATATGTCCGCATAGATCTGGACAAAAAATTTTGGTAGCACGGAGTTCGAAAATAAGCTTGTTGCAGTTGGTGCGAAGTAGATGACATTAGAGTTGGATAATGGACAGGTAGATAATCGACTAACTTTTTTCACAAAGGAGAGCGCCTGATGAATGCATTGTTTTCAATGTTACTATGTTGTTTTTTGATTCTTCCCATTGGCTGTGGTGGTGGCGGAGGTGGCAGTGGCACTGCAAACAATGATGACTTTTATAATGTGGTGGACTATTCGCCATTCAACATCGGGGATAACTATACGTATCGTAAATCTCCAAGTCCGTCGCCTGTTCATACAAAGACAATAACCGGTACGGAAATGGTTCATGGTGTTGAGGCGGTAAAAGTTGAAGACGGTAGCGGTGATTATGAGCTATGGTCGAATACGGACGGAATTCGCATTCATAAAATAGTGGAAAACGGCGGTGCAGACATCACCTTGTTTGACACACCGGTGACGATGATCCCAGCCCAGGTGACTGTGGGTGAGACATATACGTTCGATGCCAATTTTACATATGAAGAAAATGGCGTCCCTGCGAACTCAGGCACATACTCGGGCGAGGTATATATTGAAGGGTTTGAAGATATCACCGTTCCCGCAGGAGAATTCCAGGATTGCCTAAAAGTTGTGACGGAACAAACTTGGGTTTTTAACTCTCCATCCCTGTCCATCAACTTTACCAGTACATTGTGGATTGCATATGATGTGGGTGATGTTTTTGAAGAGATTGAAAGCAACCTGGGAACCGTTACCACTGACACATTAATCAGTGCCGTGGTGGATGGGGTCTTATATCCATAATCCAGGCTTTTCGCGAACAGGTAGATGTAATTGCATTGAAAAAATACAGAATCGGTGTTGGCCGTAATACACGGAAGATGACTTATAACCTTCACTTCTCGGATTTTAAAATGAATCTGCCCAGGCTAAATTGAACGGTAAAAAAAACAAACTCAACATGTGTGATGTGTCGGAGGATTTTCCCATTGCGCCGCGTAACGGATAATTATGCAATCCACTATGCAAAAAAGAATTCATTCATCCGTGGGCGGTCTGGACGCCAGGTCGGTGCAGAAGAAATTGGAAGATATAAAGACCAAACATCCCAAGACCCATCGCGGTAAAATCAGACCGTTTGAATTCAGCTCAACCAGCAGAAAGGCCGCCGGATCCAATGAGGTGGTGAAAACCGTCAAAAAATAAATGCCGCCCTTCGATGGTGTAAACTAAACCGCGCCGTTATAGCGTATCCCGGTAATCTCGTCCGTATTGAAATCAAAGAGATCCATCCGGTCGTTGCCGTCGATCAGGGTGACAAGTGAGGTATCCGTTACCCGGCCGATCACGGCGGCCGTGACATTCCGGTCGGTGAAGGTCTTGATCACCTTCGGTGTGTCGACAGAGTTCACGGCAAGGACAAAACCGTAGCTCTGGAAGCACATGACCCATTGGCGCAGCGCCATGTCCGGGGGCAGGGGAATGGCATTGATATCGATATCGGCCCCCTTTCCGGAGTTTTCCATCATGATGGCGGTGGTGCCCAGCAAGCCGGCATTGGAGATATCCTTGGCGGCGACGGATAATTCATTTTCGGCGATGCAGGGCAGGGCCTCCAGGCGGTGAAGCAATTGATCCGGCGTTTTACCCGAATTGGCATCCCAGCTAACGACGGTACGGCAGCCCGCACGGCCGGAGAAATCCACGGCCACGATGATATCGTCGCCTTCTGCGGCCAAATGGCTGCGGAGTATTTTTTTCGCACGGCCCAGGATGGCCACGCTCAGGGCGGGCTCCATCTCCGGTGCATCCGGATGAAGGTGGCCGCCAACCATGGGTACCCGAAGTTTGGCGCAACCCTTGGCAATGCCGTCCACGATGAGGCCCCGTTGTTTTTCCGGTCCGCTGGCCAGAACATTCACCATGGCCATGGGTCGCCCCCCCATGGAATAGATATCATTGACCGTTACCATCACCGAGGCTTTGCCGGCGGCATAGGGTTCCGCGATCAACAGGCCGGTCATCATTCCGTCGGCGGCGAGCAGCAGGAATTCATCCCCGTGTGGTATTACGGCCGCATCATCTCCGTAATTGGGCAGAGGATTACCATAAGCGCAAGTGGGTCTGAGTTTTTCAACGATCTGTCTGATGGGCAGTTTGCGTTTTACGCCGGTATATCCCCTGACGGCGATGATGAGTTCCTCCAGATCCTGATTCAATTTAAGACTCCTTATTGAGTAGATTCTTGAACACTAAAGATCATCCGGTACCAGGCCTAAATCCGCCACCATGAGTTGATGGGGCTCGCCCTGGTAGATCTTCATTTCGCCATCAGGCTTCCATCCCAGACGTTGGAAAAACCGGATGTTGGCTTCCTGAATATTTGCCGTGAATCGGCGGCAACCCTCTTTCTTGACCCGTTTCATGGCTTCTCTCACCAGGCTGGCACCGACCTTGTAAACCCGATGATCCGTGTGGACTGCCAGGCGGCCGCCAACCCATTGACCGTTACCCGTGGGGTACACTCTGACCGTGCCGACCACATCGGTATTAATTTTGGCCACCAGAAGGGTGCTCCGGGCATCATCGGCATCTTCGTCCGAGTGTTCAAACAGCCCTTGCTCTTCGACAAAGACCTGGTGGCGAATGGCCATGGCGGCTGACCGTTCCGATGCGGTCCGTGCCCGGTGACAGAGCAGCCGGGCCATGGGCCCTTCATATGCGCCCAAGGCGCTGCAGGCGCCGCAGGGAACACAACCGGCACGGCAGGCGCTGGCGGATAAGCCCTTTTTCTTCAGAATCCCGGCGACAGCTTCATATATCCGGTGCATGATGTCCGGTGCCGGTGGTTTTTCACCGGCCAATTGCGAGCCGGGAATCGGCCGTAAGGGAACGACAAATGGATACACCCCCATATCTGCAAGGATTTCACTCCCCCAAACAATGGATTGCGGTGACTCGCCCAACCCGGCAATGATAAAACTGCTCACTTGATTGACACCGAATAATCCCACCGCCTTCTCCCAGGCCGCCTCATACCGGCGCCGTCCGATGGCCGCTTTGGCCGGAGCCATGCGCTCCAGCACGGAAGCCTCGAAACTTTCAATGTGAATACCAACCGTATCCACACCGGCCTGTTTTAAAATGATCATACCGTCATGCTCCGGAGGTGGTGCGAATTGCACATGCACGGGAATGTTTGTCGCGGATTTGATGGTCCGTACGCATTCGGCAAGGTACGGAATTTCAGCGCCCGGGGGATCGGCCGTGCCGCTGGTCAACACCACATGGCGTATTCCGTCTTTCTCAACGGCGGATGCCGTCAACCGGGCCAGGTCGGACGGTCTCTTCACAGGCGTCGTGCCACCGGCGGCAAGGGACAATTCCGTACCACAGAATCGGCATTGTCGATGGGTTTTCCAATGTACGCAGGTCTGAAGTACGGTGGTGGCCAGGCAATCCCGGCCATGCAGCAATGCGGTCTGTTTGCCGGTAACGCCCTCCGACACCTGCTCTTTATAGAATCGGGGATCCGCAACGATGTCGACCGTCTTTAGGTCCGCGCCATCTTTGGTCAGGACATAACCGCAACACGTTTCGGTCAGGGCGTAAGGGGAATCGGCAACAAAACTGTTACTGATGGGCACGTTGACCGGCACATTCTCGATGAGCATGGCTCGGCCTTCGGCCGGTCCGGCACCACCTTTTCGTCCGGAAATATGCGGTGGCACCCGAACACCCAGGCTCTGGATTTCAGTGATCAGCCGCGGCAGTGGAACCGGGCCTGCCGTCGGCTGTTTGATGGGTTCAGTTTTCATGGACACCAGATCTGTTAGCGGATGATATATATTTTAAAATACTGTTCATGCGTTGATACAAGGTACGGTTATAATGTCAAATTACTAAATCCAAATGTCAAATGGCGGAATGCTGTCGTTTTATATTCACTCTATAATCAAAGCGATCCTTAAAAAAAAATAGCATACCGCCATTTGAAATTTGAGCTTTGTCATTTGACATTACCTGTTTTTTTCAAACACTATTCCAACCGTATCATTTTTACATGCGTTAGCCCTGGGATCTACTATTATACCACCAGCATGAAAACAAACAGGCTCCTGCGGTAAAAACCGCCCGGAGCCTGTGAATACGGTGTTCTGGCGGAAAGTCACGAGACACGGCCAGGCCACCATCGGTTCGAATCGATCAGTCGTCGTCCGTCGGCATGGATGTGATGGTGCCATCCCAGGTATCGACTTTACCGCTGAACGATTCCTCTGTCTCGGAGAACCATGTGTTGGTGACGCATTTGGATTCGGTGAAGAAGGTGAATCCGTCTTTTCCCATCACGTGCAGATCACCGAAAAAGGATTGTTTGTGACCGGTGAATCCGAAAATACCAAGAGGCACCGGTATGCCGACGTTTATGCCGACCATGCCGCCGTCGGTCCGTTTGGCGAACTCCCGGGCATAGTAGCCGTTCTGGGTATAGATGACCGAACCATTGGCGAATCGGCTCGCATTCATCAGCGACAACCCTTCTTCGAAATCCTCAACCCGTTTGATGCATAATACCGGACCGAAAATCTCTTCACGGCCGACGGACATCTCTTCGGTCACATGATCAAATATAGTGGGGCCGACATAAAAGCCGTCCTCGCAGCCTTCGGGCACCTGGGGATTCCGACCGTCCATTACCAATTCAGCCCCTTCTTTCACACCGGTTTCAATCCAGTCCAGGACATATTGACGGTGGCCCTCGTTTACCAGCGGGCCCATTCCGGTGCTCTTTTCGTATGCTTTGCCCAAATTCATCTCCAGGGCATGTTTCTTGATCAGGGACACCATTTCATCCGCAATGGCGTTCTCAACCACGATCACCGGCAGGGCCATGCATCGCTCACCGGCACAACCGCAGAATGCATTCATGATCCCCATGGCGGTGCGTTCCATTTTGCAGTCACGAAGCACCAGGGCATGGTTCTTGGCTTCGCAGAGCGCCTGGACGCGTTTGCCATTGGCGGCGGCGGTGGTGTATATGTGTTTGCCGACGGATGTGGATCCCACAAATGAAACGCCTTGGATGTCCGGATGGCGTAGGAGAATTTCCGCTTCGTTTCTGCCGGCGGTTATGAGGTTGATGACACCGTCCGGAATTCCGGCTTCCTGCCAGAGTTCCATGAATCGCATGGAGGATTGGGGGACAAAGCTGGCCGCCTTTAGAACCATGCAGTTACCCGTGGCGATGCAGATTGGGGTCATCCATCCCTGGGGGATCATGGCGGGAAAATTCCACGGTGCGATACCGGCAAAGACGCCGATGGGATGGTGATAGAGTACCGTATCATAGCCCGTTGAGACATTCATCAGGGATTCACCCTTCATTAAATGGGGTGCCCCGCAGGCGAATTCCACAACCTCGGCCACTTTAAGGACATCTCCCATGGCCTCGGCCCATTTTTTACCCTGTTCCTTGGCCAGCAGATAGGTCAATTCTTCCAAGTGTTGGTCAAGGAGGGTTTTCATCTTAAACAGGACCTGCACGCGTTTGCTTACCGGTGTTTCGGACCAGGCCGGATATGCATCCGCTGCCGCCTGGATGGTCGCCTCCACCTCATCCGCGGTGCACTGCGGTGCCATGGCGATCACTTCTCCTGTCGAGGGATTGTAGCAGGGCATGTACTTGTCCGTTTTGGACTCCAGCCATTTTCCCCCGCTGCAGTACTTCAGTTTCACCGGCTCAGTGGCCGCATGGACATCCGACAGGTTTTCGGCAATGAAATATCTTTCCTTTTTGGTATCCGACATTTTTATCTGGCTCCTTTCCTCTATTTCAGGTGAAATGTTTCAAGTGTATCATTATCTGTTTTTTCAAGTATGTGTCCGGGATCGATTTCGCCGACCCTCTTTCGTGCATGTGCCGGCCGCCACTAAAAAGCGATGGTTTTCAGAAGATCCGCCGCGATTTGAAACGTCGGGTCAATCCCATCTCTCCCATCTCTCCCATCTCTACCCGGTCTGCCCGCATACCGCATGTTGAACTCGGTTACGTCAATTCCGGCCAGTTCAATGCCACGGGTGGTAATTGCGGCAATCTGCTCACCGATGCGATTAATCTGTTTTTCCATCAATCCTTGCCAATTGCGGAACCTTACACCGTTCAGGGCATTTCTCGCCCCGATATCCATGTCGATGGACACATAGACATAGGGGGTGTCGATACGTTTTAACGCCACATCCACCTTTTGCGGTTTGAGTTTACACTCTTTTTTAGTGACAATCGACACACCACCTTCCTTCAGGCGACTGAATACTTCCACGTAAGCACCGATCCGTGGATCTTTAATGCGCCGGGCTTTTTTATCCGGATAATCGCTGACACCGATCAAATAGAGATTCCTCGCATCCACAACCTCTTTTTCCAGCAGGTGGTGGACGAAGGTACTCGCGTTGTAGCTGTCGGGGCGGTTGTATAGCAATGGATCATTGGCATCATGGACGCTATTGGGGTTTGTGTCCATATCGTACTGAACCGCACCGGCCAAAACATCCATGGGAACGGCGTCCGTGTGGCTGTCCACGATGATCAGGGATAGGTTATCTCTGCCGTAATGGCGGCTCAATGCCGAAAAGACCCCACCGGAAATCGAGTGATCCACGGCGACGAGGCAAGGTATCTGCGGCAGAATCTTTTCCTCAGTCCATTGACCGGCCGTTGCTGCAAATTTTCGGCAATTATCACCATCAATGAACGACACCATCTCTTCGGCGTTGATCCTGCCATGTTCCTGCACCGGTGGAAGCGGCAGCAACCAGTCGGGCACCGGCACGGAACCAGCGACATCCCATCTGTCTTCCGCCACCGACGTCCCGATATGGTGCAGCACGGGTACCAAGGGGTCAGTTGACGTTCCCGCTTCCGGTGATCCGGCGAGTTTTTCCATGATGGAATCGTATTTCTCGTCACAATCCAATGGGCATCCCAGGAAAATTATTTTTTTGGGTGCAGCGGCCATGTTCCATTTCGTCCTTTTATCAACAGAACCCATATCATTAACCGGTTATCCCGGATGATGTGGCTTATTTCTTCCACAATGGATTTTGGGTGTCAAGAAATATTATAAATATTAAAACATCTGATATTTAAAGTTTAGCGTTTTTTTACCTTCCGATTGGATAAAATGGGGAGTTACTCCGGGTCACTGTGAACGGGATGATGTCTGATTCTGGTAAAATGGGCGCACGGCCAGTGGATTGACGGTGCGCCCATCATGTGGGACGATTTATCCGGCCTTAAAGAAATCATCGCGTGCTTTTTTGATCTGCAGAACATTCTCCAATGGTGAACCCGGTGCAACACCGCATCCGGGGGTCAGAAAATCCGTTCCATTTTCAAGGGAGGCGATGGCTTCATTATAGCAATCCTCGGGTGTTCCCATGAATAAAGTTGTTGCCGTTGCCACATTCCCGAATACACGTATCCCTTTTTCGTGTGCGACGTCGGCGGCCTTCTTCATATCCGCTTTTTCCTCAATACTTATCCCCACCACACCGGTTTCGCACATCATCGGCACAATCATATCCGTGTTGGCACATATGTGCAGGGTGACCGGACCGTTGGCTTTTTTACAGATATCGGTCATCATGGGTTGAACGAATTGCTTCCATGTCCGCGGACTCATGAGGGCAGGTCCAGAGGACGGCTCGGCCAGGCAATAGTAATCGGCCCCCTGATCGAATGCCCAGTTGATCACGTCAATGATCACTTCTTTGGTCAGATCAATTACCTGCTGGACTTTTGCCTGCTCCTTGAACGTCCATTTCATGAATTGTTCGGTGCCCACCAGGTTGCAGGCGGCGGTCCAGGCACCCTCGCTTTCGCCGAATACGACCATTTTGTCACCGACTTGCTCCTTTAAGATACGGAACTGCTCTTTGTAGGCGGGAAAACGGCCTTTTTCAAATAGGTCGTCGGGGTAGGCCATTCCATCGAGGCTTTCCGCATATGGATGGTCCTTGATATAGTATTGGAGATCGATTTTCGGCTCTCCCAGCGGACAGCCCATGACTTCGCTGACCGGTGTGATGTCCCATCCCATGGCCTTTACCCACTCGAAACCCGCAAATTCGGCACCGGCCATGGCCAGTTTTGCCATCAGCTCCGGATCGGTATCCGCGGCTGGACGTTCCGCTCCGCATTTTTTCATGATGTCCACGACACCATAGGTGGTGGTGGAACCAATGGGCGTCATATCCACGTCCTTACCTTCCAACTTGTTCATAAATCTTTGTTTGAGGTTCATACTCATTTCCTCCATTGGAGCTGCAATTGCTCGCGGCCCGGGTCAGTCTTTCTTTTCATGCTCAGATGCCCCGCTCTCGATAAGTAATCTTCCAAAGCAACGACTATGCCTTTCAAGTTAAACCGACAGGTGATCATGGATGATTTGGGGATTATCATTCAGTTCCTGAGTAGTGGCGACCCCGGCAATCTTACCCTTGGTTCCCATCAGATAATGTCGGCTGGCCACTTTTAGTGCCATGCGATAATTTTGTTCGACAACCATCAACGTTATCCCTGATTTTACACAAAAATTCTGGACGCATTCGGTGACGGCATCCACTAGCAGGGGGGAGAGGCCCTGAGACGGCTCATCCAGAATGATTATTTTCGGGTTACTGATCAAGGCCCTGCCGATGGCCAGCATTTGCTGCTCACCGCCACTCAAGGTTGATCCGTCCTGTTTTGTGCGGTCGGCCAGAATCGGGAACTGGTCGTATATGCGTTCCAAAGTCCAGGGGTTGTCGCCATCACCCGGTCGAGCTGCCAACTTGAGGTTTTCTTCGACATGCAATCCAGGGAAAATATGCCGTTCCGCCGGGACGTAAGCCACACCCATCATCGAAACCGCATGGGCCGGTAATTTGGTGGTGTCCTCTCCGTCAATGGTGATTTTCCCGGATCTGGGTGGAGTCAGCCCCATTATCGACCTTAGGGTCGTGGTCTTGCCAACTCCGTTGCGCCCTAATATTGAGACCGCTTCGTTTTCCGCCACAAACAGCGACAGACCCTGAATAATATGACTCTCACCATAGAAGGTGTGGATCTCTTCCACATTCAGGATCTTATTCTTCTTTTCCAAGATAGGCCTCCCTGACCAATTCGTTGCTCCGGATGTCGTCCGGCTGTCCCTCGGCGATGATACTGCCGTAATGCAGAACGGTGATGGCATCTGAAATGCTCATTACCAGGTCCATATCGTGCTCCACCAATACAATGGAAATATCTTCGGCCAATCCCTGGATAAGATCGGATATGTGGCGTGTCTCCGCCGGAGACATGCCGGCAGTGGGTTCATCCAGGAACAAGATTGTGGGTGTACCGGCCATGGCGATGGCCACCTCCAGGACCCGTTGATCCCCATAAGCCAGATTTTTGGCCGGTTCGGCAGCCAGATTCTGCAGATCGAGCCGCTCCAGAATATTCCAGGTCTCTTCCGTGACTTCCCTGAGATGTTTTTTCAGGGAAAAAATTTTCAATGACCCGCCCTTGCGTGCCTGTCGGGCAATTCTCACATTCTCAAATACACTTAAATCCTTAAACACACTGGTGATTTGAAATGTCCTGCATATTCCCATTTTTACCAATTCATGGGTAGGCTTGTTCGTAATATCGCAGCCTTGAAACAGCACTTTACCCGAACTGGCCGGAATGCGGCCGGTAACGATGTTGATAAAGGTTGTCTTGCCCGCACCGTTGGGCCCAATGATGGAACGCAGGCCGTTGTGCTCGATATTAATGCACACACAGTCCGTGGCGGTGACACCGCCGAAGTGGCGGCACAAATCTTCAGTGCATAAAAATGCTTCCATTGCGTTCTGTCTATTCCTTTCCCAGGCGTTTGAAATAGCTCCCCAATCCAACGAATCCCGTGGGTAAAAACAGTACCAGGAGCACGACAACCATTCCGAGATAGATCTCCCAATGCTCCGTCATGGTGCTGATATAATCTTGTATGTAAATAAAAATAGCCGCCCCCACAAGCGGACCCCACAGGGTGCCCAGGCCACCCAGCAGTACCATCATCAACACACCCGCACCGGCGAACGCACTCATTGTGGTGGGGCCGATATAGCCTTTGTAGAGGATGAATAAAGCTCCGGCAACACCGGCCAGCATACAGGCCAGCATCCACCCGAAAAGTTTGTACATCCGGACGTTGATGCCAATGAACGCTGCCCGTTCCTCATTTTCACGGATTGCTTCAAGCACTGCGCCGAAGGGCGAGCGGATAATGCGCCGGGTCAGTAAATAGCACAGGGCCACGATCACGAGGGTAAAGAGGTACATGGTTGCGGGGTCGCCCGAATCCCCGATCTTCCAGCCGAAAATGGTGATGGCCGGATTGGGTACCCCCATCAGACCGTCGTCCCCGCCGGTGAGGCCATACCATTTCCATACAATGGTGTGGAACATCATTCCGAATGCCAAGGTGAGTAAAGCAAAGGCCAATCCACCGGTACGCACTTGAACCCATCCGACGGGAAGGGCCACTACGGAAGTGAAAATGACGCCGGCCACAAGTGCCAGCCACAGCGATGAAGGAGAAATGTGAATTAAAAACAATCCGACCACATAAGCACTGATGCCCAGATAGGCGTTGTGCATGAACGAAAGTAATCCGGTATAACCCAAAAGCACATCCAGGCTCATGGCCAACAGCCCGTAGATTAACATTTCGTTGATGAGACTGATATAAAAACGGTTTGTGATGACAAAGGGAAACAACGCCAATCCGGCAATAAGGACAGTGATGGCAGCAATCTTGTATGCAGTGATACCTTTGTCATTATCCGGTATGGTCAGGTGCTTATCCATTATTCAAATCTTCCTTCTCCCAATAGTCCACGGGGCATAAAGGCGAGAATTACCGCCATTAACATATAGACGATGACCATGGCCAGATCGGTAATAAAAAATTCAGCCAGAGTCTGGACGGCACCAATTAATAGTGCTGCGAAGACCGCTCCTCTCAGGCTCCCGAGTCCGCCGATGACGATGACCACGAAAGAGCTGATGAGCATTTCATGACCCATAAGGGGATCGATAGTCGTCAAGGGGCCGGCAATGGTGCCGGCAATTCCTGCCAGTGCGCAACCGAGAACAAAGGCCCCGATATGCACATGTTTCATATTTATCCCCAGGCACGAGACCATTTCGGGAATCGTGCTGGCGGCCCTTAAAATAATTCCAATCTTTGTTTTGTTTAAAAACAGCATTAATCCGGTCATCACACCTGCGATGATGAAAAGCGTTACCAACCGGAATACCGGATAATGGGATCCCAGAATGGGTATCGTTGACTTGATCATCGCCGGAAGCTCCACAAAGCGCGGTTCATTCCCCCAAGATTGCTTGATCAGGCCATCGAGGAAAAACATCAACCCGTAGGTGAGTATGAGGGTGTAGACCATGGACCTCTTGCGCATGGGTGAGATAATGGTTCTTTCCAGCAGCAACCCCACGGCCGCCACCAGGACGGGGGCAATTACAATGGCTGCGAAATAGTTGAAGCCGATGGTCGTCAGGGTATAACCGGCATAGGCCCCGATGGCGTATAAAGAACCGTGGGCCAAATTCATTACTCGACTCAGACCGTAGATAATATTCAGACCCGTGGCCACTATGAGAAAGACACCTCCCAGAACAAGGCTGTTCAAGGTAATGTCTACAGACGTACTGAGTGCTCCACCCATGATGATCCTCTATGTCCTTTGCAACCTCAGGTGAAATGTCCGGAAGTATACCATAACTATGATAAACCGGTCCTGCCCCGGCCAAAAGTGAATAATCGTTTTTGCGTCAGGATTCATTCCTTAAAAGCGGGCGGTGCCGTCCATGGTTCAGGGGCAGCACCGCCCTTGGAAAATAGGATCCCGCAATGTTGCGCTATTACTCAGCCGGACCCAATTCATTTGCCGGGAATGTTTCCAGAACTTTCATATAGACCTTGGCACCAAATGGATTGTCGGGTGCCGCCATGGTTTCGGTCAATACGGCATCGTTTCGCATACAATTGTCTTTTGCGGAAATGCGCACGGTGCCGTAGGGACCGTCATAGCTGATACCCCTGAGTGCGTCGGCGATGGCCTTGGCGTCCGTGCTGCCGGCCTTCTCGATGGCGTTGAAAAGGTTCATGGCCCCTACATAGCTGTGCACGGCGGCGTCGGAGGGAATGGTCTTGAATTTTTCCCAGAATCTCATTTCCCATGCATCGGAGGTCGGGTTGTTGACATCCCAGGACCAGTCCGAGGCACCGAAAATTCCATGGCAGGCTTCACCGCCGGCTTCCATTTCCAGTGGGCCCGGGGCGGCAGCGGAAACCAGCTTCACACCTTGTGCCTGGAGCCCGAAATCAGCGGCCTGTTTGGCGAAAACAGGGATGACATTGGTGATGAAGGCCATGTAGATGCCGTCCACTCCGGAAGCTTTTATTTTGCTGATGTAAGATGACCAGTCTTTCGTACTGATGGGGGCCTTGTCATATTTTTCGTTGTAAATTTTGATGCCGTTCTGTTTGGCCAGGGCAATAAACCGTTCACCTGCATCGTGGCCCCATGAATAGTCATGGACAAGCACATAGTAGGTCCGGTTTTTAAGGTTTTCACGGGCCAGTATCCCTTTGACATTGCCCACGGCGGTCTGGTCATTGGCCAGTTGGCCGCTTCTGAAAACAAGAGGGTGCAAGTCGTATAATTGTGTCGTCATGACATGGGTGGTAAGGAAGGGAACATTGAGCTTGTCGATGTTTTGAGCAAGCGCGAGGCCCACACCGCTTGAAAAAACGCCGATCAATGCCTTGCAATTATCTTTGTAAACCAGTTTTTCCGCTTTGGTAACCGCAACAGGTGGTTTGACCTGGGTATCTTCCACGATGAGTTTAATGGGCCGTCCCAATACCGTACCTTTCTCCTCGGCGGCCATTTCGATCCCGTATTTCATTTCCACTCCACCCTGGGCCACAATGCCCGTCAAGGGAACCAGCACGCCGATGTTTACCGGATCGGCGGCCATGGCAGCATGGGGTGCCATACTCATCATCACCGCAAATACCAACAGAGCCGACATGAACAAGAATTTCTTCATTCCCTCCTCCTTCTTTATTTAGGTTGTTTGTGCTTTCATCGGCCTCCGGAAATTTATGGGGTCTTTTCAGGAAGCACGGCATTTATCAGTTCCGTTAAGTCATGGACGGTCATCCGGCTGCCGGTCCGTTTGGCCCCTTCGTTGAGATTGTAATGGCAGAAGGGACAGGTGGTCACCACCTTTTCGGCACCGGTTTCCATGGCCTCGGTAATTCTGATGCCGGCATTTTTGGCAGCCCAGTCACCGAAGCCGGTCATGACACCGCCGCCGCCGCCGCAACAATAGGAGTTGGCGCGGATGCGATCCATCTCTTTGAATTTAATCCCGGGAATGGCCTGCAGAATTTCCCGGGGTTTATCATAGAGGCACTCGCTTTCATCAATATCGACATAGGCCCCTTCCCAGAGTTCGGTGCCCTCCCGGTCAACCTGGAATTTGTTGAGATGTCGTCCGGTGTGGCAGGGATCATGGTAGGTAACGGTCCAGGGTAACTCTTTTTCGAATGTCAGTTTTCCTTCTTTCACCAGTCGGTGCAGGAAATCCACGGTGTGGATGACCTCGATTCCGGCCATCATCCGATCGAAATCGGATGACAGGGTGTAGTCCTTTTTAATGGCACGGTAGCAACCGGCACATGACGTCACGATGGTACTGACCCCGCGTTCTTCGTGCAGCTTCTTGAAAGTTTCCAGGTTGGCCGTAGCCACCCGTTTGAATTCAGCGGCATCACCCAACCGCATGGCCGTGGAGCCGCAACAGACTTCGTTTTCACCAAGAATACCGAAATCAATGTCCAGTTTCTGGAAGATCTCGGCGGTGGCCGTCGGAACCGCCCTGGCGGTTTGATTGAATGCGCCGGTGCAACCCACATAGAAAAGAACGGATGCCGGTGATTTATTGATATTTTTAATGGGTTTTTTGGCTTTCTTGAAAGGACGTGTCCATTCATTTCTGACTCGCCGTGGACCCTGGTACGGGTTGTTGTAATTTTTCATGGACTTGACAAGGTTTTGTTGGGATTGCAGGGGGCCCGCCCCCTTCTCCACCGCTTCGCGGCGGATTGCTTCTATTATTTCGGGAATGTGAGGTTTATAATCCACCTGGCACTGGTTCTGACAACCGGCGCAGACCGTGCATTTGTAAATGGCTTCAAGGAATTCGGGATCATCTAAATCCAGTGTGCCGTCCATGATTCCCCTGGCATAAGCGGCTTTTCCCTTGGAAGAGTAGTACCCTTCAAACCCAAACTCCGTGCCTGCAGGACAGATGGGGCGAGCGGTTGGGGGAGGGCCGTAATCGTATGCGGATCGGCAGGTACCGCAGGCGGTACATCGCCAAAAATAATGTTCCAGGTCTTTCAGTGAAGGTATGTTCCAATCCATTTTTTCCTCCAGTTCGGTGTCTCTCTCAGAATTTCCGGCGCCGGTATTCCGGCGCAGTGTATTCACCGGTTTGTGTGGGCAGTTTGATCCTCAGTCCGGCGAGGCAATTGGCGGTTTATATGGCCAACTTACCTGGATTCATTATATCATTGGGATCAAGCATCATTTTTACCCGTTTAAGCAATTCTATATATCCGGGATGTGCGCGTTTATTAATCTCATGCCCGAAATCCACCGGGGGTTTATACGGTATGCCACCATTGTCGAGGTCAACTTTCAGACATTCGACTATTGCATGGCGGGCATTTTCATTTTCTTCGGGGATCTGTTTGTTAAAGGGAATCATGGCCCTGAGCATACCATAGTGCACACCCCGATACATACTCATGCGAACGGATGGAGACAATTTATGTTCAATGAGAATTCGTTTCCACTCAGTGTACACCGGCGACCATTTGTTGGCCGGTGTAAATGTACCGGGCCAGGAAATACCGGCACCGGCCATTTTGCAGTAATTCTTAGTGGAACCCACGATCTGACTGGGGAGTTGGGTTCGCGCTTTCAATGCCTCTTCCGGATATTCTGTAACCTTGAGAGAAGTGCCCTTTTTTACCTCCTCGTCAACCACCATTTGCCATATTTCTTCCCGGGCTTCTTTTTCCTTCTCCGTAAAGGAATTGGTGTTGGCAAAGCTGAACCATTCCGGCGCATCTTCGGGTTTTTCCCGATACGGATACGGTATCGGGACTTGGGCCAGCCACCAGGAGACAGCTGTCAAGTCGTCGCAAATTTCATAGTTGGCCAGATTGTTCATATAGGAATACATATCCTGCACATTGTTGCAGGATACCGTGAACACTTTCAACACCGGCGGGATCGGATGAACCGCAATACCCAGTTTCGTTACAATTCCGGTTGATCCGAGCCATCCTTTGAAAAGACCGTCCAGCTTCGGCAGGGGGAGGGTGCTGTGCCAGGCGTCTTCAACTATGGCGCAGGACCCGACACGAACCAGTTCTCCGGTGGGAAGAACCACTTCCATGCTTGTGATTTCCTGACTGTTGAGACCATAACGGGCATTCAGGCCGCCTATTCCGTGGTTGATCGCACATGACGATACCGATGCGGAAGGCGGTCCCACAGGCCATCCGAACCGCAGTTTATGCTCAAAAAGAGCTTCGGCAAGCTGACCGTGCGAGACACCCGGTTCAACTACTGCGTAATGGGATTCGGCGTCGATTTTGATGATTTTGTTCATTCTTTTCAGATCAAGAAGAATACCGCCGCGTTCCGGGATGCAGAGCCCGCCGATATTGGTACCGGCCGTGAACGGTACCACTGGAATTTTTTCTTTATTGGCAAATTTCATGATGTTTTGGATTTGTTCAACAGTTTCAGCCATGACAACGTAGTCAGGCATCTTCGGAAGTACAAACGACATGTCGTACGAATATGCATACCGTACGTGTTTGGCCGCCGTGGCGTTTTTCTCTCCCACAATGGACTGCAATTCCTTTACAATGCGTTCATCAACCTCTGGGTTTTTAGGCATTTCGGTCACGATAAACCTCCTGGGTCTCTTTCCGAGGGCTTGTTGGTAAAAAACGTACGGTATGAGTAACAGTGCTTATAAAAAAACGGATAAGGTTTTGTATCAGTACCGCAGCTCCGGTTGTATGAAATAGTATCCGGAGAACATCCTGTTGATACTCTTTTGGTATGACCAGGCACAGGAGCACCCCTGGACGCGATTCTGTAAAAATCCTGCGGGAGTGCTTGCACCGATACGTGAGGAATATTCATGCTTTTTTGTCAGTTGCACATAACGAATTAAGATTAAAAGCGAGGGATATACGTTGGAAAAAAAGTGTGGGGTTGAAGCTTAATCAAGTCGTTTTGAAGATAAAGCAGCTTCAACAGGCTGAATTCTGAAAAGCGATTTCCGGCAACATTAATGGCTTTTGCCCCTACGCCGTTTAACCCACGGAATTAATATTACAATAGTTAATTATTGCAATAGTTAATCTCCAACATAATTACCCAGAAAAGAACGAATATTGTGGCTTTTGATGTTGCTTTCAAAACCATTCTCACAACGTCGGAGCAGTGTCAAGAAAAAATTAAAAGTTTAAAACATCTGATATTTAGAACTTTATAGTCTAATTTTTCCAAATTTCCGGATCGGGGTTCTTAACTTCTCATTTCGATATGATATTGATTGTCTCATGGGCATTCAAGGCACAAATGGCGAATCCGCATCACAACGCGCAACAAAAACGGCATCCACTTCCTGTATATGCCTGTTCATCTCTTTAAATGCCGCTTTGGGGTCACGTTTTTTCAATGCTTCAAGTATTCGTTTATGTGCTTCAAAGACCAGGAGGTTAAACGAGTTGTCCAGTTCAAGCTCCAGCTTGATATTGACAATGGCGTTTTTCAGGGAATCTATCACCATGCAGATCAAACGGTTACCGGTGATCTCGGCGATTCGGTGATGAAAATAGGTGTCCAGCTTATAATAGAAAGGACCCCCCGCCAGGTTTTCAGAGGTCTGCTGGAGGTTCATTTCCAAATCCTGAATATCCTCATCTGTAATAAGTTTTGCGGCAATTTCTGCGGCTTTGGGCTCCAGCATCATCCGCAATTGGGTGAACTCGCTGATGGAGGGATTTTGAAAAAAGATATAGTTAAATAAATTGTTCCTTGCGGTTTCCAGGTCCACTTCTTTGACAAACGCACCACCGGACATTCCCTGGCGCACTTCCAGCAATCCCAGTGCTTCGAGTGCCCGGAAAGCTTCCCTCAGGGACGCCTTGCTGACATGGAAATTATCCGCGAGTTCTTTTTCAGGAGGGAGTTTATCACCGGGTTTGAGTTCTCCACCCAGAATGGCGTTGCGGATCTGCTGGATGATGTTTTGGGAAATCCTGGCTGTTTTCGCTGTTTTAAACATTGGATACATTTATCACTAAAAGGGGGAGTTCATTAAATTTTACTTGTACCTATTAACAGGTTGTTGAAAACGAAATCACTCATATCTGTGGAGTAGAGATACCTGCAATTTCGATCAGGATAACCGCGACTCCTTTTATGGACACGGCTTTCAAGTCCGGATTCGTCCATGGCCTGGCTTCAGTGCCGTAATTTTGATCACCCGGCGCGACATTTGCCCCTGTTCATTGTCGCATAGGCACGGCGAAACTTAATACGGAATCGGTGTACATGCCGGAATTTTCGACGTTTCGAATATGGCATAAGGGTAGGGGGCTGTCAAGAAAAACCTACAATGATTAAAATATCTGATGTTTAGATATATTTATTGACTTTGCTCAAGCCGTTGGCTATAGCCATACAATCTCAGACCATTGTTTTTTCCATCAAACGGTCCTGAATGGCCGTTGAACACCCAGCATATTGAAATCATGTATTTTATTAACACAAGGGGATACAAATGGGGATAAAAATTGACGCATTGAAATGCACGGGATGCATGGCCTGCGAAATGGCCTGCGGGTATCATCGTGACGATGGATTTGCACTGCTGGCCTCATGCATCGTGGCATACAGAACCCGTGAGAAAAAGGATTATTTCGGTGTAATTGTAAAAGAGGAAGACGAACTTCTCATCGCACGCCCGGAAGGTCTGGAAGTTAAAAAACTGGGAGCGTCCGAAGAACCTTCAGAACCGGCGCAGAAAGCGGATGCATCCGCCAAACCCATGCTGCTTCGTGAGGCCTGCGATATGTGTGAGGACATGGAAGTCGGTCCCATGTGTGTGAAATTCTGCCCGGTGAATGCAATATCACCGGCATAAACGGTATGTCTTTCCATTGAATCATTTTGCGTCCCCGCTACCTGGAATCTTACCGGAATCTTAACGGTGGGGCATTGAAAAGGAGCACGGTATGGAATATTTATCGGCCGATAAAATTCTTGTTGTTGATTTGACAACTTCGGAGGTGACCGAGGACGAACTCAGTGATGAGCTGGTTGAACAGAAGATCGGCGGGGCCGCCATCAATAAATATCTGTACGAACAATATGAAGCGGACAACCCGGTTGTCGTCGGCACCGGTCTGTTGACCGGCACCCTGTTTCCGGCCTCTGGCGCCGCTGTCATGACAGCCAAAAGCCCGGTAACGGGAAACCTCTGTCATTGCCCGATCACGCTGAAAGTGGGGTTGGAGATTCAGTTCGCGGGATTCGACTACATTGTCATCAAAGGGGCTTCGGACAACCCCGTCTTTTTGTGGGTTCATGATGGTATAGCCGATATCACAGACGCTTTGGATGTGTGGGGGAAGAACACCTGGGAAACCACCGACACATGGCGCAAAGCCATGGGGGATGATCTGATCCAGACCATGGTGATCGGCAAAGCCGGTGAAGCCGGATCTGACCTGGCCCAGGTATGTCTCAATTACTGGGCAAGTGGTGATCGTTTCGGATTCGGTAAACTGTTCGGTGAGAAAAAGCTCAAAGGATTGGCATTCCGGGGCATGGGTCTTCTGGAAATCGCCGATGCTGAGGAATTCGTCGATCAGGCGCTTGAGATCCTCGACGACATCCGGGAAGGCGATTTTATCGGAAAAAAGGGTATCGGTGATATCTATGCCGCCATGGGGCAATCCGGTGTAAACGCATGGCTGGAGCCCCTCGTCCACCGTCATTCAGCCTGCTATAATACGCCGTATGCCACCAACACTTTCGTATACCTTGACGAAGATCCCGCCACCTTGAAAGAAACCGCCAATGAAGAACCTGGATTCCTGATCACCGAACTTTATGGGTTATTGGGGTTTAAAGCGCTTGGCCTGTCCGCCGACGATGCCTGCCGCATGTTGAAGATTTGCGCGAAAGGCGGGTATGATGCAGCGGCTGTGGCACATCAGGCCAAAGCGGCCGGCAAGACAAGCATGGGGGATATCGAAAGCGCCCTTGCCGACTTTTCCGGTGCGGGCCCAATGCATGGAAAAGGTGTTTTCAGTCCATGGTGCCCCAATCAGCCCTTGTTCAGTTTCTTCGAGGAGGCTGAGGAAGATCCCGGGGGCTGGTGGGAACGTCGTCAGGCGGTTGCCTACATCTTCGGCATTCACCCCATTTTCGCAGTGATGAGTCCCGAATTGGTGGAAGATGATATGTTGGAAATGGCCGGTGTGGGTACGGAATTGTCCATTGAGCCGGAGAAACTCAATGCGGCCGTTGCTTATCTTTATAAGTAGCGCTCCCCATGAACGGTGCTTTACGACATAATGCCGCCGATACCTTTGTACCCATGGGGACCGGGGGCCGACGTGGAAATAAAAAAAACCGCCGTCGGCGACGGATGCCCGCATCGGACCGGAACGCAAACAACAATCCGGCCATTGGTATATACACCGGCATTGGCGCATCTCATTCCTGGTTGTGGTTCGTAGATCTGTTTGAAAGAAACGGTTTTCATCATATCCGTTTTCTCGATGAATCCGCCATTTGCTCCGGGGACCTGGCCCGGCTGGATGTACTGGCCGTATCCGGCGGTGACACCTTTGCCATGGCCGGCGCATTGGGCCCGTCCGGTGCGTACGAGCTCGATAAGTTCATCACCGGCGGCGGTCTTTATCTCGGGGCATGCGCCGGTGCATATCTGCCCATGAATTCCTCCAAGACACCGCTGCACCATTTTAATTTCGCCCGCGTTAAAATCACCAACCTGCGGAAGGTATTACCACCGGCGCTGATCAAGAGCCACAAGTTTTCCATGGCCTATGGTTGTGATTTTATTTTTCACCCGGTGAGGGAAGCGGTTGAACTGAAATTGTCCGGCGACATCGCTCATGATGGCAAGGACCGCATTGTGGCGCCTCTGTACGGCGGCCCAGGCATGACCGTGCACGACAACTCAGTTGATATCCTGGCCCGATACCACGGTTTTACACCTGAAACCACTTTCCTTGTGGACCGGGAACTCGCATCCGAAACGCTCCTGGGTACCGCTGCGGTGGTGAAGGTGCCGCGGGGAAGGGGGACGATGGTCCTGTTCGGCCCGCACTTCGAGCATCCGGACTATCCCGATGCCAACCGCCTGATGGTGAGGGTCGTGGAGGCGGTCAACCCCCGGTCACCGTTAGAATTCCACTGCTCCGGCGGGGATGTAAAAGAAGATCATGTCGATGGTCAATGGGTACATTCATTCAAGCGGGAACTAAGCAATGCCAGGATAGTTGCGGCGGGAATGGATATCCTTCCCATGGCCTGGTTGATCGGATACAAAGTGTATGAACCTGAGAAGATAAGGGTTTTCATTGAATCCATGTGGCGCCGGATAAGAGGTCTGGAGCAGCAAACCCCGGTGTCCATGGAACCAGAAGTCATTGAACGCCTGCTTGATAATGCCCGGGAAACCGTTCGGTTGCTCCGGGAAATGAAGCGGAAGATGGACAGTCGCGATGACACCGCTGAACTTGCCGGACAATTATTCCGGGTTTTGCGGGGGCTTGCGGCCCTTTTTTTTACCGTCTATTTTCAATCCAGGGCTCAATCATTCATGACGAGCGCTCAACACCATTTTGACGAGGAGTAAGATTTGACTGATCAATCCTATCGGATCTATCGCGCCTATCGCGCCTATCGGGCCTATCGGGCCTATCGCGCCTATCGCGTGGGCCAGAGAACGCTGGTGGGGACACTGCTGTTTCTGCTGCTGCTTTTTCCGGTCACAACGGCAGCGGCCGCATCGGTCAATACCGCCATGGAAGGTAATAGCGGGTGGTTTGTGGATATGAATCGATTTGCCCGATCCGCCCATGCCGGTTTTAAATGCGAGGATTGCCACGGCACCATGCTGGACGGCAGTTCACGTCATCCGGACCCGGAGAGCGCTGATTTCCTGAAAAAACCGGCCACCCGTTCCTTTGATTATCAGAAATGCCGTTCCTGCCATTCAACGGCCTATGACCGCTATTTGTCCGGTGGACACGCCAAGGCATTGAAAGCGGAACGGATGAAGAAAAAGGATATGGCTCCGGATCGTCCTGCACCCACTTGCGGCGATTGCCACAATAGCCACTATGAGCCGTCGAAACGCAGCCGGATCGATATCGGCCGTGCGATGGTGGAAAGCTGCGGTGAATGCCACAGGGCCCAGAGTGAGAGCTATCTCGAGAACATCCACGGTAAACGGGCGGTGAACCTGAAGGATAAAAAATCGGCCTTTTGCACGGACTGCCATGGTGCTCACAATGTCGCCGCGATAAAGGATGCCGGGAGCGCGTTGCCTGTATGCCGCCGATGTCATCCCAATGCCCAAGCAAACTTTACCGGCGTTTTGATTCACGCCTCGGTCGACAGCATCACTGATCCTGAATCGGAAAAAGCCCGCAACATGCAATGGATACACCGTATCACCTGGATCGCCATTGCAGGTGTGGGCTTGTCACTTGTTTTTTTCTTTGGCCATAGTATCTTGTGGATTGTCCGGGAACTTCACGAAAAATTGAGGAAACACGATTGATGAATCACCATACGATGTCCGAAAACGAATTCGAACGGTTCTCCGTGCTTCACCGGTTGATGCATATCGTTGCGATGGTCGGATTCAGTGGGCTGGCCGTTACCGGCCTCTCATTGGGATTCAGCGGTTCCACACCGGCCAGGACCATGATGTGGTTGATGGGCGGCCCTGCCCATGCTGCTTGGCTTCACCGGTTTTTCGCCCTGATCACCTACTGCTGCGTCATCATCCATGGGCTTTGGTTCCTCTATTACAAGACGATTCTGAAAGGCCGACTCACCGGACCGGATTCTCTAATGCCGTCATCCGCGGATGTAACAAAATTCGGAGAACACATCGGGTATTTTTTAGGCCGGCGAACTCACCCTCCTGCTTTTGAACGATTTTCCTATATGGAGAAAATTGATTACTGGGCGCTTTTTATCGGCATGAATACCATGGGACTGACCGGTCTCGTTCTCTGGTTCCCTGATATTTTCACCCGGATACTGCCGGGATATTATGTAAATATCGCCCAGATCCTGCATTTTTATGAAGCGGTGCTGGCGGTGATCGTAAAGGTGTTCATCCATGTCGGCATGACCACCCTGCGACCGGCGGTATTCCCGGCCGATACCTGTATATTCACCGGTAAAATCAGTAAACATGGATTGATGACGGAACATGCGGGCCAGTGGAACCGGATGGCCCCGGACGATTCCGCACCTGGCAACGGTTCGAACTGATACGGCAACCGGATCATGCGCTGACGGAATGAGGGGTTACGAACGAGTTTTGCAAAGGAAAAGTGGGTACAGATGAGCATTATGAAAACAATAGGATTGGCGATTTTCTCGGGCACCCTTCTCTTTTCAGCCGTGGTCATCTGGCCGTTGAATACGGAAGGTGCCGTCCCCCTGAGCACCGGCACACTGGTTTGTCTCGATTGTCACCGGCAGCCGAATGTCGATACCAATGAAGGGGTTGCGGCCGCCAACACATATTGCTACCGGTGCCACGGACCGAATGTGGAGGCGGGTATGAAGGCGGAGAATAAGAAACCGCTTCACATCCAATCAACGGATTTCTCCGGTCACCCGCATCAATTTGTGGCCTGCATTCAATGCCACCTTGACGTGGCACGTTCACCCCATGTCACCGAATCCGGAGCCGCCTGTTTGGGTTGTCACAGCGTTCACGGAGAAGGGGATGCCCACGCCCCTCATTTGCGGGTGGATTGCCAGGCCTGTCATTTCGAGATCGATAAATTTCGCCTGGAAAAGACCACCTTTCGTGTGAAACCCGCTGAGGTGAACGATCAGCAACAACCGGTGAATTGGATCAACCATAAACTCACCGGGGCGGCATCTGAAAAAAACTGTATCAAATGCCATAAACCCGGCAATGCCATCGGCGCCCCTGCCCGGGTATTGCCGGCCAAAGGTGCACTGTGCGTGATGTGTCATCCGTCGGCACTTACACTGTCTCACCCCATTTACTGGATCGCCTCGCTCTTGTTTGTATCCGGCCTTTTCTTCATGGTACGTTTTTGGTTTATCGGCAGCGTAAGCGGCGAATCCGCATCCCTGCACCGTAAAGTATCGCTCAGTGCCGAAGGTGTTTGGCAGGCCATCTTCTCACACCAGTTCTTCACACTGTTAAAAATCCTGATAGTGGACATTTTTCTGGGCCGGCGCATCCTCAAAGAAAACGTCGGCAGGTGGTCCATGCATTCATTCATTTTCATGGCCATGATATTACGGCTGCTTCTCAGCCTGTTCACCGGCGTGGTGTATGCCATTTCACCGAACAGCGGCATCTCATTGATATTAATTGATAAAAATCATCCGTTCACTGCATTGACCTATGATCTTCTCGGATTGTTTATCCTGGTTGGTGTCGTCTGGGCCGTGTGCATCCGGTATGTGGTCAAACCCGTTCATGTGACTTCCGAATTTGAAGACAATATCACCCTCGGCATCGTGGGCCTGCTCACCCTTTGCGGATTCCTTGCCGAGGCGGTGCGTATGGTCATGACCGGTGTGCCGCCACAGCTCGGTGGTTATGCCATTGTCGGCTATCCCATGTCGCGGTTGATTTCCGGTATTCCCATGGACTGGAGCCGCGTGTACCCGGTACTCTGGTACATTCATGCCGTTCTGGGGGCTTGCTTCATTGCTTACCTGCCCTTTGGAAAACTCAAACACGTATTCAATGTGCCGCTGACCTATTTTATTGAATCGGTCGCCGGCATTAAAAGGGATAAACGCCTATAAAGGATCTGACATGTCCGAAGAAAAGAAAACCCTCGATGCCGGCATGGCGAAAGAAGAACCGGTTCGAGATATCCCGATACAGGATCTGGATGTCAAACGACTGATTCAACTGGATGCGTGCACCCGGTGCGGAGAGTGTCAACGATGGTGTCCGGTATACGACCAGGATCAGCAGGAGTCTCTCATACCCCGTCGTAAAGTGATCGAGTTTTTGAAAATCGCCAGTTCCCAGCACAGTTTGCTCAGTAAAATCCTGGATTCCGGTAAGGCAGGTTCCGGGCTGAAGTCCTTGTTGGGGCGCGTACTTGGATACCGGAAAATCGGTCGGGAGGAGATCGACCAATTCGTCAACAGTTTGTATGAATGCTCCACCTGTGGACAATGCGAAGTGGTTTGCCCTGCCCATATCGATACGGTGTCCTTGTGGGAGGAGTTGAGACGTCTCATCGTCAAATCCGGATACGGCCCGCTGGAGCCCCAGAAAGCACTTGAGAAAAGTGTGAAAGCCTTTGACAATCCCTGGCAGCAGCCCCGGGCAGCGCGTACCAAGTGGGCCAGGCGGGCAAAGAAGGAGGGCCTGATCCAGGTATTGCCGCGGGAAATCCGGAAAACCCGGGGAAAGGTCCTTCTGTTTTTCGGCTGCACGGCCGCCTATGATGTGAATGTGAAACAGGTGGCGGTAAACACCATTAATATTCTCGAAACCTTGGATATTGACTATGGTGTACTGGGATCGGAGGAAAAGTGTTGCGGCAGTGTTTTACTGCGCATGGGGGATCCCGAACACAAGCGCCTGTTCAAAGAAAATATCGATCTTTTCAACAATCTGGGCATCGAAACGCTGATCAGCAGTTGTTCCGGATGCTTTAAAACCATACTTCAGGACTATCCTCACGTGGCACCAGTCAATTTCGAAGTCTTGCATACCGTGGAATACCTCGCACGCATGGTAAAAACCGGTGAATTGAAGTTCACCCATCCGGTTCATCGCACCGTGACGTTTCATGACCCCTGTCACCTGGGAAGGGCCACCAACGGTTTCGAAGGCCCAAGAATCATCATGGATGCCATTCCGGGACTTTCCCTGAAAGAGATGCCCCGCAGCCATGAGTACTCGCGATGCTGCGGCGCCGGCGGCGGCCTGAAGGCGGGATTTCCGGATATCCAGAATAAAATGGCTCAACGGCGCATCCGGGAAGCCGAAGAGACCGGGGCCGAAAGCCTGGTGTCCTGTTGTCCTTTCTGTTACCAGGGATTGAATGTGGGAATTTCCTCTCTTGAATCTCAACTGGTGATGCGGGATATCAGCAGCCTGGTGGCGGAATCACTGTTGGGCTACGATGTGTTCGAACAGGCACACAGGCCTGTTGAAAACAATACACCACAAAAATCCGGCGGGTCATCGGACCGTAAAAAGGAACGTGAGGAACGGCGCGCTGCCCGAAAAGCGAAAAAAGAATTGAAATGTGAAAATGTGCCGCCTGCTCCGGATGATGACACCGCAGATGCTGCGGAACTCTCCCGTCAAGAAAAAAAAGCCCAAAGGCAGCAGGCACGTGCCGATCGCCGTGCCAAGCGAAAAGCCCCGGACTCCAAAACGGTCTCCAAAACGGACGCCAAACCGGCTCCCAAACCAGAATCCGAGCCCCCGGTGGTTGCCGTGCCGGAAAAACCACCCGAGGCCATCGGTCCGCCCGTAGATGATCCTGTGGATATGTCCAAGGAGGAGAAAAAGACCGCACGGTTAAAAGCAAGGGCTGAACGGAGGGCAGCGCGGGAAAAGGCGAAATCCGCCGCCGATGAAAAAAAATGACACGATGACTGCCACCCCCCGCATTTGCGCCGGTGCGGCAAAGAATATCCTTCTAAAACCAATACAGGAATTTACGTATGTGGAAATCCCGGATCCCAGGAGAATTGTTGCATGACTGAATCCACCGTAACGAAGTCACGTGCACAGTCCTTGGGAGAGGAAATTGCGAACAGTGTCAGCCACGGCGTGGGTTTGCTGGCGGCAGTCGCCGTTTCTCCGATTCTGGTGTTATCGGCCGTTCGTCGTGATGATGCCGCTGGAATCGTGGGGGTGAGCGTATTCGCATTCACGATGGTGTTGTTGTACATTACCTCCACGCTGTACCACGCGTTCGCAGACAGCAGGGCCAAAGAGATATTCAGGATTCTGGACCACAATGCTATTTTCCTGCTGATCGCCGGCACGTATACGCCGTTCACCCTTGGTGTGCTTCGCGGTGCCATGGGCTGGACGTTGTTTGGGCTCGTATGGGGTTTAGCCGTTGCGGGTGTCCTGCTCAAGTCCATCGGCGGGATAAATCACAAGCGGTTGTCAACAATAATGTACCTGGTCATGGGGTGGCTTATCATTATTGCCGTTAGACCGTTGTGGCTTAATATGCCGAAGTGGGGCCTTTTTTGGCTGTTGGCCGGAGGGGCGGCCTATACCATGGGGGTGGGATTCTATGCCGCCAGGCGAATGCGGTATGCGCACTTTCTATGGCATCTGTTCGTCATTGCCGGTACATCGTGCCACTTTATCGCGGTACTGAAATATGCTGCATAGCCGGTGTCAATAGGATGGCGGGGAGCATGCAGCGAACCTTCTCAGGGCTTTCCGCGAGGCTCTATCCACGAGTGTAAAGCACATTTCCAGTTTATTTTTTTTGTCACTCGCCTGATGGCCGCATACCTTGACAAGGTCACACGCCAATCGGTCGATCATTCCATAAAACGCCTGATATATCAAATGATTGGCGATGTATTCATTGTTCTTTGAACGATAATCGGTTTGCTCGAGCCGGTCGCGTCTGCCACGCAAGCCCATAATGTTTTGAGAATCCGTATACACAACCACCTTTTTCTCCGTTTCCCGGATATCGTTCATCGCCCATAGCAAGGTCTCCAATTCCAGTTTTGTTGACGACGTATTTTCAAATCGCTTCACAACAACGCAGGTTCTCAGGAACGCCAACGATTGCCCGGGGTCGGATACCGCCAGGTATGCCCCATAACCGACTTTTGACCGGGTATTCACGCTTCCATCCGTAAACAATTTCAGTTCATCCATTTAAAAACGATTTAAATATCGAAAGGTAAATGTGGCGTTGACATTAACCGGGATCAATGGATTCCAGGTATTGTGTCAAGGTAAAAGAGCCGTCTCTCAGCCGGTTTTTCAATTCGCTTGCTGCGGCGGTGGCGGTGACGCGGTCCGAGAGACGTTGAATGAAAGGTACGCTGTGGTTGTTTACCACCACTTCGCCCAAGTTTCCCGTAAAACAAGTGCCGTGACAGGTAACGGCGCAGATGCCGCAATGAAAGCATATTTTCGGATCGATGCCATCCTTTTGATCGGTAAATGCATGGGATGGGCAGAGCATGGCCGGCGGGCAATCCGGGCATTTCCGACGATATCCCCGGCATTGCCCGGGATCGAAAACAAAGGAACGTGCGGTGTTTTGCCATAGATCGGCGTAACACACATCAGCCAGCGGTTTTCTTCCCCTGATGTCGGTCATGGTCAAGGGGATATCCTCATCAAGGGTTTTGACGGTCAATAACAGATCCGCATCCAGCACCGGTATGGGCACCGCCCAGGTTTGAATAATCTCCGGTCCGGCAGAGGTGATGAATCCCCCCATGTATTCAGGATTCATGGAATGCATGTCAGCGACAACGGTCAAGCAGGGTCTTTGGGTGGAACTGCGCGTACCCGCACCGGTGACATATCCGATTCCGCCATTTACCAGAACACGGGTACCGATGCCGATGGTCTTCAGTCCGGGGTCTTTTTGGATGGGATTGATTTCGCCGCATCCGCAGGCAGTAGCACCTGCAAGATCGGGCGGCAGGGGTTGTGAACAAAAAATAGTGGGAACAGGGTCCTTTGACGGATTGACGAATCCGACATAGTTGCGAAACGCATGCCGGCTCCCATGCAGTTTGGCATGGGGCATGTTGTGGATATTGATATAGCCGGTATGCAGGCCACCGTCCGTGTCCACCACTTCTGCGAAGATGTCTTTTCCCGCCACGATATCCTGGAACAATCCGCCGCCGCCGTACCCGGGATCATCGATGCTGCGCCGTGTGCCGTGAACAATGGCATCGATGATACCCAGCCGTTCATTGGGACAGGGGCCGGGATATGCGTCCACACCGTTCAACCGCAATTGCACGGCCCTGGTAAATGAATCGGGCGTGGTCAAGGGAAAGGAGAGTACCGCATAGGTGCCGGACATCAGACCGCAGGTGGCGGCGGTAACAATATGGACATCCTCGAAACCGATTGATTTTCCTTTACGGACGGCACGGCACAATTCATCAGCGGTCATCACCAGTGCATCGCCGCTTTTTAACGATTCATTGATCTCCGCTATGGTACGGGTCTGAGTTTTTTTTTCAGATGAAGGCATCGGTTATGTTTTTCTTGCCGGGAGTTATTTGGATTTTCGGAGAACTACAGAAAACGGATTTATAACGCCGCAAGACTAACAATGTCAGGTGCAGATGTAAATAGGGGACGCCGAACTTTTTACCTTTTCAATGTGCCGCACATCACCAGGTGTGACAGTTAAAAACCGCTGCCCCTGCCGCCGCTTCCGCCGTCGCAGGCAATTCCGGCACACCATCTTCGCATTGCATAACAACTTGTAATATATTTATATTTCATACTTTGTGGTATCGACGGGAAAGAGTGATTATGTTAATGATTCAGTCCGGTGCGGTATCGCGATCTTTTAACCGGTGCGGCATCGCGATCTTTTAATTGGAACCGAAGCATGATATTAATATCAGCTAAGTAATTATATGAATTGAATGGTAAATTTGACATTTATCTACCCTTGCAGCTAACATGTAGAATAGGAAACAAACGATGATATTCAGCTACTGTGGATCTGTTGTTCAATTTAAAGTTGTACCCGGTCGGGGTTGTTTCGCCAATCAACTGCACCAAGGCTTTTCATCGATGCATTTTTCGGGTTTCCACATCGGGCGACGGAGCTGATACCATGTTCAAAATCAGATCATTTCTATCCGCACCAAGCGCAGCCCCGGATTCACCCCGTATGGAAGTCCATCCGCTAACCCTCGCATTCACGGGAAGCAGCGGGGATCTTGAAGCGAAATTTCTGGATGTATACGCTCGCGATTCTTTGTTTCTGATTCGACTGACCTTGATGATCGGTATTTTAATTTATGCGCTTTTCGGGTCCCTCGATGTTATTGTTGCTTCCGAGGCAAAGAACAAATTCTGGCTGGTGCGCTTCGCTATTGTTTGCCCCATCATCCTGTTCATTTTTTTCTTTTCTTTTTCCGAACGTTTCCTGAAACACATCCAGATATACATTGTCTGTTCGATCCTGGTAGCCGGATTGGGTGTGGTCTATATGACGGTCGCCGGTAACTTCCTTACTGCGCGAACCTATTACACCGGATTGATTTTGGTGATAATGTTGGCTTACTCGACCTATAGGGCGCGTTTCATCTGGGCATCTTCGGCCTGTCTTGTGATCGTGATCAGCTATTTCTTTGCAACCACGATTACCGACAGTTTGCCGCGGGAAATATTGGCGAACAACCTGTTCTTTTGTATGTCCGCCAACATCATCGGTATGCTGGCCTGTTATACACTCGAATACTACGCACGCCGCGACTTTTTCATGGCGACGCTCCTGAACGCACAACATCAAAAGCTCACCACGGCCAAAACGGAATTGGAGCACCAAGTCCGGCAACGGACGGCAATGCTGACCCAAACCATCGAGGAGTTGCGCCATGAAATTCAGGCCCACCAGAAACTGGATCTTGAAAAAAAATCCCTGGAAGATCAACTCCGGCAGGCGCAGAAAATAGAAGCCCTGGGAACATTGGCCGGTGGAATCGCCCACGACTTCAATAATATTCTGGCCGCCATCATGGGCCACGCCGACTTGGCAATGATTCAAAAGGATGATCCGCAGCACGTTGAAAATTGTCTGAACGAAGTGTTCAATGCCAGTGACAGGGCAAAGAATCTTGTCGGGCAGATACTTGCGTTCAGCCGCCATAGCGAAAGTGAATTGCAGCCGATTCAAATCAGCCTGGTCATCCAGGAGGTTCTGCGTTTGCTTCGGGCCTCCCTTCCGACGACCATTTCAATTGAAAAAGACATCCAGGCAACACAAACCACGATAATCGGCGATACCACCCAGATCCATCAGGTCCTGATGAATCTTTGCACCAATGCATCCCATGCAATGGCCGCAAACGGGGGCGTGCTGAAAGTTGAATTGAATGAAGTGGATCTCAAAAACCCAAAAGTACTTCAATCCTCGGTCTTCTCAACCCCTCTGAATTCCGGCAAGTATGTTCGATTGCGTGTGTCCGACAGCGGCCACGGTATTCCCTTCCATTTGCAGGACCGTATTCTGGACCCCTACTTTACAACCAAAGCCAAGGGGGTGGGCACCGGCCTGGGACTGGCTGTTGTACAGGGCATTGTCCAAAGTCATGGCGGCAGTATTGATATGAAAAGCAGGCCGGGGGAAGGGACTGTATTTGATGTTTTTTTCCCCGTTATCGAGGCATCGGCCAAGTCGGAATTCAAAAGCTTCCAACATATTGACACCGGCAACGAGCGTATCCTGCTGGTGGATGATGATGAGGTACTGGCAGACCTCAGTGCAAAATTGTTAACCACCATCGGATACCGTGTGGTATCCCATACAAACCCGAATGCAGCGCTGGCGGATTTTAAAAAATCTCCGGATGACTTTGACCTGGTGATTACCGATATGGTGATGCCGATGATGAACGGAGAAGCCTTCATCAGGGCTGTGAGAGGTGTCCGCATGGATGTTCCGGTCATTATCTATACCGGATTCAGTGACACGATAGATTCCGAGCGGTTGAAAAAAAGCGGCATCAAGAAGATTTTACGAAAACCCGTTACGATCCTCGGGTTGTCTCAATCCATTCGTGAAGTACTTGAAGAAGCTAATGCCTCCCATAAAAACAGTTGATCGGCTTTGTATTAAATCGCCCCTGTGGATTACGATCTGTGCACGGCGGTTCACCGGTTTCGGACCCAAAGCGATGTTTCCCTAACTCGCACGTCGGGCAATGGCAAACAGGTTCACCCCTTCGTCTTCCGACATTATTTCAATGTCACCACCGAAGGCGGATTCAGAAAAAAGCTGGATTAACTCTTCCGGTGCGCGGTGGATCAAGCGCCAGTAGAGCACCTGGTCCATGTGGTAGCGATCCGGATTGACCGGTGAAAAGTTGCCGATCATCAACCTGCCGCCCGGTGCCAGTTGATGATAGCATTTTTCAATTAAGGTGGACACCACCCGATCGCTCAAATAATCGCACAATCCTGAAGAATAGATGATGTCCTGTTCCCCGAAATCATGACGGGCGCGTCCGAGGGCCCATTTGATGACATTTTCCTGCATAAATCGCACGGTGGCATTATGGGGAATGGTGTTGACCTTTTGATCCGCATACTCGAGCGCCTCGGAATCAATATCCACACATACGGCGTTTATCCGGTCACCATAGGGTTTCCCGGTAATGATATCGAATAATTCACGGGCAGGGCCGGACGCCAGGTTCATGATGCGTATATTGTCGGTTGATTCCAAGACTTCCTGGGCGAAATCGTCGATGAGGCGGATCAGCAATCCCCGGCGGGATCTGACCGCTCTGGGGGCAACCTGTTGCAACATCCATTTGTCGATCAAATACCCTAATTTACCATCACCTTTCGGTTCGTTCTGATAAATCCAATCGATTAACAGGTAATCTCCGGCATATCCCTTGGGCTTGTAGTATGCCCGTTCTGCGAACCGGCTTCGCATGATGTAGGGAAAAATTTCTTTGAATATGTAGCCCCACATCAGGTCCGAATTCGTGTTTTTATCTATTTCCGGTCCGTAACGACGGATGGTGTGCGTAACCTGGTTGAGTAAATTTTCACCCTGTTCAGACAAATCAGGCGAGATCTCCATCCCCGGATCCTGTTGAATACGATACGCCACATCGAACATACCCGCCCTGAAATCATTCAGATCAGAAGTGATGCGCTGCCAGAGCGGTGAGCCGAGGACGTCCGCCGGAAGGGTTTTGACGCCTTTGAAATGCTCTTTTCCGGTGGTTAGGGCGGCGGCGTAGGCGGCTAGCGGCCCGCGATCGGAGAGTACTTGACGAAACCGTCCGCAAATGGACCGCAATATATATTCGAGAAAATGCACATACAACACCGCATCTTCTGATTGCATACGCGCCATAGCCAACCGGTCAAACACACTCAGCTCGGATTCCGACAATGCCCTGATATTTCTCGTACGGCTTTTCCCATCGAAGAAACCGATTTCACCGATAAATGCGCCTACACCAATCAACGCGACCACTATGGGCGTCTGTTTGGCGGTATAAGAAACTTCGAAAACACCCTTATTGACATAATAGAAATAATCAGCCTCCATACCCGTATGGATAAGGTTATCACCCTCGGGGATACGGCGTTTTTTTGCGTATGGTAAAATCCGTTTAATGAGTTCAGGATCGTTATGGGAGGTGTTGTCGTTGGTTTCCATGATTGTATCCTCATCCTTCTTAAAATAATCGCGCAAAATTGAGAAAGCTCATGATGTCTGACAAACGGTTATTGATATTGAACCGGTTGGGCTGGTTCTTTTTTGCTGAAGATTTACATATCTTCTTGTTTTTGTAAACAATTATCAATGGGGGGATGCGGTGGAGGATCGTACGGATGCTGTTTCCCGTGGTGATGTTCCTACCGCCGAAGACCGACAGGTTGAGTTGAACGGAGTGAACTACCGGAGGTGGCGAGATGATACGGCGATATTTATCCCCTTCTGAAAAATAGTTTGCCGGTAATCGAATAATCGTATCCGGCGGGTCTCAGGGTCTCATGTGAAGCTAATTTATACGATTCGAATCAATTATCGCTCAATTATCGGTATTTTTAATCAGTATTTTTTTTGAAGTACGGCATCATCAGCCATGCATTGACGCCCGCATGATCCGATGGCCAGAGCCCATCTATGGTCTTGTCCCATGAATCGTCCCCCACTAGCTTCATGAATATCGGTCCGGTAATGGTGATCGGCAGGTGTGATATGGCGTTGCGAACCCAGATCTGGTCAATACGCTCATCCAGAAAAGATACCGCATTCAATAGATCCGGTTCCTGGCAACAGGTATAGCCTGGATCGGGCCGCCCCCACCGCCGTTCCCAGGCATCGGCAAACCCGGCCGCCGATAATAGATGGTAGGGTTGCATTTCAGCGTCATTCGGTCCGCTGTTGAAGTCACCGATCAGAACCACCGGTTTTCTTGAGTCGATCAATTGATTGATCAATTCCTGAGCCTGGGCGGATTGGATCATTTCATACCCTTGTCCCTGAACCTCAAGATGGGTATTGGCTATCCGGTAGACCCTTCCTTTGATTTTGGCATCCAGCGCAATAAATCCGCGTTTGAATGTTATCGTGTCCGAGCCGAAGGGAATGCTCAGGTTCGTACTGAAATGACGCGCGACCACATTGGTTGTTTTGACCCGGTGCCTCACCAGCACCGCATCACGATCGGTGAGTCGCACATCGGTAAATACCGGTTGCCCGTTGTCGATGCCGGTCAGCGCGGGTAGTTCGACATCGGCATTTTCAATAACGGCGGCGATCTTATAGTTCAGTCCCTTCTCCGCCAGCGTGGTAATGAGGATATCCAGATAGTCGTACAATACCGTTTGGGCAGGCGACTGATTACCGCCAACCGGGTCTAAGTCACTGGGTGTCTGAGTTCTGATCAACGATACTTCCTGAAGCCCTATGACATCCGGACGATACCGGGCAATTTCGCCGGCCATGGCGTCCGCCCGCTGGGGAAAACCGGTTTCATGAATATCGGTTAATATTTCGGCAACCGCCCGGGGAACCTGCAGGGGATCCTCCGGATCATTGGGGTCTGCTGAAAACAGTTTGAAAATATCCGCACCCACATATAAATTTTGTGTCATTACTGTTATGGGCCGGCTGAAATTGAAGAACCGGTCCTCATCTGCCGCGACAACTGAGGGGTTGGAGAAAAAAATTACGAGGAATGAAATGACCGCCGTCATCAGAATCCAGGATTTCAAAAACGGAGTTGCGTTGGCCCTTGGGACCTTGGTGGAACCAGAAATCGTCAGTTTGGCATTCATTGATCTTTTCTCCTTTCTCAGGCAAACGGGGTGACTGATCTGCAACATCATAACGAATCAACGGCGCACTGAACAAAGAATGATGAATTGCCCCCCATGTCCGTCGGGGAGTAGGGGAGGGTGTATAAAAGACAGACTACCTCATATATGAAGCATGAATCAAACGGAATGTCAAAAAAGGCATTGCCGATATCCCATGAAAAAGGCTGTATCCATTCCGAATACAGCCTCGGGCTTTTAATATGGTGCCGAAGGCCGGACTTGAACCGGCACGGCTTGTGGCCACTACCCCCTCAAGATAGCGTGTCTACCAAGTTCCACCACTTCGGCACGATAAAGAAGGTTTATTCCTGTTGGCTTGTGTCTGGCGCCGGCGGCGCTTGTTCCGTTTCACTTGGCGCCTGTTGCTCGACCGCCGGTACATCCGACATCACGGATTTGCTGACGCGATTGATGGACGCATAGGCCAATATCAGCGACGTGAGCATGAATATGACGGCTGCAGCGGTGGTTGCTTTGCTTAAAAATGTTGATGCGCCGGTGGTTCCAAAAAGGGTCTGGCTGCTGCCGCCGCCGAAAGCAGCTCCCATGTCTGCACCTTTTCCGGTCTGGAGCAGCACGATCATGATGAGCGCGATGCAAACGATGACATGAATTGTGATCAGGATTATGGACATAATTTTATCTCAAATTTAATGGTCAACTTTGGAAATGCACAAGTTGACTGAATGTTTCGGGATCTAGACTTGCACCGCCGACCAGCGCCCCGTCCAGGTCGGGCATACCCATCAATTCTTTTACGTTGGACGGTTTTACGCTGCCTCCGTATAGGATTCTGAGGGATTGAGCAAGCGCTTTCCCGAATTTTTTGTCGATTAATGATCTGACGAACAGGTGGACTTCCTGGGCCTGTTCGGTGGTGGCGGTCTTTCCCGTACCAATAGCCCACACCGGCTCATAGGCGATTACCAGTGTGTTCAGGTCATTTTCAGAAAGATCTTCTAAACCCTTTTGGACTTGTTTGTCAAGGATATTAAACGTTTCATCGGCTTCCCGTTGCGTCTCGGTCTCACCGATGCAAAGAATCGGGTTCAGTCCGGCGCTAAGCGCCGCCGTGACCTTTTTATTAACGATCTCGTCGGTATCTCCGAAATATTGACGGCGTTCGGAGTGACCGATGATGACGTACTGACAACCCGCAGCCGTCAGCATGTCGCCGGAAATTTCACCGGTGAATGCACCATGGGTCTCCCAATGAAGGTTCTGGGCACCCAGGCGTATTTGTGAGCCGCCGATCGCTTCTGCCACCTCACTCAGCGCTGTGAATGTGGGAGCGATCATCGTCTCCACTCCTGCGGTGTCGGCTGTCAATTCCACCAATTTACATGCGGATCCAACGGCTTCCGGCCCGGTTTTATGCATTTTCCAGTTACCGGCAATCAAAGGCGTTCGACTTTTCATGAAAGTTGCTCCTTTTATGCTTCAGCACCCGCTTATAATTCAGCTCCCGCCATTGCGGCAAGGTCGACCATCCGGTTGGAATACCCGGTTTCATTGTCATACCACGACAACACCTTAACCATCTCCCCCACGACATAGGTGGTGGGTGCATCCACGGTGGAGGACAGGGGGCAGCCGTTGTAATCCGTTGAGACCAGGGGTTCCTCGCAATATCCGAGGATACCGGACAGCTCACCTTCGGCGGCGGCTTTAAGCGCCTGATTGACATCGGATACGGTTACTCCGGATTTTTCGATGGTGACAACAACGTCAACGATGGAGACATTGGGCGTGGGCACACGAATGGCCAGTCCGTTCAATTTGCCATTAAGCTCCGGCAGGACCAGGGCGACGGCCCGGGCGGCGCCGGTGGTGGTCGGTATCATGGACAAGGCCGCTGCCCGTGCCCGCCTGAGATCCTTATGCGGGAAGTCGAGCAGCCGTTGATCACCGGTATACGAATGTATGGTCGTCATCAATCCGGACTTGATACCGAAATTTTCCAGTAAAACCTTAGCGACCGGTGCCAGGCAATTGGTGGTGCAGGAAGCGTTGGAAATGATATGGTGCTTTTTCGCATCATATGCATTTGAGTTTACACCCAATACGATGGTAATGTCCGGATCCTTGGCCGGTGCGGAGATAATGACCTTCCGTGCACCCGCGGACAGATGTTTGGCGGCGTTTTCACGGTCTCTAAACAGACCTGTGCATTCGGCGGCGATGTCAACTTCCAGGTCTTTCCACGGCAATTGAGCGGGATCTTTGATGGCTGTATAGGAAATATCCTTGCCATTGACCTGGATGGCACCTTCTTTGGCCACCACTTCCCAATCGTTTTTGCCGTGTACTGAATCATATTTCATTAGATGGGCCATTGTGGAAGAATCCGTAAGATCATTGATGGCCACTACTTCCACATCGGGATGTTTCATTGCTGCGGTGAAAACACATCGACCGATTCTGCCAAAACCATTGATTCCAATTCGGGTCGTCATACAACCTCCTCCGATTTATGTGATGGATATTTAATGATACGGTTTATATGTTGCGAAAAAATGGCTAACCGCGTTTGTTGCCTTTTAAAATACCGCTTGCCAATGAGATGCTTTTTTTGCCGAAGACCTCCAGTTTTTCCGCCAGTTCGGTCAGCGGGCTTTTTTTTCTCAGTTCAGCGGCCTTTATCAGCATGGGAAGGTTGACGCCGGAGATGACTTCCACACGCCCTTCTTCAAGAAAAGAATAGCTGAGATTGGATGGTGTACCACCAAACATATCCGTCAGCAGCAATACACCGTCCTTATCCTTTACTTTTTTTATGCCGGCGGCGATTTTACCGCGGAGCTTTTCTGCATTTTCGTTAAGGTCGATGGAAATGGATGACATGGATTCCGGCCGTGAACCGAGTATAAATTCTGCGGCTTCAATGAGGGCCTCGCCAAGCTGTTTATGCGTGATTACCAAAATGCCTATCATATGGTCAAATTCATCCTTTTATTCGTTCCCGTTCAGTGGAGATCTACCGGGTCGTTGAAAACAGTAAAGCGTATAAAAAAAAAACGAAGAGATCAACCCACTATCCCGGTTTTTTCGGGGCTAATGCCTGTAAAAATGATACGGTTGGAATAGTGTCCGATGAATACAGCTAATGTCAAATGACAAAGCTCATATTTCAAACGGCGGTATGCTATTCATTTTTAAGGACCGCTTTGATAAGATAGTGAAAATAAAAAGACAGCATTCCGCCATTTGAAATCTAAAACTATAACCGTACCTTGCATCAACGCAAACCGATATTTTCTTGTTTCAGTGATCTCAATGCCCGATACTGGAAGTGATCTGAAGTGCAAAATAACTTAAGCTGTTCCGCCACGAATGCAACAGGCGGTTTTTATTTTTTGCCGTGAACATACCCTCATGCCTGTCAATTGTGTTCCGTGCGAAGTCGATATTTCCAGCGTGCTGGATGTCATGGTTAGTCGGAAACGGGATGCCCTATATCTCGGTGTGTGATCTTTACCTGTTTGTCCAGGCTTTTGATATGGTCATATATAGCCGCCGCCAACACCACGGACCGGTGCCGACCGCCGGTACACCCCACAGCGATTGATAAATAAGCTTTTCCTTCTTTTTCATACAACGGGAGAAGGTAGTCCAGAAGGTCAATATATTTTTCAAGGAAGGTACGGGTTTCCGTTTTGATCAATACAAAATCCTTGATTTTTTTGTCCGTACCATCCAGCGGCCGGAGCTCGGGAACAAAATACGGGTTGGGCAGGAACCTTACATCAACCATCAGGTCTGCGTAGGGAGGCACACCAAATTTAAAACCAAATGACAATACATTTATGGCCAGGGTAGTGACTTTGGTGGTTTTCCGACGCGCGAAACCGGTGATGATTGATTTTAATTCATGGACGTTGAACCGCGAGGTATTGATGACCCGCTTCGCTTCATGTTTCAGGCGGTTCAGTTGTTTCTTTTCCACCCGGATACCATCGAGCAGGTTACCGTTGGAGGATAAGGGGTGGTGCCTGCGGGTTTGGCTGTACCGCTGGAGAAGCACCGTCTCATCGGCTTCCAGGAACAGGATCTCAATGGTATATCCCTTTTTCGTCAGCTCTTCGAATACGGGTGTGTACTTGTATAGAAACCCTTTTTCGCGCAGGTCCATGACAAACACATAGCCGGCGTATTCGGATGCCTGGGCCACCGGGAGTTCAAAAAAATCAGGCAGTAGCCGCACGGGCATATTGTCGACACAAAAAAAACCCGAATCTTCAAACGCCGCAATGGCGGTGCTTTTGCCTGATCCGGAGTTACCGGTGATGATGATGATGTTTTTGTTATCCACGGTCGCTGGCCATGATGTTTCAAGAAAGCGGGTGACAGGTTAATTACGCTGCCTGGTGTTTTCCCATTGCGCCACGTGCTGAAAAACCAACCAACCCGCTTGCCCTCTGCTTCTTAATAAAAAACGCCCCAAACCCCTCAGATGATTTAAAAATCCTCATCCTCGCTTTCGATGATCGAAATAATGTCGTTGGCGCTATCGGCGGCCATCAATCGCGTTTTAAAACTTTCATCCTTTAACAACCGTGAGATCCTGGCCAGCAATTTCAGATGGAGTTCCGTCGAATTTTCCGGTGTCATGAGAAGGAAAAAAATATGTGTCGGGCGGCCGTCCATGGATTCAAAATCGACGCCGTCGCGACTGAGCCCGAATCCCAATACAAGGGACTCGAGATCTTTCAGTTTTCCATGGGGAATGCCGATACCGTTGCCGATACCGGTGCTACCCAGTCTTTCGCGATCCATGAGGACCTGAACCAACTGCTCCCGGCGGATTCCGGTGAGTTCGGATACCGGCAGGACCATTTCGTTCAAGACGCTCTTTTTATCGGTGGCGGCCAGATCGACAAGAATCGATTTTTTGTCTAAAACATCCAATATTTTCATAAGAGTTATACCAGTAACGGAAACGCCGGCCTGAACATGCGCTTATCACGAAGACCCAATTCAGAATTCAGACGGTGGGTTGAATCAGGCCGTAATTTCCATCCTTTCGCCGATAGAGCACATTGACCCTATCGGATTTGGCGTTTGTGAATACCAGGAAGTTGTCGTTCACGAGATCCATTTGCATGATCGCTTCATCTATGTCCATGGGCTTATATTCGATATTTTGGATCATTACAACCCTTTCACGGTCATCTTCACTTAATCCCCGTGCTTCATTTATGGCTTCACCCTGTGCTTTGAGATGTCCCCCACCTCTGCGCTCCCTGTTTTTCTGCTTACTTTTTTTGATCTGTTTTTCGAGCTTGTCCAACACCATATCGATGGCGGAATACATGTCTTCCGTTTCTTCTTTACCAAAGATGTTCAACCGATCGCCCACGATATTAATTTCCGCACAATGACGAAATTTTTCCACAGACAGGACCACGCTGGCCTCCGCCGGGTTGTTAAGGTATTTGTCCATCCGGTCGAGTTTGTCGCTGACATATTTTCTCAATGGATCGGAGGGGTCAATTTTCTTAAATGTAACAGATGTTTGCATAGATGAAACCTCCTTGGTGTCTCTTGGGTATGTTGGCCCCCGGGCTGCGGGTAATGATGCAACCCGTGGGTTTGGTGTAAGGGGGATATGTGGTGGATGATGGTCGCCGAAAATTGGGCATAGGTGGTTGTTTTTCGGGTTGTATTCTAGTTTATGGGTTGGACAGGGATTAAAATTGTTTCCTTTTGTTTGATGAGAGCACACCCATCATTTCTCGATATTTGGCAACCGTTCTTCGGGCGATATTGATATTTTTGGCTTTCAACATATCAGCCATTTTGCTGTCGCTGAGTGGCTTGCGGGGGTCCTCGCTTTCGATGAGTTTCCGGATTTTATCCTGGACACTCGCTGAGGCGATGGCCTCTCCGTGGACGCGTTGAATGGAACTGTTGAAGAAATATTTCAGCTCGAAAATGCCCTGGGGTGTATAGGCATATTTATTTGTGGTGACCCGGCTGATGGTGGATTCATGCATATTGATGTCTTCGGCGACATCACGCAATACCATTGGTTTTAATTGGGAAATTCCCTTGTCAAAAAAGTCCCGCTGGAATTTCAATATGCTTTCCATCACCTTGTATATCGTCTTTTGGCGCTGATGAATGCTGCGTATGAGCCAAGCCGCCGAACGGAGCTTGTCCTGAATATAGTCCTTGGCATGTCCGCTGACGTCATTACCACGGGTGACCGCCTGTTTGTAGAACGAGTTGACGCGAAGCTTGGGCATGCCGTCGTCATTGACCATGATGATGAACTCATCGTCATTCTTATAGACGTAAATGTCCGGTGTGATGTACTGAGGTTCTTCCACGCTGAATTGCCGGCCGGGTTTGGGTTCCAGGCCGCGTATGACATTGACGGCGGCTATCACTTCGTCCAGACTGACCTTCAATGCCCGGCATATGGCTTTGTAGTTCTTGTTCTCCAGGTGATTCATATGCTCGGAAATCATCCGGGATACCAGCGGATTGTCGATGCCCAGGTGGGCTGCCTGAATAAGCAGGCACTCTTGAAGATTCCGTGCGCAGACCCCGATGGGGTCAAACGTCTGCATCAAACACAGAACGGGCTCGATGTTTTCGACGAGTATGCCATTGGTCTCGGCCAGTTCTTCCACAGATATCTCAAGGTAACCGTCGCGGTTCAGATTGCCGATGATCAAACTGCCGATTTCTTTTTCCGTGCTATTCGGTGAGGTCATGAGCAACTGCCAGAGCAGATGATCACTCAGGGTTTTCTGGCTGGAGACAAAGGCTTCATACTGCGGCGCATCCCTGGCTTCCGACTCAAAACTTGTTCTTCCCACCGAGCTGTATTCATCCATGTAATTACTCCAGTCAATATCCTCATTGACCTTTTCGTCGATGGTGACTTCCTTGGTGGTATCGGCAGTTGCTTGCGGTTCCGCTTCGGCAGGGGTGCTATCATCATCTTTAGTGGAAACTTCCTGTACTTCTTCCAGCGCCGGATTTTCCTCCAGTTCCTGACGGATTTGCTCCATTAATTCAAGACGTGATAATTGCAACAGCTTGATAGCCATTTGTAGCTGCGGCGTCATGATAAGCTGCTGTGTCAGTTTAAGCTGTTGCCTGAGTTCGATCGCCATTTTATAACCTGAATTCGTCTCCCAAGTAGATGCGTCTTGCGATTTCACTGGATGCGATTTTTTGTGGTGATCCGAATTCGATCACCTGTCCATCGCTCAGGATATAGGCTTCATCGCAAGCTTCAAGAGTTTCCCTGACATTATGATCCGATATTAATATGCCGATGCCTTTTTTTTTCAGATGTCCGATAATTTTTTTTATGTCGATCACGGCCAATGGGTCAATACCGGCGAATGGCTCATCTAATAACATGAAGGATGGGTTGGTGGCCAATGCCCTCGATATTTCAAGTCGTCTGCGTTCCCCGCCGGATAACACGCCGGCCTTTTGATCCATCAAATGATCTATTCCCAGTTCTTTCAGGATTTTTACCGTCCGTCGTTCTTGTTCCGCCTTGGAGAAAGATAGCGTCTCCAGGATGGCGAGAATGTTTTGTTTGACGGTCAGCTTCCTGAATATCGATGCTTCCTGTGGCAGATACCCAATGCCTTTTCTTGCCCTGAGGTGCATCGGAAACTCGGTGATATCCACATCATCAAGGAAAACCGACCCTTTGTCAGGTTTTATCATACCCACGGTCATGTAAAAAGTGGTGGTTTTACCTGCCCCATTGGGACCCAGGAGACCGATCACCCTTCCGCTGTTTACATTCAGATTGACCGCGTTAACTACTTTTCTGCTGCGATATATTTTTACCAGGTTTCGCAGTGATAATGTGGTCATACCGTACTCTACTATAATATCGCCCTTTTCCCTGCGACCATTAATTCATGTCCATCCATCGGAAAACATCTTCTCGTGAAAAACCGCGTTCTCCAGAATTAAGAAACAGCCGTTTAATATTGATCTGTAGTGCCCCGGCCATATTCGACGCCGGATTTGCGATCAGATATGATGTCAAGTCCTGGTGGTGACCTGAATCAAAATCCGCCATCTCAGGACGGCATCTAATTTAATCCATTTTCGCTTGAAAATATAGTCACTTCCACACGCTTTTGTTGCCCGGATTCCACCTGGACACGTCCATCTTGCCGATAATAAGTAATCTTTTCGCCGGAAATCGTGTCTTTACCGCTGGTGATTTTGGTCTCAGGGCCGGTGAGAATCAGAACTTTTTCCCCGGTTATATATACCGCCTCATTGGTAACGGCAAGTCTATTGTCAAATTTAATTTCCACGTTTCCGGAAGCGATGATTTTTTCCAGGGCCTCTTCGCTGCTGGTATTTTGCGTGCTTGCGTTTTCGACATAATGTATTTTCAATCGATCGGCTTTGATTTGGGTGTCTCCCTGGCCGGCAACCACATGTCCGCTGAACTCGGCGGTATTGGTTGTCCTGTCCACCGATAAATTGTCGGCGGTGATATGGATCGGGAGAGCGGCGGCTGAATTGTCATCGATTTTTGCCGGGTCCGCATCGGCGCCGATAACAGGATTGAACACCACTAAGCAGACGATGGATATCAACCGTGCGATGGTGATAATTGAGGATCTACAGTGATACGTTTTCACGCAGATTTCCTTTCACATTCCCGTTAAATGACGTTATTTCGGTGTCGAGGTCATACTCCATGGCGTCGGCCCGAAGATCAAACATACTTCCGGAAATCTCCACCGGCGTGGTGATGGAGAGTACTCTTTTTTTGGACAGGTATTGCAATGCCTGGGTCTCGAGTGTGACTTCCCCCCGGGAAATCACTACATTCCCGGTGACGCCGATATCGTTCGTTTCAATGGACAGTATGCCTTCATCAGCCTTCATCCGGATGTTTTCACCATTTTCAAGGTAAAATATCACCGACGGCTTTTCGAGGATCATCTTTTTCCCCAGCTCGACCAACTGAGCGGATTCCGCATCAAGATCCCATTGCTTAAAACCTTCTTTGATAGCTGAATGCTTGACATTTTTAAGGCTCATACTGGCCTGGTTTTCAACGGTTGTGAGCAATAGGTCCGTGTTTGTCGAGACCCGGCGATACAGGATATAGACAGATATGATAATACCGATGCCGATGATCCCGGTGCCGAGGAGAATTCGTTTAATCAACTTGCTGTTATTATGAAATGACACCAATACCTCTAAAATAACGAATGAATCAGGCGGTCCCAGGCATCCTGCGCTTTCAGAATGGCTTCCGCTGTTTCCCGGACGGCGCCCCGACCCCCCTTGGCATGGGTTACCATGTCGGCGGCTTCTTTCACCAACTCGTGGGCGTCGGCAACCGCAATGGCCACACCGCATTTGCGCATTATCGGCAAGTCCGGTAAGTCATCCCCGACAAAGGCGATGTGCGCGGATGACACCGATGATTGTTTCTCTATTTCAGACAAGGTGCCGGCTTTTTCCCGGATCCCGTCGAAAACCAGATCGATTTGCAGGTTTTTGCACCGGTGTCTCAAGGCTTCGGATCGTCTTCCGGTAACGATACCGACCCGGATTCCGGCTTTCATGAGTAATCTCAACCCCAGGCCGTCTTTGGCATTGAATACCTTGGTTTCTTCACCCCGGTCATTATAGATAATATCACCAGTGGTAAGAACACCGTCAACGTCCAGCAACAATAGTCTGATTTGTTTTAATTTATCGGTAATCATATTCACTCAATGGTGGTGACGGCTTTGCGTATGGCAATGAGTTGCTTCAACAACTTGGGGAGGCAGTCAAGGGGAAGAGAATTCGGCCCGTCACACAAGGCTTTTTCCGGTTCCGGATGGACTTCCAGAAAAACACCGTCTGCACCTGCCGCCACCGCGGCTTTGGCCAATACCGGTGCAAACTCTCGTTGTCCGTCCGATTTTTCACCGGCACCACCGGGGAGCTGAACACTGTGGGTGGCATCGAATATTACAGGCGTTCCCATTTGCTGGATTATTTTCAGACCCCGAAAATCCACCACCAGGTTATTATAACCGAATTGGGATCCGCGTTCGGTCACCAGGACCCGGTTATTTCCGCTGGCGGTCACTTTTTCGATAACATGGCACATATCCCACGGGGCCAAAAACTGACCTTTTTTGATATTTACCGCGCATGCGGTATTTGCCGCCGCCGTCAACAGGTCGGTCTGGCGGCACAACAGCGCCGGTATTTGCAGAATATCCAGAATGGCAGCTGCCGCTTCCACTTCCACGGGGTGGTGAACGTCTGACAGCAATTTGATGCCGAGCGCTTGTTTTATGCGATGTAAAATGTCCAGCCCCTGGTCCATTCCGGGGCCCCTGAAAGAAGAAATGGATGTTCGGTTGGCCTTGTCATAAGAGGCTTTAAAAACAAAGTTGAGACCCATATCGGCCGTCACATCTTTCAGATAAGCGGCAATACCGCGGGTTGTTTCAAAATCTTCTATTACACAAGGGCCGGCGATTATCAGCAACGGGGCGTTTGAACCCACCAACATATTGTCGTTTTTCAGTATTTTCATTATATGAGGGAACCTATATTGGGGCCTTTCAAAAGTCAAGATTCGAAAAACTAAGCTTGATTACAACAGTGGTTGCTGATATTGTTTTTGATCACTTCATAATCTAAAGAAAGGTTGTAAACTATTGAATACTAAGGTTAAAAAGAACAGGACGTGGATATGGGTGTCGCTGGGGCTGATTGCGCTCATCATTGTCGTCTGGATTTTGGCCGTTAAAATGGAAGGTCGAAAACCGGAGCTTCTGACGGAAATGAAATCGGCCTCCATCGGCAAGACCCATACCATGACCATAATAGTTTCAGACGCCAAAAGCGGCATCCGGAAAGTATGGGTCGGGTTAATCAAGGATGGGAAAGAAAACACCATCACGATAAAAAACTACCCTTCCGCAGGATTCATTGGCGGCGGGTTGATCAAAACCGAATCGGTGGAAATATCGATTGATACCCAGGCCTTGTCGCTCACGGACGGAAAAGCCATGTTTCGTTTCGCTGTGTGGGATTATTCCTGGCGAAAGTGGGGCAAGGGAAATCAAACTTACCTGGAAAAAGCGGTGCTTATAGACACCAAATCCCCGGAAATCGATGTATTGAGCCGTTCCCATAATGTCAATCAGGGCGGGAGCGGCCTGGCGATTTACAAGTTGTCTGAAGATTGTCCCGTGAGCGGGGTGGTGGTAGACGAGAACTTTTATCCCGGCCATTCCGGTTACTTCAAGGACGACTCGATTTATATCTCTTTTTTCGCCCTGAACCACCAGCAGGGGCCATCGTCGAAGCTTCGGCTGAAGGCCGTCGATTTCGCCGGAAATACAGGTCTGGCCGGGTTTCCGAATCACATCAACAAACGCAGTTTCAGAAGAGACAATCTCAATATTTCCGACGGCTTTCTGAATGTGACCTTGCCTAAATTTTCCGGTCAGATCGATCTGGATGGCAATGAACCCATCGATTCATTTCTGGAAGTTAACCGGCATATGCGGACAGCCAATGCCGAGCATATTTTCAAGGTGACGGAAAGCACACAGACGCAAATGCACTGGAAGGGCGCATTCCAGCGCTTGCCGAATGCGGCATCCCGGGCACAATTTGCCGACCACAGGTCCTATCTATACAAGGGGAAAACCGTTGATAAACAGGTCCATTTGGGCGTTGACCTGGCATCACTTGCACAGTCACCGGTACCAGCAGCAAACAACGGCGTGGTCTCGTTTGCCGATATTCTGGGGATTTACGGCAAATCGGTTATTCTCGATCATGGTTTCGGTCTGTTCAGTATGTATGCACATCTGAGTACCATCAAGGTGGAAGTCGGACAGGCAGTCGGTATAGGCGATGTCATCGGAAAAACCGGTAAGACCGGATTGGCCGGCGGTGATCATCTCCACTATTCCATGATCATTCACAATACCTTTGTAAATCCACTGGAATGGTGGGATCCAAACTGGATCAATAACAATATCACCCAAAAACTCAATGCCATTGGATCCGAATAGACAATTACTGGGGGAATATGACGGCATTTAAGGTAAATAAATCATATGCTGAGATTAACCGGAAAATAAAATCCGGCGATGTGGTGGTGATGACTGCCGAGGAGATGATCGACGTTGTAAAAAAAGAGGGTAAGGTAGATGCCGCCCGCCATGTAGATGTGGTGACCACCGGTACTTTTGCCCCCATGTGTTCCTCCGGCGCTTTCATCAATTTCGGGCATTCCCAACCGGGAATCAAAGCATCCAGGGTATGGCTGAACAATGTCCCGGCCTATGCCGGCATTGCGGCGGTGGATTGCTATGTGGGGGCCACGGAATTATGTGAGGATGACCCTGAGAACAAGGTATATCCCGGTGAGTTTAATTACGGCGGCGGCCATGTGATCCAGGACCTGGTGGCCGGAAAACGGATCCATTTGAGAGCCAGGGCCTATGGGACGGATTGTTATCCGAACCGGTCGGTTGAAAAAGAAATCACCATAGAGTCGGTGGTGAATGCCACTTTATGCAGTCCGCGAAATGGTTACCAGAACTATAACTGCGCGGTCAACCTGACCGATAAAATAGTCTATACTTATATGGGAGCGCTGAAACCCAAAGCCGGCAATGCAAACTATTGTTCAGCCGGGCAATTGAGTCCCCTGTTCAATGATCCTTTTTACAAGACCATTGGAATGGGCACGCGCATGTTTTTAGGCGGTGGTGTCGGATATGTGGCATGGCCCGGAACCCAACACAATCCCACCGTGGAACGAACGGAAACCGGTGTGCCCATAACGCCTGCCGGAACCTTATGGGTAATGGGTGACCTGAAGAACATGTCACCGGACTGGCTTGTGGGCGTTTCTCTTCAAGGGTATGGCGTCTCGTTGTCCGTTGGATTGGGAATACCGATACCGATCCTGAATGAGGAAATGGCCGGTTATACGGGGGTCAGTGATGCGGAGATTTTCACCAATATCATAGACTATGGTAAGGATTACCCGACCGGGCAAACCAAAAGTCTCGGCCGTGTCAGCTACGAAGAGCTCAAGAGCGGGGCTATTCTGTTGAACAATGAATCGATTCCAACGGTTCCACTCTCGAGTGTCGTAAAAGCGCGCGAGATAGCCAATATCCTTAAAAAATGGATATCGGAGGGCACATTTCTTCTCGGCGAACCGCAATTTACCTTACCCAGTGACTAATCATGGCAGAAACCATGCGTGCATTTATTGCATTGGAAACGCCGGATTCCGTAAAAGGTTATCTTAATGGGCTGCAACAGGAGTTAAGGACACGTATCGACAATATCCGGTGGGTCAGACCGGAGAATATCCATCTCACCCTGAAGTTTTTAGGTGAAATCGACATCGCCCAGGTGGCATCCATCGCAACGGTTCTCGACAACATTTCCCTACCTTGCGGTGAGCCGGCATTGGAAATAAAAGGGCTGGGGGTGTTTCCCGGCATCAAACGCCCGCGTGTTATATGGTCGGGAATTGCCGGTGACACCGCCGGACTGATGACGATGCAAAAAGATCTGGAAATGCTTCTGGAAAAAATCGGATTCAAAAAAGAGCCGAGGCGTTTCACGGCACATTTAACCATCGGAAGGATAAAAGGGAGAATAGATCCAAAACAGATAGTGGCGGCCATAAATGAAGTCTCCGCCCATGATCCGGTTCTGTTTGAGGTGAAGCGGTTGTTGTTGCTCCAAAGCAGACTGAGGCCCGAAGGGGCGGTGTATTCTCAGCTGCACAGTGTTACGTTTGAAACGGACAGCGTCGAATAATTTTAATTAATGCCGGGATCACCACGAAAAAAGGTCTATCAAGGAGGAGAATGAATATGACAGCGGAAAAAGAGAAAGCGGTCGGAACTGCGATTACACAGATCGAACGTCAATTCGGTAAAGGGTCCATCATGAAGTTGGGAAGCCGTCCCATCGTCGATGTGCCGACCATCTCATCGGGGTCATTGGCACTGGATAAAGCGTTGGGTGTCGGCGGGTACCCCCGGGGCAGGGTTATTGAAATATTCGGACCTGAATCCTCGGGTAAGACCACGCTGGCGTTGCATGCTGTTGCCAATGCGCAAAAACAGGGGGGGATCGCCGTTTTTATCGATGCCGAACACGCGCTGGATACGGTCTATGCCAGAAAACTCGGTGTGAATTGTGATGAGCTTTTGGTGGCCCAGCCGGATACTGGAGAACAGGCGCTGGAAATCGCCGACATGCTGGTGAGAAGCGGTGCAATTGATATCATGGTCATCGATTCGGTGGCGGCGCTGGTACCTCGCGCTGAAATCGAGGGTGAAATGGGGGATTCCCATATGGGTTTGCAGGCCCGGTTGATGAGCCAGGCCCTGAGAAAGCTGACCGGTACCATCGGAAAGACCAATACCAGCATCATTTTTATCAATCAGATCCGTATGAAAATCGGGGTGGTGTTCGGTAACCCGGAAACCACAACGGGTGGTAATGCATTGAAATTTTATTCCTCCGTCCGCCTTGATATTCGCCGCATCGGTGCCATTAAAGACGGGCAGGAGGTCATCGGAAACAAGACCCGCGTCAAGGTGGTGAAAAATAAAATGGCGCCGCCTTTTAAAGAGTCCGAATTTGATATCATGTACGGAGAGGGCATCTCCAGAGCCGGGGATTTACTGGATAACGGGGTTGATGCCGGTATCATAGATAAGAGTGGGTCCTGGTATTCCTACAATGGTGAGCGTATCGGCCAGGGACGCGAGAACGTCAAGAAGTTTTTTAATGAAAATCCCGATATGTATGAGAAGTTGTACATGCTGGTGCGGGAGGCGGTCGGGCTTTCCGGCAAGAAAGTGGAGGCGGTGGCCGAGTCCGAATAAGCTTGATGTTCATCAGCAAATTCTCCTCACCGGGTAGGGTTTCATTAAAACTTAGACTCACACAAAACGTCAAAAAACAGATCCAATTTCAATGGAGCAGGCAATGACAGGCAACGATATTCGGCGACTATTTCTGGAGTATTTTGAAAAACATAATCATAAACTCGTGAGGAGTTCTTCGCTGGTTCCCCAGGACGACCCGACACTCCTATTCACCAACGCGGGCATGGTACAGTTTAAAAGGACGTTTCTGGGAGAAGAGAAACGGGATTATGCCCGTGCCGTCACTTCCCAGAAATGTGTTCGCGCAGGTGGAAAACACAACGATCTGGAGAATGTCGGGTACACTGCCAGGCACCACACCTTTTTTGAAATGCTGGGTAATTTTTCGTTTGGTGATTATTTCAAGGAAAAAGCCGTTGAATTCGCCTGGGACCTTATGGTCAACGGGTACAAACTGCCTGGTGATAAACTGTGGGCTTCCGTGTATCTGGATGATGACGAAGCCTATGACCTGTGGCATCATAATATCGGGATACCTGAAGAGCGTATTGTCCGGTTGGGTGAGGAGGAGAACTTTTGGGCGATGGGAGATACCGGTCCCTGCGGCCCCTGCAGTGAAGTCCATCTGGACCGAGGTGATGCACATGGCTGCGGTCGGGACGATTGCGGTGTCGATTGCGATTGTGATCGTTTTCTGGAGATATGGAACCTGGTGTTCATGCAATTCGACCGGGATGCCGAGGGCAAAATGACACCGCTACCCAAACCCAGCATTGACACCGGAATGGGGCTTGAGCGGATGGCGTCGGTGATTCAGAATGTGGAAACGAACTACGATACGGATCTCCTTTTGCCGATCATTAATAGGGCAGCAGAACTATCCGGTGTCGGTTATGGGGAGCGAAGGGAATCCGATATTGCCATGAAAGTCATTGCCGATCATAGCCGGGCCGCCGGATTTCTTATCGGAGACGGTGTCCTGCCGTCCAACGAGGGCCGCGGTTATGTCCTCCGTCGTATCATGCGGCGGGCCATACGATATGGACGTAATATAGGTCTGACAAAGCCGTTCCTCCATGAAACGGTCGCAGTTGTATTCGAGATCATGAAAGCGGCCTACCCGGAACTGGACAAGGCCTCGGCCTTCATTACCAATGTGATCAAAAACGAAGAAACCCGTTTCAGCGATACTTTGGATAACGGACTGAAAATACTAAATGATTCCCTGGAAGAATTAAATGCCGCGGGACAGAAACATGTACCCGGGGATCTGATTTTCAAATTATATGACACCTATGGCTTCCCCGTCGATATTGTCCGGGACGTGGTCCGGGATGAGACATTTACACTGGATATGGATGGTTTCAACCGGCTTATGGACGACCAGCGGTCCAGATCCAAATCGGTGGTCTCATTTACCAATATCAGCGATGCCTATAAAAAATTCGCAGCCGATGGGGCGCAGGTTGAATTCATCGGGTATGACCGCACCACCGAGAAGGCCACGATACTGATGCTGATCCGTGATGGAGAAGAACTGAAGACTGCGGATGCAAACACGGAAATTGAGATCGTCACCGACATTACACCCTTTTATGGCGGCGCCGGCGGTCAAGTGGGCGATACCGGCTCGATCACCGGAGACGACGGGCGGGTCGACATCACGGATACGGTCAAAGACCCCACTGGACTGATTATCCATAAAGGTACGGTGGTGGAGGGGGGTATCAGGAAGGGAGAGAAAGTCTCCCTTCAGGTCGATGAGGACGCCCGGCGATCCACGGCCGGAAATCACACCGCAACCCATATTCTCCATGCCGCACTTCGTGAGGTGTTGGGGGATCATGTCAAACAGGCCGGCTCCTTTGTTGCACCTGAACGGCTTCGTTTCGACTTTACACATTTTTCCCAGGTCGATCAGGATGAACTGCATCGCATTGAGTCTCTGGTGAACGAGCATATTCTTGAAAATGTCATGGTTCACACCGAGCAAATGAACGCCGACGAAGCACTGAAATCCGGTGCGACCGCACTATTTGAAGAAAAGTACGGTGAAGAGGTGCGGGTTGTCTCCCTGGCGGCTTTCAGTAAGGAGCTCTGCGGAGGTACGCACGCAGCACGCACCGGTGATATCGGTTTCTTTAAAATTATCTCGGAAGCCAGCGTAGCCTCGGGTATCCGGCGCATCGAAGCAGTCACCGGGAGAGGCGCTGTGGCCTGGGTGCAAGAAAGCGCCGATATACTGCAACAGGTATCACGGGTATTGAAGGATAAGCCAACGGATGTCACGCAGCGCATCGAGAATATGCTGACCCAGCAGAAAGCTCTGGAAAAAAAAGTCGCTGAACTGAAATCCAAAATCGCTGAATTGGAATCACGGGGCACCGGTGATGATATTTTGTCCATCAATGGGGTGCAGGCGGTCATCCGGAAAGTGGTGGTGGACAATCCGGCGGCCTTGAGAGTCCTTGCCGATAAGTATAAGGATCAGCTGAAATCAGGAATAGTCGCCCTTGGCACAATTTCCGGTAATAAGGCGCTACTGATCGTGGTGGTCAGCAAAGACCTGCTGAATAAGTTTCATGCCGGTAAGCTGATTAAAGAAGCAGCTCCCATTGTCGGCGGCGGTGGCGGCGGAAGGCCCGATATGGCGCAGGCCGGCGGAACCAAACCGGAGAAGTTGGATGAAGCGTTGGCCAAAATTAACCATCTGCTGGGAGCACCGGCGTCATGAATTGCCGGTTTGCAGGCGATTGCCGGATGTCCGAATATCCCGGATGTTTTCGAAATCAAAAAAAAGGCGGGTACATCAATCGATGCACCCGCCTGTTACGTCTCTTTACCCTTTATTTGTTTTCTTTTAAGGCCACTTCCACGACAAGCTCTCCCTGATCCGTTTTACATGGAATGGTGATGATGGGCAGGCCTGATGGATAAGACACCTCGTGTTTGCCCACCACAACACTGGGGACCGAAATATTGGTGGTCTCTCCCGGAAAATCCGTTTTTGCATTGCCGGCGATCATGTTCGATATCTCACCTATGGCATCGGTGCAATCATCATTGAGTTCCGTCACCTCTTCGCCGATTAAAGCGGAAACCAGCTGTAAGGCGATCTCCCTGGAAAGGTTAATCACCACACAACCGCTGACACCACCGCTCAGGCCGATGATGCCGCTGATTTCGTGAGGTGGAACCCGATCTTTTTTGATACCCGGTTTACCGAGTTGAAACGGCACGTCAATCATCGTTTCGAAAATGTTCTTAATCGCCATCAAAAAAGGGTTGATATACTTTACATCCATTTTACCTCCAGCAATGTGGACTAATTTCCGCTCGTATTTTTTAGGTGACAGGGATCTTTCCGGTTCCGGACCAAAAGAACCATGATGTTTACATCGGCATGTCATTCGATTACTTGAATGAAATCAAAAGTACCGGCGGCAGCGTACCTATCCGTCCGTGTTCATCAAAACATCGATCATGGAAAAGACTTTTCCCGGACTATTTTTCCTGATCCGCCGCGTCAGAAAAAGAACCGCGTCCAGTGTGCCTTCAGCATAAATTTCCCTGCCGTTTATATTATGCTTCAATTCAAACAAGACATTTTTGTCCTTTGATTCGATTGTGTAGGTGTGCCACCCATGACCGCTTAAATAGTCTTCGGGTACACCAAGTTCACCCTTTTGAATCTGCGGGTCCCTTATTTTTGCGATCTCTTCGGGGAAAAAAGGAATTCCCATCTGATTGAAAGAACCGATCATTGCTTTGGCGGTTCCGCTGGTATCGGCTTTACCTTGCTGATGGCTCTCGGTGATGGATAGTGTGTATCCGGTGAACAGGCCCGGAAAATTTTCGGCGGCATATGCCACCATAGCCTGCAGGCCAACGATCTGTTTTGCCATGTTCGGGGCGATTACGGCGCTGTTGCCGGACTCCCGGACCGTTCGCAGGAGCTCCTCCCGACGTCCGCCCGTGGTTCCCATTACAAAAGGCAGCCGGTGCCGGCAATAGAATTCGGCGTTCTCATTCACGGCATCGGGGTGAGAAAAATCGATGCTGATAAACCCGCTGAATTCCTTTTTTAGCATGCCGATCATCTCTTCCCGCTTATCCGGTGTTATCAACCGGATCGGCAACTCCTTGATAACCGTTTCCCGAGCGGTTATTTCAGGGCCGGTCAATGAATACGGGATGATCGCGAATCGATCCTCCATGGATGCATGGCGGCTGATGGTGGTTGCCACATTTCCGGGAAGTCCGTTGATCATAATATTTATGGGTGTTGCCAATAGCGGTCTCCTTGTCTTGATGTTTGCAGGGGGGCACTTTCAGGGCCAATATGTCAGGTACGAAGATGCCGGCCGATCCAGGATGCCAATCAGGCGGATACCTTCGACAGAATTTCAGTGGACAGCTCGGTTAAGGCGATGAAGCGGGTGTCATCCAACTCGGAAAGGTTTCGTACCAGAGATTTCGCCGCAATTGGAATATATGGCTCGAATTGCGGTTTGTGTTTCACCTGAATTAAAAAACCATATGCACCCAAAATTTGCAAGTTCCTTGTGATGGTGCAGTATTCATACCCGCGTTTGGCATCGGCGGCATCAATATCGTGTTCTGTCCCGAGTGTCTTAAGATAATAATCCAACAAGGATTTCTGGGTGGAGGCGCTCAGGTCGGCGTAAGGATCGATCATCAACGACGCCATGTCATACTGGATTGGGCCCAGACGACCTCCCTGGAAATCAATGAAACAGGGTCGACCGTCTTTGATCATGATATTCCTGGACTGAAAATCCCGGTGTATAAAACCGGCCACCGGTGACGATAGCAGGCGATCCGCCAAATGATCAAAGGTGTCATGATACTGATCATATGATTTGCCGAGTCCGAGATATCCGTTGACGAAAGCCTCAAAAAAATAAAGGCACTCTTTCTCCATGATCAGATGCTTGTCATATGTTTCGCTTTGCCATGTCCAGGCCGGTTCGAATGAGACCGCCCCCTTCATGCCCATCCGGATGAGATCGTCAATCACCATGTGATAAACGTCAAGGTATTCGGCTTCGGTGTCAGCGGTTTTGACGAGGCGCTGGAGGTGCTGATCCCCAAGATCTTCCAAGAGCACCAACCCCGAGAAACGATCAGATGCATGGATTCGCGGAACCGGCACTTTTTTGGTATAAAGATGTCCTCCGATGGCAAGAAAAGCATCGAATTCCGACCGTGGCGGTTTTTCTCCAATACCATGATCGGCGAGAATCAGGCTGTGGGACCCGTGGCCCACCCGATACCAATTTCGATCGGAACCATCCCCCTGAAGTGTATGCAGAGAAAATGCCGTGGGACCCTTTTGTGATACGCTGCCTCTAAGAACATCCGCGGCCAGATGATCGATTACCGCCCGGCGATAGCGTTCGGGTGTTCCGATATCCCGCCAATATTCATTTGGTACCGTGTAGGCCTTCAACTTTATATTGTTATCAATCAAGTTCCGGTAGGTATCGATAATGTCGGCATACACCCGGGATGGAATCCGGGAAATGATGGCCGGATCGATGATGTGAATTCCGGTGAAAGTATACCATGGACTGGATGATTGCACCGCCCTGGCTTCCTTATGAATGGCGGAAATATACCCTTTCCCATCGATTTCCACAAGGTTGGCTGGTGCCCAGTCCGTGAGTACCAGGGTTACGGGAGATTCATGCCGGCAATGGAACTGGTAGGCTGATCGAAGGTCAATACCGAAAACAATATCCGAGTTGACGACCATAACAGGTTGCTCATCCCAAAAATCGGCAAGATTCCGTATGGCACCTCCGGTGCCCAATATGGTTTTTTCGAACCGGGTCCTCACCGCTATCGGATAGTCCCGGCCGTTCACATGCGCCTGTATTTTAGAATTCAGGTAGTGGGTGTTGATGATGATATCAGTGCATCCGGCCGACACCAGATGATCGATGGTATGATCGAGCACGGTCCGGTCTTTTAAGGTGAACAATGGTTTCGGGTGATTTTTTGAATAGGGGTGGAGCCGTGTGCCAAAGCCTGCGGCCAGAATTAATGCTTTCATCAGTCCAGCAGATCCAGGTAGGTTTTGATAGCGTCACTGAAGCGCTTTATCTTATCCTCATCTTCAGACCCCCTGATTCGCTGTGATGAGAAAAAGGTGACGGCATTATCATAGTTAACCTTGGAAAGCGACTCCTTGAGTTCGATTTCGCCTCTTTTATACATCCGGTTTCCCAATGCCTGAATTTTCTTTAGCCTGTCCTTGGGGACGATACCGGTTTTTACATGTTGCTGGTAGAAATTCAGTACTACCCGATAGGACTCAAAATATGTTTTTAAAAACCGTGCATAGAGATTTAATTTCCTCAAGCCGGACGATGTTATATTGTAGGTGTCTGGTAAGGTCGGATGAGGCATCAGAATCGCGTCATCAATGAAATATTTAATCGTTTTTCGGATGATGGATTCCGGTGTGCGCTCCACATCGAATGCGAATTCGTATTTAAAAAGATCCTGTAAAAAAGTGTACCGGTTATGTAGATCTGAAGCTGAGAATTGAAACGCATCTTTTTCTAGAATTGTCAGCGCGGTAAGGGCTGCCGGGATGAAGTAAGCAATGCAATTGTTTTTGTAGTATTCCAGCGCCGGACGCCTCCCGGTGTTAATACTCAACAGATCAGCCGATTCCGTGTTTGATTTGTTACTCTTTATCGTGTCAATGAATTTGCGTTGCTGGTAACTATTGATGGCCTGCTCTGCCGCCGTGGTCGGATCCATGACCAGCGTATCCGAAAGCAATGCGTCCCGGCTATGCAGAAAATTAAGGTATGTGTCGAATATGCTCATCAGGTCCTGATGCGCAAACCGGTCCTTAGGACAATTCAACAATGCTGCGGCCATAATTGAATGGGGTGTCACGACCGTCTCACTGTCGATGGCACGAATCACCCGCCACCCGAGATTCCGGATAAATGCATTTACTTGCTTGGTGGACATCTGTTCAGGAGGCGTTTCGCTGTTGTCAAGTAATTCATTGGAGGATATGGGATCGTGAAAATTGATATAGATTTTTCCATATCTTTTTTTAAGAAACCGGCGGGCCTTGATGACCTGGGACAGGTTTTCAGGTTCCTTTTTGCCCCCTTCGATCTCGTGGAGGTAAGCGGATTCCTCCAGAACCTGGTCATATCCGATATAGACCGGCACGAAAATCATGTCATCACAGGCGCCATTCCGATAGGCATTGATCAAGATCGACAATAAACCCAATTTGGGCATCAGCAGTTTTCCGGTTCGGCTGCGACCACCCTCAATGAATTGTAAGATATTGAACCCTTCATCGAGCAACTTATGGATGTATTCGGAAAAAACCTTGGCGTAAAGGACTGCGCCCCGGAACGTTCGTCGGATAAAAAAGGCTCCGCCTGCACGGAAAATGGGCCCCAAGGGCCAGAATGATAAATTTTTTCCGGCGGCGATATGCGGGCAGGGCATATTGTTTTTGTAAAGCACATACGACAGGATCAAATAATCGATATGGCTCTTATGGCAGGGAATAAGCACCAGGGGGCCTTTTTGGGACATGGTTTTTACTTTTTGCAGCCCCTCTCTGTCAATGACGGCGCCGTCGAACATGGTGTTCGTAATCCAACTGACGATGCCCGACATGATTCTGATGAAAAAGAAATTATATTTCGCTGCAATTTCATCAATATAGGTATCAGCCTGTTTTCGAATTTCGTGAATCGGTTCTTTGCGATTTTTAGCATGCTGCTCCATGAATTGTCGCATGCGTTCGCTGGCCAGGATGCTTTCTTTCAGCTCTTCGTTCGTTTTGAGAACAGGACCGGTGATACTTTGTCGGTGACGATTGTGTTTCAGGACGAGATGTCTTCGGAGCATGAGTGACCGGTATTCATCACTTCGTTGCATTATATCCGGTTGATCGAGAAACTGCCGCAAATTCAACGGCTCCGAAATTTCAACGAATACGCGTCCGGGACTTTTAAATAGGGTTACGATTTTTCGAAATTTCCCGGGACGCTGCAAGGAACCGAAAATGATATCGACTATGCTCGGTATGGAAGGATCCGGGCTTTTGCCGAAAAACATCAACAAGGGGACCAGGTATATGGGCCTGTCAATGGTTTTCTGGATTTTAATAAGATAACTGAGTGGGTCTTCCTTGGATTTTACAAACCGGTGGTAGAAGCCTTTTTTTTCAATCAGCGACAGCAGCGCCGTGGATCCATTGAGAAAAAAATCACGCATAAACCCGCTCTGGTATGGGTCCGGAAGTGATCTGTGCTGATATAAATGATCCAGTTTGGCCAGCGGGACCTTCCATAGCTTCGACACGGGTTGCCACCAATAGGTGGGATATCCGAAACCCCATTCCGGTGTCGGCAATTTATCCTGGTGAAGGCGTGTGTGGTAAAACAAGTATTCAAAAAAGCTTTTATATTTGGTTGTGTAAACGATAATGGCGTCATCCGGTAGTTTTTTGAGAATGTCGGTCTCTTCGGTTTTGATAAGGATACCGGCGTAAAACTTTCGCAGCAGCCAGAAGGAAAAACGGCCGGTTCCCGCCGGTTGATGATATAGATAGTGATCATGTGTACCATCGATCCGGCGATCGATAAACCGTCTCAGATTCTGTTTCAGAATTGTCCAGAAATTATCAGTTGTTCGGGGCATAGTTGTGTTCCAAGGGTGTCCGGCCAGGGAGAATGAATCGATTTATATCAAGAATCTGCCACACAGAATTACCATAGCGCCGAAATGCGTTTGTCATTTATCCTACCGCATAACCAAAAGGGAAAACCAAATAGTGTTCATCCATGGATGGGCACCAAATAATAAGAAATATCAAAACAAGGTAGGGTTTGCAATCTCTTAATCTATTTGATATATGAGCTGTTAAGTTGTTGTTTGCTCGACGTGGATTACCATCCCAATTGCTTCTCTCTGTTGAATAAAACACCAAAAATAATCTTGCGTTGCTTCAGGTGATATGGTATTTGCTATGACCTGAATTTCTTTGGAAAACAAGCGATTTCAAATCCTGATAATCCGTTTAGATCCAGTAACTTATGTTTTATAAAAGGAGGATAATATTTTATGAAGACTTTAATTGGTGGGGCGGTGGCCGCGGTTTTTGGTCTGATCGGCCTTTCTGTCTGGTTTAAGGAGTTTTTGTTGCTACTCGCCGGTGCTATTCCTGTCATGCTGCTGCTTGGCGGCGGATTAGCGCTTTACCTTGGTTTTGATGAATTGAAGGATACCTGGAAAAAAGATGAAGGCGTTTCCGATGCCGATACCGGTGAAGAATCGGGAAAGTACCAGGAAGAGATCGAAACGCTGAAAAAGGAAATCGAAACCCTTAAGTCTGAAAAAGCCTAGTAAAGAAAAGTTACGCGGCTCCTGATTCATCACTTTGGTTGAAGAAAATGGCGTGCGTTCCGGTATTTCGTGTCGAGTCCGGTAGCACGCCTTTTTTATGCCGTAGCAGGGATGTTCCGGAGGATTTCAATTAGGTGCGCCGTAATCTTCCGGAATCTTCCGGAATCTTCCGGAATCTTATGGGTATCGCGAGTATCGATCACCAGATTCAGGGTTTGGCGGATTTTATAGCGGATGTGGCCAGAAAATCGGCCATCTCGTTTCCCGGGTGACCGGCATGCCCCTTTACCTTGATGAATTTAAGATCTTTAAATTTTCTCATGAGTTCTCGAATTGCTTCGACAAGGGTTTGATTTTTTTTGGCCCGCCATCCCTTGGTGAGCAACCCCATTGCATAGCTGCTGTCGGTGAACACCCTCACCGGCAACCGCGGATTTTTAACGTGATTCAAACCATGCCGGATGGCTTCCAATTCAGCGATATTGTTGGTGGCAACCCCGATGTATTTTGAGATTTTTTTTTCCTTGTCGCCATATTTAAAGAATATACCGATGCCGGCCGGTCCTGGATTTCCTGAAGAGGCACCATCGGTATAAATGCACACGGCACCGGCGCAGTCCACCAGGATCGTTTTTTCTATTTTCTGTGCATGCCGTGACGTTGCTGAGTTGTTCGTACGGTGGGGTTTATCTCCCAAGGGCCGGATGTTTTTTTGCAATACCCAGTATTCATGTTCCTGTTCAAGTTGGTATTTAATTAATACTTTATGATTTTTAACCAAAGGCTTCTGATCGGATTCCATGGCCATCCAGACCTTATTCCCCTTGAACCGAACCCTGTTCCAATTCTCTTTTTTTGTGTTCACATGCTTCTCCGCGATCAGTTATCACCCGGCATAAGAAATTCAGGGCTAGTACAGCATGATATTTTCGGCCAGTGATATATAGTCACTAAGCTGATCCTGCCACCTCTCGCATATGATGTTGACGTCCATCCCGTCTTCGAGCTGTTTTCGGATGTTTTTATCGCCGATGATCAAGTCTATGGGCATTTTTTGCATTTCATATTCATAAGGTGGTGGTTTCCATTCGAAATCGGAAGAGTGGTTCCGGCAAACAGTCTGCAGCAGTCTCAGGGATGTTTCGTAGGGTTTGAAACAATCCGGATCCGTAACATGGATCTGAAATCCCTTGCATATCTGATCCGTCCATTTGTTTGACGTGGGCTCAAACTCCACTGCCCTGAGGATGCCCCCGGAGATCTTACCGTCGTTGAACTGATGACGCAGTTTATCGGTATCCATATACGGGGCGCCGAATAGTTCGAAAGGTTGCGTGGTCCCCCGGCCTTCGGACACGTTGGTGCCTTCCCATAGCACCTGGCCGGGGTAGACCATTGCGGTGACCGGGGTGGGCATGTTAGGAGAAGGGGCGATCCAATCGAGACCGGTATCCTTATAGTACATTTGACGGTGCCATCCGGACATCGGTATGACTTCGAGATCACACGCCATCTTGTAATAACGGTTGAAGAACAACGCCAGCTCACCGATGGTCAACCCGTGCCGCATGGGGATGGGAAAGCGACCGACAAAGGACGACATCTCCGGATTCAGACAATTGCCTTCCATTTGCCTGCCACCGATGGGATTCGGCCGATCGAGCACCACGACTTTTTTAGCTGATTTTTTAGCGGCTTCCATGCAATAGGCGATCGTATAAATAAATGTGTACACCCGGGTGCCGACATCCTGAAGATCGATTATCAGAATGTCGATCAGATCCAACATTTCCGGGGTAGGGATACGAGTTCCACCATACAGGCTGAACACCGGAAGACCGGAAACCGGGTCTCTCCGATTTCCGGATTCGATCATATTGTCCTGTTTTTCGGCGAAAAAACCATGCTGGGGAGAATACAGCGCTTTGAGTTGATCCGGGAACCTCTCCTGGAGAAGAGACCGGCTGTGGATGAGACCGGGGCCGGTGGATGCAGGATTGCACAGCAGGCCAAGTCGTTTGTTCCGGAATACCGGCGGAGAACCAAGCAGTATGTCCAGTCCGGTCTTTACCTTGACATCATTTATCATTGCTCTGTTTTTTTCGTATTGAAGTTGTCGGTTGTCCGGTGGATGATCCGTTTAAAATAACCGGTTGTTATATTGGATAAACATATCAGCAACGAATACCCGGATACCATAATCGCCGCATTGGAAAAAGCCCTAAATGGACCTCCTGAAAACAACTTGACACCTTATTCAATTGAAAATACAGTATGCAATTCGAAAATCGGAAGAAAAAGCTTACCTTTTTAAAGGTATTGCTACTATAATATTGTATTGCCGTTATAATTTGGAACCCTTAACATCCGGCTTTAAACCTGTAACCACCATTTCCGGATGGCGACGAACGCATTGACAGCAGATGAAAAGTTGAAAAAAGAGTTGACGGATCCATTGGATAAACTGACCTGTCCATACACAAAGGCGATTTCAAGTGGACTTTAGCCTTGACGGTATCGTAATCATCGTGGGCAACTACGGCAGCGGGAAAACCGAAATCGCCGTAAACATAGCCGTTCAACACAAGCGGACGGGGATGGGTGTTCGACTTGCCGACCTGGATCTGGTGAATCCATATTTCAGATCACGTGAGGCGCGTGAAGTGTTGACACAGATGGGCATTGAGGTCGTATTGCCGCCACCGCAGTACATGAATGCCGATTTGCCTATTCTCGACAGGGGAGTTTCCGGAATGATAAGAAATTCCAACGGTCTTACAATTCTCGATGCCGGTGGTGACGACGTCGGCGCCACTGTGATCGCAGCCCTTGCCGATGCCCTGAAGGATAAGCCCCTGCAAGTGTTCCAGGTGATAAATCCGTTTCGGCCTTATACCGATTCCCTTGAAGGCTGCCAAAAGATTCGAGAAGAGATTGAATCGGCCGCTAAAATAAAAATCACCGGACTCATTGGCAATGCCAATCTGATCGACGATACAGGACCGGATCATATTTACAATGGACAGAAGTTCATTCAGGAACTTTCGGGACAATCCGGATTGCCGGTACTGTGCATAACGGTGAGCAATAATTTGTTATCCGCCATTGATAAAGCGAAACTATCGTATCCGGTTTTGCCCATATACCGCCAAATGGTTCCACCATGGCGAAAAACCGAACGATTCGAACAATAATCGTCCGACGATGGATTTTTTTCTTCCCTGATCTACCGTCCGGTCGGTGAAAATAGGTGAGAGGAGTATTGTGATGTCCTATTGTTATTCCATTGAAATAGACCGATGCAAAGGGTGTGGACTTTGTGTGGCGGTGTGCCCGAAGAAAGTTCTCGAAATTTCCAATGAGGTAAACATCAAAGGCTATTTCCCGGCATATCAAGCCAGACCGGATGATTGTATCCGGTGTGCCATTTGTTGCACCATGTGCCCGGATGTTGCCATCAGTATCACAGAAGTAGCCGAGGATACCGAGTGTTAGTAGATCATATGGAGCAGGTGTGATATCCGAATACACTGATAATTAGGTGAGCGCCCATCATTGGTGGACCGATGTATTGCCTGCACTTTGTAATATCAACGGATTGAAAATACGGAGGAAATCATGGGTAAGGTTTTGATGAAGGGGAATGAAGCAATCGGCGAGGCAGCCATACGGGCCGGTTGTCTGAATTATTTCGCTTATCCGATAACACCCCAGTCAGAGGTTGCTGAATATCTAACAAAACGGATGCCCGAGGTCGGCGGCGTCTTTCTTCAGGGTGAAAGCGAAGTGGCGGTGGCCTACATGATTTTCGGCGCCGCCGGTGCCGGTGAAAGGGTCTTCACAACCTCGTCCAGTCCAGGTATCAGTCTCATGAGTGAAGGCATCAGTTATATTGCCGGCGCGCAATGTCCTGCTGTCTTTGTGAATATCATGCGCGGCGGTCCAGGTTTAGGAGGCATTTTACCGTCACAGGCCGATTATAACCAGGCCACAAAAGGTATCGGCCATGGAGATTGCCGAATGCTGGTAATGGCTCCGGCCAGTGTGCAGGAAGCCGTGGAAATGGTTATGAACGCCTTCCCGTTGGCGGAAAAGTACCGCAACCCGGTAATGATTTTAGGGGACGGTCTCATCGGGCAGATGATGGAGCCGGTTGAATTCCCGGATCATCTTAAAACCGAACCCTCCAACAAAGACGATTGGGCGTCAAACGGAATGGATCACCGGAAGCGAAGCGAACGAAACCTGGTACGGTCATTATTCCTGGATCCCACTGCGCTCAATGACAACAATTTGCAGTTAAAAGCGAAATATGATCAAATGAAAAAAGAGGAAGTCCGGTCCGAGTCTTATAACTCCGATACGGATTATAAAGTCCTCATTGTCAGTTACGGCACCATGAGCCGGGTTTGCCGCACCGCCATTGATGCCTTGAAGGAAGAGGGGATTGATGTGGCCATGGTACGCCCGCAAACGGTATTCCCATTTCCGGAACAGGCGGTAAGAGACGCCGCACAGAAGGAAAGCTGCAAACAGGTGATCAGCATAGAGATGAGTATGGGCCAGATGGTTGAGGACGTTGAGCGCAGTGTCCGGGGGGGCAAACCGGTCCATTGGTTTGGTAAATGCGGTGGAGATGTCCCCACACCCGAAGAGGTTGTGGATGTTGTCAAGTCGCTAATCAACTAACCAATCAGCCTATCGGATAAACGGTGGCGGTTGGGTCGGAAGGCCGCAACAACCATCGAAAAATGCAGGTAACCATCATAGAGGAGCAATTCTCATGGGAAAAACATTTCAGAGACCAGAAGCGCTATCGGACACGATGACCCACTATTGTCCGGGGTGTACCCACGGTATAATTCATCGGCTGGTTGCCGAGGTCATTGATGAGCTCGGGATACGGAAACGCACGGTGGGCGTCGCACCGGTGGGGTGTGCCGTATTGGCGTACAATTATTTCGATTGCGATTTCCAGGAAGCCGCCCATGGCCGGGCACCTGCCATGGCCACCGGGATAAAGCGCGTGAGACCCGACCTGGTTGTCTTCACTTATCAGGGTGATGGTGATCTGGCCAGTATCGGCATGGGCGAAATAATCCACGCCGCCAACCGGGGAGAAAAATTCACCACAATTTTTGTAAACAATGCGATCTATGGTATGACCGGCGGACAAATGGCCCCGACCACCATGCCGGAACAACGGACGACAACCTCGCCTTTCGGTCGGAACGTGGAAGATGTGGGTATGCCGATCAAAGTGGCTGAACTGATCTCCGCTTTGCAAACACCGGCCTTTATCAGCCGGCAGACGGTAATCAAACCCAAATACATCAATAAGGCCAAAAAAGCCATCCTGAAAGCATTCACTTACCAGGTGGAGAAAAAATGTTTCAGTCTGGTCGAAATTGTAAGTACCTGTCCCACCAATTGGGGGATGACACCTCTGGACGCCATTACCTGGACTGAGGAAAACCTGCTCACATACTATAAACTCGGCGACTACAAGACACCGGATTGATTTGCCCGACAGCTAAGTGTTTCTGGTTAAGGAGGAAGGATGCAGAACGAAATCATGTTCGCCGGATTCGGCGGGCAAGGCATATTACTCATTGGAAAAATTCTGGCCCACGCCGCCATGGAAGAGGGCAATGAAGTTGCATGGATTCCGTCATACGGTCCGGAAATGAGGGGCGGCACCGCCTATTGCACGGTGGTTATCGGGGACCGCCCCATCGGCTCCCCGATTATCAAGAATCCCAGGCATTTGATCGCCATGAACCGCCCATCCCTGGAAAAATTCGCCCCGGATGTCAAACCGGGCGGTGTAATATTGATCAACACATCATTGATCCCGGTTGATTCCGGCCGCACCGATGTGGATGAATTAAAGGTCGCGACAGTGGACATTGCCAAGGAAGTCGGAAATGTCAGGGCTGCCAACATCGTGGCACTGTCCGCCTTTGTGGCGCGATCCGGAGTGGTGACGATGGATGGATTGCGGCATTGTGTTGAAGTCGAATTCAGTAAAAAACCCAAGTTGATTCCACTCAACATGAAGGCAGTCGACGCCGGCGAAAAGGTGGCCAAGAAAACAAGCTGATGCCACTCAATATATAGGTAGTCGACGCCGGTGAAAAGGCGGAAAGACCGTAACCTGCTGAATTGCAATAACATCTTGGGTATTGTATGATTGTTGCGATCACCATATGGTGTGGCATCGACACCGGTAATTCAGCGACTGATCAAATGCAACAATGCCAGAGATTACCAATGGCTGATGAAAATATAACGCATCGTAGCGATGATGGGCTGTTGAAACGCAGGAACCTGGAGGGCATCCGACCGCTGTTGATCACCATTGACGGCCCTGCCGGTGCCGGAAAGACAACCATCAGCCGTGAACTTTCAGATCTGCTGGGATACCGATACCTGGATACCGGAGCGCTTTACCGCGGCGTTGCATTGAAATTTAAGCAATTCGGCGTGTCGTTGGAAGATGCGGATGGCTTGTCTCGGTTATTGCAAAGGCTTGAATTCAAATTGAAAATTGTTGATAGCGGTATGCGCCTCATCTGCAATGACACGGATATCACGGACGCGATCCGGATGCCTGAAATTTCGATGCTGGCGTCAGCTGTATCCGCCAAACCGGTGGTGCGGGACTTTCTAATGGAAATCCAGCGCAATATCGGTAGACAAAAAAGCATCGTCGCAGAAGGTCGGGATATGGGAACCGTCGTTTTCCCGGACGCCGACATCAAATTTTTTTTGAATGCTTCTCTGAAAACCCGTGCTCTCCGTCGGTTTAATGAGCATCTGGGGGTGAGCACCCAATCCCTCGAAGAGGTTGAAACGGAAATGCACCACCGGGACACCAATGACAGTACCCGTATCCTCGCGCCGCTGAAGCCGGCACCGGAAGCACACATCATAGATTCCACCCAATTGAATCCACACCAGGTCGTGGAAAAAATGCTGACTATCATTATTGACTATAATTCCAGATAGCTGATCCATTTTCTGCTCCCAGCATCCACCGTATATCCCGAACTGAATACCGATTATAAAATTCAGAATAATTTCGGAAATTAATCATTGCTTTATCAACCTTTGTTCTGTATGTTCACACGTTATGCGGCCCTTTTCAGGGTATCGTACAAAATCGGTAAGGGGGATATAAGTCTATAATGGAGAACATTGCTGAGAACAACAATTCTGAAACTTTAAACGACAACGAGCCCGAACGCGAAGCAGTATCCGAGAATACTGCCGCTGAAGAATCTTTCGCAGCGGACGATTCCGGGGATCAGGACGACGAGGTTAACGCGGAAGACGACGTCGAAGAAAGCATGGAAAGCCTGATGGATCTCTATGAAGAGAGCTTCAAACGGTTTGCGGAGGGCGAAGTCGTCACCGGTAAAATCATTTCGGTTGATAAAGACCATGTGCTGGTGGACATCGGGTACAAATCCGAAGGTCAGATTCAAATCGAAGAATTTAGAAATGATGAGGGCATCATAGCCGCCGCTGTCGGTGATTCTGTTGAGGTCATGGTTGAATGGTGGGATGACGAGAATGAGGTGGTCGTCCTGTCAAAGGAAAAGGCTGAAAAGGTCAAGGTCTGGGAAGAAATTAAAAAGATCCATGAGGCCGATGAAAGCATCGAAGGCGTCATCGTCAACCGTGTCAAAGGCGGATTTTCCGTTGATATCGGGGTACAGGCTTTTTTGCCTGGCTCACAGGCGGACCTGCGGCCCATCCGAAATCTGGATGAAATGGTGGGCCAGACCTTCACATTCAAGATTCTTAAATATAACCGGAAACGAAGCAATATCGTCCTGTCACGCCGCGTAATTCTGGAAGAAGAGCGCGAGTCGAAACGTGCGGCCACACTGGAATCCATCCATGAAGGCAAAGTCGTTCAGGGCGCGGTCAAAAATATCACTGAATATGGAATTTTCGTCGATCTTGGTGGTGTGGACGGCCTTTTACATATCACCGATATCTCCTGGGGCCGTGTCAAACATCCCTCCGAGTTATACAATGTGGGTGACGAAATAGAGGTAAAGATACTTAATCTCGATTTAGAGAGAGAGCGGGTATCGCTTGGAATGAAACAGCTCACACAGGATCCGTGGGCAACGGCTACGGACAAATTCCCCGTGGATTCAAAAGTTACCGGCAAGGTGGTCAGCCTGACGGATTATGGTGCATTTGTTGAACTCGAGGAGGGAATAGAAGGGCTGATCCACGTTTCGGAGATGTCCTGGACAAGAAAAATCCGGCACCCATCCAAGGTCGTATCCGTTGGTGAAGAGGTTGATGCCGTGGTTCTCGATATCAAACCGGAAAATCGCCGGATCAGCCTAGGGATGAAACAAGTGGTTCCCAATCCCTGGGATGTCATCAGTGACAAGTACCCTGTGGGGACAACCATTGAAGGTAAAATTAAAAATATTACCGACTTCGGGCTCTTCATCGGGATTGACGAAGGTATTGACGGATTGGTACACATTTCGGACCTGTCCTGGACCAAGCGGATCAAGCATCCGTCGGAGTTGTATAAAAAGAGTGATCTGGTTCAAGCCATTGTCCTGGAAATCGACAAAGAAAACGAACGATTTTCACTAGGTGTCAAGCAACTCCAGCTCGATCCCTGGGAGACTGTCAGTGAACGCTATGAAGTCGGAAAGGAAATCACCGGAACAGTTACCAATGTAACCGACTTCGGTGTATTCATTGAGATCGAAGAGGGCATTGAAGGGTTGGTTCACGTATCCGAAATCAGTAAAGAGAAAATAAAAACACCTGTGGGCATGTACAATGTCGGTGATGTTATCACCTCAAGGGTGATGAACATTAACAGTGATGAACGTCGCATCGGGCTTTCCATCAAGAGAATGGAAATCGAGGATGACAAGTCGCTGCTATCCGATTACGTCAACAGCATGGGACCGGCCACTTCATCGTTTGGTGAAATTCTCCGGGAAAACCTGCAGGAAAAACTGAACGAAGATTAGACCGTCCATATAACTTATAAGAGACCATGCGCTCGGATACGGCAACTGTGGCGACTTTTGCCCCAGCGTATCCGAGCTTTTTATTGGAATTGACATGTTTTCCCGCCGACACCCATATCTTTTTTTTATGATCCTCATTGTGACGGTTATGTCCGTAACCGTTATCAGCCTTACCATCGTGATCTCCTTTGTCGGTGTTTCCGATCGGAAAATCGCCGGAGAAAACGTCGGTATCATTGAAATTATAGGCACCATCTCGGAATCAAAAAATATTATCGATAATTTAAAGGCGTTTCGTGAAAATGATGCCATCAAGGCCATTGTTCTGAGAATAGATTCTCCCGGAGGTGCGGTGGGTCCCTCTCAGGAAATTTATCAGGAGGTCCGGAAAACAACCGAGGTGAAAAGCGTTATCGTGTCCATGGGGGCCTTGGCCGCTTCGGGTGGGTACTATATTGCCGCCGGTGCCAATGGTATCGTCGCCAATCCCGGGACCATCACCGGGAGTATCGGTGTGATCATGGGATTCACCAACTTTCAACAACTACTTGAGAAAATCGGATTGGTTCCCGTGGTCATAAAAAGCGGTGAATTTAAAGACATCGGCTCTCCGGCAAGAGAAATGACGCCTGCGGAGCAGCAACTGCTGCAAAATGTAATCGATGATATTCACCAACAATTTATCACCGCCATAAGTGATGGACGGAAAATGGAAATTGCCCGCATCGAACCCATCGCCGATGGTCGTTTAATTACCGGTAAGGCGGCGCTTTCACTCGGTTTGGTGGATCGCCTGGGGAACCTTGAAGATGCGGTGGAATGGGCTGGTAGCCTCGGGGGAATAGAGGGGGAAATCAGTACTGTCTATCCGGAAAAGGAAAAACTGCCGTTGCTCAGGTATTTATTGTCGTCCGCATTGAATCCGTTTTTCAGTCAATTCCTCGAAAACCATTTTTATATCGATTACCGACTGTCCCCTGAACCCAAATAACAAGATCTCCGCCTCTTCGGCTCTATTCAAAGATACCCACATCACCCAGCCCCTTCCGGATGACCACCGGCACGTCATCGATCAGAGAGATTATACTGGAGGGTTCGTCCGGTACCGCGCCACCGTCAATGACGACTTCCAATGCGTGCCCGAATTGATCATCGATAAATGATGGATCATGCAGGACACCTCTGTCGCCCAATGTCGCACTGGTTGATATGATCGGTCTTCCCATCGCCTCCATCAAAGCGATACAAATCTGGTGGTCCGGGACCCGGATACCGACGGTTTTGCGTTTTGCGAGCATTATTTTGGGAACAAGTTTGGATCCGCCAAGAACAAACGTGTACGGACCGGGCAGGAGCCTTTTCATGGTCTTATACGCGTAATTTGAAACTTTGGCGTATTCACTGATATTTTTCAGCCCTGAACAGATGAAACTGAACGGTTTGTCCTTACGGCGTTGTTTTAATTGGTAAATTTTTTCGATGCCTTTTTTGTTCATGATATCACAACCGATGCCGTAATAGGTGTCCGTGGGATAGGCAATCAGCCCACCCTGTTTGAGGATGCCGGCAACCTTGTCGATTAGTCGCTGCTGAGGATTGATGGGGTTGATTTTTAGTATCATACGATGATTCTATCGCAAGGTTCGTGTTTTGAACAGAACAAATACGAAAGGTAGACGAAAAGAGTATCTCTTATGATATGCCGGCTTATTCTGTCAAGTTGTCAGATTAAGATTGATCTTTGAGCCGCCTTTTGCTATCCGGGACCCAGCTTTTCAATACACCAGTTATCCGGTATCCATTTTCATCTCTTCCCTGATCACTTGACCTGGTGATGCACAATATGTGGTAGCCTGTTGACTCAATTGTATCCCATGTGGTATTCATGTAGAATTTATCGTTCTGGTTCACCGTCTATGGAATTAACCTTTTTTACCTATCAAACGTAACAACGTGTAATCGGAGATTTTCGATGAAGACAATCCAACCCGAAGAGGCCTTTTCATTTGATGATGTACTATTGGTTCCGAATTATTCCGACGTTCTGCCCAAGGATGTGGATACAAAAACCCGGCTGTCCCGAAATATCGAACTCAATATTCCCATCATCAGTGCGGCCATGGATACGGTTACTGAATCGCATACTGCCATCAGCATGGCGCGGGAAGGTGGGCTGGGATTCGTCCACCGCAACATGAGCATTAAAAACCAGGCGGTGGAAGTTGATCAGGTGAAAAAGTCAGAAAGCGGCATGATCATAGACCCGGTAACGATTCATCCGGATCAGCGGGTTCACGAAGTCCTGGCACTGATGTCAAAGTACCGGATTTCAGGTGTCCCGGTCATAAAAGATGATCATTTGGTGGGGATCGTTACAAACCGGGATCTTCGTTTTGAAACGGATTTGGAGAAGCCGGTATCAGCGGTAATGACCAAAGACAACCTCATTACGGTTTCCGAGGGCATATCGCTTGAAGAGTCCAAAAAGCTTTTGCACCAGCACCGTATCGAAAAATTACTGGTTACCGACAGCAAAGACCGGCTCACCGGCATGATTACCATCAAGGATATTGAAAAAATAAAGAAGTACCCGAATTCCTGCAAGGACCATATCGGGCGGCTTCGTGTTGGTGCCGCCATCGGGGTCGGCGTCGATATGGAGGAACGCACCGAAGCACTCCTGAAGGCCGGAGCCGACGTGATATTGATCGATACCAGTCATGGGCATTCCAAAAATGTCATTGATGCCGTCATCCGTCTGAAAAACACCTTTAAAAATATCGAGTTGATCGCCGGAAATGTCGGTATGGAAAAAGCCGCCGAGGATCTGATAAAGGCGGGGGTGGATGCCGTCAAGATCGGCATCGGGCCCGGTTCCATTTGTACGACCCGAATCATCGCCGGTATCGGCATTCCGCAAGTTACCGCGATTATGAATTGTAAAGCGATCTCAGAAAAAACCGGTATACCGCTCATAGCGGACGGCGGCATAAAATATTCCGGGGATCTGACAAAGGCCATTGGTGCCGGGGCTCACTCCATCATGATCGGCGGGTTGTTTGCCGGCACGGAGGAGAGTCCGGGGGAAACCATTCTGTATCAGGGCCGAAGCTACAAGGTCTACCGAGGGATGGGATCTCTCGAGGCGATGAAAAAGGGCAGCAAGGACAGGTATTATCAAACCGAACAGGAATCCGACGATAAACTGGTACCTGAGGGCATTGTCGGGCGAGTACCGTATCGCGGGTCATTGGCGGCAAATATCCATCAACTTATCGGTGGATTGAAGGCCGGCATGGGATACGTGGGATGCCGATCCGTCGACGAACTCAGGGAAAAAGCCAGGTTTATGAAAATCAGCGCCGCCGGCATGCGTGAAAGCCACGTACATGATGTTATCATCACCAAGGAAGCTCCCAATTACCGTATGGATTAGATTGAAAATACAATATTGAAAATGAATTCTACATCTACCGCCAACTTCGTCCATTTGCACGTTCATACCCAGTACAGCTTGCTGGATGGGGCCATTCGCATCGATCCGTTGCTCAAGCGGGCAAAAGAGTATGGTATGGAAGCCGTTGCCATTACCGATCACGGTACCATGTTCGGTGTGGTCGAACTCCATGAAAAAGCCAAAAAATCCGGTATCCGGCCGATCATCGGATGCGAAACCTACCTGGCCCCCCGGACGCTCTCCGATCGGACACCCGAGGATGCCAAGGGACTGCGGCACCTCGTGTTGCTGGCCGAAAACCAGGAAGGATACCGCAACCTCTGCAAGCTGGCCACCATCGGCCAACTCGACGGGTTTTATTATAAACCCCGCATAGACCGGCAGGTCCTGCAGGCACACAGTAAAGGGCTGATAGCGCTATCGGCCTGCCTTCACGGTGAAATCCCCATGTGGATTAAAGCCGGCCGGATGGAAAAAGCCGAGACAGCCGCCCGATTTTACCTTGAAACATTCGGAGAAGATAACTTTTTCTTGGAAATTCAATGCAATGGAATAGATGCCCAGGAGCAGGTGAATGAAGCCCTGACGGACATGAGCCGGAGGTTGTCCATTCCACTGGTGGCCACCAACGACTGCCATTACCTGGATAAATCGGACGTTCGCGCCCACGATGTTCTGCTCTGTATCCAAACCGGGAACACGGTTCAATCTCCCGGCCGGTTCAAATTCAGCACCGATCAACTCTACTTCAAATCTCCCGAAGAGATGACCACGTATTTCAGTGATTACGATGGTGCCCTTGAAAGTACGCTTTCTATTGCGCGACGCTGCCATGTGGAGTTCGATTTCAATACCTATCATTTCCCCAAATTCGATGCCGGATCGGATCTCTCCACGGACAAAATATTTGAACAGCAGGTCCGGGCCGGATTTGCCGTCCGGCTTCAAAACATCAAGAAGAAACATCCGGATATCGACGAGGCGGTTTATAATGAACGATTGGACTATGAAATCTTGGTGATTAACGACATGGGATTCCCCGGATATTTCCTGATCGTTGCCGATTTCATTAATTACGCGAAAAACAAGAGTATCCCCGTCGGTCCGGGCCGGGGTTCAGCTGCGGGAAGCCTTGTGGCCTATTCATTGAGAATCACGGATCTGGATCCCATCGAACATGGTTTGATTTTCGAACGGTTTCTGAATCCATCCCGCATCAGCATGCCGGATATTGATGTCGACTTTTGCATTAACGGCCGGGACAGTGTCTACAAATATGTGACGAAACGTTACGGCGGCGGGGAATATGTGGCCCAGATCATCACCTTCGGGAAATTAAAAACCCGTGCGGTAATTCGGGACGTCGGCCGCGCCCTGGACATTCCCTTGAATGAGGTCGATACCATCGCCAAATTGGTACCGGACGTTTTGAATATTAAGCTTGCCGATGCGCTGGAGAAAGAACCACGATTGTCGGAGCTGGTGAACAGCCGTCCGGATTATATGGAGTTGATCGAAATCTGCAAGGTCCTGGAGGGCCTTCCCCGCCATGCATCCACACATGCGGCCGGTGTGGTGATTGGTGACCGTCCCCTGGTTGACTACCTTCCCCTATACCGCGGTAAAAAAGGTGAAGTGGTCACTCAACTGGATATGAAACTGGTTGAAAAGATCGGACTGGTGAAATTCGATTTTTTGGGTCTTCGAAACCTGACGGTTATCGACAAAACGCTTTCCCTCATTAAACAGCAGGATAAATCCGCACCGGATCTTGTTAACCTGGACATGGATGACAAGGATACCTATGCGGTCCTTGATGCAGGCGACACTACCGGGGTGTTCCAGCTTGAAAGCTCCGGCATGAAGGATCTGCTGATTCGATTGAAGCCCGAGTGCTTCGACGATGTCATCGCACTGGTAGCGCTCTATCGCCCGGGACCTTTGGACAGCGGTATGGTGGATGATTTTGTGGAACGGAAGCATGGTCGCAAGAAGGTCGAGTATCTGCTGCCCGAGCTGGAACCTATTCTCAAAGAGACATATGGTGTGATCGTCTACCAGGAACAAGTCATGAGAATTGCCAGTGTTCTCGCCGGATACTCCATGGCAGAAGCGGACGGCCTGAGAAAAGCCATGGGGAAAAAGATCGCTTCGATGATGGCTGAACAACGTGAATTCTTTATGAAAGGCGCCAAGGCAAACGGGCTTCCCGAAGACCGGTCGAAAATGATTTTCGACCTGATGGAAAAATTCGGTGGATACGGTTTCAATAAATCCCATAGTGCGGCCTATGCGCTGATCGCATACCAGACCGCCTACCTCAAAGCCCATTTCCCGGTTGAATTTATCGCGGCTTTACTCACCAGTGAAATGCACTCCATCGACGGTGTGGTAAAGTATATCAATGAATGCCGGAAACACCTGATCGATGTACTCCCACCTGATATCAATGAGAGTGAGATTGAATTCACCGTGACGGGTCACAAAATTCGTTTTGGACTTGTTGCCGTGAAAAACGTTGGTGAAGGCGCAATCGAAACCATAATCGATGAACGGAAAAAATGCGGGAAATTCACTTCCCTGTTTAATTTCTGCGAAAGGATCGATTCCAGGCGGGTGAATAAGCGGGTAATTGAAAGTCTGATCACCTGTGGTGGTTTTGATTCCTTCGGAGAATATCGATCCCGTATGATGGCTGTGCTTGAAGATGCCCTGGAATTCGGGCAGCGGGTTCAGAAGGAACGCAATGATCCGCAGATGGGACTTTTCGATATGAGCTGCTCGTCCGATACGGCCATCAATCTGCCGCCCATACCCCAGATTGATGAGTGGGACGAAAAAGAGAAATTATCCCTTGAAAAAGAGTCCCTGGGTTTTTACATAACCGGCCATCCCATGGATCGGCATGCGGATCTCATCGAGAAATACGGAAGTGTTGACACCACCACCATTAAGGACGCGTATGATGGCCGTGTCATTCGAATCGGCGGCATGATCAGCAATGTCAAAACGATCCGGACTAAAAAGGATGAGCTCATGGCATTTCTGACCTTGGAGGACATGCAGGGAACGGTTGAGGTGGTTGTGTTTCCATCGGTTTATCATCAAGCCGGCGATATTCTATCGAGCGACAATACCATTTTTATTCAAGGCGTGGTCCAGCAGGAAGAAAATCTGGTCAAGATTTTGGCCGATTCCATATTGCCGGTGGAAAAGGTCGTAGAGAGCTGGACAGCCTCGATTCACATTAATATGGACATCACCGGGACCGACCGGGAGGCGCTTGAAAAGCTGCGCACCATTTTGATGCGATATCCCGGGTCATGCAAGGGATTTATCCATTTTCAAGCGCCGGATAAAGGTGAAACCGTCATTGCCATTTCAGAGGATGAAGGCTTTCGGTCCTGCGGTAGTTTGACACGTGAAATCAATCGGCTGATTGGAAAAAATGCCGTGGACACCTTTAGCAGCGCGGCGGAACGAAGTTCAACAAAAAGAGGTCAGAATAGCAACCGGCGAAGGGGCAAGTTTCGCAATGACAGATAAGAAAATGACGATCTACCCGGTGTTATTGGCGGGTGGCTCGGGTACACGGCTCTGGCCGGTATCACGAGAGCTGTTTCCGAAACAACTGGTCAAATTCATCGGCCAGGATTCACTGGTACAAAACACGGTGAAACGCCTGACGCCTGTTCTTGATCCGGAGAATGTCCGGATTGTCTGCGGTAAAGAGCATTACCACGAGATGGCCAGGCACCTTGAACTCATCGGCATTTCCGCGGCGTCAAAAATTTACAGTGAACCTTGCGGCAGAAACACGGCACCGGCCATATTGTTCGCTGTTCTGCAGATTTTGAAATCCGACAAGGACGCCATTCTGTGCATATTTCCGGCGGACCATGTTATCGGGGATATTCCCAAGTTCCATGACAAATTGAATGCCGCAATTTCCCTGGCCCGGCAAGGGCACATCGTCACCTTCGGTATCCAACCCGGTTATCCGGAAACCGGGTATGGTTACATTGAGGGAGAGTCGGCAATGGACCATGGCGCGCTGAAACTGAAGAGATTTGTGGAAAAACCGGACAAAGCCACCGCCGAGAAGTATATCGAGGCCGGATCATTTTTCTGGAATGCCGGTATGTTTACCTTCCGGGCCTCCGTGATGCTGGAAGAGTTCCGCCTCCATCAATCCGATCTCTGTGAAAAACTGACGTCCATATTGGAACAGGGCAGCCAGATCAGCGCTGTTGATTATCGGCGGCTGGAAAACATTTCCATCGACTACGCCATCATGGAAAATACCGAAAGAGGAGTGGTGCTGCCGTCCGACTTTACCTGGAGTGACATCGGCTCATGGAAATCCCTGTACGATTTTCTGGCCAAAGATCAAAACGCTAATGTGTTGGACGGTGACATTATCACCCAAAATACGAAGAATTGTTTTATCATGGGCGCCGGCCGCCTTGTGGCCACCAATAATGTTGATAATCTGGTCATTGTGGATACACCGGACTCCGTGTTCATCTCCGATATCGACAGCAGCCGCGATGTGAAATCCATCGTATCGGAACTGAAAAAAGGGGGTCGTGAAGAATATCACCACCACCGGACCGTGCATTTCCCATGGGGGAGCATCACCCGGCTGGAGCATCGACCGGGGTATCAGGTGGATCGGCTGGAGATATATCCCTCATGTCAATGCCCGGAAAACTCATACGGATACAAGACGGTTCACCTTCTGGTCACCGAAGGGCAGGTGGCTTTCGAGAACGGCGGTGAGCAAGGAATTCTGGAGTTGGGCAGCGATGTGCACCTTGATCACCCCACCGATATCCTGCTCACCAATGATGCGGACAAACCGGTTTCCATTGTTCGGATTCGTGTTTCGTTCAAAACACCCGCTGCAGATCCATCACCCAAAATTACAAGTTGATTAATAATGAAAGGAATAACATGAAAGTTCCCCTTCTGGATCTAAAACCACAGTACCGAGCCATATCCGAAGAGATTCATGATGCGATCAAAGATGTTGTGGAATCCCAACACTTCATCCTCGGGCCCAAGGTGGCGACCCTTGAAACCGAAATCGCGACCTATACCCGCTCTTCCTATGCATTGGGGGTCTCCTCCGGAACCGATGCGCTTCTCATCTCGCTGATGGCGGCCGGCATCGGAGATGGCGATCTGGTCTTGACCACGCCCTATTCTTTCTTTGCAACAGCCGGATGTATTGCAAGGCTGGGGGCCATACCCGTATTTGCGGACATAGATCCGGATACTTACAATCTTTCTCCGGAGTCAGCGGATAAGGTCATCGGCGAAATGACCGCCGATCAGAAGGCACGGCTTAAAGCCGTCATTCCCGTGCATCTGTATGGACAATGTGCGGATATGGACCCGCTTATGCACCTGGCCGAAAAATATGGGTTAACCGTCATTGAGGATGCCGCACAGGCCATCGGTTCGGAATATAAAAATTGCCGGGCCGGTTCCATGGGCCATTTCGGTTGTTTCTCTTTTTTCCCCTCTAAAAACTTAGGTGCATTCGGAGACGGCGGCATCGTAACGGTGGGGTCCGACGAACTGATCGAAAATCTGCGCATTTTAAGGGCACATGGGTCTAAACCCAAGTACTTCCATAAAATCGTCGGTGGTAATTTCAGGCTGGATTCCCTGCAGGCGGCCATCGTCAGTGTCAAACTCAAATATCTGGATGCATGGACACACGCAAGGCAGGAAAACGCGGCACAATATCGCGAAATGTTCGGAACCGCCGGTCTTGATAAGATATGTAAACTACCGGTGGAAAAAGAGAACCGGCATATTTACAACCAGTTTGTGGTCAGAGTCCCCGACAGAAGAGATGACTTGCGACAATATCTGGCTGAGCATGAAATCGGCAGCGAGGTTTATTATCCCGTACCCCTTCACCTTCAGGAATGTTTCAGCGGGCTGGGGTATAAATCCGGTGATTTCCCGGTTTCGGAGGATGCGGCGGTCAATACCATCGCCATTCCCATCTACCCTGAATTGACGGTGGACCAGCAAACCTGCGTGGTGGATCGTATCGCTGCTTTTTATAAAGGTTGAACACCTGATCACTAAAGACAAGAGGTACAATACCGTTGGATATTGAACCGGTAAAGAAGATATTGCGGTTTACCAAGATCGAACACACGGCCTTCAGTATCCCCCTTATTTTTTCAGGGGCGTGGATGGGTGCCGGCGGACGGCCTCCGTCCACCATGGTATTGGCCTTCATCCTATCGGCTGCGATCGGTGCCAGGATTTGCGGAATGAGCTTCAACCGGATTTTTGATCGGAACATAGATGCCGTGAATCCGCGGACAGCCGATCGGGAATTGCCGAGTGGATCCATGGCGGTATCATCTGCATTGAAAATCGCCGGTGCCGGCTTGTTCGTTTATGTCGCCTCCTGTTTTTTTCTGGGCGGGTGGTGCCTGGTGCTATCCCCGATTCCGATCATCCCGCTCATCGGGTATTCACTTCTCAAGCGTATCACCTGGCTTTGCCACTTCGGTATCGGATTATGCCTTGCAATTGCGCCCCTGGGGGCTTTTGTGGCGGCGTCCGGCGGGATCGCATTTGATGGGCCTATCATTTTATTTTCCTTCTTTGTTTTTTTCTGGATGAGTGGTGCCGATATTATATACGCCGTCATGGATATTGACAGTGACCGTAAACATCACATCTACAGTCTACCCGCGCGTCTGGGATCCGCATGGGCTCAGCGAACGGCTGCCATGGTACATGGCATGGCGGTCTCATGCATGATCTTGATTTTGGTGATCATAAATGCCGGTCCGGCGGCATGGTCGGCCATGGCAATTGCCGGCCTCATCTTCATCCTGATGTATGTACCGCAAATCCCCTTGCCGTTCAGATTTTTTCCCATCTCGACATTTGCCGGTATTACCGGCGCCATGGTGCCAATCCTGGGATAATTGAAAATTCGATTATGGAGCGTGTCCTTTGGGTTTTAAAGACTTACACGAGTTTATCGATCACCTGGAAGCGAACAATGAACTGGTAAGAATTCGCAAACCGGTAAGCCCGGATCAGGAAATTACCATCATTCAACACCGTGTTATCGCCGAGAAAGGCCCGGCGCTGTTATTTGAGAACGTAAAGGGATCATCGTTTCCGATTGTGACCAATCTGTTTGGTACTCGCCGGCGGGTCAATATGGTATTCCACGGGCAGCCGGAAGCGGTTGGCGAGCGAATCGTCGAATTGGCTCATGCGGTCATGCCGCCTTCCATTTCCGGTTTGTGGCGTGTCCGGCGTCAATTGATCTCCCTCACAGCGGCGCGATTGAAGAAAGGTCGGTCCGGACCTGTTCTCGAAAACCGGATGATGCCGCCTGACCTTACCCGACTGCCGGTTCTGACCTGCTGGCCTGAAGACGGTGGACCCTTTATTACCCTCCCCATCGTTCAAACCGTTGATCCTGAAGATGGCCGCGCGAATATCGGCATGTACCGGCTTCAGCGATATGGCGCCCAATCAACGGGTATGCATTGGCAGATCGAAAAGGGCGGGGGGTTTCATTTTCACCGTGCTGCCGGTTTTGGTAGACCGTTACCGGTCAGTGTCATATTGGGCGGACCGCCGTCACTTATCATTGCCGCCATTGCTCCCATGCCGGAAGGTCTCGATGAACGGTTATTATCGGCACTGATCATGGGAGAACCGTTGGAGGTCATTATACGCCAGCGAACCGGCCATGGAATTCCGGCCGGAGCGGAATTTTTAATCGAAGGGACGGTTACGGCAGGGGATGAACAGATGGAAGGGCCTTTCGGCGACCATCTGGGTTATTACTCCAATGCAGCCTCATATCCTGTATTCCGGGTGAGCAGTATCCATGCACGGAAGAACGCCATCTATCCTGCCACTATCGTGGGAAAGCCGGTGCAGGAAGATTACTATATCGGGGAAGCGCTCCAGAAAATGGCGCTGCCGCTGCTGCAACTGATTCGCCCGGCAGTGTATGATCTATGGGCATATCCTGAAACCGGCTTTCATCCTCTGGCGGTAATATCCGTTCGGCAATCCTATGAATACGAAGCGTTGAAACATGTCATGGGGATGCTGGGAGAAGGGCAGGTGTCCCTTACAAAGGTAATGATCGCCGTCGGTGAGGAGGTGGATGTTAAGGATTTTCGTGCTGTAAGCCGGGCGGTTTGGCAGTATCTGGATCCCGAAAGTGATATCCATCTCATATCTCCCACGGCTCAGGATACCCTCGATTTCACCGGTCCGCGAATGAACGTCGGGAGCCGGCTGATCCTGTTGGCCAACCGGCATGATACCCCGGGCAACCGCAACCGCATACTTCCGCCTTCTCCGCCACCTGGTAGAGAAGTCGATGAGAATATAATCTGCCTGTCGACAATGGGACCAGCCTTTCTCATGGTGAAAACACGGGATGACGTCATGGACATTAACAGGGTTCAATCCGCACTTGCCGCCAACAGCATAACTCGCCAATACCTTTTCCATATACTGGCTTCCGAGGATGTGCCATTAACGGATGATGTCATGACGCTGTGGGGCTGGTTTACGCGATTCGATCCCAATCGTGACTTACATCCGGCTCAACGACGTATTGCCGGCAACCGGATTGTTTTCGAGCCCCCCATACTGATCGACGCCCGGTGGAAAAAAGGCTACCCCAAACCGGTTGAATTTGATCCGGCACTCGCCAAAAAAGTCGCGGCAGACTGGCATGGATATGAAATCTCCTGATCCCTGCGGCGAGGCATTATGGAACCATTTCCTTGAAGGTCTTCACCCTTCATGACCCGGAGGGGCTGTTCACAAGCGGGTGAAGGGGAGCTTTTACGTCGACAGGTCCGGTGGGCGATATACCTGCTCTGCTTCAGTTCTGAATCGATGAAACATGCCGGTGTATCTTGGAGAATGATGGAACAGGCTGAATTTCTTTACACCGGCATCTCTGGCAATGTATGCGGCCTGTCCGGCGGTGAGATGCTTTTTCTTCAAGGCCATTTTCTTATCCTCATCCAGAAAGGCCGCCTCGATGAAGAGATGGTCGGCGCCCTTTGCAAAGGTGACTAATTTTGCCTTGTTTTCCCGATGATAGGCCACATCCGTAATATAGGTAATTTTTCGACCGGGTGTGATGATGGCAATTTCATGCAACAGCTCATCCAATGTGAACGACACCAGGTTGTTGGCGACATTTTTGACCATGAATTGAGATTGGGGATCTTCTCCGTTAAATACTTTATTTTTAAACCCGGTGAGCCACGGACCAACAGTGAGCCCAAGTTTTTCGATACTGTCCCGCCGGAAGTTAATGCGATACCGTTCCACAAGTGAATAGGCAAGGCACGGGATATCATGATCCAGGATGATGCCTTGAACCGACCATGATCCCCCTTGATGGAGAGTATCGCAGAAGCAGTCAACCGCAACAGCTTCTTCCGGATGGAAACCATCCCGGCAGGAATATGTTTTTGTCTTTATCCGGCCTGCTGAAATTTCAGAAGCCTTAATGATCAAGGTGTTTTTAAAATCTCTCACCAGATTCCACGAATACCCGGCAAGTTTGCCTTCTATATTTTGAATAAAGCCGTCAGGACCGTAAAAATGTATTGTTTTTTCACGACCGAGGATCAGCCTCAGGAGGTGATCAAAACCGATGAAGTGATCCATATGGGTGTGAGTGATGAATACGTGGTCAACCTTGAGGATGTCTTTGGGGGAAAGCGAATGAATGTCTCCCACATCGAATAAAATCGCCTGGCCGGCGTAGGGAAAAGATATGAAAAGACAAGGGTCGTCACCGGGTGCATTGACCAGACGTGCCTGAACGGTTGACGCCATCTTCAGGGAAGCGTCTTCATGACTTGTTGATGAACACAACGGTAAATATCTTCATCCGATCCGAAAATATCCACTACTGATTTATGATTGATCAGATTTTCAATGATAAATGCTGTTAAATAGAGACTGACAACATGGGGCTGAGTCACCAGGTTTCTAAAGGGAGCCACCCGGTAGTCGATATCGAAATCATCGGAACGGCACAGTGTTTCAAGACATTTTAAAATCTGTTCTTCCAATTGGTTTTTATTTGTGGTCTCAACCAACTGGTTTTCCACCAGTTTCATGGAAATGGTATTGCTCAGCACATCCAGATGATCCCGGGTGTTGCTTATCGCCTGCCGACGGGCATACTCCTTCGAAGACTCGATTTTCGACAGGATGTTGGATTCACGATTGCTCGGTCGAAATACTTTTGCCATGGATTATCACCTTTGACCTTTGGAATTTTTCAGGGATTATTTTTTTAACCCGGTAATCGTTCGTGTTGGATGCGAAACCAATGCAACGCAACGATTAACTACCTTAAATTAAAGATAATTTAATACCTAAAAACAATTTTTACCAAACATTTTTAATCCCGTAATAATAGTGTCAACCCCATTGGTTTGCAAGGAAAAAGCAACAAATATGAATTATAAGTTCTTCCCTCATCCGGGAGCGCCGAATGCTTTAATCACGAGTTGAGTGTTCTTTCGGCCATTCCATCGATTCCATTGCAAATAATAAGCGATCCGTGCAAAATGTGCCGGACATTCCGTCAAAGGGTCCACGTTAAATGCGATGGCTGGAATTCTGATCCGGTGATCTCCTTTTTGGCTCAGAAACATGGTGCGGTGGTGATCACCGACAATTTTCGAGGATAGTACATCCACATCGGCTGTCATGAATAAGGGTGCGGGATTTCCAGTACCAAATGGCTGGAGCGTTTCCAATTCGGTGATGAGGTTCGGTGAAATATCCGCAAAAAACAATTCATAATCGATGATAATTTTCTGTACGATATCTTCTTCAGCGCACATGTTATCGACCGCGGTTTCAAACGCCGCCTTGAATTCTTCAAGTGAATCAATCGACAATTTCAGACCGGCTGCCGATTCATGGCCGCCAAATGACAATAGGTGCGATGAGCAGTTTGACAGCGCCTGATAAATATCCACTCCGGGAATGCTTCTTGCTGATCCAATGGCAATACCATCTCGTATCGAGAGTAGAATCACCGGTTTGTAATATCGGTTCATCACTTTAGATGCTACGATACCCAATACACCTTCGTGCCAGCCGGGTTCGGCCCGGACAATGGTATTTGTGCTGTATTCATCACCTTCATCCCTGATGTCGGACAGGATCCGGTCCACGATTTTCTTTTCAATTTCCTGACGCTCGGCGTTGAACTCGTTTAGCCGTCGGGCCTGGTTTTCAGCGGTATATCTATCACTTGCCAATAAGAGTTTTACGGCTTCGGATGCATGGTTGACACGGCCGGCCGCATTCAAACGTGGTGCGATCTTAAACGCAATATCCTCGGCAGTGAGGTTTCCGGGAGTGATGCCACAGGAGCCAATCAGCGCTCTCAGACCGGGCCGAAGCGCTTCGTTGATAACGTCGATCCCGGTTTTTGTGAGAATACGATTGTCCTTTTTCAGGGGAACCATATCGGCGATGGTGCCCAATGCCACAAGGTCGGCATAGCGCTTCAGATTGGGCTCCTTACCTTGTTTCCAGAACCCGGCATCACGTAATTTTTTTCGTAAACAAATCAAAATGCAGAAAGCGACCCCCACCCCCGCCAATTCTTTCAATCCGGAGGTACAATCGGATTGTTTCGGGTTAACCACGGCGACGGCTTCCGGAGGATGGTTGGATATATTGTGGTGATCTGTTATAATAACATCAATTCCTGCATTATTTGCTGCAGCCACGGCTTCATGTCCGGATGAACCGCAATCCACGGTGAAAATCAGATTAACCTTTTTCGGGCAGGCTACCTCGGTAATGTGGGATGATCGTAATCCATATCCCTCCAAGACGCGGTGGGGGATGTAGAATGAAACGTCGGCACCTAAATTGCGAAGGAATTCATAGCTGATCACCGTCCCGGTGATACCGTCGACATCATAATCGCCGAATATCAGTATACGCTCTTTTTTTGTGATGGCATGGTGCAGCCGATCAACGGCTTCAGCGATACCTTTCATGGAAAAGGGCGAGCGAAGTTGATCCAAGCCGGGGTGCCAGACGGACATTGCTTCTTCGGCCGATTCAATTTGCCGGTTCGCAAGTACTGTGGCGGTAATGCTTGTGCAGTTCAATGCCGTTTTTATGGAGTGGACAAGACCTTCGTCAGGCCGCTGAATTTCCCATTGTGCATTCATGGGTGCGCCATAACATTGATGGCTTTAGTCGGGCAAGTTCAAAATACTTTAATATTGATCATGTAAATTGTAAGATGGTACAAAATTCATATACAACCAAATTGAAATTGCGGATAGACCGGAAGAAGATCGCATTTGTGAAGTTTATCTTCGAAGCCTATGACGGTATCGCGGTGTTAACGACCCTGGACGCCCAAAAGGGCGTCATTGAATTGAGTATTGCGCCGGGATGCCAATCTATCGTTGAAGACGTTCTCATGGATATAGGCAGGAATATAATCATGGAACCGGTTACCGGTAATGAAGATATTCGGGGTTGTCGCAGGTAATGACGGCGAGGTTGCCGTAGACAGTGGTATGCATTGCATTCGAGTTGATTCCGGTGGGTTTTTCCCTGTAGTTCCATTTCGCAGTTACCCGATGAAAGGCAGATTGAATATTTATGGATAGCAAGCACCTTTATATTTACACTATCGGCTGTCAGATGAATACCTATGATTCCTCTCAGATCGCGAAGTTCTTGGGATCTACAGGTTATGCGGAGAACAATGACCTGGACAGTGCGGATATGATTGTCGTGAATACCTGCTCCATACGCCAGAAAGCAGAGCAGAAGGCGTTCAGTTTCCTCGGCAGGCTGTCGCAGCTGAAAAGGAACAAACCTCAACTGATTGTCGCCATTGGCGGTTGCGTTGCGCAGCAGGAAGGGAAAAAAATTCTGTCGCGAATGCCCTTTGTCGATCTGGTCTTCGGAACACATGCCATTAGCAGATTACCCGCTCTGGTTCGTCGTATAGAAAAGAACAGGACACGTATCGTTGATATCGGACAACAGGAACGCATTTCCACCGGGGACTATGTCCATGCCACAAAGAAAAATGCAGACGCCGCCGGCGTATCGACCTTCGTCACCATCATGAGAGGGTGTGATAACTATTGTACCTATTGTGTGGTGCCATTTGTGCGGGGGAGGGAGTCCAGCCGGGATCCTGAATCGATTGTGGAAGAAATTAAGGCCGGTGTTAAAAAGGGGATTCGTGAAGTCACCCTACTGGGTCAGAATGTAAACAGTTACGGGAAGAAAGAGGGGTTGTGTTCGTTTTCTCAATTGCTTGAGAGGGTGAATACAATTGCCGGTCTGAAGCGTATCCGGTTTACGACGTCACATCCCAAAGACCTCTCCGATGAACTTGTCGATGCCTTTAAAAATATCGATAAACTGTGTAATCATATCCATTTGCCCGTACAATCCGGTTCGACACAAATTCTGAAACGAATGAATCGCAAGTATTCCAGAGATGATTATCTGGAAAAAGTGGCAGGCCTCAGAGATAAATGTCCGGATATCGCCATCACATCGGATATTATCGTCGGTTTCCCCGGTGAGACGGATGCCGATTTTGAAGATACCATAAGTCTCATTCGACGGGTCGAATATGACGGTCTGTTTGCATTTATGTATTCCGACCGGCCGAACGCACCGGCAGCACGCTTTGATGACAAGATACCGGAAGCGGTAAAAAGTGAAAGATTGCAAGTGGTGCTGGGCATGCAAAAAGAAGTGACGATGAAAAAACATCTGAAACGGGTGGGGACGGTCCAGGAGGTCCTGGTTGAAGGCATGAGCAAAAAGAATATTGATGCGAATGAGGCAGCCTCAATACCCGCTGGCACCCAGGGAATTCAATGGACGGGGCGGACAGCTGATAATAAAATTGTAAATTTCGATGATTGTTCCGCGGATGGTGAAAAGTTCGAGCTTAAAAACGGCATACTGGCGAAGATTTTAATCAAACGTGCTTTTCCGCATAGCCTGTGGGGCTATCCGGTCAGCATTAAAACCCTAAAAAGGGAAGGAGAACGATCTTATGCTGCATAGAGTCAACATTGCCGGCTTAACCATCGACCCGACAACCAATACCCCCATCATTATTCTGAAATCGGAGGTGGATGATCAGGCCATACCCATATGGATCGGTTTATTGGAAGCCACATCCATTGCGTCGGCTCTGCAAAAAATAAAATTTGATCGCCCAATGACACATGATTTGTTTAAAAATTTTTCAGAACGGATCAAAGTGCACGTATCAAAAGTAGAGGTTTGTGATTTACGTGATAATACTTTTTTTGCACAAATATATTTCGGCTCCGAAAATGAACAGTTTTCAATGGATGCCAGGCCCAGTGATGCGATAGCCATAGCGCTCAGATTCGGTGCACCTATTTATGTGGATGAAAAGGTGATCGAGAAATCAAAACTTGGCAATGAAACTATAGAGGCATTCGACAATAGCGAGGAAGGAAAAAAGTGGGCTGAATATCTTGAAAAACTTTCGCCCGAAGATTTTGGTAAATACAAGGTATAATCGATTCTGAGAATGCCGAGACCATGTTTTTTCGTGTTTTCGTGTGATAAGATTTCAAAAATTGATGAATTCGCAAGATAATCGTAGAATTTTTGATTCTGACCAAAAAAATACATGTTCCCGCCTATTAGGTAATTCATGGATTTTATAATCATTTTCCGGGTTTCCTGAATTTGATGAAAATTTAAATGGTTAGATTTTTAAACTGAACGAAATAGAATAAAAACAGAACGTTGAAGATTGTGCATATCTCATTGCACTTCATTCATAAAAAAGCGCGGATTCTGGTTTGACTTGCGCTTCCTTTGCTTCTAAATATCCCACACCGGTTACCGCTCTCGTTTTGTTCCATCGCGTAATGATTCCCAAAAAACCTCTATTATATCATTTGGAGCCTGAATTTGAACTCAGTCCTCGTGGTCGACGATGAAACAATGGTGCTTATGTTGGTCAAGGCAGCCCTGACCAAAGCTAATTTTAATGTTGATACTGCCGGTGCCGGTGATGAAGCCATCCGGAAATTCAATACCGGAACATATGATCTCGTTATTACGGACATCTGCATGCCCGGCACGGATGGCAACCACGTCGTACATCATATCCGAAAGTCCACCAAGCACACCACACCGGTCGTTGGCATTTCGGGTACGCCATGGTTGTTGAACAATACCGAATTCGATACCGTATTACCGAAACCGTTCACCATAAAATCCCTCCTGGATACCGCAAAGAGTCTGACCAACCAGGCATCGGACTGTTAGGCGGTTCCAAATCCCTTGGCCATGCCGTTTTTACAGGCGGTTACCATGTTAGCTTGACGTATGGACTAACGCTTGAATCCGCTGAATGACCGGCATTGACACCGCAGCGATAAAATCTTACTTTGTACACATATTCGTCAAAAAAATTGTGTTAGGACTATCCATAGTTTTTTTCAACTATTTTGGTAATCAGGAGGATATGATGGTCGAAAATTGCATTTTTAATTGTGAGGTCTGCGGTACAACGAAGGAAGTGGCCACATCACCGGATTGTGCTCCGGAATGTTGCGAACAGCCGATGAAGCAAAAATCCGACTTGCCGGTTTGTGAAACAACCGTCACTGCCGAGCATTCACGAATGGAAGATTTGGGTGAGCCGTGTGATGATGGGAGATGAATTAAGCGTCAGATCTTAAATTTCCCATTTTCATAAATTACCAGCTTCTCATGCTGTTGGCCGAATGCCGTCACACGTTTTTTCTCGGTATTCACCAGATCCCAATGCAGTGCGGAATCATTGAAACCGAGCTTGGTTTTTTTTGTTTCGGTCAACGTTTTCTGATTGCCGGCGTACGTTTCCGAATAAGATGATCCCAGGGCAATATGACAATTGCCCTGTTTCCCGCCAAAGTTTTCGTCGAACAGCGTGTTGGCCATAAACCGGTTTATGCTCGAAAAGGTTTTGTCCGTTAGGGAGAATTCTCCTATTTTATTGGAACCCTTGTCCATGGTAATCTGCGTTTTTACAAATGCTTCGCCCTTTTTGGCCTTTACGTCCACGACTTCGCCTTCCCTGAATTCAAGGCGCACGCCTTCCACATAGTTGCCGTTTTTATAGGAGGGTTGATCAGCATAGTAAATACCGCTGGTTCCGCGCCAGTCAGGGGATAAAAATAATTCGAAACTTGGGATGTTGTGGCCGGAAATACCGACCCATCGTCTGTCTTTTCCAGGCGTGATGTTTAAATCAACGGAAGCCGATTCAACGTGGAAATACCTTGTTTTCAATTTGTTCAGGCGCAACTTCAGGGTATTGGCCCTTTTGTATATTCGACGCCAGTGATCAACCGGTGCATTTCGATTCAGAAAACATGCCCGTGCAATCTGGCGTGAGTATTCATCCACGTCGAGTCCGGCATGTTTAGCCAGAGCGTTGGTCGGCACGACACATAGCGTCCATGCAAAGGCACCTTGTTCCTCACGCTTATCCAGAATGTCGTTGAATGGTTTTCTGGCCATGGAAAAAGTATTTATTTTTCGTGGGTCGATGTCCGACAGGTGGGTCAGGGATTCCGGCGCAAACAAGAAAATGCCGCCGTTGATACTGCTGATCATCTCTTTATCCCCGGGTATCTGGAATTTGAGCTGTTTGGTGTTGGCTATCGAATAAAAGTTTTTTTCCATTTCCGGGGTGGGCATCAGCCGGACAATCGTATGCATACCGAGTTTCAAGAGCTTGGCATCAATTATTTGTGCAAGCTGAATGGCCGGCAGATTGAACCTTACGAGAATTATATCTCCTTTTTTATATCTTTCTTTTCGCGCGGTTTTCAAACCCCATATGAGGACATCTGCGTATCTCGATAGATATCTATCATTCAACATTCAAGTCTCCTTTATTCAGACTGCCTGTCTTCCTTCAGAAAAAGCCGATGGTACTCGGGTTCACTCAAGTGTTTCTTCAACAGGTGGGAAATCGTATCGAACAGTGTTGACAATTGTTCATCGGACAGCCTTCCAATGATCACGTCCAATAGTGTATCATCCGAAAATTTCTGGAGGTAGTACTTTAGCGTATTTTCATCAGTGGTTCGATCCATGCCGAAGCCGACCAGCCCATCATATGTTTCAATGAAATTATGCGTGTGTGGGGACATGACCCGTTTCCCTTCCGTTATGAGATGTATCAAAATCCTTCCGTCCGGATAACCGATGGCGATAAGTCGGATGTTGTTGAACATAGTCCAATTGGGTAGAGCGGTCAAGGCATCAAAAAGAATCCTGAATTAACGGAATTCCTGAATCTCGTCATCTGATTGTGCTTGATGTTATGGTTACAGATGGTTTATAGTAAAAGTCCTGTTCATTCTTTTTAAATCATCTATGAAATTTTTTGACATCATACCGTTAAACCCTCTCTTTTGGAGACATACCGATGAAATGGAAAAATACTCAAAAAAATCGGGAAATCGATGAAAAACCGGATGACAGCTATTTCGATGAAGAACAATACTCTGCTTTAAGCGCTGAGAATTCGGGAAACATTAGCGCAGGTCCGGATGGTCACAAGCGCACAGATGGTTCCCTTAAAATAATAGTCGTCGGGTTTATTATCGTTATAATTCTTGTTGTGCTTTTTACACCGGGGTTGTTTTCAAGAACCGGCACGGGAAAGACGGTTGAGCTTGAAAATCGGATAGCCGCCCTTGAACAGAAACTGCAGGAATTTGAAGGCGTTGATACGAAGGTGACTCAGATATGGGGCCAGGCCAAAACCTTCGAAAAATTTAAAGACCGGTTTGACCGTTCCGAAGCATCCATGTCTTTGCGAATGGACCACATTGCCATGAGTCTTGATACAATACAGAAGAAGCTGGCGGAAACTCAAACCGCCATGAAACCGCCCGTTGTCACAGATAAAACGCCTGCCGCCAAACCGGTTGCGATGGAAATGGAAAAAGCCGGGGCCAAGTACCATATCGTCAAGAAAGGTGAAACACTCTATCGGATCAGTGTATTGTATAAGGTGAAAGTGGAGGCCTTAATCCGGATGAATGGATTAGCATCCAATCCGGTTATTCAACCGGGCCAGAAATTGGTAATCGCCCGGTAAAAATAGTGAAACCACTTCAGATCTTTCATTTGGTGACCCGGACGGTGTAATGTTCGACAATGGCGTGGACGTAATCTTTCATTTTGTCGAAATCCAATGAATTAAGACATTCATCGATTTTTTTTATTTGTGTTTTGAATCGCCCTGGGTCGATCCGGGGTTTCAATTGTTCCCAGCACGCCAAGGCCTCCAGATCATTGTCATCAATATGGTCGAACAGCTTTTTCAACTGTGAAACGATATTGATGCCATCACGATCCGTATGGTCCCGGGATATCTCCCCACCGGCAAGCTCGCAGTCATCGGATATGAGCCAGTCCTGCAGTTTCCGAAAACCGGTTTCCAGCGAATCGATCAAATCAGGGAATCGGTCGTCTGCATTCTCAGCCAAGGCCGTCTCAAGCGCCATTGCCGTATCAAACAATCGGATAGCGGACAAGTTCGCCGCCACTCCCTTTACGGAATGTGTCAATTGCCTGGCATGGATCAGGTCTTTGTTTCGCAGGAGATTTCTGATGTTTACGGCTGAATTCCCATAATCTTTTACAAACTCTTTCACCAGAATGGAAAAGAGATCAAAATTACCGCCGAGCCTTGCAAGGGCTGAATCGATATCGATAATATCGGTAACCGGTGTCGGTGGTTGATCAACCGGCCTTAACTTTCCGCTTGGGTTTGGCCTATCCATTGGTGATAGATCGCTTTGGTTAAGGTGAATACGTTTTACCAGCATGGCGAATAGGGTCTTTATTTTAATTGGCTTTGTTATGTAGTCATCCATCCCGGCGCTGAGGCATTTCTCGCGGTCTCCCTTCATTGCATGGGCTGTCATCGCAATGATCGGTAAACGTTCGGGTATATCTGCATTCGCTTTTTCGTCAGATTCCGGACTTTCTTTAATCACAGAGCGCCGTGATTTTTCGCGCTGGCGTATCCGTTTTGTGGCCTCGTAACCATCCATTTCCGGCATTTGTATGTCCATCAGCACGGCATCAAAATCAGTCGATTTTACAGCCTCTATTGCCTGGCTGCCATTTTCCACGGTTGTAACTTCGGTACCGGCCAATATTAATATTTCCTGGGCAACTCTCTGATTGATGGGATTATCTTCAACCAATAGGATTCTGATTCCCTGTAATGATGCCTGTATGTCTTCATCATTTTGATCATGTATGTTTGGCGTTACAATCGTTTTACCGTCACGCTTCTGCAAAATGTCCATGATGGTATCAAACAGGATTGATTGTTTTAGGGGTTTTCTGAGGTAAGTGTCAACCCCCGCGCGTTGAGCCTCCCGGAAGAAACCATCCTGATCGTATCCGGTTAACATGATGATGGGGATATCACCTAAGTCTTTATTCAACCGAATCTGTCGTGTGGCTTCCAAACCATCCATCCCCGGCATTTTCAGGTCCATGAAAATCAATTGAAATCGTATTTTGGTATCCTCAGCACTCAAAATACGAAGGGCTTCCTCCCCTGAATGCGCAGTTGTGACGTTGAAAGAAAACGCCTCCAGGGTTTCCCGCATGATATGGCGGAAAGCCGCACTGTCATCCACCAGCAGGACGTTCATTTCATACAAGGATTGGGGAACAATTTGATGTTTGTCCGCCTGCTGTGACGGTACTTCCAATTCTGCTGTAAAATAAAACTTGCTACCGCCACCTGCCACACTTTCAACCCAGATTTCCCCCTTCATCATTTCCACCAGCCGTTTTGTAATGGCCAACCCCAGGCCGGTGCCGCCGAACTTCCGGGTGGTGGAGCCATCTGCCTGTTCGAATGACTCAAAGAGGGTGGGGCGTATTTCGGGTGAAATACCGATGCCGGTGTCGGATACCGAGAATTCGAGCATGATTCTCTCATCATTCTGCCATACAGCCGCCCCTTGAATGACGATTTCACCATGATCCGTGAATTTGATGGCATTGCCGGTGAGGTTCACCAACACCTGCTGGAGTCTCAGCGGATCACCCCGAAGTGCCATGGGGATGCTGGAAGAGATGGATATCATCAGCTCAATACCCTTGTTTTCAGCCTGATCGGAAAACATGTCCGACAAGTTGTCCATTACCATGTGAGGCTTGAAATCAATATTTTCGATTTCAAGCTTCCCGGCCTCGATTTTAGAGAGATCGAGGATATCATTGAGGATATGCAGAAGTGAATGGCTTGAATTCTGGATGGTCATCAAATATTCGCGTTGTTTTCCGGTTAATGTGGTTTTCAGGACCAATTCCGCGAATCCCACTATGGCATTCATGGGGGTGCGGATTTCATGGCTCATGTTAGCCAGAAAGTCGCTTTTCGCCTTAGTTGCCGTTTCAGCCCTACGGGTCATGGCATTCGCCCGTTGAATGGCATTGCCGAGTCGGGTGTTGACACTGATGAGTTCGGTGTTTGCCGCCTCCACCTTCGCTTTAGTGTTTACAACTTCATCCTGTGCTTTTTTCAAATGAATTATCTGAGAGATCAGGCTGGAAAATATCTCCAATGGTCGCACGGTCTCATCCGACGGCCGCTGGCCGGATTTTGATTCATCAACGGATATAACACCAATCAAGTTCCCCTGCTTATCCTTCATACCGACGAGCAGATTGTCATCGGGATGCCATGCGTCATCGTCTTCGGGAATTGACCCATCCCCCTGAATGGCCACCTTCTCAAAGAGTTCACCCTTTTTGTCGTGTGGGATATAATATGAAAATTGCCCGAGTTTGGTCCCATGTTCGAAGAGATTCTGATAATAATTCGGCGGAATTTCAATGCCTCGTATTTCGGCGACCTTCTCCGGGGGCAAATTTCGGAAACTGACGATTTCCCGGTATGGCGAAAAATCTGTAAACAAGGATATCAATACCCGATGATAATCGGAGTGCTCGACAATAGCCCGGCTTATCCGGTCGAAAATCTCCTGTTCGTGTTTCAGGGAAATTATGGATGCCGCCACCAGGCTGAATTGCTCGGTTTGCTGGGAAAGGGATTTGATCTGCCTGTCGTTTTCCTGCAGTGCTTTTTCCGACTGCTTTCTTTCGATGGCAATGGCCACCTGGTCCGAAACAGCAGTCAATACTTCAATATCGCTTCGATCATATTGCCGGGCATTGGTGTAATTCTGGAGCGACATCACTCCGATGACCTCGGATTTGAGCATCAGTGGGACACCAATCCATATTTCGGACGGTGTGCCAATGATTTTCCGATGTTTAGACCGGTTAATAAGGTCTTCTTTGGTTATAAAAAGCGGTTTTTGTAGGGCGATTACTTCACCGGTGAGCGTATTTGTCTCGTTCAGGTCTAAGCTTTTTATATAGTGATCGTCTATTTCATCGACGAAATAGGGGAAAGTGATGCTGTGTTTTTCGTGATCATATAGCGCGATGTAGAAATTGGTGACATCAATGATGCGGCCCAATGATTGATGTATGGATTTATAGAGTTCATCCAGGTTTGAGGTGACATTCACCGCATTGGATATGCTGTAAAGGGTTTTGTTAATCTCAGATGCATGTTTTCGTTCATGGATATCGGAGATAATCCCTTCAATTCGGCGATGGTCCTCCTTCTCTTCAACCACATATCCCTTTTCATGAACCCAGCGGATCCTGCCGTCACGCTTAACGATCCGGTACTCGATACTGTAATTCGACAAATTGTTGATTGCGTTGTTGACGTGATCGTAATTTATCTGACGATCTTCCGGATAGATGATGGCGTCAAAACTTTCTGAAGTGCCACAAGACGATTTGTCTGCAAATGCGCCGGTTTTTCCGATAAAATAGCTTTGGTTACGGCCCAGCACACGTTCAGCCGCAGGACTTACATAAGTCAGAACACCGTCGGCATTGGTGGAAAAAATGACATCGTTGATGTTTTCAACCAGATTCCGGTATCTGGATTCACTGATCAACAGGGACTGCTGGGTCCGTTTTCTCTCGATAGCCATTGCGATCTGGTCTGATACGGAGCTAAGGATTTCCACATCACGATAGTCAAATCGATTCGGGTCAACATAACTCTGAATGACGATTGCCCCGATGATGCCCTCATTGGTTCTGAGGGGAACACCAATCCATATTTCCGATGGTTTCCCAATCTGCTGCAACCCCTGTTTTATAGCCCGGTCTATCATATCCTGACGTGAGAAAATCCGGGGGGCACCGGTCAGGATTACCTCTGCCGTCAGGCTGCTGCTTTTGCTGGCATTATGAATTTCCTCGATTTTTTCATCCACAAGATCGGAATCAAAAGGGAAGGAAATTCGATCCTCGCCTTGATCGTATATGGCGATATAAAAATTCGATGCGTCCAGAAGGTCGCCCAGGGACCTGTGAATTGATGAATATAACTCGTCCAAATCAAAGGTGGTATTAACGGCATTGGCAATACCATAAAGCGTTTTATTGACGATATTCGTATGTTTTTCCGCTTTCAGCAACTCCAGGGAATCCCGGTGCACGATATCAATGACTTCGAATACCGGAAAAAATGGATGTTCCGTCCCCGGTTCCGTAGGGCTGCTTTTTTTATCCCCGCCAAGCGTCCAGTTCACCCTGGAAAGCCAGGATATTATTTCCTCATTGTAACCGCTAAGGTTGTCGGGGCCTCTTCTCCCTTTATGATCAGGTGATTCGATGATGGGTTCAGGCGCATTTTCAGCGTTTAGTTCGGGGATCAGATTAAAGGATGCGTCCAGGTTTTCAGCGATCTGCAGATCGAACGGTAGAAAATGACGAGATAAATTCAAGGCGGCGCGGTTCCATCTGTTGGCACCGTAGAAAATGACACCCTTAACCGTGGGGTGCCCCGCAAACCACTTTTTCGCATGTTTAAAATACCGGCGGCGTGCTTGCATGCCGATTGCGGAAACTTCTGATATATTGCGTATAAAATAATGAGGACCTTTTTTGCTTTTCAGTGCGCGGTAAAGGAGGTCGTATTTTTCAAAGATGATTGGTACATGGTCTTGGTGCACCGAACCTCGAATGATGACATGTATGATGAATCCACTTATAAGTTCATGATGGACGGAAAGCCCTTCCAGTTCAAGACCCCATTCATCTTTTGTGACACGATCGTACACCGGTTCAATAGTACCGGTAGCCGTTTCCCTGCTGTCGCCGCGATTTTTCATTGATAATAGTGCCTTATTACCTGTATAAAAACAGCCATATCCGATGGCATCCGGTACACGTGAAAACTAAAATCCCACGAACGAGTACTGGGAGGTATTCTTGCTTAGGGATCGACCGGAAATGGAAAAACTTAAATTTTCAACCATTGGAACCCGATAGGAGTGTGACCGCTGGGCTGGTTGCATGAACGCCTGTGACCCTGATGCACTGTCGCTTCAATTGGAACATTATCGCAAATGTAACTTGCAAATCAGGGTCCCAATGCGTATTTCTTATTCATTAGCGGGAAAAAATGAATTAAAACGGATAATAGAACCTGGAGGTAAAATGACTTTGTCCTGTTGTCGAATCGGTCGTATGGTTGCCATTGCAACCCTTTTATTCGTCATTTCATGGGGTGCGGATCAGAGTTTTGGTGCAGGTGCCAAAAAAATGGATGGCTGGGAAAAGGATGGCAAATATAATTCATACTACAATCCAAGGGAACTGGACTATTTCTATGCCTGGGTCGTGAAAATCAAATCCATTGTACCCTTGCCCGGAATGACGCCGGCACTGGCATTGGAAATCAAGGAAGACAAAGATGATGATGAAAGCATAATTGCCCATTTATGCCCCACCTGGTATATGGAAAAGCAACAACTTGCCCTGAAAAAAGGAGACCGGGTAAAAATAAAGGGTTCCTGGGCCCATATCAACGGGGCCGATGTGCTGATGGTATCCAAAATCAAGAAGGGGGATTATTACGAACTTAAAGTTCGGTTGACCAATGACGGTACCCCCTTTTGGTCATTGACGCCTGAAGAACTCGAAAAAGAAAAACGATCGCAATAAGCGAATTTATTTGCTTCAGCGGTTCGAAAGCAACCCGGTTTTAATCGCATTGTCTGGAATTTATGAAGTCGATTATCCACCGGTTCAGGTATAGCCTGTTCTGGAATAGATGGATCGCAGAGTTGCTCAACCGGTAATTTGCCGGTGAGGAGGGGCGATGGTCAGGCCGCAAAAGAATAGAATTGTCGGTTATAATCCGGATATCAGCTATTTTAAACCCCGTGGCATTCCAATGTTCGACCTGGAAGAGGTATGCCTCACCGTCGATGAAAGAGAGTCTATTCGCCTCGCGGATTTCATGGGATTGTCCCACGAGGAGGCCGGTCAATGCATGGGGGTTTCCCGTGCCACATTCGGCAGAATCGTACAAAGGGCCCGAAAGATTGTAGCGGATGCATTGATCCACGGCAAGGCCATCAATGTGGAAGGGGGGAATTTCAGGATCGTTGAAGATTCCCGCTGCTTTCAATGCGAAGCATGCTATCACGAGTGGCAGGAACCGAGGGGTACGGGACGCCCCGAGGGCTGTCCGGAATGCAGCAAGGACACTTTTCATCGCATTTCCAAACAGTGAAGTTAGCCGTAATTATAAAACCATCACACATTTCCGAAAAATTAAGATCGGCCTGGAACGCGACCAATGGTCGATAACATGACGCGGAAATCGTTAAACAAAGGGAGATATACTAAACATGGTTGAGATTCATGAGAATGTTCAGGCGGCAGAAGTGGACGCCGATCCAAAACGCCGTCAGGAAGAGGCCGTCAAAAAATCACTCGAAGGGATTAAACATAAGTTTATCATCATGAGCGGGAAGGGGGGCGTCGGTAAAACCAGCACCACGGTCAATCTGGCCCGTGCCCTTGCCCACAAAAAATATAAGGTCGGTCTCATTGATGCGGACCTCCACGGTCCTGATGTCCCACGGATGTTAGGCCTGAGCGGTATGCCGGAACTCAATGAAAATCGGAAACTGATACCGGTCAGATATTCCGAGAATCTATCCGTTATCTCGGTCGAATCCCTTACCGAAGGTAAAGACGACGCCATAATATGGCGCGGGCCCTTGAAATATGCCGCGCTTCAGCAATTTATAGGTGAGGTTGCCTGGGGAGAACTGGATTTTTTGTTGATTGATGCACCGCCGGGGACCGGGGACGAGCCATTGACCATTGCACAAACCATTACCGATGCAAAGGCCATAATTGTGACCACACCTCAGGAAGTGGCATTGGCGGATGTGCGAAAATCCATCAATTTCTGCACACAGGTAAAACTGGAAGTGTTTGGACTCATCGAGAATATGAGCGGTTTCACCTGTCCGCATTGTGATTGTAAGGTGGATTTATTCGGTAGCGGCGGCGGCCAACAAACCGCGGAAGCTTGGGGATTGCACTTTCTCGGTAAAATTCCATTCGACCCTCAATTTGTGGCCTGCGGTGACACCGGGGTATCCTATCAGTCGGAATATTCCGATTCGGCGGTGAGCAAGGCGTTTGGCGATATCTCCGATAGAATGTCAAAACTCATGGCGTGATGTCGCTTTTTTCTCGAGCCGAATAGCGGTGTCAAACCGATCCTGACACCCTGTCCGGCTCGTCTGATCCGGTGCAGACACCTTTTACATAATAACGAGCCGTGAAATCCTGCCAGTGAATGAATCCCAGATCCATGCTGGCATACCAGGCGGCGGTGAATGATTTCCGGTCAATGCTCCATAACCATTGCTGCAGATGATCGAATACCGACGCCAGGCAGAGGTTGCGACCCAGGGGCACCGGCATCATGATCGACAACAACTCATCCACGGTGGGCAGGCGCCAATGGTTAAGATTCCCGAAATTCGAGATATTCAAATCCGCAATGTACTCCCGGGCATCCCCGAATGACACTGGATAGGATGATCCGGCAATCTGCCAAAACAGACCTGTACTGCAATCACGAATTACCTTATCGTTCACCTTATGAAATTCAGATTCGTGGTATGATTTCGGTCGCCAGAGCGAATCAACCGGGAATACGGCGGGTGCCATTTTGGTATTGATTTTAACAGGCGTCCTTCTTGGTTGACGGTTGCGACGCTTTTGTTCCCCTGTTGCCGTGTCAGGAGATGCAGAGGGCGCCGGATTCAATCGGCATAAGGCCTCTTTTTTCTCATCCCATTGATGTTTCAGTGCCATTAACCGGTTCAGCATTTCATTTGCGTCCGTAAATCGTCTATCCGGTTCGGTGGCTATTGCTTTTAATAAGAAGTCATCCCATGAATCATCGAGGTCCGGATGGATAAGGTTTAGCAAGGAGCCGTTTTTATCTTTGTTCCGACCGCCCGGCAGCATACCGGTCAACATTCGGTGGATCATGACCCCAAGTGAGTATATATCCGTGGAAAAGGTGGCATCGGCCGTCTTTTGTTCCTGCTCGGGAGCCGCATAGTAAGGCGATCCCATGTTCAGATTCGCCGGTCCCGCTGTGGTCTCACCGCGATATATGGATAATCCGAAGTCACATATTTTTACCTCATCCTGATCCGTGACCATCATATTATACGGCTTGATATCTCTGTGAATGATACCGGCATGGTGTAATCGGTTCAAGCCTTTGAGTGTCTGGGTGGCGTAGTGAATGGTTTTGTCAACGCCGAGAGGTCTGGATGGCGTTTCAGTTCGGTAGGTTTCTCCGATCATGATCCCCAAATTGTTGCAATAATAATCCATGACATAAAAAATGTTCTCATCAGTTGTTTCGATATCGAGAACGTCCACAATATTGGGGTGGTTTAATCCGGCCATGGTGACGGACTCCGCCATGAAGCGCTCCTCAAGCCGTTTTTTCCCCACTAATTCGGTCAGAATTTCCGGAGGTTCAAGGCATTTCAGCGCGACCATTTTCCCGAGAATGGGGTGTTCCGCCTTATACACCTTTCCCATACCGCCCCGGCCTAAAAGACCTCTGACAATGTATTTTCCGATTGTCCGCATGGATTGATCCGTCCTAACACCAGAGTCGTCGTGAGAGGTTTTGCGGGTATCCGCCGGCCTCCATCTTCCTGACCGTCTTCCCGATATCATAGTCGATGAATTTTATGACCATCGTATTCGCCGAATCATCGAAGATGGCATATTTCGCTTTGCTGTCCCCGTCTCTGGGTTGGCCGACACTGCCCACATTAAAAATGTATTTTGATTCCGGTTTGAGAGGTATCGTATCTTCCGTCAGATTCATGCGAGTTATACCGTTCTTTTCGTAAGACACCAGTTTCAGTTCGTGGGTATGACCGATAAAACAATATCGCTCCGGAAGAGCCGACATGGATTGCGCCAGCTTTTTCGGTGTAACCTGAAACAAATAGGTGCTGGATCTGTCCGGTGGAAATCCGTGCACATAACGGCAATTGCCTTTGGTGATAAACAGCGGAAGATTTTCGATGAATCGCATGGACGGTGCCGATAACCGGGCGAGATTCAGCATCAGGGCCTTGAATGCATCCGGATTCAGTCGGCGGCGATATGCCGGATCGATTGCCGCCAATTCATGGTTACCCACCACCATTCTGATCTTTCGCGTTACCATCGTCTGGATGACGGCTTCCGGATCAGGGCCGTAACCGATACCATCGCCCAAACAGAAGATTTCTCTTATGTTATGGCGGTCGATATCCGCCAACACCTGCTGAAAAGCTTCAAGATTCCCATGTACATCGGATATGACGGCCTTTTTCATGTCTCGCTTTCTGGAAAGAATGTCCGGCTTTGATGATCACTTCATTTACATCGCACCGTTTACCTACCAGAGGTTGAGATGTTTGAAAAGAAAAAGCAGGCAAACAGGCGCTTCAACAGTAATAAAAGCATTTTTACAGAAAAAATACCGTGTGTGTGTTGTGAGACCGTTTGCCGGGCATTTAATGGCAGAAAAGCGTAATGATTGGCCTTGAATATGGATTGGGATGGGAGCACGGTGATCGTAAAAGTAAACATTAACAGATGGTTAATAATTATTATGACTGGTTTCATTTTTTATGAGAATCCGATTGGACTTTTTATTAGACCATGGTTAGAGTTTTAACTTGACTCACCAGACAATTTGCTTTTATATTCCGTAATCCAGATAACATATATTTTGCGGCACATATTTACCAATTTGTACCCACATTCACACCAACACAAGGAGGAAGTATGAAAAGGTTTACGCTAATCTTTGCGGCACTGTTTTTAGCCATTACCCTGATACCGGTCGCTCAAGTTGCAGCTTATAGGGGCGAATTTATTATCAACAACATGGCCGAACCTGAAACATTGGATCCGCATCTGATTTCAGGTGTTCCCGAACACCAGATATACATGGCTATTTCCGAAGGTCTGATGACCTATGATCCGAAAACCGCCGATCCCATCCCCGGATTGGCCGAAAGCTGGAAAATTACCAATGATGGCAAGACCTATACGTTTAAACTCAGGAAAACCACCTGGAGCGACGGCGTTGCAATTACGGCCGACACCGTCGTAAAATCCTGGCTCCGCATGCTCGATCCCAAAACCGCGGCGCCATATGCATGGTTCCCCTCCATGTTTCTGGCCGGTGCTGAAGATTTCAACCAGGGAAAAGCAGGCGCGGATGCCGTAAAAATCAAGGCCCTCGACGACTACACCTTTCAGATGGAATTGGTCGGACCGCTGCCCTACGTCCTTGGCGCCCTGCCGCATTACTCTTTTGCCATTGTCCCCCTGCATGTCATCGAAAAACATGACAGCGCATGGACCAATGTCGAAAATTTTGTTTGTAACGGCCCTTTCAAACTGGAAACCTGGGAACCACAGAACAAACTGACCGTTGTCCCCAATGAGAAATACTGGGATAAAAAAGCCGTAACGCTGAAACGGATCGTATTTTACTCCAATGATGATCAGAATACCTGCTTTCAGATGTATGAAAACGGCGAGTCGGACTGGAATAGAGACATTCCCATCGATCAGATCCGGTCGGTCGAATTCCGTGATGATTTCAAGGTGGGACCGTATTTAGGAACATACTACTATACGGTTCAGAATGAAGTGCCGCCGTTCAACGATGTCCGTGTCCGAAAAGCCCTGGCCATGTCCATCAACCGAGAAGAACTGGTGAAAAAGATATCCAAGGCAGGTGAGATCGCCACCGGGGCCATGGTCCCGAAAATGGCCGGCTACACAGCAATTGATGGCAATGTGTCGGATCTTGATAAGGCCAAAAAATTGTTGGCGGATGCCGGCTTCCCCGGCGGCAAAGGTTTTCCGAAATTCAAAATCCTCTACAATACCAATGAGAACCATAAAAAAATTGCCGAGTATATTCAGCAGGAGTGGTCTGAAGGCCTCGGTATAGACGTTGAGCTCATGAACCAGGAATGGAAAACATATCTGGCCACCCGTCGTGCCGGTGACTTCCAGGTTGCCCGGGCCGGATGGATCGGCGATTATCAGGATCCCAATACCTTCCTCGATATGTTCATCTCCGGCGCCGCCATGAACGGCGGAAAATATAACAGCGCCGAATATGACAAGCTGGTCCGTAAAGCGGCCACCATGGCTGCCGGAAATACCAGAATGGATACTTTGCGAAAAGCCGAAGAAATTTTTATCGCTCAGGATCAGGGCGTTATTCCCATCTACCACTATGTGACTAAAAACCTCATCGATACTGAAAAATGGGGTGGTTGGTACGTAAATACAATGGATTATCATCCGATGAAGCACATATACCTGAAGTAATCATTTGTTGTTCAGGTTTACTTAAGAAAGAGCCGGGAAGCCGGCTCTTTCTTTGTATTCGGCAATGCATTTTTTATCCTGAAATCATAAGAGAACACATATTCCATGACTAAATTTATAATCAGAAGACTACTCGGGTTGATCCCGACCATGTTTGTTCTCATTACCATCAGTTTTTTCCTCATCCGGTTGGCCCCCGGCGGCCCCTTCATGCTGGAAAAGGAACTCCCCGAGCAGATTCGCATCAATATTGAAAAAAAATATCATATGGATGAACCGCTGTTGATGCAGTATGGACGGTATTTGTTCGATATAGCACGTGGTGACCTGGGCCCTTCCTATCGATACCAGGATCACGACGTGAACTATTATATTGGTCAAAGCCTGCCCAATTCGATCCTGCTTGGCAGCATTTCCCTGACCATCGCCATTATTTTCGGTATTTCCGCCGGTATGATATCCGCCTTGAGGCAAAACACCTACTTGGATTATATCCCCATGGGGATCGCCGTTGTCGGGATTTCCATACCCTTGTTTGTGGTGGGGCCGGTGATGATGTATTTTCTCGCCTTGAAGTGGAAATTGTTGCCCACATCCGGCTGGATTACCGGCAGATACGGTTGGGTAACAATCATCATGCCTGCCATCACACTCTCGCTGCCTTATTTCGCCTATATCGCACGGTTGTCCCGGGCCAGTATACTTGAGATATTGCGAAGTGATTATGTGCGAACGGCGCGAGCCAAAGGATTGAAGGAATCTGTAGTCATCTTTAAACATGTCCTCAAAGGTGCTTTATTGCCTGTGGTCAGTTATTTAGGGCCTGCGGCTTCCGGAATCGTCACCGGATCGGTGGTTGTCGAAAAAATATTCCGGGTTCCCGGGCTGGGCAAGTTTTTCGTACAATCCGCTTTTAACAGGGACTACACCTTGATTATGGGAACGGTTATCGTATATGCCGGCATACTGGTAATCATGAATTTTCTCGTTGATATCGCATATTCATTCCTCGACCCTAGAGTCACGTACAAATAAAAGGCTTTTCAAAATGGGCAATACTGTAAAAAACAAAGCAACCAATCAATTTGATCAAAGCGTTGAAGGTGTCAGTCTGAACAAGGACGCCTGGCGGCGATTGAAAAAAAACAAAATGGCCATCGGCAGTCTGTATGTGATCGTTTTATATGCGTTGATTTCATTGCTCGCCACTATTCTACCGATCCATTCCTATAAAAAGATAATCCTCGATCATCAGCACCTGCCGCCTTCGCTCACGAGGACCTCCGGTGAACTGTTGTATGAGAAAACCGAAGCCCGACAATACCGTAAAGCCGAAAGAAATGGGCGTGAAAAACTCAATGCGGAAGAACTCCAGGAACTCACCGATTTAAAGCATCAGATTGAAACCGAAACGCTTGAAGTCAACGGTAAGACCATAAAGGTGCATGAGCGGAAATACTATTTCGGAACGGATTACCATGGCCGTGATATGCTGGCTCGAATCATCTATGGCGGCCAGATTTCCATCGCCATCGGCCTGGTGGGCACGTTTACCTCGGTTCTCATCGGCATCATCGTTGGTGCTATTGCCGGGTATGCAGGGGGACGGGTCGACAATCTGATCATGCGGGTGGTGGATATCATGTACGGATTACCATATATTCTGATGGTGATCATTTTTATGGCAATGTTCGGACAGCGTATCCTTAATCTCTTCCTGGCCATTGCTTTGGTGAGTTGGTTGACGGTCGCCCGAGTCGTGCGGGGGCAGATCATATCCCTGAAAAACTCGGAGTTCGTGGAAGCAGCGAGATCCATTGGTGCGAGCACGCCGCGGATTATTTTCAAGCACATGGTACCCAATACGCTTGGCATCATCATCGTGTTCGCCACACTTGAAATTCCCCATTACATCATGATCGAAGCGTTTTTGTCATTTCTGGGCTTGGGCATCTCTGCGCCATTTGCATCATGGGGGTCACTGGTGGGG
>JABDIN010000044.1 GCA_013003715.1 Desulfobacteraceae bacterium | reverse complement strand
GTCCCAGCATATTTCCGATGGTGGTGTTTTTCAGATAGCGTCATAGCCTATGGTCCAAAATGTTTTATATTCTCCCCACCAGGATGGTATTCCGACCTGTTCGTTGATCCCATTGTGCGATGCCGGTGGTTTGTAATTGATGATCTCCAGTGCCGGCTTTATGGAATCGGGGGGCGCCATGTCGATGTTTTCATTGATAATCCGGTTGTCTTGATTGTCTGCCAGGGCTTTATTGAACAGTTGGCGGCCATTGGTGTCGGGTACATTCAAATGAGGAAAAAACGCGAATTGCATAGCCAATTGCGCTATGCATATATAGTGTTTTATAATCAACATGTTAAACTTTGAACTGCACGGAGGCGGAATGGGGATCTTGTGGTGTGTAAAAAAAGACTTGCGCTTTTTTATTTCTTGATTTAAATCGCGCCAAACTTTTTAATGTCAGCATGGCGCGGAAGTGATCGGATTCATTCGTGTAAACCGGATACCAGTGACACCTTATGCTGATTCCATTGGGGGGCGACCACATGTACAATAATAATAGCGAAGAACGAAAAGTCATGGTGACCGTGGAAGAAAACAATATCACCCATATCTGGCCGGAACACTGTAGCGGCTCCCCTGATGGTGAGCGTCTTGATCACTTTGTGGAACGTAATGGTCTGGAATTCGCCGGCACCCACCTGATACTCGACCTCTGGGGCGCCCATCGTCTCGACGATTTGAATCACATGGAAAAAACCTTGCGGGAATGTGTCGAAAAAGCCGGCGCAACCCTGCTGCATATTCATTTGCATCATTTTACACCCAGTGGCGGTATTTCCGGTGTGGCCGTTTTGGCCGAGTCCCATATCAGCGTCCATACCTGGCCGGAACGTGATTTTGCCGCTTTTGATATCTTCATGTGCGGTGAGGCCAGGCCCGAAGAAGCCATTGCAGTCCTTAAGCGTGCGTTTTATCCGAAATCCATGAAGATAACGGAAAATTTAAGGGGAGTGGTGGAGGATGAATAGGTTTTTCGAGACGCTTTACGACAGTTATAGTCAGGAATTTCGTATCGACGAATTGTTGTATGAGAATAAAACCGGGCATCAACACCTGCTGATTTTTCACAATGCCTCTTTCGGGCGTGTCATGGTGCTGGACGGCGTGGTGCAAACCACTGAAAAAGATGAGTTTATATACCATGAGATGCTCGCCCATGTGCCGATTTTCGCCCATGGGGAAGTAGGGCGTGTATTGATCATCGGCGGCGGAGACGGGGGGATGCTGCGCGAAGTCGTCAAACACGACCGTATCGATCGCATCACGCAGGTGGAGATCGATCAGCAGGTGATCGATCTCAGCATCAAATATCTCCCAAAGCATTCCCAGGGGGCCTTTGAGGATTCGCGGGTAAATATTGTCATCGATGACGGTTATCGTTTTGTAAAAACCTGTGAGGACACGTTTGATCTCATCATCTCCGACAGCACCGACCCCATCGGCCCCGGTGAAGTGTTGTTTACCCCGGATTTTTATGCCGCCTGCAAACGCTGTCTCAATCCCGGCGGCATACTGGTCACCCAGAATGGTGTTCCCTTCATGCAATTGGATGAAGTCAAAAGTACCGCAGGGTATTTGGCCGCCGTATTCAGTGACTGGCATTTTTACAATGCCGCCGTCCCCACCTATGTCGGGGGAATGATGACTTTCGGCTGGGGGTCAGATCAGCAGATGCTCAGAAAGACATCACTGGCCACATTGGTCACGCGATTTCAACGCAGCGGCATAACCACGCGCTACTACAATCCGGAAATCCACCGGGCCGCGTTTGCCCTGCCGCAATATGTATTGGCAGCCATCGGAAAGCAGTCCAATGAACAGCTTTAAAATTTCGACATCAGATATGGGGCGACAATACCGGGAACTTGTCGCGGTTCACGGTTCACCGCTTCTGGTGATGGATTGTGATACCGTCCGGGAACAATACCGCGCGTTAGGTCATGCTTTGCCGGGGGCGGAGATATACTACGCCGTAAAATCCCTGCCTCACCCTTCCATAGTCCAGACTGTTCTCGATGCGGGCGGCGGACTCGAGTTGGCGTCCAACGGCGAGATCGAGCTGATCCGGTCTTTGAAGGTATCACCGCGACGGACCATCCATACCCATCCGATCAAAAGAGACCGCGATATCGTTGATGCCCTGCGGTTCGGGTGTACGACTTTCGTCGTGGACAATACGGATGAACTGCTTAAGTTCCTGCCTTACAAACATCGCATCGGCCTGCTGCTTCGGGTGAGTTTCAGAAGCCATGCCGCTGTGGTGGATTTGTCGAAGAAATTCGGATGTGCACTGGGTGAGGCGTCGGAACTGATCAGGCTGGGTGCTGATTTGGGTGTGCACATCAAGGGCCTCTCCTTTCATGTCGGGTCCCAATGCGCGGATACAACCCAGCAGGTCAACGCCATTCACCAATGTAATACCCTGATTCGCCGGCATCATGACATTGGTGCTGCCCCCATGAGTGTTCTGGATATCGGCGGCGGATTTCCGGTGTCCTACGATGGGGGTCATGTCGATATCAACCGCTATTGTGAGCTTATACGAGATGCCCTGAAAGAGTTACCGTCTTACGTGAATGTAATTGCGGAACCCGGCCGTTTCCTTTCAGCACCGGCCATGACCAGTGTTTCCACCATCGTCGGCAAAGCGATAAGAGACGGTATGCACTGGTATTATCTGGATGACGGTGTCTATGGTTCATTCAGCGGACAATTGTTTGACCATATGAGATATCCGCTTGAGGTGTTCTCGTCCGGTCCCGGCAGGTATCCCTCGGTATTGGCCGGTCCTACCTGCGACAGCATCGATGTGATCGCCGAAGATTTGATGCTGCCGGAAATGGGTATCGGCGATCTGATTGTCGGACATATGATGGGCGCTTACACGGCCGCATCAGCCACCTCTTTCAATTCCGTCCCTAAGACGAAAATCATCGTCCGTCACGATCCCGTGAATTATGATGCGGTTGATGAAAGCCTGAAAATCGATCCCTTTGTCAGGATTTGATCGATCCCGCTTGATTTTTCCTCACCCCGACCTATCTTTATGGGTATTACTCCGGCGGACAGATACGCGATTCAGGCATGTTCACTTCACCTGCTCAGTTGCCGGGATAATCATACCGAACACTGGCATAAACCAGCAGGGAATCAACCCACGGGAGGCCGCATATGACCGAAAAAGAAGCGAAAGAATCAGCCGATGGAAAATTGGAAATCATCCGTAAGCATCTCGATTTTATCGATGAATGCGTTGTGAGTCAGAATTTTGAGGATATTCCGGATCAGGTGGATTGCATTCGGGATGAACTCAACAAACAGCATGAGAAAAAGTCCGGTTCCCGTTAAATCCCATGTGGGTCAAGGGGGGTGGAGCAGGGTGAACGCATGTAAAAATGACACGGTTGGAATGGTGTCCGATGAAAACAGATCATGTACTGTCAAAGGACAAAGGTCAAATTCCAAATGAAGGTATTCTATCTGTTGTAAGGATCACTTTAATCATAAAGTGAAGATAAATCGACAGCATTCCACCATTGGGCATTTGACATTATAACCCTGCCTTGTATCAACGCATGGACACTATTTTTTAAAGTATCTGATGCCATGCCAAATCTAGATGCGACCACCCGTTGCTGCGGCATGCCGGACGCCATCGCGTTCCAGCCACTCCTGGCGCAATATCGAAAGGATGCGAAGCGAGACGTACCCGTCATCCAGTTTGATGCATTCGCGCAGGGTGCCTTCCTCAACGAAACCTTCCGAGAGATAGAGGTGTTTGGCTCTCGGATTGTTCTCCCGGACATCCAGCCATAACCGGTGGGCATTGAAAATGGAAAATGCGGCCCTTTGGATCAGACAAAGCGTTTTCCGGCCGATACCCTTGTTTTTTTCCGATATCACGATCCGCATCAATTCAATGTTGTTATGGGGATTCGTCATCCCTTGTAAAATTACATAGCCGATTCGCTGATCGTCCGATGGACGGGCAACGATCCAGTGGGCGATATCGTCGTTCCCGATGGCTGCCTGGTGCTCATCAAACTCCCACTGACCGACATACGGTTGATTCGTTTTGTCGCGTTCCTCTCCGAGTACAAACTTCAAATCATCGACTTTAGTC
>JABDIN010000036.1 GCA_013003715.1 Desulfobacteraceae bacterium | reverse complement strand
GCGTCGTGTTGATCCACCTGACCTTCTGCCTCCCCTATGCTGTTTTTGTGATGTGGGGTGTATTTGCCAATTACAATCCCGAATATGAAGATCAGGCCCGGTCTTTGGGCGCCACCCCTTTTCAAATCTTATGCCGAATTACAGCCCCCATGGTATTTAACGGAATGGTAGTGGCCGGTTTGTTCGCTTTTCTGCTGTCCTGGAGCCAATATCTCAGTACCCTGATCATCGGCGGCGGGCAGATAACCACCCTGCCGATCCTTTTATTTGCATTGATAAACAGCGGGGATCGCCCGGTGGCCGCCGCCGTCAGCCTGGTGTTTATCATTCCCGCGCTGCTGGCCCTGGTTTTCAGTTCCCGATATCTGGGCAACCATCATCTGACAGGTATTCAGTGATGGGAACTCTTGAACTCAACTCATTGTCGCTGGGATATGGGGATGATCCGATAGTGAAAGACCTGGACCTGACCATCACCGATGGGGAGATGGTGTCGTTGCTGGGTCCGAGCGGGGCGGGGAAAACCACTATTTTAAAAGCCGTCGCCGGCCTGCTGCCCCCCCTGTCGGGGGATATCCGTATCGACGGGAAATCCGTACGCGAACAGCCTGCGGAACATCGCGATGCCGTGTTGGTGTTCCAGCAACCCCTGTTGTTTCCGTTCATGAACGTGGAACAAAATGTGGGATTCGGCCTTCGAATGCGCGGGTCCATAACGTCCACGGAAAAAACACGAATTCAGGAAATTCTCCGATTAACCCAGCTCGACGGTCTGGAGAAACGCAAAACAGGCCAATTGTCCGGCGGCCAACAGCAACGGGTCAGCCTAGCCAGGGCAATCGTTCTGAAGCCGTCGTTACTCTTACTGGACGAGCCTTTCAGCAACCTGGATGCAAATTTGCGACAGGATATGAGGGATCTCGTGCGTCAGATCCGGTCCGAAACGCAAATCACCATGCTCTTTGTCACACACGATCAGACCGAGGCATTGATGATGTCCGACAAGGTGGGGCTTTTACTCGACGGTCGTATGCGCCAATTCGGCACGCCGCAGGAATTGTTCCATCAGCCCGCAGATCCGGATGTGGCCCGGTTTTTCGGCGCTGTCAATTTCTTCCATGGTGTGGTCCGGGGAGACCTTTTCCTCTCCGAACTTTACCAATGCCCCCTTCCCCGCCACCTGGATTCCGGTACGAATCTCAGCGCCACCATTCGTCCGGAAGACGTGGTGATCAGCCTTAACGGGGATCGAGGACGGGGACACCAGGTCGACGCCACCGTTAGGCGAACCAATTTCGAGGGAATGACGACCCGGGTATGGATGTCGAGCCGGAATCATGACATTGTGGCCTTGCACCCGGAACAGCATTTTTTGCCGGGGCAAAAAGTCCATGTGCACTTTCCGCCGGATAAAGTCAGGCTGTTCATTCCCGATAATGAATAGCCGGGGATTTCAATCCCAGGATTTAAGCAGACCTGAAAGATGAGGAATACACCTGAATGCAGGATTTAATGCAGTCCACACGACCCAGGGTCGAACACTACTTGAATAACCACCCGGACGGCATCATCTTTCTTGGAAACACCGCATGGAAGGTACAGGCCCTGGCGCAAGGGGAATATAACCTGAATTACCTGATCCGCTCGGCTTCCGGTAGTTATGTCTTCAGGGTGAACATCGGAACCCAGATCGGCCGTGAAGATCAGATCAGCTACGAGTATAATGCCCTTAAATTATTGGAGCACAGTAATGTTACGCCGGTGCCGTTTTTTGTCGACGATTCCCGCAGATTTTTCGATACCGGTATTCTCATCATGGAATACCTGCCCGGCGAGCACCTCTCCTATCGTCATGATCTGAAAGCCGCCGCACGATTGTTTGCCACCCTGCACCAGTTCGAAATTGCCTGTGAGCACAATCATCTCATACCGGAGGATGCCCCGTTCTCCCAAATATACGATGAGTGTTCCGGATTGCTTGAGGTATATTTTACCTCCGATCTGGCGGTTCCGGATATCCGGGAGTATCTGCGTGAAGTGATCGATTGGGCCGATCAACATCGCTCCGAAGAGTCCTATTTCCAGCAGGATTCGTGGCATTGCATCACGAATACCGAGGTCAATTCAGGAAACTTCATCGTGAACCGGCAAGAAGGCACCGTTCACCTGGTGGATTGGGAAATGCCCCGATGGGGCGACCCGTCCCAGGATCTTTCGCATTTTTGTTCTCCGTTGACCACGCTTTGGAAAACATCCTATCGAATGACCGGGAGGGATAAACAACGATTCCTCAGGGAATACAAAACCCGGCTAACAGACAACCATCTGAGAGATACACTGGAGGACCGTATACAACTCCGGGATCCCTTTGTATACCTGCGCGGTATCTCATGGTCGGCCATGGGATGGGTGGCGTATCAAACCGCATTCAATGGCATTAAGAATCCGCATACATGGAAAACACTTCAGCAATACATGGATCTGTCATTTATAAAAAGTTTGTTTGATCCTTTTCTATACCGGCGAGGTTGACATTTTTTATTACCGGCCAAATGGATATAACAGAAGCAATTCAGATGATTAGGAAGGTCTCGCATGGGATCGCGATCGAGAGTAGTTGATAAATCAGATTCAGTGATAAGCTTTGATATTAAAGAGGTCACGATGCAGATAAACTCTATAAGCTTATTGTTCCCACTTCTCCTGATGGTGATGTCCATTCCGGCATCCGGTGACAACGGTCCCATCATCGACAACACTGTGTACGCGCACCTGTTGAAAGCACACGTTGCCGACGGCCTTGTGGATTATGATGGTTTCAAAACGGATGGAGAAAAGCTGGACGACTATCTAAAAGTCCTCTCGAAGGTGAAACCGGAGACGCTAACCGAACCGGCGGCATTTGCCTTTTACATAAACGCCTATAATGCATGGACGATCAAATTGATCCTAACCGGGTATCCGGGTGTGACATCAATTAAAAATCTGGGATCCCTGTTGCGGTCACCGTGGAAAAAAGAACTTGCCCGGATCGATGGACGGATGGTGACCCTGGATCAGATCGAACATGACATTTTAAGACCACGGTTCAAGGATCCGCGTGTGCATTTTGCCATCAATTGTGCCGCACTCAGTTGCCCTCCCCTTCGACCAGAACCCTATACGGAAGACCGTCTGGAACAGCAATTGGAGGATGCCACCATCCGGTTCATCAATAGTCCTGACCGCAATTATCTCAAGGATGATACCCTATACGTCAGCAAAATCTTCAAATGGTTCAATGAAGACTTCAACGGTGATGTCCCGGGGTTTATGAAAAAGTATGCGCGGGGTACCTTAAAACAATCATTGGATGGTGCGGGCGGGCCGCTGAAGATCAAATACCTTCATTACGACTGGTCGCTGAACCGGAAATAGTCCATCGTTGTCATCAAAAACGGGCAAGGGGGCGCTATGGGGAACCATGATTATGATATCGGCATTATGAGTTCAGCGGCATGGGTCAAGGCCGCCATATTCGTTTTGTTCATTGTCTCGGCGATTATGCTGGTCCGCTATACGCCGATCAGGGGGTTGATGACCGCAGCTGCATTGTCGGAGTTTCTTGACGCTGTGGGCATGTGGGCACCCCTTGTTTATATCACCATTTATGCGGCCGGTACCTGCCTTTTCGTTCCCGGAACACTGCTCACCGGATTAGGTGCCGCCATTTTCGGCGCGTACTGGGGGTTTTTATATGTCTGGGTCGGGGCCATGATCGGCGCCTGCGCGGCGTTTTTCATCGGCCGGACCCTGGGCCGGGAGTTTGCCGCCTCTCTGATCGGAGACAAGCTGAAAAGATACGACGATGCCATCGGGCGAAATGGCTTTGCCACCGTATTGTACCTGAGGCTGGTCTATTTTCCGTTTACCCCCATGAATTTCGGGATGGGCCTTACCCGGGTGCGGTTCAAGGACTATGCACTGGGTACCGGCCTGGGCATTATCGTCGGAACATTTATCTTCACCTTTTTCATCGGTACCTTGCAAGAGGTATGGGCATCCGGAAACTGGGGCGAGCTCGTTTCTTCGAAAGTCTTTTTTTCAATCGGATTGTTTGCATTCTCCTTTTTCATTCCAAAAATAATAAAAAGCATAAAAGGCGAATCCTCGGGTTGACCGGTCATTAGACATAGTTCTATGATCTTGATTCAACAAGCACAATTGTGGTAATCGTCTCAAAGGCTTATATGCACACGGGTGCAATAGTCGTCACCTGCCTGATCACTTATCGGATTTCATTTTAAGTCAACCGCTTCATCGCGAGCCACACAAGGGGTAGATATGAAACAATCAGACTTTATGGACAACATCCAAGCCGATGGCCGGACGTTCACTATATACAATATCAACAAACTGGAAGAAAAGGGTATGGCGAACGTTCGAAAGCTGCCGTTTTCCATAAAGGTTCTGGTTGAAAATCTGTTGAGGAAATTCGATGGATATGTGGTTCGTGAAGAGGACGTTAGACAAATTGCCGGATGGCAAAAAAAGTACGACACCCCCGTGGAAATCCCCTATCATCCGGCCCGTGTACTCATGCAGGATTTCACCGGTGTGCCGGCAGTGGTGGATCTGGCGGTAATGCGTGATGCGGTGAAAGAGATGGGCGGTGATCCGAAGCTGATCAATCCGCTGGTGCCGGTCGAGTTGGTTGTGGACCACAGTATCCAGGTCGATTACTTCGGCACAACGGACAGCCTCGAGAAAAACGTGGCCAAAGAGTATGAGCGTAACGGTGAACGGTATAAATTGTTGAAGTGGGCACAGAAGAGTTTTGACAATTTCAAGGTGGTGCCGCCCAACTCCGGTATTTGTCACCAGGTAAATCTTGAATATATGGGGCGGGTGGTCATCGCCGAGGAAAAAAATGGAACGGACACCGCATATCCGGATACCCTGGTCGGCACCGATTCCCATACGCCCATGATCAACGCCATTGGGGTTATGGGCTGGGGGGTGGGTGGCATCGAGGCAGAGGCTGTTGCACTGGGTCAGCCATATTATATGGCCATTCCCCAAGTCATCGGTGTAAAACTGACCGGCGCATTGAAGGAGGGTATCACGGCAACGGATCTAGTGCTCACTATCACCGAGATGCTCAGAAAGCATAATGTCGTTGAAAAATTCGTCGAATATTTTGGCCCGGGCATGAAAAATCTCTCCGTACCGGACCGGGCGACGATCGCCAATATGACACCGGAATACGGCGCTACGCTCGGTTTTTTTCCCGTGGACGAAAAAACATTGGATTATCTGAGAATGACCGGTCGTGAAGACCGTATCGCGCTGACCGAGACCTATGCGAAGGCCATGGGGATGTTTTATACCGGTGACGAAGACCCGGCGTATACCGAAGTCATAGAATTCGATCTGAACAGTGTAGAGCCGTCCCTGGCTGGTCCTGCAAGGCCCCAGGACCGGATTTGCCTCTCCGGGATCAAGGGCGCGTTTGCCAAAATCCTCGGCTGCGAGTACGACCGTGATACGGAAATCTCCCAAATTTCCAAATTCCACGATGAATCCGGATGTAAAACCATTCGGGCCAAAAAATGTACGCCCGTGTCCAAGCGCCAATTTGAGTTTGAACTCAACGGCAAAACGGTGAAGCTGGGCGACGGTAATGTCGTCATCGCCGCCATTACATCGTGCACGAATACATCCAATCCAAGTGTGTTGATGGGGGCTGGTCTCATTGCCAAAAAGGCGGTCGAAAAAGGGCTGCGGATACCGGATTTTGTCAAGACCAGCCTGGCGCCGGGGTCCAGGGTGGTGGAGGACTACCTGACGGACGCGGGACTGATGCCCTATTTCAAGTCGCTGGGATTCCACCTCGCCGCTTTCGGCTGTACCACCTGCATTGGGAATAGCGGTCCCCTCCATCCGGAAATCGAGGCGTTGATCAAGGACAAGGACCTGAATGTGGCGGCCGTTCTGTCCGGCAACCGCAACTTTGAGGCGCGGATTCATCAACAGATAAAGTCAAACTTTCTCGCTTCCCCCATGCTGGTCGTGCTGTTTGCCATCGCCGGCCGGATGGACACGGATCTGACCATTGAACCCGTCGCCCTCGATCCCAACGGAGACCCGGTTTATCTCGAGGATCTGTGGCCGGACAAATCGGAAATACAGGCTTTGGTGGATCGTCATGTACGGAAGGAATTTTTCGAGACCGAGTATGGCCGGATATTTGACGGTGATGAATTCTGGAAAGCGTTGCCGGTGGCTGAAGGCACGACCTATGATTGGCAGGACGACTCGACCTATATCAAAAAACCGCCCTATTTTGACAATTTCAGCATTGAAGCCGGACGGCCGTCGGAAATTGACAATGCCCGGCCTTTTCTCATACTGGGAGACTCCGTGACCACCGATCATATTTCACCGGCAGGCGCCATCCCCGAGACATATCCGGCCGGCAAATATCTGGTGGACAACCATGTACCGCCGGCACAATTCAATTCATATGGGTCCAGACGGGGAAACCACGAGGTCATGATGCGCGGCACCTTCGGCAACATCCGCATCAAAAACAATTTGGTGGCGCCCAAGGAAGGCAGCTGGACCATCAAATATCCTGAAGAAAAAGAGATGTTCATCTACGACGCGGCCATGATCTATCTGAAGAACGCGATCCCCTTGATTGTCCTGGGGGGAAAGGAATACGGCACCGGTTCATCCCGGGACTGGGCGGCCAAGGGGACGACATTGCTGGGAATCAAAGCGGTCATCGCACAATCCTACGAGCGTATTCACCGGAATAATCTTGTGGGAATGGGCGTATTGCCGCTGGTGTTCTCCAAGGGCGAAAACGCCGAAACACTTGGATTGGAAGGCGCCGATACCTTTTCGATTCACGGGATTACCGATATAACCCCGAGACAAAAGCTGACGGTAACCGCCAGGAAAAAAGATGGCCGCGACATAAATTTCTCAGTTACCGCCCGTTTGGATACGGATGTAGACGTGGCCTATTTTATACACGGTGGTATCCTGCCTTATGTGCTGCGGAAACTCACGGCGAGTAAATAGGGGGAACCGGTTCACTTCCGCCACCAATGCGGAACCCGCATTAACGGGCACCTTCCCCTCGGCTAGCCGCGAGGATGCTTCAATTATCTGCCAAACGGGCAAATCGGGAATCGGCATATCTCGCAATTGAGACATAGACCGCCGTGACCCATGGCCGCGATTTCATTTCTGCTGATGGGGTCCCCGGCCAACACCCGGGGTAGAAACAGGTTGAACACCGTCGTGGTATGATAATAAACGCACGCCGGAAGCCCTAAGATCGGCGTGCTGTCCAGTATGGCATACAGAAACATGGCGCCTGGAAGAACAGGCGCGCCATAAGAGATGATTTCCGCACCGGCCTGCCGGATTCCCAACGGTGTGACATCGTCGGGATCCACCGACAGCCCGCCGGTGGTCAGAATCAGATCACATCCCAGGGTTTGCAGCTCGGAAACGGCCTCTGCAATTCTCTCCGGTACATCGGGCGCCAGTATTTTTTTGATAATACGACCGCCGTATTCCGCCACATGGGTTCCCACGAAGCGGTCGAATTCATCTTTTATCAAACCGCTATATATCTCGGAGCCCGTGACCACTGCCCCGACATTGACGTTGCGAAACGGCAGAACTTTGACGACTTTTCGGGGAATGGCCGTCAACGCCTCAAGATTCCCGATCTTCTCTTTTTCGATGGTCAACGGAATAATTCGTGTGGCGGCGACCACCTGGCCTTTTTTGCAGGTGGAATTGTTTTTCAATGTCGAGACAATAATTTTATCGATGGAATTGATGCGGAGCAAGGTCTCCGCATCGATTTTCACGATACCGTCACATGCGGCCTTCATACTGGACTTTCCTTCGGAAGGATGGGTCCATTCAATGTTCTGACCGCTCACTGCCGTGGCGATGCGCATGGCGGCATCGTCTTCATGCATCAGATCATCCGAAAGATCGAGCACATAAAGATGCTGTTTGCCGAGTTTCAGGAGCGCCGGGATATCGTCCGCCGCCACGACATGTCCTTTTTTGAATCCGACCCCTTTATATTCTCCGGGTACGATTCTTGTGATATCGTGGCCTAAAACAGTACCCACCGCGTCTTCAACTTTAATTTTTTTGAAATTCATTTTTTCTTTAAACATCCGAGGTCTCCGCGACATGTTCATTGATAAACGGTTCTGCACACCGGTCGATCCAGTCAAGCCAGTTGTTCAGTGTCTTCATTTTATAATTCCGGAGCAAGTCCTGGTAGGCATCCGCCGAATCACGGGATCTTTGTTTCATCTTTGTGAGTCTATGGTTGAGGATAAGCCGCTGACCGGCGATTAATTGTCTACCGCCGGCAAGGTTATGCCGGTGAATAAAAAAAAGTTTCGCCATGAACTCAATCCTTAAATCCCGCACATGATCACATGGCCGGCACACCCATGATATGAATTCGGCTTCTCCCGACGGCGTTAATTGGTGAATTCGTTTGGACGGCCGTTGAAGCTGTGTCTTGGTTTTCGTTTCAACCAGCTGTTGTTCTTCCATTTTTTTAAGCAACGCATATAGCTGACTCGTGCCTACATACCATATGGTCCGGAGATGATCCTTTAGATACAACATGATGTCGTATCCGTGCATCGGTTCTCCGAATAGAGCACCTAGAACAATATATTTCGTGGCCGGCTTTGTTTTCATGGGACAATCAATGACAGTATTTTCTTGACTGGAATATTCCACTGTGGAATATCATTGTCAATCATAATTGACCGACAGGTCGTGTTACCTCCCGCATCATAACCATAAAGTCCGAATACCCAACCATGGCCAGACAATTGAATTCACAAGACCGGGAATACAACACTGCCGGAATACTCCTTGCCGCAGGCAAATCCAGCAGAATGGGTAGATCCAAACAATTGGTGAAATATAAGGGGCAACCCATGCTGTCGTGGTCCGTCCATGCATGCCTGCAGTCGAACCTGTCACGGGTGGTTGTCGTTCTTGGCCATGACAAGGATAAAATATGCAAAGAACTGGGCGATATCTTCGATCATAAACGTGTGAGTGTGATTGACAATCCCGGATATCAGGCGGGAATAAGCCGATCCATAATGACCGGGTTGGCCCAAGTTGCCGAAGACCATGATTCGGTCATGTTTTTGCTGGCTGATCAACCCCTGATCAATGGAGAAACCATAAACCTGCTGCTTGACCGCTTTATGGCCAGCGGCCAGGACATTTGTGCACCGGTTTGCGAGGGTATACTGAGAAATCCAACGATTTTCCGCAGGACCATGTATCGTCAGTTGTTGTCAATTTCAGGGGATGCGGGTGCTAAAAAAATTATCACCGCGAATCCGGATAGAACGTGCCTGGTACAGATCCCGGATGCCGGTATATTTCAGGATGTGGACACATCAGCCGACCTGGATGCCTTAAACAGCCGATAATCCATATTCATTTGCGGCACAATCGGCGAAGGAACAAAACTTGTTTGCTGAGTGAATCTTCATCTCTTTTCTCAAAAAACAAATCTATAATTCTCCAGTCAGCACATTTGAGCTGTCAACTCTCAGTAACGGATGAAGTGGATTTCTACGGTACAGCGATAAGGTGTTTTCATGAATTTGCGGAGTAAACGCGGCCGTACAATCTTCCAGCATGACCGCTTGGAAATCATTACAGATGGCATCCATGACCGTTGTCAAGACACAGAAATTGGTCGCGATGCCGGCCACCGCGCATCGGGTGATCTTCCGGTCACTGAGTTGATCAGCCAGGTCAGTATCGAAAAAAGCTGAGAATTTAGGTTTTGGCAGCCATAAATCTTCAGGTCTGCGATCCAGTTCGTCAATGATCTCGGCACCGGTTGTTCCCGCCAAGGCATGCGGTCGCATGCGTCCGTGGAAAATAAAATCATCTTCACGAAAGGCATCGGTGGAAAAGACCACCCATCCGCCCGCGTCTCGCACCCGTAACGCCAATTTATTGATGGGATTGATGATCCGAAGTGCATGTTCGGTAATCGGTAAATGCTTTTCCGGCACAAAGTTGTCCTTGACCATATCGATGATCAGCAGTGCGGTTTTTTCATTTCCATTGGTTTCCATTGCCTGTCTCCATTACCAATTAATGTGTATCATCGTACTTTCCTTAGCGTCCGGCGGGTCATTTCCGGATCAGCGCCGCAACCGACTCGATATGGTACGTATGGGGAAACATATCAACTGGTTGAACGTCACCGACAGTATAGTGATCCTTGATCAGTGCCAGATCCCGGGCCATGGTTGCCGGATTGCAGGATACATATACAATTTTGGCAGGTGCTAATTCCAAGACCTTTTTCACCACGTCCTTGTGCATTCCCGCTCGGGGTGGATCTATGATCATCACCTCCGGAACCGTCTCAATCTGATCCATGGTGAACCGGATATCACCGGTTATGAAACGGACATTCCCGACACCGTTTTTCTCACAATTTTTCTTAGCATCCTGAACGGCATCGGTGACCATTTCCAATCCCACAACGGACTTGGCCATATCTGATAGATAGATCGCAATGGTACCGGTACCGCAATAAAGATCCACCACATTCTCAGCTCCGGTGAGTCCGGCAAACCGCTTGGCAACATCGTAAAGCGTTTTCGCCCCACGTGTGTTCGTCTGGAAAAAGGAATTGGCGGAAATGTCGAATTCAAACTCGCCGATACGCTCTGTAATGGTCGATTTGCCTGCCAGATGGATTTCATATTCACCAATGGCCACACCGGATTTTTTTGCGGTGATATTGTTCACCACCGCGGTTATTTCCGGGTACTTGTCCACCAGCAGGCGGGCCAGGGGCGCAACCGTTTTTTGGTCCTCAATGGCGGTGATGATATTCACCATCCACTGGTCCAGGGCCACGGAATGCCTCAACATCAAAAACCGCCAATACCCTTTGTGGGATCGCAAACCGTATACCGGTGCAGGGGATGATCTGATATACGCTCTGACATCGTCGAGGATCTCATTGCCCCTTTCGGGTTGAAGCAGACAGGCATCGATATCCAATACTTTGTAGAATGTCCCCGGCACATGTAATCCGATACCGAATCCGGGCTCCACCGTTTCCCGGGACATCTCTTCGGGGAGCAACCACCGTTTATCCGAACAGGAAAATTCCATTTTATTCCGATAAGCAAATTGCTTGAGTGAGCCTAATGTCGGCAGCACGTTCACCCCCTGCATGCCACCGATATGTTCCAAGGATTCCTGAACATGCGAGCGCTTGTACTCCAATTGTTTTTGATAATCTAGAAACTGCCACTTGCATCCGCCGCAAATTCCACTGTACGGACATGGGGCGGGTTGCCGGAACGGTGAAGCGGATAACAGGTCCACTACTCTGGCTTCGGCATAGTTTTTCTTTTTTTTGGTTATCCTGGCCGTGACCACATCCTCGGGAACCCCCATATCCACAAAAACAGTGAAACCGTCGATTTTTGCGACACCTTTACCGCCAAATGCCATATCTGAAATGGACAACTCGAGGATATGTCCGCGTTTTATCTTTATCGTCATAAATGGTTATCCTGATATCAATATTTGAATGCGTCTGATGCCATGCCGAATCCACAAGCGATCACCCAGGAAATTCGGAACAGGCCCTTCACACCAGCGTGAAAAGATTGTATATATCCCTTTTTTCGGATAAATTAAATGAATTAAACGAAAAATCAGAACCACGGGAAGGTGTCAAGATAAAATGGGCATGACGGAAATGAGCGGTGCTTTCGGCCGTGAAGAAAAAATCCGTTTTAATTCAGGTGGTTTTCAATTATCCGGCACCTTACATCTGCCGGGGGCGATCCGACCACCAATTATCATTGGATCGCACGGACTTCTGGCCGACAGCAATTCCCCGAAACAGCTGGCGCTGGCAAATGCCAGCAACAAACTGGGTTTTGCGTATTTTCGATTTGATTACAGGGGCTGTGGTGCCAGTGGCGGCCGGTTTGAACTTGACACCGCGCTGGAGGGGCGATGTGAAGATTTAAAAAACGCCGTTTCCCTGCTACGGGACAGACCTGACCTGGGATCGGCCATCAGCTTGTTCGGCAGCAGTTTTGGCGGAACCGTCTCCCTCTGCGTGGCCGCTCAAATGGACATTCGTTCCCTGGTGAGCTTTGCTGCACCTGTCCAAAGCCGGCATGTCCGGGGGGTGTCCGCATCACCTGTGGCTGAGTACCGGTATGGTATCGCGGAACCGCAGACGGTTCCAGAATTTGATATTACACACCTTCTGGGTAATCATCACCACATCTTCGTTGTGCACGGGGAGTCCGATGAAATAGTGCCGGTGTCCGATGCGGTATTATTACACGGAAAATCAAAGCCTCCGAAGAAACTATGGATCCAGGATCAGGGGGATCATCGTATGTCGATGAAGAGACACCAGATGGAATTTGTAGCAATGGCGTCCAAATGGTTCGATGATACCGGGGTTCCACCGGGATAAAAGAGACAAGTCGTCGGGGGAATTGATACTTTCAGGTCTTGGCGAGGGTGTCCAGGTATTTCGCGATGTCTTCAAGTGCCGCGACCTTGCGTTGTTCAGCCTCGTCCAGTCGTTGATAGGCATGGAGGATATCTTTTTGGCCAGCGGCAATTTCACCCGCCACCCGTTGTATCGTCTCAACATCCTGTTTGCTGATGACGCCGGATGTCTCGGATTTCTTAAAAGGCTTGTTTTTCTTTACGTGCCGATCCTTTTTATTATGCTTTTCCCCGCCATGTTTTTTCCCATTTTCAAAGGGTCGTGCACCACGGTCTTTCCGTTTGTCTTTTGTACTTTTTCTTAAGTTGTATAAAAAGTCATCCATTATTTTGCGTTTCTGTAATCTATTTGTAAATTAAAAGAATGTAATAAATCGATCGATATGGCGGGTGTAAATACGGCGAACTATGTGTTGACAACGCGATTTATGATGCTTTGCTGGCTTTCATCAAGTTGTTCAGAGAATTTGGCCGCGATTCCTTCCGCTTCTTTTCGAATGATCTTGGCGTCGATGGTGACAGTTTTGCCTGTATGCGGGATTGAAAAAGAGAGTGATATGGGCTGACCGACCCGGAACGGTTCCTTGCTTTCGATAAATACCCCCCCTTCGCTGAAATTATGGATAAAATCCCTGTAAACTCTTTCGTCAGTTGAAAAATCCACCGGTACGAGGCAGTGGACGCGGGTGCCGTCACGCGACTCTTTTTGCTGCCATTGTTCCAACATGGCCAGGAGATGCCGTTTCTGATCGTCGGATATGTTCCCTATCATCGCGACAAGCTGATCAGTCAGGCTTTCGCTTTTTTTCTCCATATATGAATTTCCCCGCACGGTCGGTTTATTATTACTTCAGGTGAACTGAGTTGAAGTTGGCAGTTAATGTAAGTCATGCTCTTCGGCTTATATTTCAGGTCCAGCTGGATGTCAATAGATCACTTCATTGGTGAGTACGACCAATTCAGCGAAACCCTTTGAAATAGGGTATTTACGAACGATTCAAAAATGCTGGAAATGGATTGTTCCTGGAGACACCCCCCTGATTGCAGAATATTTCCGGTGCATTGGGGCGGTATGCTCATGGCCGATTTGCGTATGAATGGGATGCCATCGGTATTACGGTTCGGGTGGTATTTCAGCGCGTATGTCCGGACAACTTATTGCGAACAATAAACCACGGATTCAACAGATCTGCCTTGTTGTATTGTAAAGGCCTCGAAGTGTTGTACGCCAGAACCTTGGCACCGCTGAACCTGGCCACCGCATCCCCGGCAGCTGTGTCCCATTCCATTGTAGGTCCCAGTCTCGGGTAAACATGAGCGGCGCCTTCAGCAACCAGGCATATTTTCAACGAACTGCCGGCGGAAATAAATTCCACATTTTCGTATTTTTCTTTCTTGTCCTCGATGAACTGATGCAGTTCCGGTGTCGCATGGGAACGGCTGCCGACGATAGTGTAAGCCCCCTTTGTTTTGTTCGCCAGTGGCAGTTTTGACGATACCACGATCAATTTTTCCAAAGGATATACCGGTGCGGATGTTGTTGATGAATGCTGTTGAATCGTCGTCATCGCAGACACCAGCTTATAGCTGCCATGATTTACGGCGGCAAAGTACAAGATGTCCTTTACGGGCAGGTATACCACGCCGATGACGGGCTGCCGGTGCTCAACCAGTGCGATATTCACCGTAAATTCATCGTTTTTCTTGACAAACTCTTTGGTGCCGTCCAGAGGGTCGATAACCCATAATCTGTCCCACTTGGATCGTGTTGTAAAAGCGGCATGTTTCCCCTCTTCACTCAATACCGGAATATCGAATGGGGTCAACGATTCCACGATAATCTGGTGTGAACGTCGATCCGCAAGGGTCAGGGGGGAGTCGTCCGATTTTATTTCCACATCAAAATCAGTCCGATAAACCTCCATGATGGCCCTTCCGGCTTTAATGGCGGCAATGACGGCGGTTTCAAGTAATGCATTATTATCAGTCATATAACTCACTACATATATATTGTATTTTGTGTCCATCTCTGGATGGACACTATTTATGTGTTTTTAGATAAACCCCTTCTGGCCGAGGTATAATAGGACCTGCTGGGCGGCTTCATCCGGTGTTATGTCCGAGGTATCAATGCGAATTTCCGGGAATTCCGGGATTTCATACGGATCATCCACACCGGTATATCCCTTGATGAGACCGGCCCGTGCTTTCGCATACATGCCTTTGCGATCCCGTCGTTCACATTCTTCAATGGGCGTGGACACATGAACAACGATAAAACCGCCGTGGACGGCAATCATATCCCGAATTTCCCGTCTTGTGCGTGCATAGGGGGCAATGGGGGCACAAATGGCGATACCGCGGTTTTTGGTGATCTCCTGGGCGACAAAACCGATTCTCCGTACGTTGATATCCCGGTGCTCTTTGGAAAATGTAAGTTCGCTGGACAAATGATGCCTGACAATATCGCCATCCAGCAGAGATACCGGCCGATTGCCGATTTCCATCATTTTTGAATAAAGCACCCTTGCAATGGTTGATTTTCCTGCACCGGACAAACCGGTCAGAAACAGGGTGAAACCTTGTTTTGACGGTGGTGGATACGCTTTCTGAATACAATTGATGATTTCGGGGAAGCTGGCCCATTCGGGCATTTTTCTACCGGTCCGGATTCGATCCCGTATATCCTGGCCGGTGAAAACAATCGTTTTTGACCCTCGGGGAATCTTGTGCTTTTGCCGGTATTCATCTTCGAACGGCAGATAGACCATTTTGTCATATGCCATGACCGATATGCCGATCTGCTCCCCGTAATTTTCGGAAAATTCCAAAAGCTTCTTGTGGGCGATCGGTTTAGTGCTCTTTTTATTCCCGTTGGGCAGATCGTCAACCTGTTCTAAAATGTGGTGAGAGCAGCCGTAGTTTTTTGAAATGACGGCGTGCAGGAGCGCTTCACGAAGACCGGCGTTACGGGGTGAGTGGGAGAGCAAATTCAAAACATGCGTTTCCGGCGGATAATTCCGACCGGCTTCTCGGTAACAATTCACCCGTGTATAGTGATCGAAATTATCCGGGTGTGTCATTCCCACCACCGGCATCAACAGCAGGTTGGCCCTGGCCTCGCGCATCGCGGAAATGGTGATTTCAAATTCAGGCCGGTGGATTATTTTTTGGGATTGAAATCCCACAACCCGCTGCCAGCCTAATTTTTTATACAAATTCCGCGCTTCCGATGGAGTCATCCTGAGCTGCTTGAAATCGGAGTGCATCGGCAGGCTGATAACCTCAACGGGTCCACCAACGTAATAGTCTCCGGTTGAATGAAACAGAAAATCCACACCAAAGTGCGAGGCATCCGTTGACGCATATATTTTTTCGGCCTCCCGGTTTTTATCAATGGGCCAAATATCCTCGACATGCATAACCGCGAGCAGGAATCCTTCGGGATCTCTGAGTGCAATGGATTGACCGGCTTCCAGATTTCGTGCCGTCGTCTCGTTGATATCCAGACAGACCGGCAGCGGCCACACCAATTGATTCTCCAGCATCATTCGATCGAGAACGGGCTCGTAGTCCTTTTGGGTCATAAATCCGGCGAGGGGTGAAAATGAGCCGTTTGCGATCAGTTCGAGGTCGCACATCTGCCGGTCATTCATAGTGATATCCGGTAGATCCTTGGTGATCTTTTTCAACAGAGAAGTGCGGTCTTCATCTACGCACAGGTCGATTAACCGACCGCCATGGGGAAGATTTTTAATGTCTGTCATTTCTGTTTTATCCTTGATTACCGATGACAATTAGGGTTGGAACTGTAATCTGAAGCGTTATTTCGTTTATGCATATCATGACCACTGGATGCTTTCAACGCCAACCCGTCGATTTTACATATTTTTGTTTTCTTCACCAAGGTGCCGGCCGATGTGACGCCAAATATACAAAGGACCGCCGGGTGCCCTGGCGGTCCTTTGACAAGTGGTGCCTGAGGCCAGAATCGAACTGGCACGTCCTTAAAGAACGAGGGATTTTAAGTCCCTTGCGTCTACCAATTCCGCCACCCAGGCAAGCTGTTATTGCGATTTAATCGGTTGTATTTATCCGTTTCTCAGCGGCGTAAACCGGTCGGTATGTCCCGGCAGGCTGTGTTCCTTGCACGGCTTTTATCGGTAAACCGTTAGAAAGTCAAGGGCTTAAAAAGTATGGAAATGAGAACATGAATCGTGCATAAAATCCGGATCTACGTCTCAATTCAGCCTGAACAGATTGATCACGCCGTGGCATCGGCAGGCGGTGGCAAACAAGATGTCAGTGCCCATGGGTGCTCCCTCCACCAGCGAATATGCGTGAGATAACATATTCACGGTATACCCGCCGACACCCGGTGCCATCTGCCGGCTTTCCAGGACAATCGGGTGGAACCCGGACGAGGACAATCCACCGAGGTATTTATGCATTTCCCGTGGCCGGGCCGATCGGGTGTATGTGCAGACATCGGATGGTTCGGAACAATTCGCCGGGCAAATGAATTCCGCATTGGAGACTAAAATCTGACCGTTTCCCCTCGGTATCGGATGCGGAAGCGCATCCAACAGGACCGCACCTGGGGACATCGGCTGCAGTGTGCATCGGCCGGACATTTTTCGGGCAATCCAATCAAACGCAACATGCGATGGGATGGCCGGTATCAAGACCTCATCTTTTTCAAGCTCTTCCACCGATTGCATCATCCAATCGGAAGCTTCGGCCCGGATGGTAGGGTATTCTCCTCTAAACGGTGTGAGCTTGTCGGCGCTTGAATCGATGACACGGATGCGGGATGCCGGAATTCCCCGTGACAATTTTTCAACTGCCATGGTCCCGAATTTACCGGCGCCGATTATCCATATTCCCATTGAATTCATTCGGGTTTTTCCTTGACTGGTATATTTCCACCGTTTTTTCGATAGCCTTTGTTTGCCGGATTTATAGGTCGATAGACTCAATGCCGACTCTACTGGTTTCAATGGACTGAACCGCTTTTTGTCCGGCGGATGAATGTAAATCAGGTTGTCGTCGCTTGTCAAACCAGCGTGCTTTTGATACAAACCGGCCATGAGAAATGCACATGAAAAACGAATCATTCTGGCATCCAAATCACCCCGGCGCAAATACTTGCTGGAGCAGGCAGGCATAGAATTCACCATCGAACCCAGTAATTTTGATGAATCCTCCGTACCCGTTTGTGCACCGGACGATTACGTAAAAACACTGGCGATGAAAAAAGCAAATGATATCAGCGGACGCTACACGGATTCCTGGATTATCGGCGCTGACACCGTGGTATTGATCGACGGCATAGTGCTCGGAAAACCCACATCACCGGATGATGCACGGCGGATGCTGATGACGCTTTCCGGTCAGACCCATCAGGTGCTGACCGGATATGCCATTCTGTGCAGGTCCATGAATCGTCAATTTGCCGATGTCGTCCGAACCGATGTCCGTTTTAAAACATTATCGAAAACCGAGATCGAATGGTATATTCGCACCGGGGAACCGTTTGACAAGGCCGGTGCCTATGCCATTCAAGGGTTGGGGACCTCCTTGGTGCGGCGGATCAGCGGTTCTTACACGAATGTCGTGGGACTCCCGGTCTGCGAAGTGATTGAAATCCTCATCAAAGAGAAGGTCATTGAAATGAATCTGCCGGCGCCGGAGGCGTTATCCAATTGAAATCTAAAATTAATGCGGTACGCGAGCGTATTACCCGTGCAGCGGAAGGTTGCGGGAGAGCTGCGGACAGTGTTCAACTGGTCACTGTCAGTAAAACCATGCCGATACCGGTTCTTGAAACCGCTATCGATGCAGGGGTAAGGCTATTTGGTGAAAATTACATTCAGGAAGCCAGGGAAAAACATACCGCCCTCGGCGCCAGGGATGTACAATGGCATTTTATCGGCCATTTACAGCGGAACAAAGCCAAGTACGCCGTACGCATTTTCGACCTGATTCATTCCGTGGACTCCTTGAGGCTCGCGGAAGAATTGGATAAACAGGCCGGCAAAAGCGGGAAAGTGCAGCAAATTCTCATACAGGTGAATATCAGCCGCGAAGCATCCAAATCCGGTATCCGGGAAGATGAAGTGCTTCAATTGGCACGTGATATATCCGGCCTGGAACATATCGCCGTGAAGGGGCTGATGACCATGCCGCCGTTCTTCAATGCCCCGGAAAAAGTACGGCCGTTTTTTCGACAATTGAAACAGCTCCGGGACCGGATACGATCGGAAAATATCGGGGGTGTAGACATGGATGAATTGTCCATGGGCATGACCGGCGATTTTGAAACCGCTATTGAAGAAGGCGCCACGCTTGTCAGAATCGGCACGGCTATCTTCGGGGAGCGGCATTGAAAATTCTTCTGCACATCTGTTGCGCCCCCTGTTCCGTCTACCCCTTATCGGTGTTGAGGGACGAGGGTATGGATACCATGGGATTTTTCTATCGTTACAACATCCACCCCTATACGGAGTGTTTAAAACGTCAACAGACCTTGGAACAATATGCCGGCGATATCGATCTCAAGGTGATTTATCAGCAGGGGTATGAACTTGAGACATTCCTGCAGAATGTGACCTTCCGTGAATCCCGACGGTGCCGTTATTGCTACCATGACCGTCTCCGGACAACCGCGCTCCTGGCAAAGCGGGGCAGGTTCGACTGTTTCTCAACCACCCTGCTCTACAGCAAATTTCAGAACCATGAGATGATCCACGCCATCGGAGAGGCCGTCGAAAAAGATACGGGGGTTTCTTTTTATTATCGTGATTTCCGCCCGGGATGGAAAGAAGGTATCGAAACCTCTAAAAAACTGGGCATGTATCGCCAGCAATACTGCGGTTGTATTTACAGCGAAAAAGAACGGTATTATCGTTCGGAATAAAATGAACCGAATCTGACGCCACAAACCACCCAGCACACAAACCGATATGTTCTCTAATTTTATATATTTTATCGTATGCCTGCTTATTTACACCACGTATCCATCCTCTGGTGAGCCCAATTTCCCCTTATCACAGAGTATGATGCTTTTCGTCATAACGACGCTACTCTTCACGGTGCTGACATCCATTCAGTTCAAGAGGCTGGAGCGGCAGGTTGCGCGCGATCACCACTACATCATTGACAACCGGTTCAACGCCCTGCTGACACGCTACTCGATTCTGGCCTTGGCATTGTTCGCCGTTGACATCTATGTTCTGAATTTGTCTTTATTTACGAAGGTGTTCCCTGTTTTCAAGCTGATTCCCACCCTGGAAGCACTTTTTTTCGTTATCCTGTTTATCGGTTATCTCTCGATCATATGGGCATTGGCCTTTGGGGTATACCGGAAATTAAACAACCTGAACATCTCCCGAAGCGCTTTTGTGCTTTCTAATATTTCCTTTGCCGTCCCGGTGCTGCTGCCGTGGGTGTTATTGTCCGGTATCTCCGACATCCTGTTCGCGCTGCCCCTGGAATGGCCAAAGGCCTGGCTCTCTTCCACCGGTGGACAAGTCTCATATTTCATCACCTTCCTGGTCCTGGTGTCGGTATTCGGCCCCGCACTGATTCATCGGTTCTGGTGGTGCAGTCCACTGGAAAACGGTGAATATCGTAGCCGTATTGCCGAACTGTGCCAAAAAGCGGGTGTCAAGTACGCAGACATCCTCTACTGGCCGATTTTCGGCGGACGGATGATCACCGCCGGGGTCATGGGGTTGTTTTACAAGTATCGCTATATACTCGTGACACGGGCGCTGTTGCAGTCCCTGGAACCGGATGAAATGGATGCTGTCATCGGTCACGAAATCGGGCATGTGAAGAAAAAACACCTGCTCTTTTATCTGTTTTTCTTCGCCGGATACATGTTTATCGCCTTCGCCTCATTTGATCTCATCGTATATCTCCTCATTTTCACCGAACCTGCATTTCGTACCCTGTCTAAAATCGGTATCAGCCAAACCTCGCTGACCACCGGCGTATTCAGCGTCATCATGATCGTCAACTTTCTGATATACTTCCGGTTCGTATTCGGATATTTCATGCGCAATTTTGAACGGCAGGCAGACGGATATGTTTATCAATTATTTGAAAATGCCCAACCCCTGATCAGGACCTTCCGGAAAATTGCCGCATTCAGTTCCCAGCCTTCGGACAAGCCCAATTGGCACCATTTCAGCATATCGGAGCGTGTCAGGTACCTGGAACGATGTGAAGCGGATCGCAGATGGATAACCCGTCAGGACAACAAGATTCGCAAAAGTCTTGTCGTCTATGCCCTTGGGCTGTTGCTGGTCGTTACGGTGGGCTACCAGATCAACTACGGGGAGACCGGCAGATATATAAGTGAACATGTTCTTGTACAAATCATATTAAACGAAATCGAAAAATCGCCTGAAAATCCGAAACTGATACAAACGCTCGGCGATGTCTATTACAATATCAAACAATATCCGAAAGCCATAGATGCCTATAAATCGTCCTTGGCCATGGATCCGGACAATCCCACCACGCTGAACAATCTGGCCTGGTTATACGCCACTTGCGAGGATGACCGGTATGTAGATAAAGCAATGGCCCTGTCCCTTTCACAACAAGCGCTGGCCCTCGATCCGGACGCCCCCCATATCCTGGATACCCTGGCGGAGAGCCTGTTTATCAACGGCCGGATTGATGAGGCCATCGAAACGGAAAAGCGGGCACTGGAATTGTCGAATCTGGACCGGCATATTTACCTCAAACAATTGGAAAAATTCCAAAACGCTTTACGTTAGAACATCCACTATCATTTGATACACACCTTGCGCACCTGCAACAGATCGGTATGACCTTTGAAAACCTTGACGATGCCGTCCTGCTTCAGGGTTGTCATGCCCTCTGCAATGGAAAGGGCACGGATTTTTTCCATTTCGGCTTTGCTTTGGATCAGTTTCTTCATGTTATCCGTACCCATGAGTAATTCATGGATACCCATCCGCCCCCGGTATCCCGTACCCCCGCACTTGGCGCAACCTTTGGCCCTGTAGAGTTTGATATTCTTGCTGTAAGGGAGATTCACTGTTTTCTCGAATTCCGCCGGGCCGTACTCCCTTACCAGTTCGATGTAGTCGGACTTTGTAACGGAAGCCCCTTGTTTACAATCCGGGCAAAGTGTTTTGACAAGCCGTTGGGCAAGGATGCACAACACCGCATCCGCGAAATTAAACGGATCCATGCCCATATCCAGTAAGCGGGTGATACTTTCCGGGGCACTATTGGTGTGAAGTGTCGAAAAAACGAGGTGCCCGGTAAGCGAAGCCTCTATGCCGATGGAAGTGGTCTCCTTGTCTCTCATTTCACCCACCATGATGACGTCCGGGTCGGCACGGAGGAAGGCGCGCATGGCCGCGGCAAAATCAAACCCGATTTTCGGTTTCACCTGCACCTGCCGCAACCCTTTCTGGGTGATCTCCACCGGATCTTCCGCGGTCCAGATTTTGGTTTCCGTCTTGTTGATGTGGCGGAGGGCCGAATGCAGGGTCGTGGTCTTTCCGGAACCGGTTGGACCGCAGACGAATATAATTCCATAGGGTTGGGTTATCACCGATAAAAATCGGGTCAGATTTTTGTCGGTAAAACCGATGTCTTCCAGGGAAACCGGGTCCCCTGCCGGTAAAAGCCGAAGCACCACGTCTTCGAGATCTCCCTGGGTGGGAATTGTGGCCACCCGAAGCTCGATGTCTTTACCACCGAATTTATTGAATTTAATTTTACCGTCCTGGGGAGTGCGTTTTTCGGCGATATCCAGATCCGCCATGATTTTGATCCTCGACACGACAGCTTTCTTATAATCAAACGGGATGGTTTGATGCAGGTTGCACGAACCGTCCACACGGATACGCACCTGGGTGTTCTGCCGGCCGGGATTCGGTTCGATATGGATATCGGAAGCGCCACGTGTGTATGCATCGGTGATGATCTTGTTCACCAGTTGCACGATGGTTCTATCCTCCTCATCCACCGAGGATTCGATTTCATCCAGCTGGATCTTTTCCTCGTTCAGTTTGGAAACCATCTGATTGATTGCCGAAAGCTCCTTTTCATCCTGGACAAATAAACTGATGAATTTTTGGATATCTTCTTTAAGCGCCACGCATATTCTCAGTGTTTTGCCTGGAAACAGCGCATTGATGTCGTCGATTTTTTTTATCCCGTTGGGATCATCGACGGCGATAATCGGCATGCCGTCTTCCTGCCGTAACGGCACCCAGTCGTTGCTCCTCATGAAGGGCACCTTAAGTCCTTTTAAAAGCTCACCGGGAATGGGATGATTATGGGAAAACTGAACGAACGGCACTTTGTAGTATTTTGAAAGCGCTCTGCCGATTTCTATTTTCGGAATATTGTATTCCCGCATCAACATGGCTTCGATGGGCTCTTTATGCTTGCGTGATTCCGTTATGGCGCGGTTCAGTTCCTTTTGCGTCAACAGGTTGTTTTCAAGCAAGTAGTCAAATTTATTGTTTCGGCTGCCTTTGGCCATACGCTTTTGGTTGTAAAGCGCGATACCGATGGTCTTTGCCAGATTCCTTACTGATTTTTCATCCTCCGTGGTAAACTGGTTGTTGTCCGTCCGGTTTATGAGCTGGATCGCTCCCAACAGATATTTTTTGAAAACAATCGGACAAACCAGCATTTGCCGGGTCTTATACCCGGTCTTTTCGTCCCAGCTGACATCAAAGGTCAATTCTTTATCGATGGCAAAGAGCTCTTTTTCGTTATACACATCCGAGATATTGACAACCTTCTGAAAGTAACAGGAATATCCGGCTATACTGCTTTTGGAAATCGGAATACGAATTTCCGTGATCTCGATACCGGATTTGAATCTCGATATCAATTCCCGCTTTACCCCGTCAACGACGTACACGGTGATCCGCTCCGTCTCGAACAGGGTTGTGATATCGTTCTTCAAATCAATCAGTATCTCGTCAAGATTATTCGCCGCATGAATCTTGTTCGTGATATTCTGCAAACGCGTATGGTATTCAACTTCGGATTTCAATTCATTGAAATGGCTCTCCAACTTATTGATTGGCTGTAATTTTTTTAGCATGCTCACCTGCGGATGTTTAAGCGTTAAAATTAGATATTTATATGCAAGGACCGGGCCCAAGAGTGCCTATCCGGTGTGATTATGGATGCATCGGGTTGGCGCGGGTTTGACCGACTCCAACTATTTGCAATTAATGACAATACTGTTTTTTCGGAACTATCTATCCATTGGGGGGATAGACGAATGATGGTGTAAAAATTTTTATTTCCGATTCACACGTATATTCTAGTATTCAGAGGTCTTTAAAAAGAGACAGGGTACATTGGTCAAATGATCGGTTTGCGGATCAGACTAAACTTGTTAATTCAATGCACTACAATACCGGTTCGTGGGATCTGGGGGGTGGGTAATCCGCCTGCCGGTTATTCCGGATGTCGTTGTTGATAGAGGTGGATAATTTTACGCACACCACCCCCGACCAGGAAAACACCCATGAAATAGAAGCAAAAACGGATATATCCGGCAGCGGATGAAAACTGCTCCACCGCCTCGATTTTCGGCATAACCTGGGGAATCCTGAAAAAAACACCCAGCCCCATGGCCACCAATGCAATTCCCCATACAAGTTGAATGTTTTTATTGTCCTGTTTTTTTTCCATAATACTTTTTCCCATTATTCCGGCAGGAGTGCTTTAATTCATTCCGTGTCGTCGACATTGACGGACTCAACGTCAGATCTTTTGCTATAGCCGTTTTGGTGACGGTGTGGGGGAGACCGGTATCGGTTACACCCCATAAATTTCATCGCCCCCGATAACCGGCAGGTTATGTTTCCGGAGTTCTGAAATGGTATCCGGGATATTTTCCGTCTTAAAAAAGACGATTCCCCCTTTTCCGGAAAAGCGTGTGAAAGCATAGGCGTATTCCACATTGATCGCCGATGAATTCAGAAATGTCAGCACTTCATGGATGGCGCCGGGGGTATCCGCCACTTCCACGGCCACCATGTCATGTATCTTTACGGCAAAGCCGTGGGTTTTCAATATTCGGCAAGCGGTCTCATAATCATCGACAACCAATCTAAGAACACCGAATTCAGCCGTATCCGCAATGACCAGGGTTCTGATATTCACTTTGACCGCTGACAAGATACCCGTGACTTCTGCGAGCGTACCGGTTTTATTTTCCAGAAACACCGAGATTTGTTTTACAGCCATAGAAATGCCGTTTCTCTGGTTCGAAAAATGACTGCCGGGGTTGGGCAGTCATTTTTCACTATAGTCGGTTTGAGGATACTCGTCCGTCGAAACGGCATTTACCGGTCGAGGTCACCAGCGAATTCCGCTTTTCTTTTTTCGATAAAGGCATTCATACCTTCCTTTGCATCGCCACTGGTCACGCAAATGGCAAATGCATCGACCTCGATATTCAGGCCGGTGGCAAGATCCGTATTTATGCCATTATTGACGGCCTCCTTGGCCGCTCTGAGCGATACCCGGCCCTTGGATGCAATCAACCGGGCTGTTTTCTCCGCTTCACCCATCAATTCCGCCGCTGGAAATACCTTGTTCACGATACCCAGCTTTTCCGCTTCGGAAGCCGGTATCATTTTTCCGGTAAAGATAAGTTCTTTGGCCTTGTTGATACCGATCAGGCGGCTCAATCGCTGGGTGCCGCCAAAACCGGGAATTATGCCGAGCGTAATTTCAGGCAATCCAAAGGTGGCCGAATCCGAAGCGTATATAAAGTCGCAGGCTAGCGCCATTTCACTGCCGCCGCCAAGGGCGAAGCCGTTCACCGCCGCGATGACGGGTATGGGTAATTCCTGCAACCGCTGAATGATCAATTGCCCTTTTTTAGAAAATTTTTTAGCCTGTAAAGGATTGAATGTCGCCAGTTCCGTGATATCGGCACCGGCGATAAAAGATTTTTCGCCGCTGCCGGTTAACAGCAGTACATGGATCTTTTCGTTGGCTTCGATTTCATCCATCGTTTGTAAAAATTCATCTAGCAGGTTTGAATTCAAGGCATTCAGTGCTTTAGGGCGATCAAAAACGATGGTCGCCACATTGCCTTCAATCTTGAAAATAAGATTCTCGTACACCATCCAATACCTCCTTTAGGGTAGATTTTTTTGTGCTGAGCTATGAGTATACTCGTCGTCATCCTTCCGAGCGGGACTGCGTGTAATCGGGCGATAGAGCGGTTGGATTAAGCACTTGAATATATTTTTTTATTCCGAGAATGATACCCTCACATAACTGATCCTGATAAGAAGCGGAGGTGAGACGCTTACATTCCCGCGGGTTGCTGATAAAAGAGGTCTCAATCAATATGGCGGGCATTTGTGCACCCATTAACACATAGAACGGCGCCTGCTTGACACCTTTGTTTTTAATCTTGCTGAATTTTCCATTCAAATGACGCGAAAGCGAATGTTGAACCTGACCCGCCAGACGGCTGGATTCATTTATTTTCGCATTCTGCATCAGATCGTTGAGAATGGACTCCAGGTCACTGATATTCTTTGTCGATGTTGCATTCTCCCGCGCTGCCACCAGGATAGCGTCCTCGTCTGTGGCCAGGTTCAGAAAAAAAGTTTCAATGCCGTACGCCCGCTTATCCTTGGCGGCATTTGTATGAATGGAAATGAACAGATCCGCGTTTTGGGTGTTGGCAATGGCGGTACGTTCTTCCAGTGAGAGATACTTGTCTGTGGACCGTGTCATCACCACTTCGCAATTAAGGGTTTTACGGATTTTAGCGGCCAATTTTTTGCCGATGGCAAGGACGATATTCTTCTCATGTGTCCCTTTATAGTAACCGGGTGCGCCGTAATCCTTTCCCCCATGACCCGGATCGATGACAATTTTACGCACCCCCAGGGCCAACTGCTTGGCAAGATCCCCTGGAACGGCTTTCGTATTCGTATTTGACGGCGGCGAAGGCCGAATGGTGTTATCTGCCGTGGACGTTTCTTTTCCCCAGACATCCACGACAATACGAAAAGGATTCTTCAACGGGAATATCTTGTAGGACTGGAACGATTTGATATCGACCACCACGCGGACCTGGTCATGCCGGTATTGTCCGGCTCGCGCATCCAGAAGCAGGTTGTCATTGATGGGTATGAGCTTTTGTATATCCTGGGACAGCCGGGTGTTGTCCAAATCGATATACAGCCGCTGGGGCTTTTTAATCGCAGGGTCCTTTCGCAACAACCGGTAGGAAAAAGTGGTTTCCTGTTCGGCATCAATGACGACACGTGTATACTGAGGATTGGACCAGAATCTGAGACCATTGACCACGGATATACCACCGGTATTTTTTTTCCTGATCAACGGGTTCGTTTCCTGATTTTTTTTGGTCTCGTTTTGTATTATTCTGGAAACGGCATCTTCGGCGGTTGGTTTTCCGGATGCCATCGACTCCTCGCCGGACGTGATGCCCAGTATGGATTCAGCTTGCGCGCGAAGAGGGTCGTCGGGAAATTTCCGTATCATATTTTCCAGGTTCAGCCGGGATTTGGTCCTGTCTGATCCGCGTCGGCTTCGCTGGTATAGTTCGCCGTATAGTTTCCCGACCATAAAAAGGGCTTTGGGAGCCAATGGCCCCTCGGGTGCCTGCGCATAAGCATCATTATATATATCTATACAATTCAGCCATTTATCTCTATATTTCTGGTGACTTGGATTTTTCTGCAGTTTTTCATAAGCGGCCTCAGCCTGATCGAACTTTCTTTTAACGGCCGGAGACACCCGAATCACCGGTTTTTTGGCCACTGCTATGCCATTGGCCTTGAGAAGCTGCTCCGAGCGGGGCCTATACCGGCTCCTGGAAAAAGTTCGGATCAGGTCCTGCAGTTTTTGAATGCCGGCCTGTTTGTCGGAGCCCCGGTAGGATTTTTTGTAAAGTTCGAGATAGAGTTTTCCGGCGTTGTACAATCCGGCAGCGGCCCAGGGTCCCTTTGTGTCATGGTGATAAACCGCCATGTATTTATCGATACATGACAACCAGTATTCCCGGTATTTCTGTCGTGTCGTGCTTTTTTTCAGGGTCTGCGCGCACCGTTCGGCGCTGAAAAACTTATCCTTTGCCGAAAGGGCATATGCCCTCTCCGAGGTCAAGGAGATCAACAGCACAGTGAATAGCAAATATATAATTATATGTGATGTATGTTTCACAAACACCTGTAACGGCTCAGTTGGTGATTTCATTTAATCGTTGAATCAGTTCGTTGAGTTGGTTCATAGCGTCCATGGGTGTCATGTGCGCAATGTCGATGGACTTCAGATTTTCTATCAGTGCCTGTTCCGGTGACTTGAAAAGTGAAAGTTGTCGATGTCCTTTATGTCCTTCGGCATTGATGGCATTCATCTCCGGAACCGCAGATTCACGGCTGTCTGATTCGATTCTCGATAAGATCTTCTTGGATCTTTTAATAACGGATTCCGGTATACCGGCTAATCGGGCCACCTGAATACCGTAGCTTCGATTGGTTCCGCCCTCAACAAGCTTTCGTAGAAAGATAATCTCATCATTCCACTCTTTCACGGCAATATTGTAGTTTTTAACACGTTCTTTGGTTAAGGCCAAATCCATTAATTCATGATAGTGGGTGGCAAACAGGGTTTTAACCCCGGTATCGTTTAAGTCGTGCAGGTATTCCGACACGGCCCAGGCAATGCTCATACCATCGTAAGTACTGGTTCCCCTGCCGATCTCATCCATAATCACCAGACTGTCGGTCGTGGCATTGTTTAGAATATTTGCCGTTTCCTGCATCTCCACCATAAATGTACTTTGCCCGGCGGACAAGTTGTCCAATGCACCCACACGGGTAAAAATCCGGTCGATAACCGGCATGTCCGCCTGTTGCACCGGTATGAAAGAGCCCAGTTGCGTCATGATGGAAAGCAGGGCGACCTGACGTAAAATGGTGGATTTTCCGGCCATGTTGGGACCGGTGATGATGATGACCTGTTGCTCATCATTGTCTATTTGGATCGAATTTGGCACGAATTGTTCTCCGGAAATCATTTTTTCGATCACCGGATGACGACCTTCCGTCACACTGATTCGCCCTTCACCATTCAATCGTGGTCGTGAATAATTATTCACATCCGCTATTTCACCGAGATTCAACAGGCAGTCCACCCGGGCGACAAAGTCGGCGGCGGACTGAATATGATTACCGTTTTTGACAACATCGTCGCGGACCTCATTGAAAATCCGGTATTCCATTGTTGCCCGTTGATCTTCCGCGCTCAGCACCTTGGACTCGAAATCTTTCAATTCATCGGTGATGTAACGCTCCGCATTCACCAGTGTCTGCTTACGCACGTAGTGTGCCGGTACCAGTTCGGAATTTAATTTTGACACTTCGATATAGTAACCGAACACTTTATTATACCGAACTTTTAACGAATTGATCCCGGTATTTTGTTTCTCACGTGCTTCCAGTTCTGCAAGCCACCCCTTCCCATCCCTGCTGATCCGGATCAATTCGTCGAGTTCTGCATTGTAGCCGGGCTTGATAATGCCGCCCTCATTGATGGTCGGTGGCGCATCTTCCCGAATCGCGCCGTCGATCAGTCCGGATAGTGCGATCAAGGCCGGAATATTCGCTTCACATTGATACAATGGCGCCCGGAATCCGGATAGCAATTCCCTGATCTGCGGCAGGACACCGATGGATATTTTCAAAGCCGTAAGATCCCGGGCATTTGCATGGCCCATGGTCACTTTACTGCGCAGCCGTTGCAGGTCATGTACGGATTTCAACAATTGGCGTATTTCACGGGTCAGCGGTATCCGATCCGTTGCATCCTGAACGGCATCGAGCCGGCTTTCAATATCCTTGGGGGAAATCAAAGGGTATCTCAGCCACTGGGTAAGCAAACGTGCCCCCAGCGCTGTTGCAGTTTTGTCCATCACATCGATGAGGGTGCCTTTTCGGCTGCCGGTTCGAATGTTGCTGATCAATTCCAGATTGCGGCAACTCTGGTCATCCACCCACAGAAAATGCTCCAGATGATAGGTTTCCACGCTCTCGAGATGTTGTATCGCCTGTTTCTGTGTTTCGCGCACATAGTGCAGCAAAGCACCGGCGGCACCGACACCCGCCTTAAATTGCTCACAGCCAAAACCTTCGAGATTCAAGGTATTGAATTGTTCGAGAAGACGGGATCGAGCGGTATGGAACGAAAATTCAGCATCCGTGATTCTGGTGACAACCCATTCGTTGAAACCATTGTTCAGGATAACATTCAGACGGTCATCATCGAGAGATTCAGGCAATAGCATCTCGCGGGGCGCCACGCGCAGCAATTCGTCCAACACGGTTTTAAAGGATTTTGTTTCCGTAATCCGGAATGTGCTTGTGGAAAGATCCAGATAGGACAACCCGACGGCATGATCGGACTGGTAAATGGATAGGATGAAATTATTTGTTTTTTCATCCAGCAATTCATTTTCAACGACCATGCCGGGGGTAATTACCCGGACAACTTCACGTTTTACCAGTCCCTGTGCCGCTTTAGGATCTTCAATTTGATCGCAGATGGCAACCTTGAATCCTTTGCCGATCAGTTTGGCGATATATGCCTGAGCGGCACGAAAGGGAACACCGCACATCGGAACGGGGTCGTTGTCTTTTTTATTACGGGATGTCAGTGTGATGTCGAGCGCGCGGGATGCGGTGACCGCGTCCTCGAAAAACATTTCGTAAAAATCCCCCATCCGGTAAAACAAAATGGCATCCTGGTATTTTTCCTTGATAGCCAGGTATTGCTTTATCATGGGTGTGGCTTTAGGGGTGTTCATTAATTATCAAATATGTATCCCGGGCAGCATGGAATCGAAGTGTTGGTGTTCGCAGGTGCTGATTCAATATGCATAGACAGCCAACGGTATTTTTCCGGCGACGAATGACGATTCTTCGGGACGCCAAACGTATTTCGCCTATACACCGGCAGCGGACTCGTTCTCGGCCAATTCCTTCTCGGGGATATCACCCGGTCCTTCTTCAATGGAGGGTATTGTTTCAGCCCTCAGTGAATCAAACTCTTTTCTCAGGCCATCAAGCATTTTATCGCGTTCAACGATAAGGTTATTCAATCCTTTGATGCTTTTTTTCAACTTGAACCGCTCAAAGAAATTGAAAATATACATAATTACGGCACCAAACAGGAAAGAGGACAGAAAATAAACCCAACTGGCAAGATCCGGTGTTTCGTATTCCACAATCATCAGATCGATTTTGAGAATACGGGATTCCAAAAAGTATTCTTTATTCTGAAAACCAACGAGAATTAACAGCACAACCACAATTACCCAGAAGGTAATTTTGATTTTCTTCATTAGATTCTCCTAACCCTGACAGGGATTTTTACTCATGTGCATTTTAATGGCGTCAATCGGTATCAGGTCCGTGATTAAACTTTCAAATCAGTGGGTTCCGCCATTGAAGAGTCCCATATTCCTACTATTATCAATTGTAAAACTCAACCCTTTTTTCCCAACGCCGTGATCCGGATATCCCCCCACATCCCTATTTTTTCATCGACGATTACCACAATGCCGTCCACACCCGGAATGGTTTTGCCAAAATCGATGGCCCTTTGGATATCACCGGCCCCCTTTACACGGTTTGCGATGGAAGTGGCGGTGGCGTCGGCAAGGGCAGCGCTTTTTGACACGACGCAAACCGCATCGGCGCAGCCCATGCTGAGCGAGTGGCCAATTGTACCTGAGGAGGTACAGACAGCCATAGGATGCGCAGAGGCGTCTATACAAAGCCCGATGGTCATACTCAGTGGTGAGGCCCCGGCAAATATCCCGATGGTGGACTCACCGCTGGTATGCAGGAAAATATCACCACCGTTTTCAACTATAATTCTGGGGGAATGGGGCATCAAATCCCGACCAACATGCTCGGCAATGGCCCCGGCTACGGCGGCCATGGGGCCGACACCGGCTGCGACACCAGCGGAAACCATGTCCCGGATTATGGCAGGCATTGGCATTGCGGCAGGCCATGGGACCAAGGTGGTGGCAAATTCGGGAAACGCTTTTATATGCGTCTCCAGGTAAGCGCGGCACTTTAATATCGCTTCCTTTGCCTGCCGGCTCAAGTCCATTTCCGCCTGAAAATGCAGATCGGTTTCCTTAACCCGGACGGTGAAAGTGCTCAGGCCGTCTCCGTCGATGAGGTTTCGATACGTTCGGTTCGTGAATGCTTTAGATGAAATACATTTTTTCATGTCGTTCTGCCAACAATCAAAACATCAGGTGTATGGCACCACCATCTTCACAAGGATTATATTATCTCATGGTCGGCAACGGCCGTTGATCTTCGGGAAACTGGTGGAGGAAGTACTGGTCGGTCATTCCGGCGATAAAATCCCTTACGATTTCAGCGGAACTGTGTCTTTGGCGATATCCCTCGGATTTGTTGGCCAAAAAATTCCGGAATATGACGGATTCCTGTTTTTGATGTTCCAGGTCGGACATGTATTTATGAAACAGATCCCGGAACAGCTCTTCAATAATATTGGTATGTTTTTTGATAAACGGATTCATGTAGATGCGGTCCAGATTGAATTGTTTTAACTTTTTGACCGCAGTCGACACTTCCGGACTGAAAGCGACATGATCCTTCCGGTAACTATTGACGATAACGTCGGTGACCAGGTTATAGACGATAGTCCCATTGGTATTGCCCAGGACATCCGTCACTTCAACGGGTATTTCAGTTCTGTCCAGCACGCCGAGCCGAATGGCGTCTTCAAGGTCCCGGCCGATGTAACTGATGGTATCTGACATGCGAACCACACAGCCTTCGAGGGTCATAGGGACCAGGTTGAGGGACGGGGTTACCTTCTTTTCGTGTATCTCCCGTGTCAAATCCCCGAATCGTTTATCGGTGGCGGGTTTTAGTGTCTGGTCGTGGATTTCGCCGTCATGGCTCAATATGCCGTCCAGGGTCTGGAGACAAAGATTCCACCCCCTGCCCTGCCGCTCCACATGGTCCAGGAATTGGATACTCTGCACATTATGTAAAAATGCACCGATACCGTGTTTTTGACACAGGGCCGATAAAAAGCGTTCGCCATCATGACCGAAAGGGGTGTGGCCGATGTCGTGACCCAATGCCACCGCCTCGATTAAATCCTGGTTCAACCCCAGAAAACGGCCGATGGTACGTGCGATCTTGGACACCAGTTGCACATGAAGCACCCGGTGCGTTATATGGTCGTTCTGAATGAGGTAAAACACCTGGGTCTTGTCGATATACCGGGCATAAGCCCGGGAGTGCATGATACGATCGGTATCAATGGAAAACGCCTGGCGATACCCTGATGTCAGTATTTCCTCGGACTGGCGACGAATTGCCGAAACGTTCGGTGTCGCATTCTCCGAGAGTGTTTCCTTTTCCTGCCGGTCCAATTCCGATCTGATCAGTTTAAAGACCGACAAATCTGTGATGTCGTCATATTTCGCCATTTTCTATCAACGTCTCCATCAAGGCGGTATAATCGATACCGGCTTTCCTGAACCCTTCTTTTCCGTATTTCATATTGGCTTCCAGAATGTAATACCGGTCCGCATGGCAACAAATGTCTATCCCCACATCATCCCAACCGCATTTTTCCGACGCATGGAGGGCCAGCCGAATGGCCTCATCCGGAACACCATCAAGGCTTACCCTGCCGCCCACGGCAATATTCGTTCTAAAGTCATTCTCGGGCGCCAGGCGCCAGTAGGCATGAACCGCTCTCGATCCGATGACCACCACACGGATGTCCCTGTCCACCGGCAGGTATTCCTGTATGTAGGCAATAGAACGGTCCTGATCATAGGTGGCGAACTCTTCCCGGTTGTGTATCAAATATACGCCGCGGCCCATGGCTGAGCCCCGCGGCTCCTTGGCGATAAACGGATATTTGAATAGCTTTTCGACACGGTCCACACGGTTCTTGCGTGCGTAATACACTCGTGTCCTCGGGTGGGGAATGCCAAGGAGACTGAACAATGCGGTCTGTTTGATCTTATCCTGAACACATTTGTAGGTATGGTAGCTCGGAAACGTCGGTTTTCCGTACACATCGAAAAGATCCGCATAAAATGTGGAAGGATAATATATCTTGGGGGCTTCTCGAATTGTCCGTTGTTCATCCTCGGAATAATCGAGGAAATTCGGTTTAACCCCGAAGGTGACGACATTCTTACAGCCGCTGAGCCGATGCTCGAGGGCGACCACCCCGGCAATGTTTTTCATCTACAACCGTTCCATTATCTTCTTGAGCAGGTTTTCCCATGCGGATGTATACAACTGATCCTCACGATGTATGGACCGGGGTAATCCGGCGTCACAGGCTTTCACCACCGCCGGGTCGAACGGCAGCTGACCCAGATAGTCGATACCCATTTTCGCTGCTGTTTCCGGTACACCGCCGTTTTTGAACAATGATATGGGCTTTCCGCAGCACGGGCAGGGGAAAGGACCCATATTTTCTATCATGCCGAGAATGTCCAGATTGATGGTACGGCAAAAATTGATGGATTTTCGAACGTCGGCCAAGGCAACCTGTTGCGGTGTGGTGACGATCAAAGCCCTGGCCTCCGGGACTGTTTGCGCGACACTCATGGGTTCATCACCGGTCCCCGGGGGTGAGTCGATCAACAGGAAATCCAGGTCACCCCATTTCACGTCAGCCACAAATTGACGGATAACCCCTGATTTTGCAGGACCGCGCCAGATCACCGGCCGATCCTTTTCCGCCATCAGAGATTGCATGCTGACGACCTTAAGATGCTGATTGACGGCAAAGGGCAAAACTTTACGGTCATCATCAAGGTCGAGGGGCGCATCAATGCCCAGAATTTTTGCGATACTCGGACCATGAAGGTCCACATCCAGCAAACCGGTCTGGAATCCTTTTTCGGAAAGGTAATAGGCCAGATGCGCGGAAATGCTGGATTTCCCGACACCACCCTTCCCGCTTATAATCATAATCTTATGCTTGATACCGGCGAGGGTGCCGGTAATCATTTGATCCTGTTCAGCGGATAGGCGGGATGCAGCGGTTGATTTCGCTGTTCCTGATGCCCCGCGGGAGTTATTTCCTGTATTCGGGTTTTCAGCCATATCAACGCCTCCTGAAATTTATATGACCGCCGGTGTCATGACCGAATCCGGAAAGAATGGACAATACCTTGTCCTGGTGGGAACCGGACCAGTAATATTTGTCACAAGAACGGCAATAGGTGAATCTGTCATTGGTCTGTAAGGTGTAGTCTGGTTTAAGGCTTTTTAATCACAAAAGTTGAATCGGGTATGGATACATCAGGGATATACCGATCAATTCGAAGCCTCAGGACTTCACCGTGGGCATTGGAAATTGTAAAACCACCGGGCAGCTTATACCCCCTCACCTGGTTCACACCGTCAAATTCAACCTGGAAGGCGAGTTCGCCTGTATTTTGATAAATATCAACCCGTTCTATATACTCATCTCGTTGATTCCAGAATATACGCTCCGTGGACTTTCCCCATCGTGTTTTCAAGTTGAGTCCGATACCTGTGGACGTCTGTTTTTCAAGCAACTCTGCATAGTCATATGATCGTTCCGGCGCCCTGCCGGCCAGCAATTGAATCAAATCCGCCACCGTAGCCGGTACGGAAAGAAACCGCTTCAGGCTGGTGTCCGTATTGGACGTCCGGTAATATTTATTTGATTCATTAAGATAAACATAAAGCATCCTGCCGTCACTGGAAAGGTCGGCAACCGGTATCCCGGACACATCAAAAATATGGATCCGGATTTTTTGACCCGGGACATCCGCAGCCCATGCCGCTCGGGCTGACTGCCGCACGCGATCCCTGGTGATGGTGATGGCCCCCACCCCCTTGAAGCGTTTTAATTCAGCATTTTGTCGCCGGGCCGCCGCCGCCAGTGCCAGTGATTCGAACGAGCTTTCCGGTGGTTTGGGGAAAAGATGCCCACAGGAAACAAAAAAAAATGCAGCCATCGAAATGATGAGTGCACGAAAAACGGCAGTCATATCATATTTCATGTCGCTCAATAATCACTCCCTCGTTCACTCCAGAATCGAAATATCAATTCAATAACGACAAACCCGTCACACGGGTAAAACGCTTAAATGCAAACCCGGCCCGATCCGTCACCTTACTCCTTATCGGTGCCGCCGGCGGCTTTGATTTTTCTCCTGATCTGAGTGTCGTCCTTCTTTTGATATTGTAAGGATTTCCGATAGAACAGCAGGGCTTTTTGCGTGTTGTTCAGTTTCATATAGATGTCACCCAGATGTTCCAGTATCACCGGATCATCGGGTACAAGCGTCACCGCCTTTTCCATCGTGGCCAAGGCGCGTTCATATTCACCTTTCTGATAATAGATCCATCCCAGGCTGTCGGTAATATATCCGTCATCCGGTTTGATGGCCAATGCCGCTTTTACCAGTTTTTCGGCTTCGTCCAGGTTTTTCCCCATGTCTGCATATGTATAGCCGAGATAGTTCAACGCATTGGCGTTTTCGGGATCCAGTTCTATGACGGATTTCATGGATGAAATGGATTGGTCCTTCAATCCCAGTTTATCCAATATCACCCCGAGGCGGAACAGGAGTTTGACATTATCACCATCGATCTCCAATCCGTCCGAGATGGCCTGACGGGCATCCTCCAGTTTCTCATCATCTTCGTAAAACCAGCCGAGGTAGAGATATATATCCGGATTGTCCGGAGCTGATTTGATGGCTTGGTTCAGGAGATCTATCGCTTCGGTGATGTCACCTTTTTTGTGAAGCAACAAGGCCATATGCACGATTGTTTTATCATGGTACTCCGAATCCGCATGGACTTTTTTTAAATGGAACAATGCGTTCTCGATGTCATCCTTTTCGCTGAATGTCACCCCCAAGACATAATGAATGAATGCGCTCTCCGGTGACCCCTTCAGCATGCCTTTGAGAACGGTAATACCCTGGTCGACTTTCTTCTGGTTGAGGTAGAGCTGGATGATCTTCCGAACCAGATCATTGTCCTCATCACTGCGCTTGCCCAGATCTGCGAACACTTTTTGTGATTCTTCCGGCTGTTGCATCCGCAGGTAGAGCAAACCGAGTTCAGCGGTAACCTCTACATTTGTGGCATCGTCGTCCAGTATTCGATGATACAGTTCCGCGAGTTTTTCAACATCATCGGTCTGTTTGTATATTTTGGCCAGCTCATGCTTCGGTTCATCAATATCAGGGGCCAGTTCCAATGTCCGAAGATAAGCGGTCTCTGCTGCAGAGGTATTTCCCTTCAATGCATGTGCTTTTCCCATGAAAAAATAAGCGGCGTAAGCGTCGGGGTGGCGATTGGCCAGTGTCGTGTATACCTCAAGCGCCTTGTCGTATTGCTTCCCTTCGAGATACAGGCTGCCCAGAAGCAGGGCGGATTCATTAATATCGTCATCGATGCGGATTATTTTTTCATACGCCGCTATTGCTTGATCATTCTGTTTACGCGTCATTTTGAGGCGGGCGAACAGCTTGAGTGCGGAAAGGTGTTCGGGATCCTTGCTCAATACCTTGTCCAGAACGGTCAACGCGCTTTCAGGGTCCTTCTTCATGGCGTAAAACGATGCCAATTCAACCTGCAGAAAAAGTGTATCCGGGTCTGCGTTCACCGCCGCCGACATCAGCTGGATCGCCTCATCGAGACGCCCCTGCTTTCTCATCAGATAGGCTTCCGAATAATAATAGTAACTGCCCGTGGACAGGCGGGAGGCGGGCTGGGGTCCCGGGGTATGATGCGCTGCCGGTGTTTCAATCGTATTATCACCGGACAGTGCCGCACATCCGGTGAATGCGATTAACGCAAAAAAAAACAATGGGAATACTATTGGTTGTTTAATATTCATTTATTAGTCGTCTTTATCCGGTCGGATGCGGTGTTGATCAGGCGGCACTGTTTTCATCGGTGTAGGATTCAAAATCAGGGATCTCGTCCCTAAAGTATTCACGCATTTTTTTGACCACATTTTTCTCGACCTGGCGTACACGTTCCCGGGATATACCATATTGATCCCCGATTTCCTGCAGCGTTACCGGATTGTCCGAAAAAATACGTTGGTCAAAAATGACCAGTTCCCGTTCAGTCATTTTTTTCCTGAATTCAGCAATCTTGGTGTGCAGCAGTGATTCCATTTCCTTTTTCGCCACCTGATCTTCCACAGAAGCGGTATCCGTACTTAAAAATTCGATCCGCTCCGTATCCGAGTCGTCTTTCAGGGGTGAATCCAGGGATACGTCCCAACCATCCAGCCGCTGATCCATGTCCACGATTTCTCTTTCAGATACCCCTAATCGCTCGGAAAGCAGTTTGGGTTTGGGGTCGAATCCCTCATCGATCAATTTCTGTTTTTCCTTCTTGAGCTTGAAAAACAGTTTGCGCTGTCCCTGGGTGGTGCCGATTTTTACAAGGCGCCAGTTGTCCATGATAAATTTCAGAATGTACGCTTTTATCCAGAATGACGCGTAATAGGAAAATTTAACATTCTTATACGGATCAAATTTCTTGACGGCCTGCATCAGGCCGATATTGCCTTCCTGAATCAAGTCCAGCAGGTTCTGCATCCAGACCCGCTGGAACTCCAACGCTATCTTGACCACCAATCTGAGATTGGATGTCACCAGTTGGTAAGCCGCTTCAGGATCCTGATCTTCAAGCACCCGGATTCCGAGTTCTCTTTCTTCCTCACGGGTAAGCAATCGATAGCTGCTGATTTCAGCAAGATACCGTTGAAGCGGGTCATACTTGACCAGGGATTTATCCGTGGGTTTGGTTTTACTTCTATTGTCCACCCGCTTGACCGGCTTTTTTGCTCCGGCTTTCTTTTTCACTGTTGTCGCGTTCTTTTTTTTAGGCATATCCGTATATTATTCTTTGCTTGGACCGGTGCATCCACCGGTGCTTTTTTATTGGACATCATTAAATTGATATGATATCAGCACCCTTGTTTTTCATGCGCCTGTAGCTCAGCTGGATAGAGCAACGGACTTCTAATCCGTAGGCCGCAGGTTCGAATCCTGCCAGGCGTACCATCGTTCTTAAACGAATGAGGAGGCTTAGCACCTCCTTTTTTTATCCCCCCGACTTGTTACCGGCAACATGGTCTTGTAGTGGAATTACATTAAAAATCGTACTATATCACACTTAATCCTAAAAATAAAATTATATCAGTCCCGGATTTTTGATGCATTTTTTGGATCTGAAAATCCCGAGTACGGTCGCCGGTTTTCTTCTCAAGTCAATAGCCGTTCACCTACAACGGATCATTACAAATGAGTAATGACCCGGTCACAAACACAATCCATCACCAGACCTTCGTTCCCTGCCCCTGGAAAACGATGTCGTCTATATTTTCCCTGAGTTTGTCATCCCGGACAATGGGCCGGCGGGTGTTTTTTAAATGTCCGTAAGCAAAATCTTTTTCAAGTTTCACCACTTCAACCTGGGCCACAACGGCTGACTCCGGTTTCATTTTTTTGCCCCGGTATTCAATAGCCGGTTTATCTTCGATGACATCGAACCGGGTTCCCAGCACAACCCCCTGATCAGCACCTAAGTTTAAAAGCACTTGATTGCCGATGATATCAACAACGAATGCCTGAAGTGGGTAGTGTTGGATAACCGTGGTTAGAATTTCACGATTCAACTGGTGCATATCCTTCCGGATCGAAGGGCCGCCGCCGAATTCACCATTGATCACTTTGGTGATGTCGGTGGTTTCCGTATCCACGAGCCGCATGGTGATCAACGAGCTGCCATGAACATGGAAGATGGCGCCGGTGCCGATTATCCTGGCGGACAACACCTTGCCGAGCTTTAGGGCGGTTTCCTGCTCCGCAAGGTCTGAGGTTTTCAGATTCAGTCGCTCGAGCAGACGCTCGATGAGGATCAGGTCAACGACCTGGACACGGCCGGAGGCATTTAACTGGTCGGCCAGCTGAGACGTCAATACGGTGGAAAAACCGTCTCGCTCCGTCAATCCGCCGGTCTCACTGAAATATGTGAAAGTCAGAATCATGGGTTGTGAAGTCCAGTCATCCTCAATTGTGCTGTCCACAGAAAACGTCTGATCTCTGTATCTTAGGACGAGTTCATCAACCAGCTTGTCAATCCGGCTGCGTTTTTCCTCGTCCTGTTCGAGCAGCAGCCTTTCTTTCGCATTTTTGGCCAAGGTCGCTGCGAACGGATCGCTTTTATCAATGGCCAACGCCTGCCGATAATTCTCGAGGGCCTTGGCCCAGTCTCCTTCTTTTTCGTATGTCAACCCACGATTCGCAGTCGCTTCAATATAATAGGGGTCTATGCTCACCGCCTGGGCATATAACTCTCTGGATTTTTTAAAGTTTCCCCGATTGGCATACAGTCGCCCGAGCTGATTGTATGCCACTGCTTTTTGATAGGGCGCGGACTGTTTTTTGGCGATGGCTTTCTTGTATTCAACCTCTGCCGCCGTTTTCTTGTTTTGACTGTAGAGCAAATCCCCCTTCACCACATGCACATATGCCCTGCCGGGACCGGACATTTCAACCTCTTCGGCCATGGCCAGCGATTTCTCAGTCTGACCTTTTTGGGCATATACGGTACTGAGTCCTTCTTTACCCAAGACAGCCCCATCCCCCTTTTCCCGGGACAATTCGTAAAACGTTTTCTCAGCTTCTTCCACATCGCCCGCTTTGAGGGATGCATAGCCATGAACACTTTTGGCCTCGACATTTCCAGGATTTTTTGTCACCACTTTTCCGGAGATTGCCTTTGCAATCTCGACCTTTTTCTGCTGTAAAGTCCTTTCCGCTAGTTTCACAAGCATTATTTCCGTGGTCTTACCACCACCCTGAAAGAAATCAAGGACCTTCAGTTCCGGGCCGGTGATGCAAATGGTGGGAAGAATAGTCTGGGCCTTGTATTTTTGGCTTACGCCGGTGGTATCCATAAGGATCGGGAAAGTCGGATTTGTGAGGGTATTGAATTTCAGCACCTTTTCCTTGCTCGATGTTGTGATTCCCCACACCAGGAGATCAACATCCTTGTATTGTTTGGCCAGATCGTCAATGGTGAGCAAACCTTCCTGGCTGGATCGCGAGTCCACATCGAAAAAATAGATGATCACCATCGGCTGATTTTTGAGCGAGGACAAGTCATAAACTTTCTCGTTTATATCCTTCAATGAAAAATTCGGCACGGTATCGCCGGCCGAAAAGGCGGACGATGTCTCACAGAAACCAAATCCCATGATCACGGATAAGGTCAAGATGAAGTTTATCATTCTCACAACAGGTTTCATTGAAATCCTCCTCTAAGGGTTCGCGCAAAAATAAAGGCTAAGGTTTCAATCCATTGATATCAGGCGGATAAAAAGTGGCGTATTGCCAGGTTCATCGAGCTGTATCTGCGCTTCCCACTCATAATGATTCGGAAGCGTCAACCGCACTTCATATTTACCATAGGGCAGCTTGAAATCCATCGGTGTTTTGCCCTTGAACGCATTGTCCAGAAATATCTGCGCGCCATCAGGCCGGCTTGTGATCGAAAGCTCGGAAATCTCTTGTGGGGATGGACCCGGGTTCACCACTTCCGTACCTTCCGGTAAATTGAACGTTTTAATTCCCGGATAATTCGCATCAACGGGAGCCGTATAATCCGTGATGACGGGCGGTTGTGGAGATGTCGGCAGAAATTGATAACCCCAGGCGGCCGCGAGAACCAGGACGATTACCCCTGCAATCATGGGTATGAGACCTGTTTTTTTTCCCGGTTTTCGTCTATCCCTTCCCCGTTCTTCATTTTTCAGGTAATCGCGAAGTTTGGCAGCTACCGTTTCACCGGATTGAATTCGTTTCCCCGGAACCTTCTCCACCATTTGCATAATCAGGCCGGAAATCGTCCGGGGAAAGCCAGGATCAAGATCAACGGGACTTTCCGGTGTATCTTGAGTGATGGCTTTAAAAATAGACGCAATGTTTCCCCCGGTGAATGGTCGTCTCTCCGTGCACAATTCATAAAGAATTATACCCAGCGAGAACAGATCGGAACGACCGTCCACCGGCTGACCATTGACCTGTTCCGGTGACATGTAAACCGGCGTCCCCAGAATCTCGCCGGCCAGCGTCTGAAGTGTACTGGTGGGGTCTTCAATATGAGCTATTCCAAAATCCGTTAACTTGACAACACCGTCATCGGTCAGAAGGATGTTTGACGGTTTGATATCACGGTGAACAATGCCGTTGTCATGTGCGTACGCAAGTGTCTCGGCGATCTGAACGCCGATATCAATAATTTTTTCTATTGATAGCTTTTCAATTTTCATCACCTGATCGAAGGGTTTCCCCCTCAAATATTCCATGGCAATGTAGACGGTACCGTGATCTTTCCCCACATCATACACCGTGACGATATTCCCATGTGACAGCCGTCCGATGGCTTTTGCTTCTTTGAGAAATCGTGCAACAAAATCATCACTGGTCACCCGGTCGGATCTGAGAACTTTCAGTGCGACGATGCGGTCAATCTGCGGGTCATGGGCCCGGTAGACCACTCCCATATTCCCTTTACCCAACTCATCACGTATCTCATATCTGCCGTATTTCATGTCCCGCGCCTTATGGTTCACTGATAAATTCAATCAAGGTTTCAAAAGGAATCAGAAACCCGATGTAATCCGTACCGCGATATCTGCCCTTCACAATGGCCGTGAGATTTCCCTGGAGATCGAATACCGGACTCCCGCTGCTGCCCTGATGAATCGGCATATTCACTTGCCACAAAGGACGTGAACCCACCTTTCTGGGTGGGCTGTCGAGGATACCCGAAAAGATGATTCCGGATAAATCGTTCGGACATCCAACGGTAAACAGGCGCTCGCCCATTTCCAATAAGTTGCGGCCCTTGTCGAGCGATATGAATGCATCCAATCCGGTCGAGACATCCACGAGTGTGAGATCCAGTCCCGGATTGATCTTGATCACCCGGCCGGTCAGTATCCTGCCCCCGTGAAGGATCACCTGAACGGTCTGTAAGTAATCGAGGCCATGTGCAGTAGACACGATGATCCCTGCGGGATCTATGATAAAACCTGACAATTGCAGGGCGCCGGCTTCACCACCGGAATGAATACAGACAACGGCCTTGTTTTTGGCAAGCATAAACGATGGGAATGATGTGTCCGAAGGCTGGGTTTTGGTAAGTGCGGGCGTATTGGATTGCCTGTCCAGCACATCCCACAATTCATCGTTCCGTCCGGCGATTACCATGCTGTTTTCGGTAAAAACCGCAATTATTTTTGTGGCCAACGGCGAATTGGGCCAGATGCTTATCTGCCAGTTGGATTCTCCGGTATCCGCGATGAGCTGTATACCGCCCTGGTCGATGTTCCGCCGGTAAAGGTCGTATCCTTTCCGGCTCAGCCACAGGCTTACCGTATCTTCAGCCTCGGCAACGGTCAGCGGAAAAACCCGTTCTTCACCCGTGGCCCGGACCGTGAACGTTAACCCGAGCAGCAACAGGCAACACGTAATCATATATGACTGAAACCGTCCTGACACCTGCATCTGTGCCTGCTCTCACCGGATTGTCTTAACCAATTTTCAGCAGCACGGCGGTAATGTTATCCTTGCCGCCGGCCTTCTTCGCGGCGTCTATCAACTTGTTCGCCTTTCGTTCAAGGCTGATATCCTCAACAAGTATGGTTTCCAATTGTATTTCGTCCACCATATCCGATAAACCGTCCGAGCATAGGAGGAAAAGGTCACCGTCTTCAACCTGTCCGCGAAGAATATCCAGAGCGAGATCCTCTTTCACCCCCACGGCACGGAGGATAATGTTCCGCATGGTATGTACTTTTGCTTCTTCCCTGGAAATAATCCCCTGGTCGACTTGTTCCTGTACAAGTGAATGATCCTTGGTCAATTGTCTCATCCGGCGATGCCGGACCCGATAGGTGCGGCTGTCTCCCATGTGGCCGATGACAAAACCATCATCGGCCAATGCCAATAATTCAGCCGTGCATCCCATGCCTTTGTGTTCCGGTTTTTCTTCTATATGTCTGAGGATTTTTTCATTGGCCTCCTTGAAAGCGGCCTGAACCTTCTGAACAATAATTTCTTCCGAGCGATTCACCATGCCGGTGAATACCTCGGCGGTTGCTTCACCGAAAAACCGGCTTGCCAGTTCTCCGGCAGCGGCTCCACCCATACCATCGGCGACCAGGCAGAATTGTTCTTCTGTATCGATTACGAATGTGTCTTCATTTTTATGCCGGACCAGACCGATATCAGTATTCCCGGCGATTTCGATTTTTATCATATGGATTTACATTTAATCCTTAGTCTGCTAGATTCCTGACAATCGCTTGATCACACTTGAAAATATTTGATTCCGAATGTTGATGAATTTCTTTGAAAGTATTATGATACCGGAAAATTGTCAAGGCACATATCCATCAGACACTATTGCAACTATCTAAAATCTATTTATAATATACATCAAATGAATCGGCATCCATGAAAAAGAATCCTATGATCGTTATCCAGCTGAAACACATAGAAGGCCCGATGAAGGGAGAGATACACGAGTTTACCGGTTCCGAAATCAGCATCGGACGTCATCCAACCTGTGATCTGAGGCTGCCAACGGAACTGACCGTGGTTTCCAGGAAACACGTGCTCATCACCCGCACAGACAATCGTTTTCGCTTGGAAGATAAAAGTACCAATGGCACGTTCCTGAACGGCCGACAGATTTCAACGGCCGATCTGAAGGACGGAGACGTGATCATGTTAGCGAAAGATGGACCAAAATTCAGTTTTCTGACCAAAACCCGCAAGGATGCCCGGTCGGAGGCCTCCGGATCATCGGCCTCACACTCATCCGAAAGTGTGGAAAAAGATGATCCGATATCGCCGTCAAAACACCCGGCCGCTGAAAACAATAAACCACTTATATCATTTAATAAATTGCCGGTGGTCATCGGGACGGATCCGGAATGTGATGTTGTTCTGAATCATCCGGTAATCACCGAACGGCACGCAGAGTTCTACTATGGCGAGAATCAGTATTGGGTCATCGACCTTACCGGCCGGCAAATGGTGTCTGTGGATGGCCGGCCGATCAATCTCCAAAGCGTCCTTTCCCCGAATTCGGTGGTTTCACTATCTGCCAACGGACCGGTGTTCAGATTTTTAGACGGCGGACACCTTGCTGAAATTGAACCTTCAGGTAAAACAGACATCGAAGACAAGATTACAAAAGAGGCATCCGACAAAGGCACGGGTTTGTTAAAAAAAATATTTCGCGATGTCTGAAGATATGCAGACGGTGCTTATCATGTCCAAACGCGTTTAGCCGGTGTGCCTGCTTCACAAGCGAACTTCGCTGCAGCAGTCGAAAATGGGCTCGAACACACAGAGGGCATTGGACTCAAAAACCTCGTCTAAAGGTACTTCGTCCGCAAAACACTTCTGGTAATATAGATCATCGGATTCTCCCCGTTGCCAATCGCTGCCGGCCCATGCCTGCAAGGCTTTTTTCATACTGTCCTCCCGGGTCATTCCATTCGTGCGCAACGCCCGGGTATAGGCATAGCCGGCGACCGGGAAAAAATGGAGGGGGTGATGAAGCCCTTCCCAATACAATTTCAGGTATGCGATCAATATATTCTCCACGGGTGGATGATTCTCAAACCGCCACACCGCATCCTTGCATAACAGGTAGCTGCACGATACAGTCGTGGCGCTGCCCCCTGTCAGGCACAGGTGCTGGATAAAGGTACGAACCAGATCGATTCCCCGCGTATTGCCATAACGAACGTTTATCAGTGCCGACGGATATACATTTTGAATACGCCCGTATATCTGAAACTCATTGATTAAAATATCCACCATTGTAGATTCGGGTGTTCCCTCCCCCACCATTTTACTAATCTTCTCATGAAACAACCCGGCATCCACGGACAGGTCTGCGTATACCACTTCACCCATGGTTCCCATGGGTAAAGTTCCCCGGGCGCGCTGGAGCGTAAGGATCTTGTCGAACCGGTTGTCCGGGGATCCCGCATCGACCAGTTCCCCGCCCAACATGTATTTTTCCAGCCCATCCAGATTGAACCTTTCCTTGTCTTCGATGGCCGCCTCACCATTTGGCAAATACAATCCAAGCCGGTTTTCGCATAAGAATCTAGTCGGATTTCCGAAAAACGACGCCAGTGCATGAAGATCCAGAATTTTGTTTTCAACGGATGGTTCGGGCAGTGGTTTATGAAAAAATACTGGTCTATCTTTGGGCATCGTCAGCTTTCGACCGGCCATGCAATTTTCGGCTGAATAGCTGAACAGCGAAGATGTCTCTTTAAAATAATCCGGTGAGAACGCTTGAAGCCGATGGTAAGTGATCATGCGATCGGCGTTGATTGCGTATCCTTGTACGATGTAGTCCATTAACTCGCTGACCGGACCGGATGGGGGTATTTTGGTATTGTCCTGATGGTTCTGGCCGATAAAACTGATGTACAGCTTATCTCGTGCGGAGATCAACATTTCTAAAAACAAGTATTTATCATCATTGCGGCGAGACCGGTCACCTCGCCGGGGGTAAGCGGTGATCAGATCGAATGAAGGGGCATGGGATTCGCGTGGGAATGCATCATGATTCATGCCCAATGCACAGATGATCCGGGCCGGAATGCTTCGCATGGGCAGCATCGAGCAAAAATTGATTCTACCTGAAAAAAAAACCGACCCGGTATCCCCGATGGTGAGTTGGTGTGATAAAAAATGATGAATGACCTGAAAATCCATTTCAAGGTGGAGGTCTGTTTTCTCTTCAACTTCCGATAAGATCGAGACCACGGCTCGTATGAACTGGCAATCGTTCTCAATGGACAAATCCCCGCCAAAGAAAGCGTCGAGTGCCTGGTTCAGCCGATCGCACCACGCATTCAGGGTGGCCGGTGTTTCCAGCTTCTTTTTCAAATCTGTAACAGACGTCATAAATGACATTAATTTTCCAAGTACAAGACCCTCTTTTCCTTCGATATTATCATATGGCAAAATACCGGCGAACATCCGCCGGTTATCCCCTGGCAGCGCATATCCCAGCATCATCCGCTCCAGACCCGATGCCCAGGTATTTTCCGAAAAACCGGGCAGTCCTAGTTTCTTCCGATGGGCCTTGTCCACCCCCCAGCGGATATTCGTCTCCCTTATCCAGCGGGTAATCTTATCAACATCCGCGTCGGTGAATTCAAAACGGTTCCGAATCCCTTCGGATTCCAGGAGGCCTAAAATTTCAGAGGCGCCCAATCGCGATTCCTTGATACCGAGCAATCTTAAATACTGGTTTGCCACCGGGCTTTTATTCACGGGTGATCTGTCAGCGATGCTGAACGGTAGAGCAGGTGAGTTCTCGGTGTCGGTGCCGAATACCGCCTGGATAAAAGGTGTGTATATTTCAATGGAAGGGGCCAGTACCATAACTTCCCCGGGTTCCAGGCTCGGATCATTTTCGAACATATTCAACAATTGATCATACAAAACTTCAACTTCCCGCATGGGACTATGGCATGAGTGGATCTGAACACTGCCGTCCGGGCCGCTGGTTTGCCTCCCGCAATTTTCGATACCGGTGGCGCTATCTGCTGCATATTCCCTGTCCGTCAGCGTGCAGATGTCGGCCTGGATCGATGACAGCAGCGTCCCGGCCCCTGGAGCATCAAACTTTTCGATGACATGCCCGTCCAGTTCGGCTACCAGGTGTTGGAAATCCCTCCCGAGGGCACCGAAAGAGGCCAGCAATCGATTTCCCGATTCCAAATAAAGATCCGAATCCCTGTTTTCAGACGATGTGTATGCAGCGGATATCTTTTTCTCTTCGGCCGGATTCACAATATCCGCCCAGTACTCCCGGCAGGGATTCAACACATAAAGGTGGACGGGAACCAGAGCGGACAGTGCCTGGAACACTTCAAGATGGAACATTGGCAGGTGTGATAATCCGAAAACAGAGATATGACCGGGTAACCGGTAATCGGTGCCGTTGTTGTTCCGGATGGACGCGAGGAGTTGCGCGCGCAGGCTGGCCCGGTCCCGTCCCCTGTTCTTTTCCGTCAACCACCGCCAAAGCATCCCCTGCCATTGATGATGGGGATCAGAGCCGCCCCTGTTTTTTTCCCAGGACGCAATGAAATCCGGACGAAATACGGTGTACTGATCGATGATGTCGGCTGTCTTTTGCGAAAACTGGTACAATTTCAATTGATTGGGATCATCCGCGAGATACCGGCGAACCATCTCGAATCCGGGTCTGTCTATCAATTCGGGCAGCGCTTTCATGATGGCGAAACCCAACGTGGGTGTCCGGAAAAATGCAGTGTCCGTTACATCCAAGCCCGCGTTGTCACACAGCTCGTGCAGAAATGTATTGGGAAAAGGGAAACGGCAATTCGCACTTATCCCGTTGATCCGTGCGAGTTCCAGTGAGATCCACCGCTCCATTCCCTTGCTCTGGACAACGACAATATCCGGCCTTACCGCCACCGGCATCCGGCCGGATGGTACAGCGGACAGTATGCCGGCCAATTGTTCAATCAAAATTTCCAGCCGGTTGCTGGTATGAACGATCAATCCCTTCATGGATGTGAATACCATTCGTTGTTGGCAATGAAGAAAATCTTATGGCGACAATACGTGTTTATCCAGGACGAAACAGGTAAAGGTGCCGTGAAATACGGCCTCATCACCACACTTCAGGGTAACACTCACCATATGCTTTTTACCGGATATTTCCCGGGTCTGGGCATGAGCGGTGATGGTCCGATCCACCCGAACGGGCAAAAGGAATTTTACCTCTGCGCCGCCGAGAACCACATGGGGGTGATTCACAGCCAACATGGCCGCATAATCCGCAAGCCCGAAAATGAATCCACCGTGTACCAAACCAGCGTCGTCAGCCGCCATGGCGGCAGTGGTCAGCAATTCCACACGGCTCACGCCGTTGGACATGAACAGAGGCTTTCCAACCAGTGTCCGGTCAATCCTTTTATGGGTTAAAATATGCATGGGGTCCCTGTTTATCGATGGTATTTCAGAATACCGGGGTGTCTTGGGTTGTTAGGGTCGAATGGTAGAGATATCCGTGCCAAATTGCAACCCGATATTGGTATTGATCTCACAACGCCGGCAGCTTATAAAGGTCTGAAGTTTAGTCGCATTCAGGACCTCACATTTACGATGGAGCAACCCCTTGGTTCAGGCAGGCCATAATCAATTCGACGATCTCACCGATAAATATACCGCTTTTCTGTTGATTGAGAAGGGATTGTCCAGATCCACACTTGAATCATACGGCAGTGATTTGAAACACTTCCTGGAATATTTGAATCAAAGTGGCGTTTCCCGCATCCAGGACACAGAGGCATCGGTGATCCTTAAATATATGATTGCCATGCGAGATGCCGGACTGGGTGCCCGAACCCGCGCCAGACACATCGTCACCATTCGTGGATTCTATAAATATCTGAACCGGGAAAACATCATGAATACCAACCCGGCAGAGATCGTTGATTTGCCGAAAACCGGTTTGCATCTGCCCGATGTATTGTCCGCCGACCAGGTAGCTCTGCTGCTCGACGCCCCGGACACAAAAAAAAAAACAGGACAACGGGATGCCGCGATGCTGGAACTGCTCTATGCGGCAGGGCTTCGCGTTTCGGAGTTGATCAACCTCAAGGTACTGGACATCAACCTGGAAGCATGTTTCGTCAAGGTTCTTGGTAAAGGCAATAAAGAACGCGTGGTGCCCATCAACATGACGGCGCAACGCAAAATCGATATCTTCATCGACAATGCCCGCAAAACACTGTTAAAGGGTCTGACCAGCAATGTTCTGTTCCCTGCCCGCGCCGGCAAGCCCATGACCCGCCAGGGATTCTGGAAATTGCTGCGAAAATATTCCCGACAGGCAGGCCTATCCGAAAATGTGACGCCGCATACGCTGCGCCATTCCTTTGCCAGCCATCTCCTTGAAGGCGGTGCGGATCTGCGGGCCGTTCAGGTCATGTTGGGACATGTGGATATTTCGACCACTCAGATATACACGCATGTGGCCAGGCACCAGCTATCGAAAATTCACCGGAAATATCATCCCCGGCCGTAAACATGAATGATAAATCCCATGGCGGATATATAAGTCGGCACTATTCCCCCATTTGGCATTTTGATTTTGTAATTTGAAAATTGTAATCGTGCCTTGTATCAACGCATACCCATATTTTAACGCATCTGATCGCATGTAAAACCTACATGCGATCGCCCGGATAGCGCTGATACACCTGCTTGACACATTTGATAAATTTATGGTTTATAGCCACCACGCGACTCACCCGTATCCACGCGATCCGGCATAACTTCACAAAAGGAACTATAATTTGGCGTCTGCAACGAATCACGGCATCTGGATTCCCGAATCCCAATCACCGGTCACCGAAGACCGTCACATCCGGGATACCCTCGAACGTCTGTTGGACCCGATTTACATCGTTGACGTCGATGGCCGTCCGGGAATCACCACCAGCGGGACGGCCATAATGGGAAAAAACCGGGAAGCCGGCGAGAATGAACGTCCATTGATCGCCTATGCACCGCCGCTTCATCCGGACAAACTCGGCGATCCGGGATTAAAAAATCTTCTGGGCATCCGTTACGCTTATGTCTGCGGCGCCATGGCCAACGGCATCACATCCGTTGAGATGGTCGAGGCCGCAGGACGGGCCGGCATGATCGGCTTTTTCGGGGCGGCCGGTTTGTTGCCCGATGAGATTGAGGCCGCCATCATCCGGCTATCCCGATTCGAAGCAAAATTCCCATATGGATTCAATCTGATTCATAGCCCCAATGAAATGACACTCGAGTGGGAGACGGTCAACCGCTATCTCAAACATGGAATCAATCTGATCAGCGCATCGGCCTACCTGGATCTCACCCCCGCCCTGGTTTATTTTCGCATAAAAGGTGTCCTTCGTAACACCTCCGGTGGGATAATGGTTCCCAACCGTATCGTGGCCAAGGTGTCGCGGGTGGAGGTGGCCCGTAAATTTATGGCCCCGCCGGCCGGAAAACTCATCAGCGGTTTAATGGATAAAGGCTTGATTACAAGGGACGAGGCTGAATTGGCCAGCCGGATTCCCATGGCTGATGCGGTGACGGCCGAAGCGGATTCCGGGGGACATACGGATAACCGGCCGGCGCTGACCTTACTGCCGACCATGATTACACTGCGAGACGAATTGGTCGCACAACACCGGTTCGACCAGCCGGTTCATGTTGGATTGGGCGGCGGGATAGCCACGCCGGAAGCGGCCGCGGCAGCATTTGCCATGGGAGCGGCCTATGTGTTGACCGGTTCGATCAACCAGTCCTGCACGGAGGCCGGCACATCGGAACCGGTGCGAAAAATGCTGTGCGCGGCCCAACAGGCGGATGTCACCATGGCGCCGGCCGCGGACATGTTTGAACTGGGCGTAAAGGTACAAGTTCTCAAGCGCGGAACCATGTTCTCCATGCGCGCCGCCAAATTATACGACCTCTATCGAACCCACGACATGTATGAGCAGATTCCCGCAACGATACGGGCCACGCTGGAAAAGGACTTTTTCCGGAAAAGTTTTGCCGAGGAATGGGAAAAAACCCGGGCTTTTTTCAATATCCGTGATCCTGAACAGATCCGTCGTGCCGAGGATAATCCAAAGCATAAAATGGCCCTGGTGTTTCGGTCCTATCTCGGGCAATCGTCGGGTTGGGCGACCCGGGGCGACGCATCCCGTGTTATCGACTACCAGATCTGGTGCGGGCCGGGTATGGGGGCCTTCAATCAATGGGTCAAGGGAAGCTTCCTGGAAAAACCGGAGAATCGCAGGACGGTAACAGTGGCCCATAATTTAATGTTCGGCGCCGCAATTATCACACGCATCGGCATGTTGCGGCATCAGGCCGTGTGGTTTCCACAATCCACCGGTACCACACGCCCCATGACCATGGACACCATCCGTGAAAAGCTGTGCAATGATGTATAGCGGCGATAATCAAAAAAAACTGTATACACATCGCTCACATAATTTTAATGCCGATCTTATCCAAAAAATGATCTTTCAGGCGGGTGATGGGGATCCGCTTGTCCGAGATGTTCGATTCAACCGCTTTACGGTCCGTTTCATAACCCAACCATGTTTCAAAAAAAATATATTTGACCGCGGAAAGTCCCCCGTGGTCGATCCGTGTCCGTTCCATAAGCCCGTCGATACGGTATAAAAACAATGGCGGTTTTATCGGATCACCTTCCACCGGACATACTCTGATGGTATATTCCTTCACCGGATTGTTATCGGAGACCGTTTCTGTTTTCCCGTTGGCTCTCAATTCATAGAAACCATTGTCCTTCAACCAACTGCCCAAATCCGCCAGAATCCGCCGCGCTTCCGCAACGGCCAATTTCATTTCCGACACCATGTACCCACCCAGAAAGACTTTGAATGCGTCTTTACTGCTGTATTGGCGCGCATAACCTGATTGTAATCCTCCCAATGGATCCGGTGGTAAAAATTCCCTGGACCATCTTTTCCACTTGGCAAGATTTATATCTAAAAATGCCGCCAATTCACGATTAGTGTAGAATTTAATCAAAATCACTCCTTGATAAGTTGATATACCAATATCACATCTAATTATTTTTGGTCAATACTTGAAAATCAATAGCTTATGCAGTATTGTTATATCTTAATCATAAATATACATACGTGTTAAAATAGGTATTACATTTGAAAACAGTATCTTACGAAAACAAGGGGTCCATAGCTCCCATAGCGATCGTGGGGATGGGATGCTTTTTTGCCAAATCATCCGATCTTAAAAGCTATTGGCGATTATTGCTAAACGGGATCGACGGTATCACGGACCCGCCCGGAACCCATGATCACCTGAATGACTACTTTGATCGAGACCCCAAACGCCCGGATCACATTTATTGCAACCGGGGCGGGTATTTATCGCCGGTTGATTTTGATCCCACGGAATTCGGCATTCCGCCCAACGCGCTGGAAGCCACGGATACTTCACAACTGTTGGGCCTGCTGGCCGCCAAACACGCCCTGGAAGATGCGGGATATGGCAGTGGACGCGAATTTGACAGGGATCGCACCAGTGTAATTCTCGGTGTTACCGGCACTCAGGAACTTGTGATCCCCCTGAGCTCGCGACTGGGACATCCGAAATGGCGTAAAGCCCTGGAGGATGCCGGTATTCAGCCTGAAAAGACCGAAGAAATCGTTCAAGGCATTGCAGAAACCTATGTACCCTGGCAGGAGAATTCATTCCCAGGACTTCTCGGCAATGTCGTTGCCGGCCGGATCTGCAATCGTTTGGACCTTCGCGGCACCAATTGTGTAGTGGATGCCGCCTGCGCCAGTTCCATGAGCGCGATCAATCTCGCCATACTTGAGCTTTCAGCCAACCGCAGCCATATGGTGGTTACCGGCGGCGTGGACACGCTCAACGATATCTTCATGCACATGTGTTTTTCAAAAACCGCCATATTGTCCCCCACCGGTGACATCCGCCCGTTTTCCAAAGAGGCGGACGGTACCGTTCTGGGCGAAGGTGTGGGATTGATGGTACTCAAGCGCCTGTCCGATGCCGAGAAAGACGGCGATCGGATATATGCCGTCATTCGCGGCATCGGTTCCTCCAGCGATGGTAAATCCCAAAGCATTTACGCCCCCCTGCCCGATGGCCAGGAACGTGCCTTGCGTCACAGCTACGCCACCGCCGGGTACGATCCCTCCACGGTGGACCTAGTGGAAGCCCACGGTACCGGCACCCGTGTGGGCGATCAGGTGGAATTTCAGGCCTTGACAAGGGTCTTTGCAACAAACGGATCCAACGGGCATCGCCGCGCTTTGGGTTCTGTAAAATCCATGATAGGCCATGCCAAGGCGGCTGCCGGGTCGGCCGGCCTCATAAAAGCCGCTCTTGGCATTCATCATAAAGTTCTGCCCCCAACCTTGAAAGCCGATACACCGGACGATAAATTGAACATCCCGGATAGCCCGTTTTACTTGAATACGCGGAAACGCCCATGGTTCAGCCGAAACGGCCATCCGAGGCGCGCCGGCATCAGCGCATTCGGATTCGGTGGCAGCAATTACCATGTGGCCATCGAAGAATACCATCCCCAAAAGCAACAGGTTTCCTGGGACGGCAGTGTCGAGATCATCGCCCTTGGTGCCCGTGATCATAATTCATTGTCAGCCTCACTCAATAGTTTGGCTGATGAAATCACCGTTACCTCAATAGAGAAATTACCGGTGGTTGCGGCCACATCCCGGAAACACTTCAACACCGGCGCGCAATACCGTTTGCTCATGGTTGTTCGCAATGCCCACGACCGACGGGAGTGGCTCCGGAAAACCGAGGCGGCGAAGGCCCTGTTGCAGAACGACCCGGATAACAAGGGTGGGTCGGATGCGGAGATCTTCTTCGGCAGCGGCAATGAACCGGGGCGGATCGCCTGTATGTTTCCCGGCCAGGGCAGCCAATACGTGAATATGGGGCTGGACCTTGCCTGCATGTTTCCCGAGGCATTTGGTGCCATTGAAACCGCCAATGAATACTATGATAAGGACAGGCTGCTCAGCGATGCCATTTTCCCCTGCCCCGCATCTTCACCGCACGAAAGCCGGATTCAGGAGGACGGGTTACGACGCACGGATACGGCCCAACCGGCCATCGGAGCGGTCAGCCTGGCGTATTTTCGGATTCTGGAAAGATTCGGCATATCACCGGACGCGGTATTGGGACACAGCTACGGCGAATTGACAGCACTTCGCAGTGCGGGATGGATGGATGACGGCACCTTTTTCGACCTGTCCGTCCAACGGGGACGGCTCATGGCCGCCGCCGGCAAAACAGACGACCGCGATCCGGGAACCATGTTGGCGGTAAAGGCGCCGCTGACGGTATTGGACAATCTGGTAAAGACCTTGGACAACGGTGTGATGGTGGCCAATCGCAATGGTCCGGAACAAGGTGTGCTTTCAGGATCCACCGGCGGCATTGAAGCTGCCATGTCCCTGTGCAAGACAAAAAATCTGCGATACATCAAACTGCCGGTGGCGGCGGCATTTCACAGCCCGATGGTCCGGAGCGCGCACAAACCATTTGCCGACATTGTCGGGAATGTGCACATGACCCCCGGCAGTGTCCCGGTGCAAGCCAACCTGACGGCATCCAGGTATCCGGATGACCCAAAGGCAGCCAAATCTCTTCTGGCGGATCAGCTTGTCAATCCCGTCCGGTTTCAGGAGCAGATTGAAAACCTGTATTCGGAAGACATTCGAACATTTGTGGAAGTGGGGCCGAAGCCGGTTCTCACCGGACTTGTTCGATCGATATTGGACCATAAACCACACGCGGTTATGGCGGTGGATGCCTCGGCGGGAAAAAACAGCGGGGTCGCAGATCTCGCCGCCGTGCTTTGCCGCTTGGCAGCCTTCGGCCACCACGTCGACCTGTCACAATGGGAGGATGCGCCACGTGCTAGCAGCGAACCTAAAATGAGGGTGCCCATGACCGGTGCCAATTATATCGATCCCAAACGGGTGAAGGAAACCCGCGCTGCATCGGAAAAAAAATCCGGGGCAAGCCGCCAAGAACCGGAAAACAGCAAAATTCCATTGCAGGGGGTGGAAATAAGCCCCCAAACCAGCAACAATCGACCATCACCAAAGACAAACACCTTAAGAGCCGCTTCGATGACAATAGACGACAAGAAAAAATCAACCCATATCAGTGAAACCCTCGCCGTGGTGCAACAGGGACTCCAATCCATGCAGGCACTGCAGCAACAAACCGCACTTGCCCATCAGAAATTCCTGGATACCCAGACGCAGGCCAACCGTACCTTGCAGGAAATGATGCGCAGCACCCAGCAATTGGCGGCAGCCACCCTGGGGCTGGATCTTGGCGAACACCTTCCCGCGCCCCCGGTAATCCAACCTGTTCCGCCGGTCGATGGTCTTCAGGGTGCCCCCCGGACACAAGCGCCTGCCGTTCGACAGATGTCTGAATATCAGGAACCGGTGGCCGTGGTGAGCGATCCGGCGCCTGAAAATCCCCCGGCGGAAACCGTTTCCGTGGATACACCTGCCCCCGCATCCCAGGCACCTTCATCACCCATCGAACCGGTGCTGCTCGATATTGTCAGCGAACTCACCGGTTATCCCGCGGAAATGCTGGATACCGGGATGGATATCGAAGCGGACCTGGGCATCGATTCCATCAAACGAGTGGAAATACTGTCCACCCTCGAAGAGAGAATGCCCGGGCTGCCCCAGGTAACCCCGGATATGATGGGGACATTAAAAACACTGGGCCAGATCGTGGCCTATCTGAGTACCGGCAGCCATCAGGCAGCTCCGGCACCACAGGCGGCGCAGCCCCAGGTACCGGCGTCGATGCCGAACCCGATACCGGATACCAAAATCCGGGACACGCTGGTTCACATCGTCAGCGAACTCACCGGCTATCCCGCGGATATGCTGGATACCGGGATGGACATTGAAGCGGACCTGGGCATCGATTCCATCAAACGGGTGGAAATTCTGTCCACCCTCGAAGAGAGAATGCCCGGGCTGCCTCAGGTAACCCCGGATATGATGGGTACCCTGAAAACACTGGGCCAGATCGTCGAGTTCCTATCGGCCGGCGAACCGGCTTCACAACAGGATACGACCGCGGTGCCGGCAGCAGCCATCGCCGCGGGTGCCCGTGATGATGTTGCTGAAATAGCGTCCGAATCCATAATACATCCTGAACGCCGGATGGTCACACCGGTGATGTCCCCTCTGGAGACGGCAGAGATGGGGATTCTCGATAAGACCCGGAAAACGCTGATCGTCGGAGACGGCACCGGTTTTGACCGGTCCCTGTGCGCCGCCTTTGAAGCAGATGGATACCCCGTGCAATGCATCGAAGTTGATCATCCCCTTCCGGACGTTCATCCGGCGGAAATCGCCGGCGTGATGGTATTGCCAGGTGTGGATGCCCTGCGGGCATTTCAGGTGGCTCGTCATTTCGGACCGGATTTAAATGGTGCGGCTGAGAATGCACCCACTTTTTTCCTCACCATCAGCCGCATGGACGGATCCTTCGGATTCTCCGAAAGTAAACCCGGGTGTACAATTGATCATCCGGAGCAAGGTGCTCTTGCCGGACTAACCAAAACCGCCGACATCGAATGGCAAAAGGTGATTTGCCGGGCATTGGACATCGACCCTCAATGGGGGGATGACAAAGCCGTGGGTCGGGCGATTATCCGGGAAATCGTCCATGCACATAAAAACGGGTCCGTGGAAATCGGCCTGGGCAAAGACCACCGCATTGCCTTATCGCTTACAACCGCGCCAGTGCCTGACGGAGACCTGGATCTGGGAGCAGGAGATGTCGTGGTGGTATCCGGCGGTGCCCGCGGTGTTACGGCAGCTTCGATTTCGGCCTTGTCCAAAGCCGCTCCGGTAACATTCATACTGCTGGGCCGATCACCCGAACCAGCCACTGAACCGATCTGGCTGAATGGCATATCCGGGGAAGCCGACATGAAATCGGCGATCCTGCGAAACCAATTTCCCGACACGAAAATATCACCCAAACAATTGGAGTCGGTTTTCAGCGGTCATCTGGCAAATCGCCAGATCCGGAACACCCTGAATGATTTGCGCGAAGCCGGTGCTAAAGCCCATTACCATTCGGTGGATATCCGGCAGCAGGAGGCCGTTACGCAGATTCTCGAGACCGTCCGTGCTGAACACGGCCCGGTGCGGGCGCTGATTCACGGCGCCGGTGTGCTCGAAGACCGGCTCATCGTTGAAAAAACCGACGACCAGTTCCAACGCGTGTTATCCACGAAGGTTGACGGTCTCTCCACCCTCCTCCAAGCCGTGGCATCCGATGCACTCAGCCATATCGTACTCTTTTCATCCGTAAGCGCCCGTATGGGCAACAAGGGCCAGGCCGATTATGCCATGGCCAATGAGATCCTCAACAAAACGGCGCTCCGGGAAGCATCCCTGCGCCCGGATTGCCGTGTGGTCTCCATAAATTGGGGACCTTGGGACGGCGGCATGGTTTCACCTGCCTTGAAACGTGAATTCGAAAAGAATGACATATCATTGATCAATGTCGATGCCGGCGCAAAACACATGGTCATGGAAATGTCCTGCGCGCCGGATAGCGGATCCGTGGAGGTCGTCGTCGGGAATATGATGACCGGCCGGCTCCGCACCACATCGGCATCCTTGCATGTGTTGGCCGACAAAGAGAACACGGGAAGCCCCCTGTCCCTGTTTCAGGAACGGCACATTGACTTGAGGGAATACCCAATCCTTGAAGCCCATCAATTGGATGGCAAACCCGTGGTACCGTTTGCCCTCCTCACTGAATGGCTGGGTCAGAGCGCTCTCCATGAAAATCCCGGACTGATGCTCAGGGGAATCGACGACATGCGGCTGCTGAACGGCATCAAATTAGATGAAGACAAAAAAACCATCCGCATGCTCACCGGCAAGGCGTCAAAGTGTGAGGATGCCTGGGAGGTCTGGGTGGAAATTCAGAACGGCAACGGCAATGACGGTGAAATGGTTCACTCGCGCGCCAAAGCGGTTCTATCTGAAACCCTGCCGGAACCCCCGGTTTTTACCGGCGTAATTCCTGAAAACGGCAACAGGACGCCTATGAACGTACCGGATATTTACGAAAAGGTCTTGTTCCATAAAGATCCCTTGAAAGGTATTCAGGAAGTCCTCTCCTGCACCGAATCCGGGCTCACCGCCCGCCTGCTGCCTGCACCATCACCGGAAGTGTGGATGCGATCTCCCTTGCGAAGCCGCTGGATCGGCGATCCCCTGATATTGGATGCGGCATTCCAGATGGCCAGCGTCTGGTGCTATGAGCATAAGGGGATGGTTTCCCTTCCCAGTTATGCCGCCTCCTACCGGCAATACAGGAGCCAATTCCCCTCCGAACCGGTAACGGCTGTTTTGGAAGTGACAGGGACCGCAGCGCACAAAATGACCGGAAATTTCACGTTCCTGGACAGGAACCTGCAGGTCATTGCGCAAATGACTGGATATGAGGCCGTGATGGATGCCTCCCTTTACGCGGCGTTTAAACCAGAACGCAGCAAGGCGGCATGATCCGGCGCACGGCAGGAAGAATTGACAATGGTCACATTACCCGTATCAGGAAGCGGTGAAACCTATACCATCACCCCGACGAAAATCATCGCCTTGGGGTTGAATTACCGGGATCATATCGCCGAAAGCCTATCGGTAAAGGTTCAAGGGTTTACCACCGAAGTTCCGGAAGAACCCGTACTCTTTCCCAAGACACCCAATGTACTCATCGGTCCGGACGAACCCATCATCATTCCCGCATTCTTGAACGCATATGCATTTGAACAGCCACGGGTGGATCACGAAGCCGAGTTGGCCCTGATCATAAAAGACCAGTGCAAGCATGTACCGGAAAGTTCGGCCATGGATGTGATACTGGGTTATACCTGCATGAATGACGTGAGCCAGCGCAATCTGCAGAACCATGACCGTTCCGGATGGTTTCGGGGCAAATCCCTGGACACTTTCGGCCCAATTGGTCCCTGCGTGATATTGTCCGACGATATCGATGACCCGCAAAACCTGGACATCGTCTGCCGGAAAAACGGCCGGAAGGTACAATCCTCAAACACCCGCCACATGATTTTCCCCATCCCGGAAATCATTGCCTTTGTTTCCCGAAACTTCACGCTCATGCCCGGCGATATTATCGCCACCGGCACCCCCAGCGGTGTCGGCCCGTTAAAACACGGAGATGTGGTGGAAGTTGAAATTGAAAACATCGGCATTCTCAGGAATCCGGTCATCCAAGAGAAACCGGAATAAAGGGCATCGCATGCCAAATAACTTTTTCATATCGATTATCTATCAGTTGCGATTGCCCGGTATCACCCCTTATCCCCTTGTCTTGACATCAGTAAATGACTTGCCGTAGGATGATGTAAAACGCATCAGGAACGGAACCGGTGCAAATGATAAAGCGGTGAAATACACGAATCCTTCGTTCTGTGTTTGATGACCATGCAGCAAGTCACCCTATTCCGACTATTTCCCAGCCGATTCAACCGCATATCATGACCGCTTCTTTTACCTACCCTTGTCAGTGTACCCGGTGCATTTCTTATCCGTATCGGTCAAAATAGAAAAACCAGCATACCCGTTTCACCAGTTGGCATAACTCCATTGAGGTGACGACCATGCATTTGACCACCGACAGTGAATCAAACCTGGTAATCAGGGTCGGTATCGTGGCCAGAGGGTCACGCTGTGTTTCAATCATGCAGATATTGGGTGGCATCAAGCCCACTCACTTGCGCCTGAACCTCGTGGGCATTGCCGCCGTAACAAAATCCATCGCCTGTTATAAATATGCCGGTGAAATGAATCTGGAAGTATTTGACGATTATCTGGATCTCGTTACCATGGAAAATCTGGATCTGATTCTTGAGTTTACGGGCGATCAGGGGATTCTGGAAAACCTGATACGGCACAAGCGCAAAAAAACCGGGGTGCTCGATCGTCCGGCCGCCTTGCTGCTGGTTGATATCGCCAAACTCTTCGAAAAAGCCGATCGCCGTGAAGCCGAGATCAGTATGGTCACCTCTTTTGCATCGGCCCTGCTGGAAGCTTCGCCCGATGGGGTCATGGTCATTGACCGTGATTTTCGTATTATCAATTGCAATGATTCAGCATTGATAACGGGCGGAAAAGACAAAAAGGAAATACTTGGCCGGCGCTGCCATGGGAGATTGAACAGCTCTGAAACCCCATGCACCTGCGGCGACCGGATATGTCCCACGTTGAAAACCCTGGAGACCGGACGGACCGCCAGGGCTGTACATGAAATCCTTGATGAAAATGGGGAATCACAGATCACCCAGGTCACCACCTATCCCATCACCAACCATTTGGGACAGATCGTCCGGTTTGTGGTGACCGTGCGCGATATGACCCAGGATCTTTCCGAACGGATCGAGCAGCGCACAAAGGCCATCAAGGATGATCTGGCTCTTTTTGTCCGCGAGGACCGGCTGGCGTCGTTGGGCCGTCTGGTTGCCTCGGTATGTCACGAAATCAATAATCCCATTTCCAGTATAGTGACCTTCAACAAATTGATTTTATCCTATATTCGAGAAGACAGAATGCCCGATAAAGGTATTGCGGAATTCGAACGTTACCTCGAGCTATCCGTGAATGAAGCCCTTCGATGCGGTAGTATTGTCAACAACTTGCTTACCTTTGCGCGCCAGCGAACGGTCGAGGCCAAGGCCTTTGACATGAAAGCGGTCGTCAAAACGGTCATCATGCTCGTTCAACACCAGCTTGAACTCGGGAATGTAAATTACGCATTGGACCTGCCGCACAAAGACTTTACGGCGTGGGGTGATTATGCCCAGATCCAACAATGTATCATGAATCTGATTTTCAATGCCATTGAATCCATGCCCGACGGGGGTGACCTGATCATCTCCGGCAGCAATTCAGAAGACGGCTGCACGGTAAAACTGAGCGTTACCGATTCCGGCCACGGGATCAAACCGGAGGACCTGCCCCGCATTTTCGAGCCGTTTTATTCTACAAAACAGGAGGGGAAACGCGTGGGATTGGGTCTTTCCATGGCTTACGGTATTATCCGTGAGCATAATGGACATATCAGCGTGGTAAGTGAACCCGGAAAAGGAACCACGTTCAGCATCAACTTACCGGTGAATTCGCATACGTCTGATGAATTGAGAGAATAAGTATATTAACTGCACCAAAAGGAGTTGATCATGAGCTTATCGATGCGAATCATGGTCGTGGACGATGAAGAAACCATTTGTGAATCTCTGGCGGCCTGGTTTCTCAAGGACGGTTACCAGGTGGAAACAGCGTCTTCCGGTGATATCGCCCTGGAAAAACTTGAACATCAACAATTTGATGCCTTTCTGGTGGATATCAAGATGCCGGGTATGGACGGTATCACGCTGCTCACTCGAATCAAGGAAAAACAAGCGGATGCCCATGTGATCATGATAACCGCGCATGGATCCATTCAGAGTGCAGTGGAGGCAATGAAATTGGGCGCCGACGATTATTTCTGCAAACCATTTGATCCGGAAGAACTGTCCCTGCTCATGGAACGTGTGACGGCAAGCCGGGCGCTGCGGTATGAAAACGCGGCACTGCGTGAACAACTGCTCATGCACCAGGGCACCGGTGTCGAGAGTATGGTGGTGGTTTCGGCGTCCATGCAATCGGTTTTTAAAACCATTGAAGAGGTCGCCCCGAGCAACGCCCCGGTGCTGATCACCGGTGAAACCGGTGTGGGTAAAGAGCTGGTGGCCAAGGCCATTCACATGCAGAGCGAACAGGCCTGCGGTCCGCTGGTTACTATTAATTGCGGTGCCATGACGGAAACACTTCTGGAAAGTGAATTGTTCGGTCATGAGAAAGGCGCCTTTACCGGAGCGGTGAAAGCCAGGCGTGGCCGGTTGGAAATGGCCGATAACGGCACCCTGTTTTTAGACGAGGTGGGGGAAATATCCCTGAAAATGCAGGTGGCGCTGCTCCGTGCGCTTGAAGAAAAAAAGATCCAGCGCATCGGCGGCAGCCAGTCCATTGAGTCCAGATTCCGGTTGATTTGCGCAACCCACCGCGATTTGACAAAACTCATCAATACGCAACAATTTCGGGAAGATTTTTTTTACCGCATCAATGTGATCACCATCGAGATACCCCCTTTACGGGAACGCAGAGAAGAAATTCCGGCCCTGGCCGACCTTTTCCTTGAAACCTTTGTTCACGATACGGGGAAGCGTATCGAGGGGTTTACACAGAAAGCACTGGGTGTCCTCATGTCCTATGCCTGGCCGGGCAATGTGAGGGAGCTTCGAAATGTGATTGAACGTGCGGTGGTCATTGCGCAGGGACGCATCATCGGTGCACCGGAATTGACTTTTTTAGGGCCGCCGGGTGACGAATGCCGGCTGGGCACATTGACTTTAAAGGAGGCGGAAATTTCACACATCGCCGCCGCCCTGGAAGCCGGCAACTGGAATATCAGCCGGGCGGCCAAACAATTGGGCATCGACAGAACGACCTTGACGCGGAAGATCAAGCGTTACCAACTGGACCGCCCGTAACCGTGGTGGCATCAGACATATTGCCGGAATCCGGAGAACATACCGTTATCAGGCTGATTTGCCTTGGGCGGATAGATCCGACAATGGCCGATGTGCTGGCGGCCAATATTCAAACCATTCTCGGGATCAATGCCGATATCTCGATCATCACTGAAAAACCCGGCTATGCATTTGTTCCCGGCCGCGGGCAGTTCGATGCCGGAAAGATCCTACGGCATCTGGCATCGGTAAAAAGCGAGGTGCCGCTTCGGCTGGGTGTCACCGCCTATGATTTATGTACACCGATCCTGACCTTTGTTTATGGCGAATCGGAATTGGGTGGTACTTGTGCCGTGATATCCATAAACCGTATCCGCCACAACACACCGGAAATCACCTATCTGCGGGCGGTCAAAATCGGTCTGCATGAGGTCGGCCATCTGTTCGGCATCGGTCATTGCTGGGAGCCGGGTTGTCTGATGCAATACAGTCACAACCTGGAAAAGCTGGACGCCTTGAACATCGACTTCTGTTCCGCCTGCCGATATGAAATCAACCGCCGCAAATTAACACTGATGAAATCTGCATGTCCATGATTATCCAAGGAATTCCTCGGCCAAACGGTTCCAGTCCATACCGCCGGCATTACCATAAATGTCACTGATGGCGGTTCCGCCGGTCGCGGCCATCTTATAGCCGGCACTATTATTCAGCAGGGTGTTCAACCGTGTTGCTTCCTCGTCCATCCAGGTCAGGCTCTCGATGCCGAAAAACAGATTCTTCAAGTTTTTACGAAGGTTTGCAGGTTGAATCACCACCATCCAGCCGTCGCTGTATGGCTTTTGATGCGAAATTTCCGGTTCGCCGGCGATCTTATAATTGAATGCCACCACTTTCCCATCCACGGGACTGAGACAAACCGCCGTATTATTACCCCGACGCATGGTGGCCAATGCCGCCCCCTGTTTCACATCCCTCCCCAGACCCGGTATTACGATACGATCCTGGGGACCGAACAACCGCATGGTAAAATCGTCCATTCCCACCCGTACGCGGCCGCCATACTCCACCCGGGCCCATGCATGTCCGAAGTGATAATAATAATCCCTTGCAACAGAGAAACCAGAGACTGTTTCACAAAAAGGAGCCTTCAGACCAGGTGCAAAACTTGTTTCCTCCAACATCTGATCATAAGGACACTGGACGCAATTGTACCCATGACCGCACAATTTGTAATCTATCCGGCCGCTGAGCATGTGGCGGCATTTCATTTGGGTGAGCATCAACCTGAGCCGCGGTGGTTCTCGCAGGGTGATATCATCGTCAGGGCTGCTTTTCGGCATGGCAAAATCCGTCAACACTTTACGATCAAATGTGCAGCTTAGGCAATCAAATGCGTTGATGCATTTAACCGGCTTTACCACACCGGCCCTGCTCCACACGCAGAAATCATTTTCTACGCCATAGACGAACGGTCTTCCGGTTTTTTTGCGGGTTTTTCCGGCCATAATTTCCCCCCTTTAGTATTCGGGTCCTGGTATTGTGGTCAATTCCACCATCACTCCATTGAGGGATATCGCAACCATCATGCCATGGATCATTTGATGTCAAAAAAACACATAATCTATTGTAATATTTTAGTATTTTCATATTGGAATGATAAGGGGGGAATGATCGTGCCGAAGTCAGTTTGATGCATTATGCATCAAACCTAGGCATAGTAGTTCTATTGGTTTTATATTCGGATAGTTAGGAGATTGATGCATTATGCCTCCCATGGATGCAAGCTGCATCACCAAAGGGGATGCAGGCTAATTGATGAGGCATATCGCACCCCACCGGGGCAGATGCACCGGATCGATCGTCGGAAAATCGGCATTACTGATGCCGGTATACCGAATCGCTAACAACGAATTAACCATAATCCTAATGCATTTCTGATCCATCAACCATATAAGGCATGGTGTTCGAATTCTGTTGATATTGACATGGGGTGTATCGCCATGACAAACAGGTTCGTGGTGAGATAGGCAGATTAACTCCGCCTGTCTGACGACTACCTTAAGCCGGAAATTAGGTATACGCTTCTCTTGTGTTGCGAAAGGATCAATAAATGGCCAAAGAAAAAGTACTTGTGGTCGATGATGAAGAAGATATTCTGGAGTTGGTCCGCTATAACCTCCAACGGGATGGTTACGTTATCACCTGTACCTCCAGTGGTGAAAAAGCCCTGAAAATGGTCGAGCTGGAGATGCCGGATCTCATTGTACTGGATTTGATGCTGCCGGGGATAAATGGGCTCGAAATGACCCGGAAATTGAAGGCGAAAAAGCGATACGGTCATATCCCCATCATCATTTTATCCGCAAAAGGTGAAGAAACGGATGTGGTGACCGGTCTTGAAATGGGGGCGGACGATTATGTGACCAAACCCTTTAGCCCCCGTATTCTCGCCGCCCGGGTGAAAAATGTCCTCCGGCGACATTGCGAAAAGGCATCGGAGACTGATGATGTCATTTCCATCAACGAATTGACGATTCATCCGGGAAGGCGGGAAGTGACGGCTGACGGTAATCCGGTCCAGATGACCTATACTGAATTCCAAATCCTGTTTTACCTGGCCAGGCGTCCCGGTTGGGTATCCACACGAACACAGATTGTGGATGCGATCCGTGGGTCGGATTACCCGATTACGGATCGGAGCGTGGATGTACAGATCGTGGGACTGCGGAAAAAACTGGGGTCCCTGGGCAAATATATACAAACAGTTCGGGGGGTTGGATACAGATTTAAGGGAACCTCATGAAAAAGAAAAAACGCCTTATTTTTCAACTCTATCCGTCCTACCTGCTGTTGACGCTCATTGCCTTGTTTGCCGTCAGCTGGCATGCTTCCAGCGCCCTGACCACCTTTTTCCTGGAACGCACGAAGAGCGGGCTAGAGATCCAGGCTAAGCTTCTGCAGGTGCAAACCAAACAACTGATCGCGCCGGCGGACCCCGTGGCAATGGACCGGATGTGCAAAACCGTTGCGGCGGGAACCCCTACGCGGTTGACCATCATTTTGGCATCCGGCCGAGTCATTGGCGATTCTCTCGAAAATCCCGCACAAATGGATAACCACCGGAATCGGCCCGAGATTGAGCAGGCGCTGGCGGGCAGTATCTCATCCACCATCAGATTCAGCGACACCATTGGTGAACGCTTGATGTATCTCGCCCTGCCATTGGAAAACAACGGACGGATCGAAGGGGTGTTACGAACCTCCATAGCGCTGACCGCCATTGACAGAGAACAGGAAAAAATTCGATTCAGAATCTCCATTGCCGGATTGCTTATCGCATTGCTGGCATCGGGGGTCTGTTTTTTTATTTCCCGCCGTATCAGCAAACCCATCGAAGAGATGAAAAACAGTGCGGCTAAATTTGCCGCCGGCGACCTGGATCATCGTCTGGTCTCTCCAGATACGCTTGAAATTGCAGGATTGGCCGAGGCCATGAATCATATGGCTGCTCAGCTTCAGCATCGAATGGAGGATCTGAAAAGGCAGCGCAGCGAGATGGAAGCGGTTTTGGGGTCCATGATGGAAGGTGTGATCGCCATCGATCTATCTGAAAATATCATCAACATGAACCGTGCCGCTTCAGACATTTTCCAAAAGTCCGCTGATCATGTTCAGGGAAAGAATGTCCAGGAACTATTGCGAAACCGTGAATTCTACCATATGGTCCGGCAATCCATCATCGATGGCCGGAATGCTGAAACCGATATCACCATACGGCAACAGACCGAAAAAATACTGAATACACGCATTGCACAATTATTTGATGCCGTCGGCCACCGTAAGGGTATCCTTGTGGTGGCCAATGACGTCACCCAGCTCCGGCGCCTCGAAAACATACGAAGTGATTTTGTGGCAAATGTTTCCCATGAGATAAAAACCCCGCTCACGGCGATCAAAGGTTTCGTGGAGACGTTGATGGTCTCCGGTATTGACGACCCTGACCAGTCCAAACGGTTTTTGTTCATCGTTCAAAAGCATGTCGACCGGTTGAGTGCCATCATCGAGGATCTGTTATCCCTGGCGAGAATTGAGCAAAATGAAGGATCCGTCGATCTCAGAATGGAGGAGATCACCGTCCGAAATATCATCGATACCGCCATCCAGGTAGTTCAAACCAACGCCGAAAACAAGGAAATAACTTTTGATGTGCGCTGCGATGATGAATTAACCGCCTGTTGGGAAGCGACCTTAATTGAGCAGGCAGTGGTCAACCTGATGGACAACGCCGTAAAATACAGCCCGGAAAAGAGTCGGGTTCATATCCATGCCTTGAAAAAAGGCGAGGAGGTATTTCTAAGCGTAAAGGATGACGGTCCAGGCATACATAAAAAGCACCTGGAGCGGCTCTTTGAACGCTTTTACCGGGCGGATAAAGCCAGAAGCCGCAAACTCGGCGGCACCGGATTGGGTCTTGCCATTGTAAAGCACATCGCCAAATCCCATGGAGGGCGAGTCGAGGTGGAGAGCACGGTTGGGGAAGGAAGTGTTTTTGTGATTGTTTTGCCGTCGTGAAGGTTCATATCCTGTTTATTCATTATAGTGTGGCACCAATTGTTAAACCTTTCAGGTCCTCTATTTTCTCCCAATCCAGGGCGACTACTTTCAGATGAAAAAGGTATTCGACATCAGATGCGACGACATCTGAAAAATTAAAATCTTTTGCCCGTTCCTCGTTTTAGGCGTCATTGACAATAATCAGGGTCAGGTGATCTCCAACCCATGACGGACAATATCGCCTTCAATCAGGTATATCACTTCCTCGGCGATGTCGGTGGCATGGTCGGCCAGGCGTTCGAGATGCCGGGAAATCAGGAGGAGATTGATTTTGATGACTGCCACAATAAAACGTAAATCCACGGTCACCGGTTGATGCAGGGCCAGAATCTTCAGGCCTTCCTCTTCTATTTCAACCTCGGTGATCATGGGTTTTCCCGGGGTCGCCGGGACTTTCGAATCTTAAAAATACGCCGGTGCCTCAGTTAAGTCCAATATTTCGAGGGCCGATATCCAAAGATAATCCATAACCGGGTATTATTTGACAGAACTTTAATGCCCGTCTTATCATTAACAAACCATTCGAATGCTTATATTCTGTTGAATTATTGTCGGTTTTTGTGTTTACTGGATTTCCGGATGGACACTATCCATGATCGATTTTCAAACGTGTATTAAAATACACCTATTGATCCATTCTGCGGAGCCAATCGTTCACCAATATACATAAGGAAACGATGCCATATGGAAACTGAAACGATATCCCCCGCCGATGCCAGCCAATCGCATAAACTCGTCGATTTGAAGAATACCGTTCACGCACCCGTTTTGAAATGGGCGGTGAATGCTTTTGAGAAGCCCATAGAACATCTATTTTCCATCAACCGGATAAACAACATCCACCAACAAGCAGCGGCTGAATTCCCCCGGCACGGTACGGCAGGAGACTTTTTCGGTCTCTGCCTTAAAAATATGGGAATTTCATATGATATCTCCGTCCAGGATATAGCTAAAATCCCCACCGAAGGGCCCCTGGTGGTTGTGGCAAACCATCCGTTTGGCGCGGTGGAGGGAATCATCCTGGGGCATATTCTGTTTAGAGTGCGACCGGATATCAAGATAATCGGGAATTACCTGCTGCAGCAAATTCCCCAGATCCGGACCAGCATAATACCCGTCGATCCCTTCGGTAGCCGGAGCTCGATCAAGGGCAATGCCGCCGGTTATAAGGATGCCGTGCGATGGACCGCCCGGGGTGGTGCGGTTCTGACCTTTCCAGCCGGCGCAGTATCCCATATCCAACCCCGGAAATTGTCCATTTCAGATCCGGTGTGGAGTGACCATGTCGCCGGCATCATCGGTATGAGCCATGCCAAAGTGCTGCCCATATACTTCCCCGGCACCAATAGTGTCCTGTTCAACCTGTTGGGCCTGATCCACCCCCTCTTGAGGACCCTCCTGCTGCCCAGAGAGCTGACCCGACAGCAGAATTCAACCATTCGACTTGTGGTGGGCAAACCGATTCCCTGGTTGCGATTGAAACAATTTCAAACGCGGCGGGAATTGACGGAATATCTCCGATACACCACCTACTTCCTCAAACATAGGTTGGTAAAACCTAAAATAATCATACACTTACCTAAATCCAACTACCGGCGCAGCAGGCCGTTTCAGCCGGTTATCAATCCCATCGGACCGGAACGCCTGCAGCGGGAACTTGAGACCCTGCCGCCGGACTGTCTGCTGTACAACCAGAAAGAGTTTGACATTTACTGCGCCAAAGCATCGCAATTGCCGGATATCATGAAAGAGATCGGCAGATTGAGGGAGATCAGTTTCCGGGATGTGAATGAAGGTACGGGACGTGCCTTGGATGTGGATAAATTCGATGAATATTATCTCCAACTCTTTTTATGGAATCGGCAAAGCCGGGAGATAGCCGGGGCGTACCGCTTGGGAATGACGGAAGCCATTCTCGATCGATATGGCTCAAAGGGATTGTATACGCACTCTTTATTTAAGTTCAGACCGGCGTTTCTCCAAAACCTGAACAACTCCATTGAATTGGGACGATCATTTATCCGGCCGGAATACCAGCGAAAACGCGGTTGTCTCTCGATGCTATGGCGCGGAATCGGTGAATATATAAATCTGAATCCCCAGTATACCATCCTGTTCGGACCGGTGAGCATCAGTTGCAATTATCATGTGGTCAGCCGGAATCTCATTGTCTCGTTTTTACGAAATGAGGGAACGGATCGAAAGACGGCCACCTTGGTGAAGCCCCGGAATCCTTATACCGCCGGTCTTTTTAAACGGTTCAAGGATAATGGCGACGCTCTTCCGGTCAACAGTATCGAAAATGTCTCGCTGCTCATATCCGAAATCGAGAAAGACGGAAAAGGTGTACCACCACTGATCAAACACTATCTTAAACTGGATGGGAAATTCATCGGATTCAATGTCGATCCGAACTTCTCCGATGTGGTGGATGGGCTGGTACTGGTGGACCTTCATCGGACCGACCATCGATTGCTCAAGCGGTTCATGGGTGAGGACGGATTTGAACGCTACTGGTCGTATCACAACAAAAAGCAGGAAGCCGCCGCTTAAAATTCAGTCACCATCAGCCGGATACTTTGATTTGTCCATAAACACACGCCTGACTGATTGGATAACATACCGCCATTTCAAAAATGACGCTCCTGCTGTGTACCGCTATCCGTGGGGACCTGATATCGTCCGGATCCGGTCCTGCTTCGTCACAGAATACCCGCTCGTTTTTTAACACGCAACAATCCCGGGCTGTTGTGCAGGTACATCAGAGGCGAACGAATTCCCGCCTCGATAAACACGGTTTCCAGATAATCGAACACCACCGGTTTGTCCGGCCATTTATAATCTTTTTCTTCCCGCTTCAATTCATCCCATTCCACCTTCCGGTCAGGATTTAGAGAAAAAACCGCGTCCTTCGCCCGATCGCACAGAAACAAGGCACAAACAGACGGTCTGATCCGCCATGCACATCCGGAGGTTGTCAGATAAAGGCATTTTGGGGACGTATGGGGACGGGTCAACAGGTTGAACATGGTATTCAGGTGGGTTTCATCGGATGCCAGGACATTGACCACCACATCGCCGAAAAACGTGATGATGCCGTCCTTCGAACAACATGCACTCAAATTGTTTTGAAAGCACTCCCGGGTGCAGATCTCGTTAAAATGGAGAGATAAGAAAATGTCAAGTCGGTGACGATAGTCCAGATATTTTTCAATTGCGGTGGACAGTTCACTTCTTTCCGATGACGTTTGGCGGGAGATGTAGTTTTCCACCAGGGAAAGGGTATCCCATTGTTCCCGCTGGTAGGGAGTCATGCCTGCACTAAAACCCGATTGCGTCCTTCTTGTTTAGCCTTGTAAAGCAACTCATCCGCTTTTCGGATCATTTCTTCCATCTCGATGAGCCCTGGTACTTCCGGGCACAACATACCGCTGCCGCCAAAGCTGGCGGTAATGGAAAATGAATCATCCTCGGTATCGATGACAATATTTTCAGTGGTTCGCCGGAGCCGTTCCGCGACAGCCTCTGCGCCGGCGATATTGGTTTCCGGCAGCACAATCAAAAACTCTTCACCGCCATACCTGACAGCCCAATCCACCGTGTTGCGTATAGAGCCGATGATGCAGCCGGCGAACAATTTGAGAACATGATCTCCGACCTGATGTCCGTGGGTGTCATTGACCTTCTTGAAATGATCCAGGTCACAAAGCAAAACCGACAATGGATGTTTGTACCGTGTGGCTCGCGATATCTCTTTGGGAAGCCTTTCATTCAGATATCCCCTGTTGTAGCAACCGGTCAGCGGGTCGGTGATGGACAGAAAACGGATTTCATCATTTGCTTTTTTTAGGGATTTTTCCAGGTTGAGAATGCGGATACCCGAATTGATCCTGGCGAGCAGCTCGGCACGATTAAACGGTTTGGTGAGATAATCATCCGCTCCGGATTTCAATCCGGACACGATGTCTGTTTTCGAATCCCTGGCAGTCAAGAGGACAATAAATACATATCCCTTTGATTCCCTTTCGCGGATGGCGTGGCACAATCCCAAGCCATCCAATTCAGGCATCATCCAATCGGTAATAACGATTGGAAAGAAATTTTTCTTGAACAATTCCAGCGCCTTGATTCCGTTTTCCGCGGTCTCGACCTGATACCCTTCTTTGGTAAGCTGAGTTTCAAGCAGCTTCCGCGAAACCGGATCATCTTCAACAACCAGAATCGGAAATTTTTTATCCATAAGAGATTCCCTGCAGTTTCCCAATAGATATATCGTCCGAACCCGTGATCACATGAGCGGTAATTTGAAAGCGCATATATCATAATTGGTGAATAGGTGCAAACCAGTATCTTGACGGCGATAGCATACAATTGTTATAGCTGCTTGCCGGTTGCAGCTCTATGCGTGCAAAAGTGTCTAAAGGTGAAGATAAATGGAAGACAAAAAGGAGAACTGCCATGAGTGATAAAAACTGCGTGACGATCAATGTGAACATAGACATACCGATTGCGGCCCTCCAGGCGATTGTGACCAATGCCAAAAAAATGACCGGTCCAGATAAAAAAGGTGTTTATCATGTTGACACAGCCGATAAAACAAGCGAAATGATAAATCATTTTTTATTGAAACATGATTTCCAGGCTTTTGTCGAAAACATCGATAATTTCTAAAAATTGTCTGGTATCTTAAAAAGGTGTAGCCGCGTATCTCCGGTGTCGCCCATGCGACGTTTTCGTCTGCAGGGCTGAAACCTACAGCCACCTTAACCTTAAATGAATTCCTTAAGGCGTTCATCCGGTGAGCCGATCCATTATCATTCAGAACCTCTTGCCAAATCCGGATTCAATCCCAATGCCGTTTGTATCTTCATCCGCTTCATTCAGATTACAATTATATAAAGGATAATCCATGGAATATACCTGCATCAAATTTACCAAAAAAAACAAGTATGCCGTCATCACCCTATATCGACCCAAGGTGCTGAATGCCATGAACAAGCAATTATGGCTGGATTTACAGGATGCATTGGAAAACAGCCGCAGTGATCCGGAAATCATGGCGGTGATTATTACCGGTTATGGGCGTGCCTTTTCCACCGGGGCTGATTTGAAAGAATCAAAAACAAGAACGCGTGAAGCGTACCGGGATTACCTGGAATCGCTGCAAGAGGCCTCAAAGAAAATAATCCGATTCGAAAAACCAACCATTGCCGCTATCAATGGTTATGCACTCGGGTCGGGATATGAACTGGCGCTCGCCTGCGATCTTCGAATCGCAGCCGATGATGCCCAAATCGGCTCACCGGAAGCGAAGGTCAACTCCTCGGTAACCGGTGGTGCTTTCCGGCTGCTTCAGCAATTGGTGGGGCCTGGAAAAGCCAAGGAGCTTTTGTTTACCGCCGAAAATATCAGTGGCAAGACGGCCGAGAAAATCGGATTGGTCAACCTTTCCGTTGCACCGGATTTACTGATGGATGCGGCTGAGTCCATGGCTTCCAAAATCGTGGAAAATTCTTCATTTTCCATAAAAATGATCAAAAAGGGGTTGTACATGGCACAGGGGGAATCCAGTCTGGACACATTGATGGATTTTGAAGTGGAGGCCTGTCTGGCCTGTGTATCCTCTGCGGAACGATTGGAATCACTGGAACAATTCGAGAACCGGAAAAAGTAGATGGAGAATTCCAAATGAGTCTTGAGAAAATCATGAATGCTGAATCCGTAGCCATTATCGGTGCGTCGAAGAATGAAAAAAAAAGGGGATACCAATCCATTAAAACCTTATTAAACGAAGGATATGAAGGGCGGATTTATCCCGTCAACCCGAAAGAAAAGAAAATTTTAGGGTTTACCTGCTATTCATCTATCTCGCTAATAGAAGACGATGTGGATATTGTGCTGATCGCCACACCGGCGGCATCAGTGGCGAATTTATTAAAACAATGCGGAGAAAAAAAAGTCAAAGGGGCCGTTATTCTCGCCGGTGGTTTCGGCGAGACCGGGAAGGATGGGAAATCCATCGAAAAGCAGGTGGTCAGTGTCGCCAACGAATACGGCATTCGCCTGATCGGCCCCAATACCTCCGGAATGATGAACCTGAACATGCGAATGAATCTGGTGGGCTTGCAGAACGTACCCCGCGGAAACATCGCCCTGTTGTCCCAAAGCGGCAATATGGCGCTGACCCTGATTACGGAAGCTAAATTAAAAAGCCGAAAAGGGTTCAGCTATTACGTGGGTGTGGGCAATGAAGCCGATATCAAATTTCATGAATACCTGGAATTTTTCCGTAAGGATCCGGAGACACGCGCCATACTCATGTATGTGGAAGGCATGCATGATGGCCGGGCATTTCTGCAGCAAGCATATGAAACAACCAAGGAAAAACCGATTGTGCTGTTGAAGAGCGGTCGGACGACCACTGGAAAACGATCCGCCGGCTCACATACAGGCGCGCTGGCCGGAATGTCGCAAGTCGCCCAATCCGCATGTGACCGGGCGGGGATAATCACCATTGAGAATTCCGATGAGCTCTTCCCTGCGGCTGAAACACTGTCAAGTTTGCCACCCATAAAGAACTGGAATATCGCCATACTCGCAGATGGCGGTGGGCATGCAACCATCGCCGCCGACCTTTTGACCGATCTCGGCATCCACATTCCGGAACTATGCGACAAAACCAGGGAGAAACTGCAGCAAATCCTCCCGGCCGCCGCCACCGTGACCAATCCGGTGGATGTGGCCGGTGGAACGGATGAGGATCCGTCCATATTCGCCGACTGTGCCCGTGCCATACTCAATGATCCCAACATCGGTGGTTTGCTGATTGTGGGCCTTTTTGGCGGTTATGGCATCCGCTTTGCCGAAAGTCTTTCTCTGATGGAAGAGGACGCCGCCCATCGCATGGGGAAACTCGTGAAGAAAAGAAAAAAACCCATTGTGGTGCACAGTTTGTATAGCTCGGAAAAGCCGCATTCCCTGGATTTGCTGAGATATTACGGCATCACGGTGTACGATTCCCTGGATATCGCATGCAAATGCATCAGTGTCCTGACGCGATATGGCAATTACCTGAAAAGTTACACGGCGAAAACCAATTTTGTCTTCGATTGGAAGGCGAAAGCCATTCCCGAGTGTGATGCCCTTATTGAAAAGGTATACAAGGACGGCCGGCAAAGCTTGCTGGAGCATGAGGCCAAGCAACTGCTGAGGTTTCACGGCGCACCGGTACCTGATGACGGTCTGGCCACGAGTGAAGATGAGGCGGCGGCCATGGCCAAAACCTTTTCCGGCTCGGTGGTGCTGAAAATATCATCACCGGACATCCTTCATAAAAGCGATGCCGGTGGCGTCATGCTGAATCTCAAGCGGCAATCCGATGTCCGTTCGGCGTACAAGCAGATTATGAAAAGTGCCCGGGCTTACGATGCCAATGCCGTCATAGAAGGGGTAAACATTTCCCCGATGATCAAAGGTGGTGTGGAAGTCATCATCGGCACCAAGATGGATGACCAGTTCGGACCGGTTATCATGTATGGTCTGGGTGGCGTTATGGTGGAAATCCTGAAGGATGTTTCTTTTCGCGTGCTGCCGATTACCCGGCTGTCGGCCATCAGGATGTTGGAAGAGACAAAATCCTACCCAATTCTAGACGGCATTCGCGGAAAACCGCCCTATGATAAAAAGGCGCTCGTCAAGTTGCTTTTGCTCTGCTCTGATATCATCGAGTCATACCCCCAGATTCAGGAAATGGATTTAAACCCGGTGATTGTTCATCAGAAAGGTTTGAGCATTGTGGACGCGCGTATCATACTCAAATAATACAAACGCACATGTCCTGGAAAAGCACCCGGGAAACGGAGGGGCCCGTCATACCCTTCCGATTCCGGCCTTATACAACACGCAGTCCCCGGCGATACGGTATGATGCGGTGACATCGGGTATCAACAATGACGTTCCCCGGTTGATCGCTATGGTCTGATTACCGCTCTGAATGGCACCGGCGCCGCCGGTGCAGAGGAGAATGGCAGGTCCCGTGTGGTCATCACAGGTATAGACGCATTCGCTGTCGGTTGAGATCACGCTCAGTTCAAACTCTGCAAGGTCCACGGGGTAACGCCTCTCACAGGATCGTATGGACACGGGCTGAAAGACCGTCACCGGCGCCTGGTCGAAGTTGAGTACCGCCAGAAGTTCATCCACATCCACATGCTTGGATGTCAGTCCGCCGCGAATGACGTTGTCCGAATTGGCCATGAGTTCAATCCCGGCGCCATCCAGATAAGCGTGGAGTTCTCCGGCGGCTAAAAACATCGCTTCGCCGGGTTCCAGGCATATCAGGTTCAACAACAAGGGCCCCAGAACACCTACATCTCCGGGATATTCACGCTGCAATTTCAGGATCCAGTCCCATTCCGGGCTTGCATCTTTCAGTTTTTCCCCATGGGACATAAGTTCGGTAATGAGGGCATTGCGCTCCTGTGGCGTCATTCCCATGATACCGGTAAAAAAACGCCTGAGCCCGCCGGCATCCTGCCGCAATTTCAGTTCACGGACAAGCGTGACGACGGTTCGTGTCTTCAGTGGTGTAAAAAAACCAAGTATCTCCGGTATGGATCTGAATCCCCGCAAGGCCCAGAAACGGGTCAAGGCGCAGATACATTCCGGTTTGTGGTTGTCGTCCCGGTAGTTTCGCTCCGGGGCACCCAGGGGCAGTTTCAATTCGTTTTCCCGGGCGAATCCGGCCTTCGCCTGTTTTTCATCCGGATGCGCCTGAATCGACAGGGGCCGGGCCGCTGCCAGAACTTTAAACAGGAAAGGCAGGTTGCCGCCGAAACGTTCAGCCGTTTTTCTGCCGAGGATCCGGTCCGGATCGGCGTGGATAATTTGTCTGAGATCCTGATATTTTCCATCAACCACTACCTTTGACGGTGCTTTGGGATGGGCGCCCATCCATAGCTCGGCCTGAGGACCGTCCGACGGCACGGGCTGACCCAGGATTTCGGCGATGGCGCTGTGTGAACCCCAGGCATACGGTTGAATTGTGTTTTCCAGTATCAGTATATTTTTCATAACCAGCCTTGATGGCAAAAAACAACGACAGGGTCATTTACTATTATGGAAACCATTGGTATATTAATCCGTCAACTAAATAGGTAAAGTGACGTATCGCTGATTCGCGTAATGAGTTTCCGGCGGAACTTACTGGGGACAAGCCTTCTTGCAGCCACCGCCTCCCATATACCAGACATACGAGTTTTGCGTATTTATCCGCCGGAGCAATAAATTGACGATATGGACCATACTGAACGATGGGCACCCGATAATAATCAGGATAACACCGGACCAATTCCACAATGAAAGTTAACGAAATTTTCTATAGTATACAAGGTGAATCTCTTTACGCCGGTCGTCCCTGCGTATTTATCAGGCTCACCGGTTGCAATTTGAGATGTACCTATTGTGATACCACCTATGCATATGAAGAGGGTAAAGAGCACTCGCTGAAAGACATCGTCCGCCGCATCTCGGCCTATGGCTGCAATCTGGTTGAGATTACAGGCGGAGAACCATTGCTGCAGGACGAAACCGGTCCGTTGGTCTCACATCTGCTGGCTAAAGGGTTTGAGGTGTTGCTGGAAACCAACGGCAGCCGGGATATATCCGGTGTTGATGCTGACTGTATCAAGATAGTCGACATCAAGTGTCCTTCCAGCGGAGAACATGATAAAAACGATATGGATAATCTGGTCCGCGTCTCCCCGGCGGATCAACTGAAATTCGTCATTGGAGACAGACACGACTATGAATTTGCCAAGTCCGTATTGGCGATACCCCCCCCGCGCATCCCCCGGGATCATATACTTTTTTCACCGGTACACGGTAGAATTCCGGCGGATGAACTGGCATCCTGGATACTCGAAGACCGATTGGAGACAAGGCTCCATCTGCAATTGCACAAACTGATCTGGCCGGATATGGAAAGAGGGGTTTAAACATGACTCACAACAGGAAAAAAGCAGTGGTTCTCTCCAGCGGTGGCCTGGACTCCACGACGGTAATGGCCATCGCACGACATCAGGAATATGACTTGTTCAGCCTGAGTTTCGACTACGGCCAGCGGCATAAATTCGAACTGAAAGCAGCCAAAATAAATGCCGCTTTATTCAATGCCATCCAGCATCTGATTATCGATATCAATATGCGCCGCATCGGCGGTTCCGCCCTCACCGATGACATCGACGTGCCAAAGGCCGGTGACGCCCATTCAGCGGATTCACCGATTCCCGTGACCTATGTACCGGCCAGAAACACCATATTTCTGTCCTATGCCCTGGCGTGGGCGGAGGTATTGGGTGCCCGGGATATTTTTATCGGTGTAACGGCCGTGGATTACAGCGGATATCCGGATTGTCGGCCGGAGTTCATAACGGCCTTTGCCAAAATGGCGAATCTGGCCACGAAAGCCGGGGTCGAAGGCGATGACCCCTTTGAAATTCATACACCGCTGATTCACTTGTCTAAGGCGGAGATCATCCGGCAGGGTACTGCGCTGGGAGTAGATTACGGACTGACCCACTCCTGCTATGATCCAACGCCCAAGGGACTCGCCTGTGGCGTGTGCGACAGCTGCATATTGCGGAAGAAGGGTTTTATAGACGCCAACATCAAGGACCCGACGCCCTATCAATAAGATGAAAATCGTCTTCCTGCATTATCATTTGAAAACCGGTGGTGTAACCACGGTCATCCACCGTCAGATACAAGCCCTTGGAGAACGGCACGAATTGTTGGTGCTCTCGGGCGAACCGTCACCCCGCCCCCTGCCGGTTCCGGTGGTCCATGTACCCGGGCTGGCCTATGACAGCGTTATGCGGGAAGCCTTTCCGCCGCCGGAAACCGCACGGATGATCGAGGATGCCATCCATGACAGATGGCCGGAGGGTTGTGATCTGCTTCATGTGCACAATCCAACCCTTGCAAAAAACGCCGGTCTGATGAAGGTCCTGCCCATCCTTCTCCAGAGAGGATTCCGGTTGTTGCTTCAAATCCATGATTTTGCGGAAGACGGCCGTCCGACATTGTTTAACACGGATCCATATCCCGCTAATTGTCACTATTGCGTGATCAATGCCAGGGATTTTGCGATTTTAAAACACAGTGGTTTGAAACCTGGAGGACTGCATCTGCTGCCGAATATGGTGGGGCCGCCAACGTCGCCGGATTCATCGAAGGCCGCACCCTCATATATTCTGTATCCGGTTCGGGGATTGCGTCGCAAAAATATTGGTGAAGCGGTTTTATTGTCTTTGTTCACCGATCCACAATTCCCCATCGGCATCACCCAACCCCCCAGTAGCAGGGTGGATTTGCAGGCTTATGAGGATTGGGCGGATTTCGTCCGCCACCACCACCTGAATGTGCATTTTAATGTGGGCTCCGCCAATTCATTCCCCGGTCTCGTGAATGCCGCGACCCATATGGTCACCACCAGCATCACCGAGGGATTCGGCTTTTCTTTTCTGGAACCGTGGATAGCGGATAAAATGCTGTATGGCCGAATTTTACCCGATATCTGTAGAGATTTTCAAGACAAGGGACTTGACCTCGATCACCTCTATGCGAAGATCCGTGTGCCCGTCGAATGGATCGGGGAAGAACGGTTTCTTGGCAAATGGACGGCGGCTGTCACTCGTGCCGCAACGGCTTTTCAGGTGACCATATCCGCTGCCGATATCGATCACGGATATGAGCGGGTGAAATCCGGTGGATTTTTCGATTTCGGGATGCTCGATGAAACGCTTCAACGCCGGGTGATATTAAAAGTGTTAACGGAACCCGGTGTGAAGGACGAATTGGCCTCACGCAATCCGTTTCTCATTGGGATGAAGAATGTATCTCCGGATGACGACATAATCGCCTTGAATAAAAGGGTTATTCAGCAATCATTCAACCGGACGGCATATGCGCAGACGCTCATCGGGATTTATGAAAATGTTATGGAAACCACCGTCGATCATCGCATCGATAAAACCGAATTGATAAAGCGATTTTTGACCCCTGATAATTTCAGTCTTTTAAAATGGGGGAGATATGGCGAATAAATGCCGGCCCATACCCCGTTTAACGCCGATGTCCCCTATTCCCACATTCCTGGTATCCCGGGGAGAGCTGATAAAGCCCGTTAAGGCCGTTGTGTTTGACATTTACGGCACCCTTTTTATCAGCGGCTCCGGCGATATCGGAACCGAGGCCACCGCTACGGCCAACTCCGCCGAATTGGTATCCTTGTTTACGCTCCATGACCTTGAATCCTCGCCGGCATCACTTCGACGCCAATTGCATGATACCATAAGGGCCGTTCACCAGACGAAGAAAGAAAGCGGCATCGAATACCCGGAGGTGGATATCCTCGAGATATGGGAGCGGATATTAGGCTGGCCGGATGCGGAAAAGATCAGAGAATTCGCCGCCGGCTATGAATTGATCGTCAATCCGGTATACCCCATGCCGGATGCGAAAGAGGTGATCGCCTATTGTCAATCGGCAGATATCGCCATGGGCATTCTCTCCAATGCCCAGTTTTATACCCCCTGCCTGTTTGAATGGTATTACAAAAAAACGACGACGGCGCTGGGGTTTCAATCCGATTTATGCATATACTCCTATCAACTGGGGATGGGCAAACCCGAGCAGGCGCTCTTTGAAATCTGCGCCTCCCGGCTTGAAAAAAAAGGTATCAACCGGTCCAATGTGCTATACATCGGAAATGATATGGCAAATGATATCATGCCGGCCGCACGCAGTGGTTTCCAGACCGCCCTGTTTGCAGGTGACCGGCGATCCCTTCGTCTCAGGGAGAAGGATCCACGCTGTTTCGGCGTCGTTCCCGACCTTGTGATCACCGGGTTCGGTCAGCTTGTGAAAATGATAGACCACTTCGATTGAGGGCACATAAACCAGCATCGTAAGGACAAAAAATGACCTTGAAAAAAAAACGATCCGAGGCCTCCGGATCCAACATAAAGGCATCGACCGCTGATAGCGACAAGCCCGACAAGGCGGCATGGTTCACTGCCTTTTACATTGAAAACCATTTGGATTGGTACACATTTCCCGACCACGCGGCTACGGATGAACAAGTGCGTTTCATGATATACACTGAAAATGGTGAACGTTATTTCCCATGTTCCGACCAGATGTTCAAAGCCATCATGCAGCGGAAAAAGTCGCCATTGGTTCAGCAGGAGTATGCAGATGTCCTGGAACGTATCCTGGACGTGATCACCGAAAAGATAGAAGATACGTGGGAGAAACAATACCTGGAATCCCTGATTCGCATAAAGCATAAGCATGAGACCCGGGACCAACTGATGATCCCGTCACGTCTCGAAAAACGGTTGATGAGCATTTTTTTGAAACGCACGCAAATTGAAGACCCGTTTCAAGCGGAAAAATTGAGAAGGAATCGAAAAGCGGTTGAACTGCTTGAAAGTGCTGCTTTTTACGATGCACTGAATCATGTCGACCGGTCCGAAATCGACAACCCGCCCGAAACCTTGTCCGACATTAAAAAACTGCTGGGTATAATAGAATTTAAACGGTTGATATCATTGTGTGCATTGGCCACCCCATGGGATAATGAGAGCCATCACGCCACAACCAGGGACGACTTACTGGATCTCATTTCAAAACCCATTCAAGGCAACGGCAATTCGTCGTTATTAAACGCTCTGGGATTCCTCGACTGTTCGGACCGCGGTAATTCAAAAAAAATATTGTGGCTGGCCGATGAAAGCGGAGAAGTGGTGCTGGATCTTTTTGTCATCCGTTTCCTGATCAAACAAGGGCACAAGGTCATCATCGCTTTTAAAGACGGGCCTTTATTTACGAAAGCCCTATTCAAGGATGCCGAAGAAGAAGAATTTTTAAGCGCGGTGCTCAATCAGGCCTTACTCGTCCATGAAAAAAATATGGGAAAAAATGAATTGGTGCGCCTCCTGCGCAGCGATAAGGACATTTTTATCATCAGCGACAATACCAGTGAAAATCTCAATTTGCTGCTGACATCAACGACCTTCGCCCGGTTTTTCAAAGAGGTGGACCTGGTCGTCTCCCGGGGTGTGGATCAGAAACGGCGGTTTTTCGACACCCATTTTCAGTTTACCCAGGATATCTATAACATCAGCGCGGATGAACAGGGGCAGGCGGTGATCGCGTACAAACCCCGGCATGAAGCGGTCATCAAATTTTCACACCAGGACCTGGAGAACAAGGCGAAAACCATCGTGGACCGGATGGAGAACGCCAAGAAAAATAACATGACGGTGATGTTTTACAGTGGTATTATCGGTTCCATCCCTGGTAGAATCCAGGTCGCCAAGAAGGTAATGTCCATATTTGTCGAATACCTTAAAGAATATACATCGAAAACATTCATCATCAACCCGTCGGAATATTTCGAATTCGGTATGGATGCCGATGATCTGATGTACATGTGGGAAATCGTTCAACGCAGTGGCTTGATCGACATCTGGCGCTTTCAAACCTATGACGATATTGTCAAAGCTTTTGAATTGATGCGCTTAAAAGTCCCGCCGGAATGGGTGGGTAAAGACGCCACTTTCAGCACAGGCTGCACCAAGGAAATGAATATCGCTCTGGATGTGCAGCGAAAATACCGTGAGATGCAGATTATCGGACCGGCAAAGGAAAAGTTCATGCGAAGAGCGGAATATGGCGTGGGCAAGATGTATGACCGGGTCTTTGCAGATGTTTCGGTTTCGTAATCGGTCGGCGACATGAGAATATTATGTGTATCCGACGCCGTGGTGCCGATGTTGTACCACGATTTCGACCGCCGGCACCTCGGTGTGGTGGATGCGGTAATTTCGTGCGGTGACCTGCCTCCGGAATATCTGACCTTTTTGCGTGAAGAACTCGAAGTGCCGTTATTTTATATTAAGGGCAACCATGATATCCGTTATGCCGCTTCGCCGCCAAAAGGTTGTATAAACATTCATCGGCGAATCGTGCGTATAGAAGGCCTGCGCATTCTGGGCCTGGAAGGCTCGCGCTGGTATAATGGCGGTCCCTTTCAATACACCGAAGCCCAGATGCGATGGATGATATGGAAACTTAAACCTGACATATGGTGGAAGAAGGGAATCGACATCGTTGTCACCCATGCGCCCCCCCGTTATGTACATGACAAGGAAGACTTATGTCACCGGGGATTTAAAAGCTTTCGGCACATCATCCATCGACACCATCCACCTTATTTTTTACATGGACATATCCACCAATCGTTTACCGATGACCGGGAACGAATGAGCACTGAAAATACAACCATCATCATTAACTGCTTCGGCCACTTTTTTCTGGATACGAATGAAAAATAACACCCTGGACAAGTTGAAGCATTTTTTTGGGAAACGCCTGGACCCGGATGAAGTAAAATCATTCACTGCGGATCAAGAATCCGAGGCCGCCTATGATGCCGTGGAACGCGGTATCTGCCGTGTGCCTTTGGATCAAATCGTAGGCAGTGTCGGGCGTTATCATGATTTTGATGGCAAATTCCGCCCCAAACAACACCTGCCGACGGACCGGTTTGAGCAGGTTAAAAAAAAGATGCGTGAAGGGAAAGAGCTGCCGCCGGTCAAGCTATACCAGATCAAGGATGAATATTACGTTCTGGATGGAAATCATCGAATCGCTGCCGCCAAAGACCTCAAACGTTCCGATATCCGGGCCAGTATCGTCGAATTCATCCCCTCCAAAAACACAATCGAAAACGTGTTGTACCGGGAACGCGCTGTTTTTGTAAAAAAAACAAGGTTGCCGTATACCATCAAGCTTACCGAACTCGGGCAGTATGCGTACCTGTTGAATCAGATCGAGCTGCACCAGAAACAATTGAACCGATCGCCGGGAAAAACCGTTTCCATTACAGAGGCGGCGGAAGACTGGTATCTCACGATTTACAGTCCCCTGGTGGCCATCATCCGTAAAGGCAACCTGCTGAATCATTTTAAAGGCAGAACCCTTGATGATTTGTATGCCTATGTCTCCTATCACCAATGGGAAAAGGGGCGCCGCCGAAAATACGGCATCGGTATCGACAATTTGATCCCAAAAGACATGGAGGCGTTCAGAAAAAAAATGGCTCAGAAACGGGAATTCGAGTATCCGGAAATGCTTCGGGAAATAACGGCATTCATTCTGATGAATATTCGGGCAAAAGATGAAAACCGTATCATGGACAATTTATTCTCCTTGAATGAAGTTCGGGAGATCCATTCCATACACGGCACAGTGGATATCTTGATCAAAATTGTACTGACCCGGGACCTGTTGTCTTCGGACGCGGAAATCATATCCGAATTCGTTACCACGCATATGCGTCAGATTCCGGAAGTGGTCAGCACCCAAACACTTATTCCCGGCCGCTCCATGATCAAGGACCAGCGCAGATCCGGAAATGAGGACATCACCTAAAGGAAAATTGCCGGAAACCTCCCACCTTCACCAGCTCACCGGCACTTGCAGGTCCTGGCCGGTTTTATCCCGGTATAGCAGATATCCATGCGCCTTCCCGTGCATGTATAGATCCCGGGTAATGGTGACATCGTGACGGCAATATTCCAGAATTTTCCCGATCTTACCCTCCTTCCACCAACGAAGTGCCGCCAGTCCGTCAGCGGTTTTCCCAACACCCAGGGTCCATTTGCCCAAGTGATCCAGTGAGAGCCTGTAACCAAGTTGCCCGCTTACCGACTCAAGCAGGTCCAGGGTCGGCAGTTCAGTAAACGGATAATCCGAATAACCGCTGAGCACACGATAATCAAAGCGCTTGATATTGAATCCGACCACCAAATCCAATTGCTGCAGGTGATCAATGAACTGCTGTATCTGACCGTCCACAAACTCATAGTAGTTGCCATCAATCGAATCATACAGGACAACACAGCTTATCTTCATGAATTGCGCCCGGTGCCAGCCGCCGACATCCGCCGCAGAACGTTGCGTCTCAATGTCAAAAACACCGAAACGAGTCGGGGATGACTTTCGTTCCGGAAGTGCAGTGTCGCTTTTGATTACCGGCGCTTCAATTGCTATCCGCAGCGCCGGTTTAAAGTTTGTATCCCCGGTCATCTGCCGGAGGAGGAAGCCCGCACCGTTTTTATCCATGGGGCGGTTGCCGTTTCCGCATTTCGGTGATTGAACGCAGGAAGGGCACCCGTTGTCGCACGGACAACGGATGATGGCATTCAATGCTGTGGTCATCAGCTCTCCGGCCCGGTCATAGGCGGCGTAACACAGCCCTGCACCACCTTCGATGCCATCGTAGATAAAAACAGCGGCCGCGGACATCTGTGGATGATAAGGGGTAGAAACGCCACCGAGATCATTCCGGTCAGCCATTACCAACAGCGGGAAGATACCGATGACGGCATGTTCCGCAGCATGAATGGTCCCCATAAAATCATAGTCGCTATTTTCCGTTTTCCGGTGGTAGTTCGCATCGATGGTAAACCAAACGCCCTGGGTTTCAAAGGTTAGTGGTGGGAGATCCAATGCCACATACTGCAATCGTTTTCCCGTTCTTACCTGCTTCTGGTAGAACCCCAACACCTGATCCGTCACTTTAACCCTGCCACGGTAACACATTGTACCAAAAACTTTTTTCTCTTCTGCTATCTCAAGTATCTCTATTTCGGAAAAGGCTTTTATCTGGGTATAGTATGTGGATTTTCGAGGGATCGCCTCAATCAGGCCGGCTTCCGGCAGATAGGATTCTATGCGATAGGTTTGCCCCATATGTATGTATACGGCACCGGGGTGGACTTCGCGCTGAGCCCGGTTATGGTCGATTTCCCCGATGATCTCCCCGGTGGGCAGGGACTTGATTTGCAATCGGCGGCCGGCGCCCCGCAAATCGACGTGTCGATGGGGGTACTTTTGCGATGAATAATAGACTTCACCGCTCCTGTCCTTTATCAACGCCCCTGACGACACCAGCCGCTCCGCCGCAACCCGGAAAGGAGCCGGTGATCCGCCTATTTCTTCGGCTTTCCAGGGCAGTTCAGCGGCCGCACACACCATATGTTTTTCCAATACACCGGGTTGATGCGGATTCAAGATTGCCGATTCCGGACGCCTGCTGAAAAAATCTTCGGGATTGTTCATGAAATACTGATCCAGGGCATCCTCTCCGGCAACCAGGATAAGGGCCGACTCCTGGCCGCTGCGCCCCACCCTGCCGCCACGCTGCCATGTCGATACAATTGTGCCGGGGTACCCCACGAGGATGCAAAGATCAAGATCACCGATATCGATCCCCAATTCAAGCGCACTGGTGGAGATAACCGCCAAAAGTTCCCCGCTGGCCAGCCGGGCTTCAATCCGGCGCCGTTCTTCAGGTAAAAATCCGGCGCGGTAGGCACTGATCCTCCCGGCATATTTACCGGCCCCGTTTTGCGCCCAGATGGAGATCAGTTCCGCCATTTTTCGTGACTGGGTGTAGACGATGGTGCGAAGTTGGCGCGGCAAGGCGGCTTTTAGAAGCTGGATGGCGCAATGTGCCGGCGAGTTGTCGGTGTCATTGATGAAGACCACATGACGACGCCCGCTGGGGGCGGCATTCTGATCAATGGTGGTCACCTCAAGCCCGGTCAACTCCCGGGCGAGCTGTGCCGGATTCGCCACCGTGGCTGATGTAAATGAAAACACCGGCGCGGCGTCATAATGCCGGCATATCCGCAACAGCCGGCGAAAGACATTGGCCATGTGAGAGCCCATGATGCCACGGTAGGTGTGGACCTCATCCACGGCAACGACCTGAAGATCCGACCAGAATGGCGCCCATTTCCGGTGATACGGCAAGAATGAAAGGTGGATCATCTCCGGATTTGTCATGATCACATTTGGCGGATTTTCACGTATCTTCTTTCGGAACCATGGCGTGGTATCACCATCATAAATAGCGGCGGTGGGATGAACGGTGGTACACATGTCGGATATCTTTGTAAAAGTGCGAAGCTGATCCTGGGCCAGTGCCTTTAGTGGAAAGATATATAGCGCCTTTGCCGATGGCGTTGAAATGATGCGCTCGAGTGCGGGCAGGTTGTAGATGATGGATTTCCCACTGGCGGTGGGTGTGGCGACAACCGTGTGGATGCCCGCTCGAATCAGATCAACGGCGGCGGCCTGATGCCGGAACAATCCGGCAATATGGCTCTTTTTCAATATACCATTTATATCTTCCGGCCATGCCTTTTCCGGCGCGGCGTAGGCAGCTTGCCGCTCGTCAATCACCTGATGATATCGAACCCGGGAGCGAAAATCCGGAGATTGCATCAGTGCTTGAATGTATTCTTTTACACCTTTAGACATTTTTATGCGTTATTCACTTGAAATAAATTCAAATTGAGCTATATTTGATTTTGTATATGCATTTCAATATCTTGTTTGCAACGCCTCATTTAAGGATGAATCAACGCTTGGAAGACCCTTTTTTATCCCGACCAACCCGAAAGCGGCAGTTGTGCATCTTGCCCTCGTCAATTGTTAATTACTTATATTTCAATTTGTTGAATCGATTGGAAGATACAAGTGCCGTTGACCATCACCTTAATTCAAGTCCAAAAGCCGACCATGATTACCTTGCCCTATTATCTCCCAAAGACAACAACGGCAATGGAACTATTCCAAATGCCGTGCGCGGGTTTGGCTTAACAACGTTGCTCTCATTAAACCTTCATGAATAATATCAAGAAACATCGGAATAGCAACTGATGAACACGGGAAACAACTAACATGTTGAATCAGTTAATCCTTTTACTGGTACTGCTCATCTTATCCGGCTTCTTTTCATCCGCCGAAACAGCGCTTTTTTCAATCAGCCGCACAAAGGCCCGTCATCTGGCCAAGGAAAAGGGCAGATCTTTTGCGTTGATAAGCCGCATGAAAGAGGACCCCCACCGGTTATTGTCCACCATTTTAATCGGCAATAATGTTGTCAATGTCGCGGCGGCGTCCCTGGCAACAGCCCTTGCCATTTCGGCTTTCCCCAACTATGCCGTCGGTGCGGCCACCGCGATTATGACGCTGTTAATTCTGGTGTTCGGCGAGGTGTTTCCCAAATCCATCGCCACGAGAAACAATGTGATGATAGCCAAACTGACGATCATACCGATCTTCTGGCTATCGCGTATTCTCATGCCGTTGATATGGTTCCTGAATTTTATCCCCAAAATCGCCGGAAAGATTAAAAAAACACATTCCGTAACCGAAGCCGAATTGATGACCTTTGTTGAAGTTGTGGAGGAACAGGGGGAGATAAAGGAAGAGGAAAAAGAGCTGATTCATAATGTTTTTGAATTTGATGACACCAAGGCCTCTGAAATCATGACGCCCCGGGCGGATATGTTTGTCATCGACTCCAATGAGGAACTGGATCTGAAACATGTGGCCGAATCCGGTTATACACGGATCCCCGTTATTGATGGAGATATCGATCATGTCGTCGGCATATTGAATGTCAAGGATCTGATTCCGATTCAAGCCGCCGCCAATGGCGCCATTGATGTCCGAAAAATCATGCGGAAACCGTATTTTGTACCCGAAAACAAAAAGCTGGACAGCTTATTGAAACAATTCAAAAAACGGAAAAACCATATCGCCATCGTCGTGGATGAGCATGGCGGGATTTCCGGATTGATCACTCTCGAAGATTCACTCGAAGAGCTGGTCGGTGAGATACGGGATGAGACCGATAAGGAAGAACCGCATATCATCAAGCGAAAGACCATGGAATGGCTGGTTCTCGGGAAATCAGATATCGAAGAAGTGAACGAAATAATCAACATGGAGATCCCGGAATCCCCGGAATATGATACATTTTCAGGATTCATTCTCGACAGGATCGGCCGGATACCCAGCGAAAATGAAGAAATCGATATCGGTTCCTTCAGGATCACCGTCAAAGAAATGGATGGCAACCGCATCAAAAAATATATTGTGCGCAAAACGCACGACAAAGCGCCATCCTCATCAGAAAAACAAGAACAGGCATCCTGAACATCGTATTTTCGTTTCGGCAATCGTCGGTTTCAGCGCGCTGATCATTTTGTTCTGCAGTCCGGGGATAAACTGGCCGATCACTGGATGACGGAGCGGAGGAATAAAATGTGGGGATATCTTTATATCCGGAAATTGCCCTCTTCCCTTTTTTCAGGGAAGGGACACCACCCTACTTCTTCACACGCTCGACATAGGCACCGGTTCGGGTGTCAATGCGGATCATTTCACCTTCATTCACAAACGGGGGGACCTGTACGATATGCCCGGTCTCCAAAGTGGCTGGTTTCGTGCTTCCTGCGGCGGTATCCCCTTTTGCCCAGGGTTCAGCTTCGGTGATTTTCAATTCGACAAAATTAGGGAGAGACAAGCCGATGGGTTTCATTTCAAAAAAAAGCACATTGCACTTGGTGTTTTCCTTAAGGAATGCAGTGGCTTCTGCAACCTGATCACTGCTCAGAAACTCCTGCTCGTAGTTCGACGTATTCATGAAACAATAGCTTTCCCCATCGTAGTAGAGGTATTCCATTTCATGTTCTTCGAGGCTGGCCTCATTGAATTTTTCACCACTGCGATAGGTTCGGTCAAATTGCGCACCGGTGATCATATTCTTGAGCTTGCATTTGTAAAGCGCCTGTCCTTTTCCCGGCTTTACAAATTCAAACTGGACGACCACATAGGGATCGCCGTCAATTTCCATTTTCAATCCTTTTCTTAAATCTCCGCTTTCAAGCATGGTATATCTGTCTCCTGGGTTATTTTATGTGTTGGCGATTATCCGCGGACGCTTTCCAGTATATACTTTTGGTCAATCGATCAAACACGCCACAGCTATAGCCGAACCCTGTCCAAGTCCTTTTGAATTCGGTTGACATTTCGAGCCGTCTCTAACATATTCAGCCTGTTTTCGCAATCTGTTTGACTGGTTGAGATTCCCCGTTATCCGGCGGACAACCGGTGAAAGTATGGTTCCCTTCCATAAAACTATTGTCAAAATGGATTAACATCTATTCCCATGCCATGGAGTATATATGATTCTTATTATCGATTTTGGTTCGCAGTTCAATCAGTTAATTGCCCGCCGGGTGAGAGAGTGCAGTGTCTATTGCCGGATAGAGCCGCCGTCCATGTCCCTGGACGAGATACGGTCATTGTCACCTCAAGGCATCATTCTGTCCGGAGGGCCATCCAGTATTTATGAAAAAAACAGCCCGAAAATCGATACCGGGATATTCAAACTGGGCATCCCGATACTCGGTATCTGCTACGGTATGCAATTCATGATGGATGCACTGGGTGGGAAGGTGCAGAAAGCCAAACGACGGGAATATGGATTCGCGGAGTTATCCGTGAAACCCAGGCAGGGCCTGTTCAAGGGTTTGCCTAAAACAACTCCGTGCTGGATGAGCCATGGGGATTCACTGGCTACCCTGCCGAAAGGCTTTGTCATCAGCGCCTCCACGGAAAATACCAGAATCGCGGCCACGGCCAATAAGCGGAAGGCCTTTTACGGATTTCAATTTCATCCGGAAGTCGAGCATACGCCCAAAGGTATTGCCATGATTCGCAACTTTCTATTCGAGGTCTGCGGATGTGAAAAATCCTGGACCATGCGATCTTTTGCTAAAAATGCAATAGCCGAAATTGAATCAACCGTTGCCGGCAAGCGTGTCATACTGGGGTTGAGCGGCGGGGTGGATTCCTCTGTAGCCGCCATGCTGATAAACAAAGCCATCGGGAAAAACCTGACCTGCATTTTCGTGGACAATGGTCTGCTGCGAAAAGATGAGTCCGCACAATTGAAGCTGCGTTTAAAAAAACACCTGAATATCAACATCCGGTTTGTGAATGCAAAAAAACGTTTTCTATCAGCGCTCGCCAAGGTGACGGATCCTGAAAAAAAACGGAAAATTATCGGGAAAATTTTCATGGACGTGTTCGAAGCCGAAGCCAAAAAAATCAAGGACGCCGAATTTCTGGCCCAAGGCACCCTGTATCCGGATGTTATCGAATCCCAGAGCGTCTTCGGCGGCCCCTCATCGGTAATCAAATCCCACCATAACGTCGGGGGATTACCCAAAAAAATGAAATTGAAACTCATCGAACCGTTGAAATATTTATTCAAGGATGAAGTACGCTTGCTGGGAAAAGCATTGGGGCTCGATGGCGACCTTGTCTGGCGCCAGCCTTTTCCCGGTCCAGGGCTTGCCATCCGCATCATCGGTGAAATTACCAGCCGCCGGCTATCCATCCTGAGGGAGGTGGATTCAGTACTTCTTGAAGAAATTCGCGCCGGCGGGTATTATAAAAAACTATGGCAATCTTTTGCGGTTCTTCTGCCGCTGAAAAGTGTCGGGATTATGGGGGACCATCGAACCTATGAAAATATTGTGGCCATCCGCGCCGTAACCAGCAAGGATGCCATGACGGCCGATTGGGCCAGATTGCCCCATAAGCTGTTGGGTAAAATATCCAATAGAATCATCAATGAGGTCCGGGGTGTTAATCGCGTGGTCTATGACATCAGTTCAAAACCCCCCAGTACCATTGAATGGGAATAGCGGACATGAATATGGAAAATGGATCCGAAAGGTTTAAAATCAGTCTGGACGACGAGCCCGGCGACAATCTGATACGGTCCGAAATCGATGACATGCGAATTGAAAAACTGAATCATCGCATGACCTTAATGTCGATTCTGATCCCTTGTCTCGTTATTGTCGTGCTGGTCGTCTCTTACATCGATATAAAAAGGCGGGTTATCACCACCCAGACATCCGGTTCAGCGGGGGTTCAAAGCTTGTCCAAAGATCTGGAGTCGCGTTTTTCATCCCTGTCCGTCAAACAGGCCATGCTGGAGGATCAAGTAGAAACGGTATTGCAGACTTTTGAAAAAAACAGTGCTTCAGCATCAATTCAGCTTCAGAAGCTGGAAGCCGCACTCACCGCCATAAAAAAGGAATCGGCCGATAAAAAGACACTCGATCAATCCATCAACAGACTCGAAACCACCATTACGGATGTCCGCCGGCAAACATCCGAGATCAATGCCGGTATGAAACCGCAATTTGAAAAATTGGACCAGGCCATGGCCATGTTGACCGAAGAATTAAACGAGATGAAACAGAAAGTAACGACCTTATCCGATCAAAACGATAACATTTCCAGGATAGCCGCCGAGAAGATAGATAAACAGCAATTGGATCTGGGCGTCAGATTATCCGAGCTGCGCTCACAGGAAAAAATGGTGCAGAAAACCACGTCATTGGAACAAAGCATATCCGCGATGCAGAAAGAATTGGATGCGTTGAAACTTAAGATGCAAAAGTCCCCGGTGTCCTCAGCCCCATCCGGTTTACCGCCGGCCGCAAGTCCCACGGCCACCGACACCCCGCCATCCCAGGATGCCGCCTCTTCGCCCGGCGACCTCGTTGAACAGGATATAAATTAGAAAACTTCAACAAATCACATTGTGACTTATAATATTATAATTATATATATCAAATTGTTGTGAATTTTTTAAGAATCCGGCCGAAATCGATAATCAGTAAGCTTTCCGCCGCGCCCTGGGTCGATAGAAACATTTCACTGAGTCCCAGCAAGGCATGTTTTGGTGATTCCCCCCATGACATCCGATGGCGATATCCTTTTTCCTCATCCGGAAATATGGCAATATAGGCATTGCGTGTGCCCGACCAATCTTTCTTGAAATCTCCGTCCACACCGGCAATCTCACCGGTATGCTGTCCGCTTCCATCCCATGTCCGTTTCACCGGCCGGTTGGGTTTTATCTCCCGAAGCAGGTTCAAAATGTCACTGATTTTGGAGACGGTTATCCCGAATTCCACCAATTGCCGTATGACACCGAACTCAATCAGATTATTGGTCGAATAGCGACGGACCTTGCCCCGCCCGCTGCCATCATCTACATGGGGTTTCACAACACCGCGTTCGGTATAGAACTGAACCAGCCGTGGGGTTAGGGCGGTGAGCTCGGCGACCTCTTTTTTGGTGTATCCTCCCATTATTCCTCCGCATATTGCGTGGTAATCACAATGTGATTTACTACAATCGCTCTCACAATACAAGCAATTTTATCCTAATTATCAATGATAACCACGCTGGTACCTGCAATTGGGATTCAAAAGCATAATTAATTCTGGTATGAAGTAATTCTACGATATCGATGGCGTCCGGAATTGCCCGTTATGGCAAAATAACGGATTCATTTCGGTCGACATCCAATGGGAGAAAATCAGGTCACATGGAGAAAAAAGAATTACAGCATATGTTAATGCAGGTTGCCGATGGTACCCTCTCCATTGAAGACGCCGCCGGAAAACTGATGCATTTCGATATGGAGGACATCGACTATGCCCATATCGATCACCATCGCAGTCTGCGCAAGGGATTTCCGGAGGTGATCTTCGGCGAGGGCAAGACCTCCGATCAAATAATCGGTATCCTGCAAAAGATGTCACCCGATGAAAATGTTGTATTGGTCACCCGGATATCACCGGAAAAATCGGTAACCGTCACCACCGCTTTTCCCCATGCGGTTTACCATGAAGATGCCCGGATGATAATTCTGAGACAACGGGAAATCCCGCAGCGGGGCAAGGGCTTGATTCTGATTATATCGGCAGGCACATCCGACATACCGGTGGCCAGGGAAGCGTCCCTCACGGCTGAAGCCATGGGTAACCCGGTGGAAACTGTTTTCGATGTCGGTGTTGCCGGAATCCACCGCCTGTTTGCACACAAAGAGCAGATACGAAAGGCCAATGTACTGGTGGTGGTAGCTGGGATGGAGGGTGCCTTACCCAGTGTGGTTGCCGGCCTGGTCAGTCGACCGGTGATCGCTGTTCCCACCAGCGTTGGATACGGCGCCAGTTTTGGGGGATTGGCCGCCCTTTTCGCCATGCTGAATGCGTGCAGTTCAAATGTGGCCGTTGTCAATATCGACAATGGTTTCGGTGCCGGCTATATGGCTGCGATTATAAATCGGGAAGTGTGAAGGGACGCCAATTTTTTCCGTACAACAAGCCTTTCTCATAACCGGCTTCAATCGTATTTTACTATGTTTTGATGCCGTATATTATGCCCACCCGCCGATCAAGTGAAGATGAAGATGGAAAATCACCTGCCCGCCGCCTTTTTCCACATTGAATAGCAATTTATACCCGGATTTATGGATACCTTGGGATACGGCCATGGATTGTGCCACGGATATCAATTCACTGATGATGCCCCGGTCATCATCAACGAGGTCGTTGATGCTCCGTATATGTTTTCGCGGCACGACAAGCAGATGAACCGGCGCATGGGGATTGATGTCACGGAATACGACCAGTGTCTCATTTTCAAATAGAAATTCCGTCTCCGTTTTTTCCGCACAAATCTGACAAAAAATACAATTGGAATGCATACGCATCGCTCCTCTTTGGCAGGTGTCAATCAGATATCAGATCTTGGTATCGCCTATATTTTCGGGATCACCCGGATACGGATCAGGACGCGGCTGCCGGTACCGGTGGCTTGATGGACCGGTAAAATCGATACCTCCCGGGCGCCGTTCGCCGGATCATCCGTTTTTTTATCCGGAAACCGTTTATAAATGCCGGTTCGCAGTACATCCTCCACCTGGACTTTAAATTCATATGGGTCCGTCACGCCGGTTGCAACATGATACCCGTCAAAGAATGGACACTGTTTCAGGGTATCCTCCGTGGTTTTAGCGGCATCAAGGAAGGCCTTGTTCGCAAAGGTGATTCTCAGGCAATCATCCACGGCGATCAATTGTTCATCTAGGGTATTGAACAACGAGTTAAGGTCATTTCGGCTATTCATCAGCGATCGACGCTCGCCGATATACCTTTCCTCCATACCGATGATACGTTTACTGGTCACAATGCGAGCCCGCAATTCTTCCGGATCAAATGGTTTGGTGATGTAATCATCAGCACCCGCATGGAACACCGCCAGCAAATCACTCCGATCATCCTTGGCGGTCAGGATAATAATATAGATATACTGTTCCGGATTTAACTCCCTGACTTTTCTGCATAATTCTAAACCGTCCATTTCTGGCATCATCCAGTCCGCTATGAGAATCTGAACTGATTGTTTGCGGATAAACTCCCAGGCCAGCTGTCCGTTTTCAGCCGAAAAAACCGTGTGGCCAAGTCGTTCAAGCATCTTGGTCAACAGGTTTCGTGAAATCATTTCGTCTTCGACGATTAAGATATCCATGTGGAATCCTTTTCTCCCCGTTGGGATCAGGAGTGATTTAGTGTCCGACGTGGTCGTCGGTTCGATCAAAAATCAGGGGAATCTACGATCTTCAGGACAGCTGTTGAATGCAGGATGCCAATTTAATACAAAAGCTTAAGTTATCTTGCCACACTGCCGATAAACTCAATGGTAGCGCAAGCGTTTGCATGGTGTCTATACCCGCCGACACAGAGAAAGATTTCCGCGAGAATGGTCCCCGAACCGTTATTCACAACCATAGGATTAGCAGATACAAAGCAACCGTTCAAGCGGATTGAGGAAATACAAGTATGAATATTCTATTAGTCGAAGATGATTCCACAACCTGTCAGTTGCTCGAGAATCTATTGACAAAGTGGGGACATGTGGTTCACACCGCCGTCAACGGGAAAGAGGCGTTGGATAAAATTAATAATTTATCCATTGAAATCGTTGTTTCCGATTGGCTGATGCCCGAGCTCGATGGCGTGGAATTATGCACCCGAATCCGTCATCACAAACAGCACCGATATATCTACCTGATTTTAATCAGCAGTCTGGACACCCGTAAAGATATTGTCATCGGCCTTGAGGCCGGTGCGGACGATTACATCACGAAACCGATCAATCTCGAGGAACTCAAGGCGCGCGTTCGCATAGGTGAGCGCATTGTCAGTCTCGAGACCGAATTGATCCGCGAATACAAAAAAAACATCCGCCATAATTTCTATGACACCATTCGTGTGTTTATCCACCTGATTCAAGCTTATGACGGGAATCTCGGCGGCCACTGCCGCCGGGTGGGCGCCCATGCATTGTCGCTGGCGAAATCTCATCCCGATGTAAATGAGGATGATTACGCTAGCATTGAAATGGCCGGTATGCTTCACGATATCGGTATGATAGGCTTACCCAACGACATCCTCGTCAAAGACCGGACGGAAAGAACCGGCAAGCAACATGAACAATACAAGTCTCATTGTGTCCGGGGGGAGGCCATACTCGGTGATATCGATTTCCTGCAGCCCATATCACAATTAATCCGAATGCATCATGAACAATATAACGGAAAAGGATTTCCGGACGGACTTTCAGGAACCGACATCCCCCTGGCGGCACAAATTATTTCCGCAGCGTCCATCTACGATAACCTCGTATATCGCGGTAAAATCGAAATGACGCATATCCCCGATGAACTGCATCGCATTCGAGGATACCATTTATCACCGGAATTGGTCGATATGGTATTGAAATTGAATATCGATAATATAAAGGCGCAAACCAAACGATCCGTCCGGACGATTCCATTGGATCAACTACATGAGGGAATGGTCCTGGCCGAAACGATCAAAAAAAAATCAGGTGCCACGGTCCTTTTGAGAGACACTGTATTGACATCTCATGAAATCGGAAAGTTAAAGGAATATGAACATTTATCCGCAATTGAACCAATTGTTTTTATACATAAAGACTCCATAAAAGGATAGAGAACCAAATGGATATAGCAACCATACTCGGATTAATAAGCGGCGCCATATTGATCCTTATTTCAATCTTATTAGGCGGTAGTGCGGGTGTATTTGTGAACGTTCCGGGTTTGCTGATCGTACTTGGCGGTACACTTGCAGCAACCTTCATAAAGTTCACTGTCGCCGATGTTATCAATTCCATCAGCGTGGCCATGAAGGCATTTCTGGTGAAAATGGATGCACCCGAAACCATCATCGAAGAGATGGTGTCGTTCACCCGGATCGCCAAAAAGGAAGGGCTTATCGCACTGGAAAAAGAAGAACCGTCTAATGCATTCTCCGCAAAAGCGGTGCGTTACCTTTCCGATGGGTATGACGAGGGACTGATTTCGGATATGTTGAATAAAGATATCAATCTTACCATCCAGCGTCATACCACGGGGCAAAAGGTTTTCAAAGGTATGGGCGATACGGCGCCGGCATTCGGTATGATCGGCACCCTGATTGGGCTGGTTCAGATGCTGGCCAGCATGGACGACCCGTCATCCATCGGCCCCTCAATGGCGGTTGCGTTGCTGACCACGTTGTACGGCGCGGTGGTAGCGAATCTCATATGCATCCCGCTGGCCGACAAACTCGAATTGCGCAGTGACCAGGAAAAACTGAATAAAAACATTATTCTGGAGGCGGCTGTGAGCATTAACCGTGGGGTTTCTCCCATCGTATTGGAAGAGTCACTGAAAATATTCCTGAGTCCGAAAGAACGCGGCAAATTCGATGAACCCGGAACCGCCGAGGCGAATTAAATGAGTGGCATAGCCGAAACACAGAAAAAACAAGATCCAGGCGCTCCCAAATGGGTGGTGACATTTGGCGACCTGATGAGCCTCCTGCTCTGTTTTTTTGTTTTGCTGCTTTCATTTTCGGAGATCGACCGCCAAAAATACAAGCAGGTGGCCGGTTCTCTGGCACAAGCCTTTGGTGTGCAACGCCAAAACAAGGTAATGGACATGCCAAAGGGCATTAAAATGATTGCCAAGGATTTCGATCAGGAGATGATCGCCACTCGACTCAAGGAAGAGATCGGCCGTGAAATCCAGGAGGAGCTTGAAAACAGACTCCAGGACGTCCGTGACCAGATCGAGGTGGATGCAAATACCGAGGAAGTGGTGATCCGGCTGATGGGTGAAAGCACTTTTGATTCAGGCAAGGCGGAGATTCGGCAGAATCTTAAACCCTTGCTGATGAAAATCGGAAAGCTGCTTTCGGATAATGACGGTGATATTGTTATCGCCGGCCATACAGACGATGTGCCCATTCGCCGTGGACCCTATACATCAAATCTGAAGCTTTCCATAGCCCGGGCCGCCGAAGTCGCCGAGTTTCTGCTGGCAAATTCAAAAATCAATCCCGCCCAATTGTCAACCATGGGATTCGGCGAATACCGGCCCATCGAGTCAAATAAGACGGTCATTGGCAGACAGAAAAACCGGCGGGTTGAGATCATCGTCGGTAGCGTGCCGCGCATCCGCTCTCCCCAGACAGTAGATTGATCCCCGGCATTATCGTGTTTACATGCAGGTGTGCATAAGATACCAACATGTCAAAAGAATCGGCGGATTCAAAGAATTCGAACTAAGACAGGAACTGCATCAAGTTGGGCTGAATAATTTTGGCTGAGGTTGCAATGGCGATTTGATATGAATTCTGAAGGGCCAGCATATCGAGGGCCGCCGCTTCCAGATTGGCATCTTCTTCCTGGGACAATTGCAACTGGACTTCCAGCTTGAAACTGCTCCAGTGGGTCTCGGTCAATTCCATTCGTTTATGGATTGAGGCATTCTCCGCCCGCACATCCTTCAAATGATTGGATATATCATGCAATGGCACCACCTGGTTCTGAATGGCGACCCCATCACTGGCAAGTATTGCCGTATGCAGGTCGTCCAGAACGGAAAAAACATCATTTACATTCTGGAAGATGTATTCACCGTCGGCTCTCATGGACACATCCACATTGTCTCCCACCATGTATCTTTTGTTCGCGCTATCGCCGTTATAGGTCACGGTTCCGGTGATATCCTCGGTAAAGGGCGGTGTTCCGGTCTGATTGCCGGAAAACATATAGTTGCCATTGATTTTGGAATTGGCCAGTTGAAGGATCTGAGCCTTTATATTGCTGATTTCATCCGCCATCACTGCCGGGGATTCCATATTGGGATCACCGGCTATTTTTTTGGCGGTATTTACCAGTTCACTGATATTATCCAAAATGGTTTCAGTGAGTTTTGCCCTGTTTCTACCCGTGTTTGTATTCAATTCGTATTGGCCGATCTTGGCTAGCGATTGCCGATAATCAAGAACCCGGCCCATGGCGATCGGGTCATCAGATAATTTGTTGATTTTTTTACCGGTGACAAGCTTTCGCTGGGTTTTCAACAGCAGTTCTGTCTGTTTATTCAGATTACGTTTAACATTGTCTGCCAATAATTGAGAACTTACCCGCATGGGGTCCCTCCTGTTTTACCGGATCCGGATCGTTTATTGATTATCTTACCATATTGATGGTGGTTGAAAGCAACTCGTCGGCGGTCGATATCATTTTTGCTGCCGCCGCATATGCATGCTGAAATTTAATGAGGTTCACCATCTCCTCGTCCAGGGAAACGCCGGATATTTCTTCACGGTAGTTTTCCAGGTGAGCCATCATCGATTCCTCATGATTTTTCGTGAGTTCCGCATCCCGTGTGTCCGCACCCACCAGACTGACCAATGAATTGTAATAATCATCATAGGTTGTGGTATTAGCGGCCATGTTCAATCCATGCCTCAGATTGGCGATATCGATGGCATTGGTATCGTCACCGGGGGCACCGGCCGCCGTACTCGCCGCCGCAATCAGATTTACATCCGCCACAATAGCCGCATCCACAGCCATATTCGAAGCGTCTGTCCCGGAAAAAAAGGCCTGGCCCGTGGTACTGCCATCCAGGGAGAAACCGGCGCTGTGCAAGGTATTCACATCGGACATTATGCCCTGGGCCAATGCATCAAGCTGGTTAAGGTAATCGGGGATAGCCGTATCCCTTGCCTCGATCCATCCTTTGAGCTTTCCGCCTTCAATTCGTGACGTTATGTCCGCTGTACCACCGGCACTGTCCATCCACATCACATCATTCATACCGCCGGCATTGGGAACCGCGGTCAACTCCCATGAGATCGATCTTTCCACCAGCGGTTTTCCGCCACCGGTTGATACCGTCATAAAACCGTCGCTGTCTTCAAAAGATTGGATGTCGATGAGTTCCCCCAAATCCCTTAGCAGCAAATCCCGTTCATCCCGATATTCATTGGCACTGAATCCATTCACTTCAATATTAGCTATTTTGCCGTTGACTTCCGCGATCTGTGCCGCCAGACGATTAACGTCCGTCAATGATTCCTTAATGTTGTGATCGCTCTCGGTTCTTACCTGCTGCAAATCGGTGGAAAGCTTGTTGAACGACATGGATAGCATTTCACTGGTATTGAGAAGGCTTCGACGCTCAACCTGGCCACTGGGATTATTCACCAAATCCTGCCAGGAATTCCAGAAGTTGGACATGGCGTTGTTCAAGCCATAACCGGTGACCTCATCAAACATGAGCTCCGCTTTGCTCAATGCGTCTTTTTGGGCCTGCCATCGGCCAAGGCTCTCTGTTTCCGCATTGATCTGCGCCCAGATGAACTGGTCCTGGATTCGCTGGACCTTTCTACCGGCGGTGACACCCGTACTCAGGGTACCACCATCGGACCGGACAGGAGCGGCTTGGGAAAGGTTCAGCCGTTGCCGGGAGTATCCGGGTGTATTGACATTCGAAATGTTATTTCCGGTAATATCGATGGCCTTTTGTTGGGCCATCAACGCATTCCTACCGACGTTTAATACTGTGTTGATCGGCATTTTATGTCACCGTTAAATTGTACCGGAAACCAGCATACCACCCCGGTTGTCATCCTTCATTTCACCGGACCGGTAATATACTGGTGATTGTTGAAAGGATTGATCCATCAATCCAAAAGTGCTGTTGACCAGACCGAGACAATGTGTCAACAGGGTGCGGTTGGCACGGCTTTTTTCCTGGACTTTTTTTGCCAGCATCGCCAGCTTGTCGCGGATATCGGTTAAGGTTTTCTTCTGCGGATTTGCGGTAAGAGCGGCCAGCTTTTTCAAGGTTAATGCATCCGGCAAAATACCGGATTGTTCCGATACGGCGCGGAAGTTATCATGCTGAGCCGCATCAAGCGCATGGAGATCTTCAACGAGTTTTTCTTTTACAGCAACGGCGGCATCCACCGCGGTAACATCCGCGGCGATGACCGCTTCTTTTTCATTGTTTAGGCACGCCAGCAATTTCTCATAGATCGCCACCTGATCTTCAAAATTGCGAATTATGACCCGTATGGTTTCATTCATGACCTTAATTCACCATTCAAACGTCTGCGGTTCAGAGCCGGCGCGCTGAGTTTTCCGGATTAAACGTCAGTGGCGAATTGATGTAATACGGCATTATTCTCAAATGTGTCGTTCATCATACGAAATGCCACTTTGTGACCTTGCACCCGGTATGTGCCGGTATCAACCTGTGTTTTTATTTCATTGACCTTTTCCACATTGTCATCAGGCATGGATTTCAGCATCTCCATGGCCTTCTGTGCTTCCTTTGCCTCCGAAGATAAATTCACTTTATCTCGTTCAATACCGGTCCGGGATTGCTGATCTTTTCCTGCGCCGACCTTTGGCGTTTCCCGGACAGGACTGGTGTAGGCATTTAAATTTATTGGTGTAACACCTTTACCTGGTATTTCCATAAATGAATATCCTCCCTGATTTGCCGACCATTTTGTCCACAGGTTGGAGACGGATTAACCTGTTTTTTACTACTCCTCTTGTTCACAATATCGGCAAAGATGGGGAATACTTAATCTTTTTTTTCAGGATCGTAAGGCATCACCCCGGAAGGCGAAAGATCGTCCGTCGCACGGGACTTTTCAACGCCGTCAGTTTGTTGTTTTTGCATTTGTTGAAAAAGCAGAGCGGAAAGCCCGATGCCACCGCTCGCGGCCAGTTTCTTGGACACCTCCGTATCCATCATATCTGTATAAATTTCCTGGGATTTGCCGTCACCCAATAACCCGGATTCCGGAACCGTCGCCCGCATATTTTTAAACAATTGATACAAAAACAGAGACTCGAATTCAGAGCAGGCGGCCTTGATGCGGTCATCTTCCGTGTTGTTCGGCGAAGTGTCCGGTTTAACCACATTTTTCCGTGGTACGGCCTTGGCATTATCGATAATTTTAGCCGTCAGTGAATTGACCATATCTCCCGGCATGGACATTAGATTACCTCCAGTTCCGCCTGCAAGGCGCCGGCGGCTTTTATCGCCTGAAAGATGGCTATCAGGTCCCGCGGTGAAACCCCCAATGCATTCAAGGCTTTAACCACCTCCCCGATATTGACACCGCTTTCCAGCAATACCAGTTGGTCTCCACCTTCCTTTACAGAAAGTTCCGTATCCGGGGATACAACGGTTTCACCCTGGGAAAAAGGGGCGGGTTGAGACACATCTGCTGACTCTTTGATGACGATACTCAGGTTCCCATGGGCTATGGCGATTGTGGAGATCCTGACCTTTTCACCCATTACCACGGTGCCGGTCCGCTCGTTGATGATCACCTTTGCGATGGTATCCGGTGTTACGGATAGATTTTCCACCATGGCCACCAGGCCAACGGTATCGCCGATAAACCGGTCCGGTACACTGACCTCTATGGTCCCCGCATCCGATGCTTTGGCGATATGCCCGTAAAAGGCGGAGTTAATCGCATCGGCCACCCGTGTGACAGTGGTAAAATCGGGTTTATGCAGGCTAAGGGCGATCATCTTTTTGCCGCTGAAATCGACATTCACCTCACGCTCTATGACTGCACCACCCACCACCCGGCCCACGGTGGGAAAGTTCTTTTGCACACTGCCACCGGCGCCACCGGCTGAAAATCCGCCCGTGTTTACCGGTCCTTGGGAGATTGCATAGATTTTACCGTTCGCCGCCCGCAGGGGTGTGAACAACAAGGTACCACCTTGAAGATTCTTGGCATCACCGATGCTGTTCACCAACACGTCCATCCGGCTGCCGGATCGGGCGAAAGGCAAAAGCTCAGCCGTGACCATGACGGCGGCCACATTTTTAACCGCGATATCATTAGGGTCCACGGTCACCCCCATTTTTTCGAGCATGGAGACCATGGATTGCAATGTAAACTTTGATTTCTTGCCGTCTCCGGTACCATCCAGGCCGACAACGAGACCATAGCCCACCAGTTGATTGCTTCGCACGCCTTTGATATCCGCAATGTCTTTAATCCGAACGGCACCGGCCATCGAGCTGGTAAACAGGAAAATTGCCGTGAACAGGCAGATGCCCAAAACCAGTTTCCGTCGGTCCATGGCATCATATCCACACTTGGTAATCATATCCTTGCCTTCACTAGTTTAAATTGTTTCATGAATCCGTTTGCCACGCATGTTGTCGCCGACTCCCGGCAGGTCCGTCAAAATGGCCAGATTTTATCCAATGCACGGGAAAGCCAGCCGGGATGTTGCTTGTCATTAATGATACCGGCACCACTGTATGAGATCCGGGCGTCGGATAAATAGGTGGATTTCACTTCATTGGAGGCGGTAATATCCATGGGACGTACGATTCCCGACAAGGTAATCAACTGCTTTTCACTGTTCACCATCACTTCTCTGGAACCATTGATCACCAGATTGCCGTTGGGCAGAATATCGACCACACGGGCGGTGATCACCGCCTTTAATTCGCCGCTTCGTTTGGTGGTACCGGTACCTTTAAAGTCATTTTGATATTTGGCGCCCACGGTACCAAAGGGATTGAAAAATCCCTGGGTCGCCGGGTATTCGCTTTCAGCGCCGAAAAAGCTCGTTACACCCGCAGAAATACCGGATTCGCGGCCGGTATTGGTGGAAGCCTGATTCGACGCCTTTGATTGTTCAACGATGTTGACGGTAACGACGTCCCCTATTCTCTTGGCTTTCGGATTGGTATACATATCCGCTAAGCCGCCGTTTTCCGACCATAATGATCCTTCCTGACGGCCGGAATCCGATGCGGCCATGCTGGTGGCGATCTGTGTCTTGATTTCAGGAATGGATGCCCGTCCCTCGATCGCAGATGACGCCGGTTTGTTCGCATAACCGGTGGCGCATCCGCTGAACAGCAGTAAGGATAATCCCAGGGTCAGGAGTGCCGCTTGGGGGTCCGATGCATAATATTTTTTCATGGAACGTCCTCCGTTGTTAAAAATCCACGATGACCGTACCCGAATCGAAAACACGGGCATAGATGATTTTATTGGAATCCATGTTGGCGACACGGATGCGGTCACCTTTTCGACCGGTTTCTTTGATAACCCCTCGCGTCCGCAATTTCATTTCGCTGGATTCCGCGATAATGGTGACGAGATCACCCCTCCTGACCATGGGCGGCAATTCCACATATTCGGATTTGACAACCGCTTTGGGGAACAGGCTCCGGGTGGTGCGTTTTCCCACCGCATCGGCCATGCGCAGAAGGGCGGACTCCGGTAGTTTTGCAAGATCCCGCTTTTCCATGGCCAGGTGCTCCCTGTCAATGGTCTGGTATCGCCCCAAGGCCTTTTTTACCACCACCACATCGGTCAGGGCTTCTATGTATGCGGTGGCCCATATTTTCTTTTCATATTTTTTATCTACGTATAGTGAGACGGCCACCGGAACTGCGCCCAACAGCCTTGTATTCCTACCCATGTCGATTTGAATCGAAAGCGTTCCTTTCGGCAGCAGCACCGGCTGTGGCACCTTGATTTTTTGTATCCGGGCGGCCTCGTATATCCCGGCAATCTTTTCACCAATGACGGATTCGATCGCCTCAACCATTCGTTTTTTGGGCACCGTCATGGAAGACCGGGCGACATCGATCTGCCGGACAGCCCGAACGCGCACCTGAGCCAAATCCACCTTGTGTTGTTTTAAACGCGTCAGGATGTATTCTTTACTGAGGGTTTTTGTACTATTGGGCAAAGGCGATCGGGCAATGACGATACGCCGCAGAATTTCAACCAGTTTCGGATCAGACGAATGAATGGATGAAATATCCCCGAGGCTGATGTCATCACCGTCCACCACGGCTTTTTTCACCAGATTTACTTCGGCCGGGGATACCGCCCCGGCAGGGCTCCCAAAACCCGCTAAACACAATATCAGAATAAATGAAGTGATGAACCGGTTAAAAATCTTCATGCCTGTCCCTCTTAGCGCTTCAGATTATTGGCAATTTGAAGCATATCGTCGGAAGCCTGGATGGCTTTGCTGTTAATCTCATAAGCACGCTGGGCGGTGATCATATTCACCATTTCGTCAACGATACTGACGTTGGAAAGCTCAAGATACCCCTGGGCAATGGTACCGAAACCATCTTCACCGGGATTCCCTGTGGCGGCATCTCCTGAAGCCGATGTTGCCAGATAGGTATTGCGGCCGATGCTTTGCAGTCCGCTGGGGTTGACAAAGCTTGCCAGTTCGATGTTTCCCACAATGGTCGGTGTGGTTTCACCAGCTTGGATAACGGAAATGGTGCCGTCCGCTCCCACTGAAATGGACATGGTATCGATGGGCAGACTCAATTCAGGTTCCATGGGATAACCATCCGAGGTGACCACCCTGCCCTCCGCATCCACTTTAAAGGAACCAGCGCGGGAAAATCCGATGTCGCCATTGGGTTGAAGCACCTGGAAAAACCCCCTGCCTTCAATGGCCATATCCAAATCGTTCTGAGTATGTTTGAAATCACCCTGCATAAACAGCTTTTGGGTGGCCACGGGACGCGTGCCGTGCCCGATCTGGATGCCGGTGGGCACCTGTGTGGCGGCAGAGGAAGCTACACCCGGTGGCTTGAGCGTTTCATATAGCAGATCCTGAAAATCCGCCCGGCTTCTCTTGAAACCGGTTGAATTCACATTGGCCAGGTTATTGGAAATGACATCAATGGTGATATTTTGAGCTTGCATGCCGCTGGCGGCTGTCCATAGGCTTCGAATCATTGTTACCTCTCTTTAAGGATATTTATATCCGGATTTGCGATGTTCGGCACTCGTCAACCCTTATCAGCCATCAAACTTCAGGCATCCGGTTCTACTGTGTAGGCGCCCCCACATCGTTTATGGCCTGGGATGTCGTCTGATCCTGAGTTTGGATGGCTTTTTGATAGGATTCGAAAAGCCGCATCGTTTCGATCATCTCCGTCATGGCACGTATGGCCTCTACGTTGGAGCTTTCAAGAAATCCCTGGTTAACGGAAATATTGTCCGGTTCTATTTGCTCCGGATCCGGATCAACCGGTTTGAACAATGTATCACCGGTCTTTATCAGTCGGCTGTTATCTGTGAAATTCACCACTCTGAGGGTATCCACCTGAGTCCCATCGACGCTGATGTTTCCCTGGGTATCCACTTCAACTCTATCCCCTTCAATGGTGATACTTCCCCCTTCACCGAGAACGGGCATTCCATCCTGGGTGATGAGCAGTCCTTCTTCGCTGATGGTAAAATTTCCTTTTCGCGTGTATTGAGGACCGTTTTCGGTTTCCACGGTAAAAAAGCCGTCACCGGAAAGGGCAAAATCCAATTGATTCCCGGTTTCCTTCAAAATGCCCTCCGAAAATTTGGTCATATAACCAAAGGTGGACGACAGGGGTGCTGTCTGAGTCGATCCGGTGGGATTATCCGCGGGAGAAGTGCCGCCACCACTGCTTTTCTGAGCGTCGGCCTGGAAAATCAGCTGATCTTCCTTGAATCCGATGGTATTCACATTGGCGAGGTTATTGGAAAGAACTTCCAATCGCATTTGTTGAACCAATGCCCCACTTGCCGCCACATACATTGCACCACTCATAAACTACCTCCTTGAACAAGGTTTACATTAAATTTTGCAATAATCGTACCGTCGTTTTCACATCGGGAGATTAGATTATATATATTATTATTTCAGTTTATTGAGTACAATTAGAACTATCCGTTACTGTCAACGGATAGGAAAATATTGCCGATGTGCAGATAAGGAACGACACGGAAAATTAACGGTGGGATCAAACTGCAGCACGAAAGCGGGTGACATGAGGTGCGGTATCTTTTTTATTATTCTGCTCCAATTGACGCATGCGTAAAAACAGGTCCACCTCGGCCCTCGGCCGGTTGATTTTCGAGGTGATATCATCCGCATCATATCCCATATCAGCCAGCCGACCGATGCGGTCATATTCAAAACTGTCTTTATTTTCAATATCCTGGCTACTGTCGACCGACTCAGGTGATCGAGTTTGCAGGGCGGCATCGGGATATCCGATATCCAAATCATCGGATGGACCTGCGTAGGCAGCTGTTGGGTGAGCGGTAGTGTTCATCTGCACCATGTGTTGCAATTCAGCCCTTTGCCGCTGCAATCCGGTTATAATATTATCGAATACAATATCAATGCGTTGCGAGAGGAGTTGGGTATTCATCGTACTGGCGAAAACGCCGTTGAAAACAGGTTGGTTGAGATTGTCGGTACATTTATGCTGGCTGCTTCGAAATCGTTTTACAGCATATCCCAAGCCTAAGCAAACAAGTCCCAATGATGGCATCGCTATGCCCAGCAAAATAACCCACAACTCCAAATTGACTGACATTGATCAAATCTCCTATAGGATTTTTATCATTTACGCTGTTCGAATTTTTGAAAAGTCATTTTTTTGACTGAGCCACTTTTCCGACGATGTAACATCACCAACACTGTCGGGGTGCCGTTCTATAATTCTCAATCGTCCTCCAACAATCCTTCCCGGCGCAGTTTGGATCTAAGATGTATCACCGCCTGGGTATGAATCTGGGATACACGGGATTCCGTGATACTCAGCACCTTACCGATTTCTTTCATGGTGAGCTCATCACTATAATACATCGAAATAACGAGTTTTTCCTTTTCGGGTAAGGATTCTATGGACTTTGCCAGGGTGACTTTCAACTCTTTCAAGGCTGTTTTAGCCAAGGCATCGTCACTGTTCCCGCTTGCCAGAAAGCTGAGCAGACTCTCTTTTTCTTCCTTGGTGGAATAACCGATCTCCTCAAAACTGACGAAAGAGATGCTGGACATTCGCTTGACTTGATAAAATTGTTCCAGATTCATATTCATTTCTTCAGCAACTTCCTCGTCGTCCACTTCCCGCCCGAGTTTTTGTTCCAATTTTACATACGCTTTTTCCAAATCCCGTATTTTACGCCGGGTGGTACGCCCTAAAAAATCCCTGGACCGCAGTTCGCTCAACACTGCGCCTTTTATCCTGAAAACTGCGTAGGTTATAAATTTGTTATCCCGCGTGGGATCGTATCTTTCAATGGCCTGAATCAAGCCGATTATCCCCACGTTAACTAAATCATCGACTTCCACGCTTGGCGGCAGGTGTATGGCGATACGGTTCACGATTCGATTGACGTAGGGAAGATACTCGGCAATAATCTGATTTCTAAGCAGATAATCATCTTTTTCTATTTTTTTTAATTGTGCCTCTACTGCTTCCATGGTTTATTCTCCGATACCCTATTCATTCATTATTCTCAAACTTCCGGTTTGTTCATCGACTTAATCCGCGCGATGCATATGCATTTGCGCCCAATCCATCTGTCGATCCCAATTTGTCTTTACCTGGGGGGGTAAAGTACTGATTTTTTTAGCTAACACAGCGAAACTTCTACTGGCAGTGCACACGGGGGCAAGTTCGCTGACAAGCTTTTGCTGTTTAACGCTTTTTTTAACGTTGTCATCGAGCAAAATCGCTCCGAAATATTCAATGGAAATGTCCAGAAAGCGGTTTGTTACCATGTTAAGTTGTCGAAACACATCCCCGGCCTCGTCCATAGTGACGGCGGAATTGACGATCAGTTTGAAATCCTTCTCATCGTATTTCAAGGATAGTATCTTCATCAGCGCATAGGCGTCGGTAATGGATGTGGGTTCAGGTGTGACCACCACCATGATTTCATTGGCGCTGGTATTGAAATGCAATACGTTGGAAGATATGCCGGCAGCCGTGTCGATGAGCAGGATGTCGTATTTATCGATGACGGAATCCAGATCTTTCAGCATTTCCAAACGCTGGTCCAATGACAGACCGGTCATCTCCTGAATGCCGGAAGATGCGGGTAAAATATTTAAATTGGCCGGACCTTTGACAATGATGTCCGAAATACTTTTTTCACCGTTAATAACATGTGACAAATTGTATTGAGGTGTGATCCCAAGAAGAATATCGATATTGCCCAATCCCAGATCTGCATCGAATATCAATACCTTATTGCCGGTTTTGGATAAAGCATACCCAAGATTGGCAACGATATTGGTTTTACCGACACCACCTTTACCACTGGTGATCGCAATGATACGAGTGGGTGTCTTCCGCCGCTTTTTGTCCATAACTTTCGCTTTTCTGTTTCTATTGTTTCGTATATTTTCAAATCGGATGATTTTGTTTTCTTGACGCTTGGATTCCATTCGGTGAAGATCTCCCGGTCCAGCTATGGTTTAAAGATTAGTACCTGCCCTGAGCCGCACGTTTCAGTGGTTTCATAACAAGTTTCGGATCAATATTTTCCATGCAGCACATCCGGCATGGTTTGAAGTTCTGTTCCATGGCTTCCGTGATATTTGAAAAATGGATGATATTGTCACGATGAATTCTCGATACGGATTTGCATTCGTTATGATGAAAGATGTCGGAATTTCTATTGGCGACAAACTCGTATTCCGGAACGGTCTTTTCGGCAGGCGTTTTAATATGTCGGGTACGGGACAATACGCGTCCCTGCACCGTGTTATCCACCAGCACTGATTCCGGAAGAATAAGGTCAAGCAGGGTGTCGATCGTTACGGGTCGAATGTTCTCCGGAATCGTTTGACCGCCGGTGAGATACGCAACCGGAGTATTCATTTTGATCAATAAATTAAAAATATTGCCGTATACACTGGTTTCATCGAGCTTTGAAAATATGAGCCTATCGAATCCGGTGGATTCGAAATAGTGGTGATAGGCCAACATGTCGGCGTTTTTTGTCATTGAGGCAAGTACCAGATAAACCTGATCCGGTGACACTTTATCCAGCAAGCCGGCGACACGGTTCAATTCCGGTTTATCGTTCAATCCGACACCTGGTGTATCGATCATTATAAGATCCATTTTTTTCATGGATTTGAGGGCCTGCCGAAGCTCACCGGCATTTGAAACGATTTCACAAGGAATATCCGTTATATTCGAGTAGGTCATCAAAGCGGCGGTGGCTGCGATACGATAGTGATCCAGGGTAATAATACCCACCCGATAATTCATCTCCAGTTTATACTGTACTGCCAGCTTAACGGTGGTGGTGGTTTTTCCCACACCGGTTGGCCCCACCAAAGCGATGGTTAACGGGGTTTTGCCCGCTCGATGGATGGGGTCGGCAATCAGGTGACGCTGCCTAATGAATTCAGAAAATGTGCGCTTTAGCGCCAGGGATGATGGTGAACCGGCCGTGGGCAATCGCTGTTCAATCTCACCGATTACCTCTTTGGCGATCGGATTTTCCACCCCTTGGCTCAGCAGGCGTCCTTTGATCAGGTTCAATGTCTTTCTGATCTCCACACCGGGTATGGCATGAACACCAGATGAATGCGGCGGCCGGCATGGTTCCTGATGCCGGTCGCTACCCAGTGCATCCAAAAACGCATCAGTTTTGGAGGATAATCCTTGGGCATCTGTTTTGTCAGATAATGCGGATGTGACATGACCGGTATTTGCGTATGACTTCAATTTTTTATTAAGTCCGGTCTGTATCGGATCGGTGGCCGCGGTGATGATGACCCCTGCCTGTTTGACCGTGCCCAGAAATCGGCCGGTTTTTTGAAGTGTTTTTGCGGATAGAATGACGGCGTCATTTCCAAATTCTTTTTTCACCATCCGCAATCCTTCCGTCATATCTTTGGCTTCAAATTGTTTGATCTGCATTCGAAAGCTCCACTACTCCCAGGGACTGGAGTTTTACCGTGTTAAGAATTTCGTCATAGGACAATACCACCAAATTCGGGATATACCTGTCCGCCAGGCCTTTGAAGTGCATCCGTACCTGCGCGCTGCAAAGGACTACCGGCTGAAGATTCAACGAGGTAAACCCTTCCAATTTTTGTGCCAGATTATTCATAATAAATTCTGCTATTCCCGGATCCAGGGCAAGGAAGTTGCCTTGATCCGTATGCTGAACGGCTTCCACGATTCTTTTCTCGACATTTTGATCCAGTGTCAGGACATATAGCTCGCCATTGGCTGTCTGATGAAGAGAGGTAATGGTTCGTGCCAGGGCCTGCCGTACATATTCGGTTAGAATATCGGTTTGTTTCAGCACAGGTGCCCAATCAGCAAGCGTTTCCAGAATCGTTAACAGATCCCTCACCGGCACCTGTTCCTTCAGCAGATTTTGCAGCACCTTCACCACTGAACCAAGCGTAAGTTGTCCAGGTATTAGTTCTTCCACTACTTTTGGATGGGTTTCTTTCAAGTAATCCAGAACCTTCTGAGCTTCCTGGCGACCCAGCAATTCATAGGCATGCCGGCGAATCAAGTCGGATAAGTGGGTGGTGATTACAGTCGGGATATCTACCACTGTGTAACCCATGGATATCGCTTTCTCGCGGTTCTCGTCCCTGATCCATACAGCATCTAGTCCATAGGTCGGTTCTTTTGTGGCAATGCCTTCGACTTTTCCGTGAGCGGTACCCGGATTCATGGCGAGACAATGGTTAAGCATCATGTCACCACCGGCCAGTTCCATCCCCTTGAGCACGATTTTATATTCGCCCGGTTTGAGCTGCATGTTATCCTGGATATGAATGGATGGGACGATGATGCCGATATCCTGGGCGATCTGGGTGCGGATGGATTTAATGCGATCCAATAACTCACCGTTCTGATCCACATCCACCAACGGAATCAAACCGTATCCCACTTCAAGCGCCAAAACATCCAATGGCGGCAACGGCTTGAAAGATTCAGGCTGTTCTTCGGGCAGTAGATCAGGCTCTTCGGCCGCGCGCAGTTCTTCATCTTTTCTGGCCTGGTTATTTTGAAACACCAGAAATGCGATGGTGCCGGCAATCAAACCGATAATAAAAAAGGGAATGGTCGGAAGTCCGGGGATTATAGCCAATCCCATAAGTATTACGGAGGCAAGCCCCATGGCTCTGGGGTGCAGCAGAAGCTGTGAACCGATCTCCATGCCCATGCTGATCTTCGAGCTGGCACGGGTAACAACAATACCAGCAGCGGTGGAAACGATGAGTGCTGGAATCTGGCTCACCAGTCCGTCTCCTACAGTCAGTAATGTGTAGGTCTGGGCGGCGTCCGCAAAACTCATTTTATTTTGAAACACACCAATGGCAAACCCGGCGATGATGTTGATCAAGGTGATGATAATACCGGCGATGGCATCCCCGCGCACAAACTTATTGGCACCGTCCATGGCACCATAGTATTCAGACTCCTTTGCTATCCGCTCACGCCGTTCGCGGGCTTCCTGCTCGTCGATCAGACCGGCATTCAAATCCGCATCGATACTCATCTGTTTACCGGGCATGGCATCCAGGGTAAATCGGGCGGCAACCTCGGCGATGCGTCCGGCGCCCTTGGTGATAACGGCAAAGTTGATCACCACCAGTATGATAAATACGATCACCCCGACCAGATAATTACCGCCGACCACAAAGTTGCCAAAGGAATTGATCACCTTTCCCGCCGCTTGGGTTCCCTCGTTACCGTGAAGCAGTATCATTCTTGTCGTTGCGACATTAAGGGCCAATCTAAACAAGGTGACAATGAGCAGGACGGATGGAAATGCGCTGAAATCAAGTGGTGACAGCACATACATCCCCACCAGAAGAATGACCAGGGCCAGCGTGATATTCAACGACAGCATCAGGTCCAGGAGTATGGCGGGGATTGGAACCACCATGACCATCAGGATCATCATGGCGGCGGCGCCCATAAGAATATCGCTGTTTCGACCGAGAAAGGAGAATCTCAGGTCAGCCGATTTTGTGGTTGCTATATCCATAGCGCCTTTGGGGAAATAGGGTTATTCAAGACATGCGAATTAATTATGTCTGTATTTTGCACATTTCATGCCCAGTTCCGGTGATGCATAAAAATAGGTGGTGAAAGTTTTTATACAAACACATAACTAATTGTTATTTATAATCTTACAACGATACCAGTGTTTTAAAAACCGCAAAATTCAGCAAATACATCTAACTAAAATTTGAGGTTTCCGGTGGCAGGATAATGATTTGCCGGCAGACCCGAAATCGGTAATATTGCTGCGCAATTTGTTTATTTTCAATGCTATCCGGTCTGTGCTGGCGGGGATGATTCACCGGATCCGGGAATGATGGGTGTGTCAATTTTTTGTTGTGGGAGGATAAGTTCATGCAATCCATACCGGTCCAGGGATCAGGCAGATTTCACCAATCCCTTCAGACGGTATACGTAAGCCAGGATCTCGGCAACCGCCCGGTACAAGTCCACCGGAATGTAATCACCTATTTCGGTGGACTTAAACAGGGTGCGGGCCAACGGTTTTTGCTCGATGATGGGAATACCGTGCTCTTGAGCGATCTCCCGGATATTTTTTGCGACCACACCGGCACCTTTGGCCACAACCACCGGTGCATGAAGATTGTCCTCGAACTTGATGGCAATTGCAAGATGGGTGGGGTTGGTGATGACAACGGTTGCATCCGGTACCGCCTCCATCATCCGCTGCATGGCCATTTGTCGTTGGACCGATCGAATTCTGGACTTTACTTGCGGATCACCTTCCGAATTCTTGTGTTCGTCCTTAATTTCCTGCTTTGTCATTTTGATCTTCTTTTCGTATTGCCATCGCTGAAACAGAAAATCCAGGCCGGCCAAAAGGATGAGCACAAGCCCTACATTGAGACTGATCTTGAATGCTGATCTACCAATAAAACCAAATATTTCTAATACTTGAAGATCTATCAGGGCGGGTATGGCATCCAATTGGCCTTTGACGGTACTGATGGATACCCATCCAATGATGGTCAGTTTGATGACCGATTTCACAACCTCTGCAACGGATTTGAGTGAGAACAGATTTTTGAAACCGTTTATGGGATTAAATTTATTAAATTTAGGTACCAAGGGTTTGCCGGTGAACATGAAACCAATCTGTGCGACCACGGCGGTGATTCCGGCGGTGATAATGATCAGCAACAACGGACTTAAAACGGTGATGAACTGAAAAAAAGTCTTCCAGAACAAATTGACGACAAATGGGATATTGAAATTCGGAGATAATAGATTTTCATATGTGACTGTCATAAAACCGGATAACTGTGAGATTAACCAGGAACTGCCAAAATAAAAAAAACCTAATGAACTCAGAAGTATAGCAACCGAGGAGATTTCACGACTAACCGCAGTTTGACCATCCTCCCGGGATTTCTGGCGCTTTTTCGGTGTCGCCGGCTCGGTTTTTTCCTGGTCGTTGTCAGCCATTTATCACTTATTTGAATAGATGGAGAAGGGTAAATAAATCGGTGGCCATCTTGACGAACATCGTATTCAGAAATTGGGACAGGTATGGCAGTGTCAATCCCAAAAAGATGAAACCCACCATAATCTTTAACGGCATGGCCACAATAAAAATATGCATTTGCGGAACCGTGCGGGCCACAATCCCCAATCCGACACTGCTCAGCAGCATAACCCCCATAATGGGTGCCGCAACCTTTATGGCAACGACAAACAACCCGGCCGTCAACACCATTATCGGCCCCATCAGGCCGGCGATAGACTGACTCAGTGAAAACCCGAACGGCGGAACCAGTGAAAAGCTTTCCACCATGGCTTTCAGAAACAGATGATGGGCATTGATCGAAAGAAATATCAGCATGGCAAATAAATTTTTAACTTGCGCCAGTATGGGAATCTGGCTGGAGGTTGCCGGATCCATCACATTCACCACCGCAAACCCCATCTGATAACCCGCCATCTGTCCGGCCAATTGAATCCCGGCAAACATAATTTTGACGGAGAGCCCGATGATGACGCCAACGCTGATCTCCGCCATGGCACCGAGTGCAAACGGTATAACATCGGTTGGTACAGGCGGCAGGTCTCCAGCGATAACAGGATAAAGCAGCAGACTAATGGAAATGGCCAGACCTGCTTTGAGGATAAGGGGGATGGTTTTGGAATCGAATAATGGGGCGGCAAATAAAATGGCTGTCACACGTAAAAAGATCGCCATAAAAGCCTGAATCTGCAGTAATGATAGGTTTAATGTCAGCATGGTCGTTGGTGAATACCTGGCATCATGATGTTACTTTATCAAATATTTTTATATAGTAAATACTATAATTTAAATGCTAACATCAAACCATTTAATGAACTTTTCACACCATTTCCTTATCCCTGCAGAGATCAGTGTATATAGGTGGGCAGGTTCATGAACAGGTTCTCAGTGAAACCGATGATCAATTTGAGCATCCACGGAAAAAACACCAGCAGCGCCAGGGCCACACCGAGCATTTTAGGCACAAAGACCAGCGTCATTTCGTTGATCTGTGTTGCCGCTTGAAACATGCTTACCAAAATACCTGTCACCAGTCCGACAACCAGCATCGGAGCAGCGAGCAAAATAGCCGTCCGAATGGATTCCATAAAAAAACCGGTAATGAATTCAGGAGTCATTTGTCTAACCCGTAAAACTTTTAACGAGAGATCCGATGATCAAATACCATCCGTCTGCCAAAACAAAGATCATCAGTTTAAACGGCAGCGAAATCATGATCGGCGGCAGCATCATCATCCCCATGGACAACAATACACTGGCCACCACCATATCAATGATCAAAAAAGGCACATAGAGCATGAAACCGATTTGAAAGGCTGTTTTGAGTTCACTGATAATGAACGAGGGAATCAGTACATGCGTCGGTACATCGTTGATATTCTTTGGCCGCTCCAGTTTTGACACGCTCACCAAAAGCGACAAGTCCTTTTCCCGGGTCTGTTTTATCATAAATTCCCGGATTGGCTTGAGTGCACTGGTTAATGCCTGTTCCTGGCTGATTTCTTTATTTAAATAGGGTTGAATGGCATCGGTATTCACAACCTGCCATACCGGCGTCATAATAAAAAAAGTAAGGAATAGCGCCAGGCCTATCATAATTTGATTCGGCGGAAGCTGGCTTGTTCCCATGGCCTGCCGTAACAGGGAAAAAACGATGGCTATCCGTGTAAATGAAGTCAGCATAATCAGAAGGGAAGGTGCCAGCGATAAAACAGTGAGCAGCAGAAATATCTGCATGACCACACTCATTTGTTCCGGATTCTCCTGGTTCGTCAGCTCGATACTGAATGCCGGCCGTGTGTCCGGTAGAGTTTCCGCCTTACACAATCCGGCAAGGAAAAGCATGGACAACATGCTGCAAACCATGAACACGATCATTTTTTTATAAATTGAGTTCATCGTATCACATCTAAGGTGCTTTCTTTTTAAGTCCATACGATAACTTCTGCAAATGTCGTGCAAAGGATGGTATATTTTTTGAGTTTTCGTCAGTGGTAATCGTCTCAATGAGCGCGGGGTCCTCAATTTTAGTCAACAGATTGATATGCTCATTGGTGATACCCACCACCAGGACAGCACCCGGAATTTTGACGAGTGAAATTCTTTTTTTGACGCCGACATAGCTGTTGGAGAGCACGCGTATCATTTGGGAATCCGAACCGATGGTTCTCCGGTTTATCAGTTTTTTCATTCCAAAAAAAAGCAGGGCGAAAACGCCCAGTACAAAAAGCAGGGAGAAAAGCAGTCGGAGGGCTGTTATCGTGAGATCAGGCTGATCCATTATTTCAATCCTTCAACACGCTCCACCGGGCTGATCACCTCGGTAAGCCGTATGCCGTATTTATCGTTGATAACCACAACATCACCTTTGGCGATAAGCCGGTTATTCGCTAAAATTTCCAAGGTGTCGCCGGCATTTTTCGGAATTTCGATGATCGACCCCTGGCCCAATTTCAGCAAATCGTTGATCAACATTCTAGTTCTACCCAATTCAATGGTAATTTCGAGCGGGATATCCAGAATAAGGTTCATATCCGGCTCGGATTCCTTTTTTGGTGACTTGTTTATACTTGAAAATTCGTGAACCTGATCCCCGCCGGTGGCAGAATCGGGATTTGTGTCACCTTTATTCGGCCGGTTTGAATTCCCGTCTGTGCCCTGCCCCTGAATTTGATCCTTGTCGTTGGTTGGTGCCATTGTTAATTACTCCCATTTTCATCGATAAGCGCTGATATCTGCACCGCCCGGCTTCCCTTGACGACACCGGGCATCCCCAAAAATTTCGGCACATGTTCAACCTTCAGCGTCACCAGGTCTTCAGGACCGGTATTTAATTTGATAACGTCATCAACATCGAAGCTTAAGATATCGCGCACCGAGTATTTATTTTTACCCAACTCCGCAATGATATTCACATCGGTTTTTTTCAATAATTGTTTGATTTGATTACCGAACGAACTGGCTCTGTCCTTTTCCCGAAGATATGAGGATGTAAGTTGTTCTTTAATCGGTTCCAGCATCAGATAAGGTGTGGCCAGGTGCAGGTTTCCCGAAAACTCATCGCCGCTGATGGTAAATACCACGACAATCATCAAGTCGCCCGGGTTGACGAGGTGGACGAATTCGGGTTTGGTCTCCGTCTTCCTGAGATTGATGTTCAGTGTGTGCGCCACCTTCCAGGCCATCTGGAGATTTTTAAGAATATCCAGAAAAAAACGGCGCAACATCCGTTGTTCGATCACTGTGAATTCACGAACTTTTGGCAAGGGTTTGCCATCCCCCCCGAACATGCAGTCAATCATGGAAAACACCAGATTCGGTTCAATGACAATCAATGCCGACCCGATCAGTGGTTCCATGTTGAACATTGCGAATCCGGTGGGATTGGAAAACGCCTTTAGAAACTCACCGAATTTTACCACTTCCTTTGATGCGACTTTCACTTCAAGACTTCGCTGGAGCGTGGTGGACAATTCACCACTCATCAGGTTGATGAATTTATCATAAACTTCGTCCAGCGCATCAAACTGGTCGCGGAGCATGACGCTCTGGGCAGTCAAATCGTAAGCCTTGACTTCCTTTTTTTCAGGGGGTTTTTCTTCCGCGACCTCAACCTCGCCGGTCTCCATCGCGTTCAACAGCGCATCAATTTCCTCTTGGGATAATATCTGTTCAGTCATTCCCGCTCACCGTTACTGGACAACAAATTCAGTAAAGTATATATTTTTAACCTCTCCTTTGGTCAGGAATTCATTGAGTTTGGCCATCAATTCATCCCTTAGGGCGGTTTTGCCTTCGGTGGTGTAAACCTGATCGTAGGTTTTTGTGGGCAATACCATCAAAAAACTGTCCTTGATCTGCGGTAGCCGGTTTTCGATTTCCTCTCTGACTACCATGTCACTGAGTTCGAATTGCATCGTCGTCCGTAAATACCGTTTACCGCCTTTATCCGCCAGGTTCACGATGAGCGTCTCCATGGGGTATAATGGGCCCAGTGTATTGGTTTCGTCTTCCGGTGCTTCCTGGGCGACGGGCTGTTGAACCGCGCTGACGTTGGAAACCTTGCTCCACAATATAAAAAAACCAGCCCCCATCATTCCGATAAACAACACGGCAACGGCTGCAATAATTATGACTACGGTTTTCGACATTTTCGTTCTCCTTGGGTTTATGAACGGTGATCAAATGTTAATTGTGTTTTTTCATGACCAGAACAATTTCCACACGCCGGTTTTTCGTCCGGTTCACAACCGTATCGTTGGCCGACATGGGTTTCGCAGCACCATATCCAACGGCGGACAATCTCTCCGGTGCGATGTTTCCATGTTGAACTAAGAATTTCAGCACATTCACGGCCCTGGCCGTCGACAATTCCCAATTCGATGGATATTGGCTCGTTTGAATCGGTACATTGTCCGTATGTCCTTCCACACGAATCGGCATGTCCGTACCGGCCAGCAATTTACCAATCTTGAGCAGTGCCTGCTTACCGGGACCGGTTATGTCCCCTTTACCGGATAAAAAGAGCAGGCTGTCATCCAGCGAAATGGTGGCCCCCTTCTTGGTCAGGGTGGCATTGATGCCAAGCTCTTCGTTGAGTTCTTTCAATGAACTTTCAATGACGATATCAATTTCATCCGGTTCCCAGGGTTCTAAGGCCGGATCTGTGGGCAATGGCTTGAGATTGTCCACGGTATCCACACCCCATTGGACCTGACTGCCTTGCTCCAACAATCCCAGGGCACTTTGCATGGCATTGAAAAATTCACCGACTTTGTGATTGTCGAGACTGCTCATGCTGAAAATCAGGACGAAAAAAACCATCAACAGGGTGATCAGGTCGTTAAAAGTCGTCAACCACAGGTGCTGATGCCCCGGATCTTCGCTTTTCGGAATCCTTCTCGATCGTATTTTTTCCATAAATAAAAGCGCATTATGCCTGTAAAAAGACGATTTCCACCCGTCTGTTTTTGGCCCGGTTATCTTTCGTTGTATTTGGCGCCACGGATTGAAATTCACCAAATCCCACCGCAGACAACCGTTGTGAATCTATGCCTTCCGTTTCAATGAAATACCGCAACACATTTACGGCTCTAGTCACGGACAACTCCCAGTTGGAAGAATATTTCCAGTTTCTGATGGGACGGTTATCCGTATGACCCTCGATTCGGACAGCTTCCGTAGTCCTGTTGATGATATAGGCCACTTTTTTCAGGGTTCGGGCCGCATCCGAATTTATATTGGCAACACCTGAGCCAAATAAGGCCGTGTCGGGCAGCGTCATCACCACGCCCTTTTCGGTGATGGTCAATTCCGCTTCCGTAAGCCCGATATTATGGGAAATTGTCGCTATGTTCTCCAATAATATCGCCATATTGCTCTTGTTGGGAATCGTTTCGGGTAGCGCAGATTGAGACTGGTCACCGGCTTTTACATTCAATCCACCTGAATAGACATTGACCGCATCTGAAAATGATCTCACAAATCGCATGATCTTGGCGTTTTCAAGGGTGGAAAATGAGCTGAGCATTATAAAAAAACATAATAAAATCAGTACGAATCCGGTATATACAATTTGCCAGTTACCCGACGATTTGTTCTCGGTGTTTTCCGGTCTACGCTGTTTTTTGTTGTTGACCGCCACTGGGCAGGCTCCTTAGATCTCGTGCGCTCGGTGATAAGAATGCCTTCAATTTCTGCTCGACGATTCGATAGTTGTCCCCGGCCTGAATGGATAGCACGCCTTCGATCACCATCTGCTTTGTGAGCACTTCCTGCTTGCTTCTTACCTTAAGCTTTCCGGAGATGGGTAACAGCAGCAGGTTGGCCAGCAAGGTACCATAAAACGTCGTCAACAATGCAACGGCCATCGGCGCGCCGATGGCGCTCGGGTCTTTCATCTGCATCAGCATCTGAACCAGACCGATAATGGTTCCCAGCATTCCCACGGCAGGTGCAAAACTGCCCATGGTTGAAAAAATCTCCGCCCCCAGACGATGACGCTCTTCAAGGTAAATAAGCTCAGTCGACAGGACATCTTCAATATCCTTGGCATCCATACCGTCTATGGCCAGTTGAAGTCCCTGGGCCAGGAAAGGGTCATCGATGGTTTTCAATTTTTTTTCATAGGATAGGATTCCCTCTTTACGGGCTGTTTTGGCCATTTCCACCAGCATGGGAATGAGCCGGGCTGGTGTATGGGAAGGATGTAAAAATGCGTTCCGGGTCACCCGGAAAACGCTGACCACGTCCGACAGGGGATAGTTAATCAGGGTAGCTCCCATGGTTCCGCCAATGACGATCATCAGGGATGGATAGCTGATGAACCAGGATGCCGAGCCACCTAATAAAATGGATCCGAATACCAGTATGCCGGCCACCAGGATCCCCATTAAAGTAGCAATGTCCACTAAATCTCCTATTATTCAATAACGGTATGCGTGACGATAAGGGCGGAATCACCGTTGGTCGACGAACTGCCCCTTGATCGATTCTTTATCTTCACTATAGGTGTTAGCATGGAGTGTGCCAGATGGCGGCAACACAATTTGGTGGAAGCTGTTGCATGAGGTGATTTGGCGGAAGAAGGGATGGTGCTTTTAAAAATATATAGAATTATAGGCCGGCAGGCCTTGTGGTCTCCGGCAAAACACCATTGTAACGAGATCGGATTGTGTCAATTTATCCTTTTTTGTCAACTCTTTGACATCGATGCCGGTATGCACTGCACGGCAGATCGTGTCCATATCTATAAATAGACGATCCGCGATACCTGACCGGAGCCGTTTTTAACCCGGCCGGATATCGCGGATGCGATCAAAGGCGTGACTGCCGATTACCGTTTGATATTGATCAGATCCGATAGCACCTCGTCACTTGTGGTGATCACCTTGGAATTGGCCTGGAAGGCCCGTTGCGTCGTGATGAGTTCGACAAATTCCGTGGCCAGGTCCACGTTCGACATTTCCAGGGCATTCGGCGCTATACTGCCCACCCCTGCAATACCCGGTGCGGATATAACCGGTTGCCCGGAGGCCAGGGATTCCGAATACATATTGCTGCCCATTTTAGCCAGATTTGAATAGCTGGCAAAATCAGCCAGTGCCACCTGGTAAAAAGGTGTCATGGTGCCATTGGAGTACAAGGCAGTGAACATCCCGTCTTCATCCACCGAAATCCCCTGTAGGGTTCCGGATGGATGTCCATCCTGGGTTTGCGAGGTTTTGACGGAATTCGCGTCATATCCGGTCACGCTGCCGTCGGTTGCAGTGCCGGTCAGGTAGGTCCAGTCGATACTTAAATCATTGCCCGGCAAGGATCCGATGGCGATGGTGGGATCGGCGCTTGCCGGAACGCAATTCGCCGGATCAAGTGAACCGGTGGCGTCGAATGCAAGTGTGAATTCACCGCCGGAAACCGGAGCGGTCACGGTGCCCACAGAAGAAGATACATAATAATCCCAGGTGGTCGCCGATGATTTGGTAAAGTTGAAGGTGAGCTCCACAGGGGTACCCAGTGAATCATATGCCGTCAAGGTCGTATCCCATGTCGGGGCGGGTAATGCCGTAAAATCTTCTCCGGCATCCAGATTCAAACCAAAGGTGATTTCGCTCGTTTCCACAGGCGCGTTTGTGCCGAGCGGCAAGGTGATATCGCTCAGGGGACCGCTCATACCGCCGGTGGCATCAAGCGGAAAACCCTGGACGCGAAAACCGTCCTGGTTCATCAGAAATCCATCTTTGTCAAAATCGAATTTTCCGGCCCGTGAATAATATTGGGTAGAATTAATCTCATCCCGGATGATGAACATACCCCGCCCATTGATGGACAGATCCGTCGGGCTGTTGGTATTTTCCAACGCACCGGCCTGCCACTCCTCTGCAACACCGGACATGGTCACCCCACGCCCGATCTGCAGGGCACCCTGGCCACCGAGGGTTGCGTTGAACACATTGGCAAAGGTTACCCGTGATGTCTTAAAACCGGTAGTGTCCACATTGGCAATATTATCGCCGATAACCGACATGGCGCTGGTGTTGGCTTTGAGTCCGGTGATTCCGGCGTATAATGATCCAATCATAATTTATCTCCTTAAGATTATAGTGTATTGGTTTCTTTAGTGTTTTCAGGCTCGATAACACTGATCACCTGATCGAGCGGTATCTCCATGGATCCGGCCAGCAGGTAGGCCGAACCATTCCTGAAGTTGACACCGGTTATGGTACCGGTGGTAAATGTATCCACACCCACTTCATTTTCAGCGATGTCGATGGCATTGACCTCATAAAAATAGCTGCCGTCCATTGCCTGATTTCCAGCCTGGTCCAGGCCGTCCCACGGGATGGATTGTTCGCCCATTACCATGGCCCCCGCTTCGATATTCCGGACAAAATTACCGGTGGCATCATAGACGTTGACAAAAACGGCGGCGGCATCGCTCTGCAGGTCGAACCGGATATCGTCCGCATAGCCGCCGTCCACATTGAGGCCGTCACCTCTGGCGGTGATTGTCTTTCCGATGTAGTTCACCGCCTGGGAATTGGCCATCAGTGATTGTGAACTCCCCATGGTGTTCAGATTATCGTTCACATTCTGAAGCTGCTCAAGGGAACTGAATTGTGCCAGCTGTGCGGTGAATCCCGTGCTGTCCATGGGGTTTAGCGGGTCCTGATGCTTTAATTGGGCAACCAGCAAATTCAGGAACTCGTCCTTTCCCATGACATTCTTGGCAACCTCCTTAGGCTGGTCGCCGGCCGACATGATACTGTTAATTCCATTTACGGGCATGTTCCGATCCCCCTATTCCTGATTGATGCTGTTTAATTCCCCCATAAGCGGGAAATCCTTTTTTCAATATAACTTGTTATCATTATGCAAAATAGTCGATGTTCCCTTTTTTCCCACCGGATTTATCTCTATTTTTCTTCTTGTTGGAATCATGCGAAGCGGTTTCGGCATCCTTGGAGTTCGCCTGCGGATTACCCGGCGAACGATGCTGTCCGGCATGACGGTCAGGCGATCCTTGTGGTGGATCCTGTCCGACCCGCACATCAAATTTGTCCACTTCCAATCCATGCTGTTGCAGCTCCATTTGAAGTTGAGCCAGATTCTGAACCAGCATATCCTTGACCATCGGTACATCCGTAAATACCCTGACCATTACCTGCTGCTGATCGGTGGAAATCGTCAGTCTGATATTGCCCAGAAAATCAGGTTTCAGCTTTATCTGCATTTCCGGTTGATTCCGATTTCGCAACAATGCTGCTTTTTCAACGATTTGGTTGATTACATCCGATTGAAATTTCTCCGGCAGGGAAGAGGCGTCATTGGCCTTGGCGCTTGAGGACACACTATTGAGACGGGCGCCTTCCTGGGTCGGCAGGCTGGGCCGGCTTTCTTCGCCGCTCTCGCCTGCACTTCCGCTGAATTGTTCCGCCACCGTTTGGCCGGGGATTATCGAAGGTTTGGCCGAACCGGCAATATCATTGGATCGCACCGGCGAATCTTTTTGTTGATCCAAGGTTTCTTTTGGTGAAACGGCTGCTTCCCCGGCCATTTTTGTATTCACGTCCAAAACTGTTTTTGCAGCGGATTTGATGTCTATGGGCGGTTTGGTGTCACCGACCGCTGATGCGAGGTCTTTAATTGATTTCGCATCGCTATTCCGGTCATTTTTTAATTCAAAATTCTCCTGTTTTTCAGGCAAGTTACGAATATTTACCTCATCTTGTTTATGATTATTTATTTCCGATTTAGACCTTGATTCTGAGCCATGCCGATCGGGTGTTCCCAGAACCGGGTCCGGTCGGGATGCCCGGTTTGCCGGGACATGGTCCGGGACAACCGGAGTCGCAGGATCTGCGACCGGTTTGCCCGCCAAAGACACTTTTCCATCCGGCGAATTCTTACCCGACAAATCACCAGCTGTTTTTCCGTCAGGCGATTGAGCAGCGGACAAATCACCTGTTATTTTTCCGTCAGGTGATTCAGCAGCGGACAAATCACCTGTAAATTTTTCATCCGGTGATACCTTACCGGAAAAATTTGCGGAATTTTTCGCTTCAGAGGAGAAATTGAATCGCCGCGATTCCGGATTCACGGCACCGTGAACATCCGGACCGGTTGGCGTGGCAACCGGCAAATCAACCTCATTTTTTCCACCGATTTTTTCCGGTGTCTGCACATCTGAATGCATGCTTGCATTCCGGTTCAGAAGAATGGCACGAAGCTCCGGCGACAGCGAGTTGATGGGTGCCGGTTCACCCTGTTGCGCCAGCCACTGGTTCACATAGTCTTCGATCAGGGTATCCTCCGACATCAACAATTGTTCGATATCTTCGCTCAACACGGATTGGACCGGATTGCCGGAATCGGCATCCGAGAGCACCAATACCATCAGCTTCTGCTTTGACGCCTCCGATAAATCGGAGGATAAAATACGGCGAAGTCCACCCCAGAAACCGGTATTGGCCTCCCCTTGTTTTTCTTCCGCCCCACAACATCCGCTTTTGGGAACCGATCCGATAGTTCCCTTAGCATCTTTCACAGCTCCGGCAGTACCAAGTATTTCCAATAGATTTGATGCATCTAAAAAAGCTGTATTCATATATGAGTCCTTGTTAATCTTTTTTAACGTCTACGATTAAACCGGGTCACCGCAACCTCATTTAAAAAATCCTGCTCCTTCTTGAGCAGCTTTTTAGAGTATGCTTGCAGTCCCTTTTCCTTCAATTTTTCAAGTATTTGGCGTTTTTTCATGGCTTCAACGACTTCCAGCCGTTTTTCCTCGCAGCGGCTTTCGATCGCGATCACCTGCTTTTGTTGCCGTCCGAGGTCATGGCCTAAACGTGCCAGATATTGGTGGTACATGATAATTTCATTGGCCGTGCTTGGCGCTTCTTGCAATCTTTTAAGTTTTGTTTTAATGTCGTCTTCCTTTTTCGAGAGCAGTTCCATTTTTCGTTCCTCGGCCGCCAATTGAAGTCTTATTTCCCCTAATTCCCCCTGCAGGGTATCCTCGATGTGCTTCTTGTATTCAAGTAATGCTTGAAGTCTGAATTTGTACATATCTCAATTACAATCAATTTTTATACAGTGACGAAACATGTTCAATTCATGATTGTTTCAAGAGAAAGAATGCTATCTTCAAGGTTCACCGCTTCGGTCATTTCCTGTTGAAGATAAGCAGTGATCTCTTCTATTTTTTTCATTGCATAATCTATTTTCTTATTACTTCCAGGGACATATGCACCCAGGTTAATGAGATCTTCGGCTTTTTTATACGTGGCCAGTGTTTCTTTCAACCTGCCCGCATTGTGGCGATGTTTTAAATCGGCAATATCTTCCATTACCCGGCTGACGCTTCGAAGTATGTCAATCGCCGGATAGTGATTCTGCATAGCCAAATCGCGTGTAAGGACAATATGGCCATCCAAAATCGAGCGACAAGCATCGGCAATGGGCTCATTCATATCGTCCCCTTCCACCAAAACGGTGTACAAGCCGGTGATTGTGCCGCTGTTGGTCGATGTCCCGGCCCTTTCCAGCAATCGCGGTAACAGGGTAAATACACTGGGTGTATAGCCCTTTGTGGTGGGTGGTTCCCCCAAGGCCAAACCGATTTCCCGCTGAGCCATGGCAAACCTTGTAATGGAATCCATCATCAGATTGACGTGTTTGCCTTGATCACGGAAGTATTCCGCGATGGCGGTGGCAATGAATGCACCCCGCATACGTATCAATGGCAGATGATCCGAGGTGGCCACCACGACAACCGATTTTGCAAGGCCTTCCTCTCCCAATTGTTTTTCAATGAATTCATTCAATTCCCGGCCGCGTTCGCCGATGAGGGCAATTACATTGACATCCGCATCGGTATGTCGTGCAATCATTCCCATCAGAATACTTTTCCCGACACCGGAGCCGGCAAAAATCCCCATTCGCTGGCCGCAACCAACGGCCAAGAGTCCATTTATTGCCCGAACCCCCAAATCCAGTTGTTTGGAGATGCGGCTGCGCATCAACGGATTAATGGGATTGGAATAAAGTGGATAATCCGTATCCACCGTAAAGCTCCCCTTCCCATCAATGGGTACGCCTAAACCATCAATGACCCGGCCGAGCAAACCCGCCCCCACAGGAATATGTGCCGTTTCTTTACGGGCGATGACGCGGCTTCCCGGTCCGATGCCCCGGATCTCTTCCAAAGGCATCATCAATACGGTATTCTCTCTGAATCCAAGTACTTCAGCGGCAACATGGTGCCGATTGTCTTTGGAATAAATGTCGCAAGTGCTTCCCAGGGTCGATGCCGGACCGGTGGCTTCCACAATAAAACCCACCACACGGGTAACTTTTCCATGGGCCCGGACCGGTGATATGTCATCGATGACGGATGTATATTTTTCAAGATTTATCATGGGTAATCATCTACTCCGATCCCGGCCGGCCCTGGGCCGTTTCCTGGGTCAAGGCATCTGATATCACCTTGAATTGACTATCTATTTTAGCATCGATATCGCCAAAATCAGTTTCTATATAACAACCGCCCGCGGCTATGGAACGGTCAGTTTCAAACCTCAAATCCTGTTTGGCATTGATACTTTGCCTTAATTCCTCCTGATATCGCTCGAGCGTTTCCAAATCAGTGGGATTGATCCGGATCACAATGTTCGTGTGATCCATGACCCTTCGCAGGGCAGATCCGACAATGCTACGGATGATTTGCGGATCTGTTTTCGGTTCGGTTTGCAATATCTTTCTGACGACATCCAGTGCAAGATGAACCGCCATGGTTTCAGCCTGCTCTTCGATTTCCGCCTTAACAGCGTCGAACTCATGGATAAGTTTTTGGACACTTTGAACACAAGGGTCGATGCGTCCGTTTTCCGAGGCCTTTCCTTCCAGAAGTCCCTTTTGATATCCGGCTTCGTAAGCCTCATCGATTTGTTTCCTGATTATTTCTTCCGTGGTCTGTTCCCGGTGTTGATGGGCCTCCCCATCACCTGAAGATACCCCCAAAACACAATCGCTTTTTTTGAAACAGGGCTCTTTTTCCGGTTCGGGTTGGGATCGGTTGGTAAAACTTGCCGGAATTTCAGGGAAATAATGAAGCTTGAACGAGTTTTCCTTATCCCGGACCGCCTCTTTGCCGTTATCAACCAATGAACTCTTCCCCCCCCCGCCCGCTGATGACGAGTTCGCCCTTGCGTTCCATTTCCTGGATAAGCCGTGTAATTTTTTGCTGTGCATCTGTGACATCCTTCATCCGGACTGCCCCGGATACGTCCATTTCTTCTTTTAGAATTTCGCCGGCACGCTCGGACATGTTCCGGAAAATCTTCTGCTTCACATCCTCCGAAGATGCCTTGAGGGCCAGGGCCAATTCTGATGTTTCCACATTTCGTAGCACTTTCTGTAAGCCCGGATCGTCCACCATGACAATATCGTCAAACACAAACATCATGGATTTGATCTCGTCGGCCAGATCAGGATCATTTTCTTCTATTTCATCGATTATTTGTTCGGCGGATGTACCGTCGATCTGATTCAAGATTTCGGCTAACCGCTCCACGCCACCGGCTTCCTGAGTGGCCAGCGCATCCTGATTTTTAAGCAGTTCCTCAAATATTTTATCGATTTCTTCGACCATGCCGCTCACCACCTTATCCAGGTTGGCGATCCGCAGGGCCACATCCGATTTTGTCTCTTCCGGCATCTGGGCCAGCACATCACTGGCTACCCGCGAATTCAGGTGAACAAGTATAAGCGCTATGGTTTGTGGGTGTTCGTCCTTGATCAATTGGAGCAATTGTCCGGCTTCCAGTGCCTGTACGGTGGCCAAATGCGAGTTTTCATTGACCTCTTCCGTTTCGGGCGCTTCCACTTCCGCCGGCGCATTGAGACGTCTGGTGTTATCCAGGAACTCCCTGGCCACTTGTTCCATCAGCTCGGCGGGAATCTTACCCATCTGACTCTGCAACTGTGACACCAACCGTTTCTGATCATCACTGAGATTGTTCAGAACCACCCCGGCAGCAGCTGGGCCTACAGCGTGTATTAAAATGGCGGCTTTCAGAGAACCGGTTAATTTCCGATGGATCATCGATCTTGCCTCTTATCGCATTTCATCTTCCCACCATAGGGCCGGTTTTGTTGCCACCGGCGGATTCAATCAGACTTTGTTCAATCATATCAGCCGGCAAACCCTATTCAGGCCTGTTGTTCCTGGAGCCATTGTTGCATCAGTCTCTCCGAATTTTCATCGTTCGACGTCAACAACTTCGCAGCTTCCTCGGCATATTGCAGTTCGCCCTGTTTCGGCTTGTTGGCATATTCGCTTTCCAATTCGGCGATGGTTTTCGGCAAATGTTCAATCAATTCTATCTCTTCAAGGGAAACCGATGTCAGCCAGCGGATCAACGGACGTATGATGAAGATGAAGGTAAAGAAAATGAAAAAGCCGGCAGCGGCATATTTCAGATAGACCGCGTAATCAAGGACCTTGCTTAATATATTATCCGTGGACGCCACCTGATCTGTATCAAGTTCCGTCTCAAACGGAATGTTGACGACTTCGACTTTGTCCCCCCTGGCTTCGTCCACATTAACCGCACGTTTGACCAGGTTTTCAAGTTTAGCCATTTCTTCGGTGGATCGCGGTACATAGCTGATCTCTTCCTTGGCCTCTGCACCTTCTCCCACTATTGTGGTTTTATATGTACCATCGACAACAACCGCCACGGAAAGGCGTCTCATTTTTCCCATGGGGATGACCTGGTGGTTCACCATTTTCCCGATTTCATAATTCCGTGTATTGTCTTGTTTCCGATACAATGCCGATTGATCCGGGTCGATATCGGCGGCACCATCACCACCGAGGTTGGTTGCCAATCCGGGGATGCCTTGGGGGGTTGCGTCCTTGTTGTTGGTCATCTCGCTGAAATTTTGTTCGCTTCGCACCACCTGATTGTCAGGGAAATACATCTCTTCGGTTTTTTCCTGTTGCACAAAATCCAATTCGCAGGAAACCCGGACTATGGCCTTGTTTTCGCCCAATACCGATTCGAGCATGGTTTTAACGCGCGATTCAAAAGCTCTTTCTTTCTTGTCCTGGAATTCGATTTGATCGGAGGTGGTTCGGCTAAACGAATCTTTGTCCTGAAAACCCGCCAGCATATCGCCATCGCTGTCGATGACCGTTACCTTATCGGGTTTCAAGCGGGGAACGCTGGATGATACGAGGTGAACGATGCCCTGCACCTGGTCTTTGCTTAGATATCTGCCGTTTCGCAGTTTCAGGATGATGGAGGCGGAGGCCGGTTCTTCGTCTTCAATAAACAGGGATTTTTTCGACATGACGATATGCACCCGGGTACTTTCCACTTCCGCCAATCCATTTATCGTTCGCGACAATTCCCCTTGAAGGGCTCGCTGGTAATTGACATTTTGAACAAATTCGGTGACACCCAGTTTGGTATTGTCAAATACCTCGAATCCAATGCCGCTGCCCCGGGGAAGTCCCCGTGAAGCCAGATTCAACCGAACTTCATACAGATGCTGCTGCGGGACCTGAACCACGGTTCCACCCGCTGACAACCTATAGGGTATCTTCTGTTCTTTAAGCGTTGAAATCACCTGTCCGGTATCGTCGGCGGACAGGTTTGAATATAAAGGTATGAAATCGGGTGTTCCGGACCACATGATCAGGTAAAGGAATCCGGCGATACTGCCGCCCACCAGTGCAAGAAGTGCTATCAGCCGCCCGGCGGACAAGTGTTTGATCATATTGCTGATCTGCGAAGATAATTCTTTAAAAAGTATCGGCATGGCATCCTGTATTTTTATTGCATTGAGACGATCAATAATGAATCGGTTCGTTTATGGCCTCATGAAAAAGCATGTGTTTAAATCTGCATGCGTTTAATTTCCTCGTAGGCGGAGATCACCTTATTTCTGACCTGCATCAACAATTCGAAAGATATTCCCGCCTTCTGGAGTGTGATCATGGTGCCATGGATATCTGTTTCCTGGCCCGTGGCAAGATCCGCTGCGGCCTTGTCGGCGACCACTTGTTGTTTGTTGACGTTCCGGATTGATTCCTTCAGAAAATTGCCAAAGGCATTTACGGTTTCCGTTGTTGCATTTTTCTTGATCGATGAATCGATCTGCGGGCTTGACAGGCCTGTTATTTTTGGTATTTCCATCATCAGCGTCCAATCTCCAATGCATTTCGAACCATGTTTTTGGTGGTCTTTATCGCCGTAACATTCGCCTCATAACTACGGCTGGCGGAGAGCATATTCACCATTTCTTCCACGACATTGATATTCGGCATTGCCACATAACCATCCTGGTCCGCATCCGGGTGCCCCGGCATAAACTTTTGAATGGGCGGACGCTGGTCGTTGACGATCTCTTTTACCGAAACCTCGGTCATCGTGGGATCGAGGGTGGATTTCAATGTATCTTTAAAGCTTTTTTGGCCGGCGTCGGCGGCGAAGACGGCATCTTTTCTTTGATACGGGCCACCGGTTTCCGTTCGCGTGGTATTTACGTTGGCAAGGTTGCCTGATATCAAATTCATGCGCAATCGCTGGGCACTAAGGCCGGAGGCGGAAATCCTAAGTGAATCCAAAAAATTCATGATTTATTTTTGACCTCCTTTTATCACATTTTTAAGTGACTGGAATTTTGATGCGAGTATTTGGGTTGAGGCACTGTACATCAGGTCATTCTTTGATAATTTCCCCATCTCGACATCAATATCCACAGTATTGCCGTCACCTCGAAAGGTCGGCATGTCCGGTGAATCAATCCGTTTCGGTATTATGGCGTGGGGGTTGCTGCCGGGCGGTGTCAAATGGGAATCATGGGTTCGGGTCATCCCGATGGTGTTTGATCGGGGGCCACCCTTGACGATCTCTTCCTTGAAAACGATGTCAAAGGCTTTGAAATTCGGCGTATCCGCATTGGCGATATTCGAAAGAATAACCTCATGCTTACGAGCACGAATATCAAGAGTCTTTTCGAGTTTGGCGAAGGTGTTGTTGAACAAGCCTGTCAATTTCATGGTGCGTCGTCTCCGTAAAGATGTTTTATAAAGTATCAGCAATTATCATACCATCACCTTTTAACCGGTAAACCGGATCGCCTGTCGTCAAATATAATTTTTGTTTACAATATCTTACGTAACAATTGACCACTCTTTTTCGGCAATCCGACACTCCGGCGAAGGCAATTGTTGCCGACCAAGCGCCAATTTTTCCTCGGTGTCATGATGCCGGATTTTCGACGATGTCCGGGTTTTCGGTTTTATATTCCTTGAGTTTATTCCGGAGGGTTCGGATACTGATTCCCAATATTTTTGCGGCATGGGTGCGGTTTTCATTAACGTTGCGCAGGGTTTTGGTGATGAGGTCTTTTTCCATCTCCCGAACCGTGGTGCCCACCGGAAAACCGGTTTTGGCCGCGTCTTGATGATCAGCGGAATCCAGCATAAAATGGTCGGGTTTTAAAACCGTTCCACTACCGATCAACACGGCCCGTTCAATCTGATTTTCCAATTCACGGATATTGCCGGGGAAGTGTTTGTTCATGAGCATGGTAAGCGTTTCCGGGGCGATTTCCTGATAATGCCTCCTGTTTTTCCGGGAATACTTTTTCAGGAAGTAGCCGGCCAGCACTGCTATATCCGCCTTACGCTCCCGGAGTGGCGGCAAGGTCAAGGGTACGACGTTTATCCGATAGAACAGATCTTCCCTGAATTTACCGTCGCTTACGGCCGCCCTCAAATCAAGGTTACTTAAGGCGATGATCCGGGTATCGATGGAAATCGGTTTCCGGCCGCCAATACGATCGATTTCGTTTTCCTGGAGAACACGAAGCAATTTTGCCTGAAGCGGCATGGACAATTCACTGATCTCATCTAAAAGAAGAGTTCCGGTACTGGCAAGCTCAAACTTGCCAATCTTGCGATTGATGGCGCCTGTGAAAGCGCCCTTCTCGTGACCGAACAATTCACTTTCCGCCAGATGCTCGGGCAAGGCAGCACAGTTCATGGCCAGAAACGGATTCTTTTCACGGCCGCTGTGTCGATGTACATATGCCGCCAGCAACTCTTTTCCGGTACCGGTTTCACCTTTTATTAATATGGTAGCATCACTTGGTGCGACTTTTCTCGCCAGATCCAACAGGCGGTTCATGGTGGGGTCGTCGGTAATGATATTTTTACCACCGCGATCATCCGGTGCTGTTTGCAGAGGCAACCGGTGGCGGCGGCCGGTCATGTGATCCTTCAAGACTTTTTGGCAGGTTAGCGATAAAGCCTCTTTTGAAACGGGTTTCAATAAATAATCAGCCGCACCGTCTTGCATGGCTTCAACAGCGTCTTCAACGCTACCGTATCCGGTAATCACGACCACCGGTGGGCGGATGGCCATCCGGTTGATGTGCCGCACGAGTTCCAACCCTGTCATCCCCGGCATCCGCATGTCGGTAATCACCAGATCATACTTTTCTTTTTCAAGTATCTCCAGCGCCGCCGGCGCGGAGGTCGACTGGGCGGTATCATAACCTGACTTCTTTAATAATCCCGATAACACCTCCCGGGTTTCAGGTTCGTCATCCACAATGAGGAGCCGTGGAACCGACATTTATGCTTTCCTTTTAACAGATGATATTGACATAAAAATTCTTCCTACTTTTACCTTTCATCCAATTCGCCAAACCATTTTTCTGTTTTTTATTATTTTCCGTGCAATGCTTATGGGTTGCGGTTATGTGGTTTCCGATAGTTCAATATCGGCCTGCAGTTTACGGCCATGAAAAGATCCTATCGAAATTGGTACTGAAAAATCCAATCAAGATAATTATGGCAATATCCATGCCACGGACCTTTTGACAGGAAAGGACGATATCTACCGGCTATCACCAATCGGACTGGGAGGAATTAAACTGAACATTTTTGTGGGATTACAAGGTGTTACATTATTTAATAGGTTCTGTTGTTTGATGGGGCAGCGCCATCCTCGATGATGGTCCCGGCAAGTTGTGAAATTGTGTCCATTCACAGATAGTAGTTGTGGTTCAGATCCCGCCAAAGGCGGACTTCATGAGCGAGCATGTAACTATCTGTATTCAGCAAGGCCGCAGCGCTTTAGAAAACGCAGTCGTAATGGGCTTACGTCGAGTATTTCTAAAACGCGAGAACGCAGATATGAGCCACACGATGCTATTTATGGATGGACACTAAATAGTGTTTGCGTTTTATAGGGGGCAATAGGCGCTGTCAATTTATGGAATCGTTGTCACTTCCTTGACGCGCGAAAAGATAAAATGGATTGATGGTCACATGATCAGGGGCAATAATGAACATGTATGGTGTTGGCGCCGGCGTCAGGCGCACTTCTGCAATTCGTACCGTTTGATTTTTTCCACGAGGGTGGTGCGTTTGACATTGAGTAGTTTGGCGGCCTGATTTTTCACCCAGTTTGTTTTTTCCAGGGATTGGTAGATCAATTTTTTCTCGAATTCACTGACCGCGGTATTCAGATTGATGCCTTCCTCTGAAAATTCGGCGTTGGGTATAAATTGGGGGATTTTATTCTTTCTGAGCTTACGGGGAAGGTCATCGATCCTGATTTCGCCTTCTCCTTTTAACACTACCAGCCGTTCCATCAGGTTGGAGAGTTCCCGCACATTTCCATGCCAGGCATGTTTCATTAAGATTCCCTTGGCACTTTCTGATAATCCTGTGATATTCATGTTGTTCTTTTCGTTAAAATCATCGAGAAATTGTTCTGCAAGCAACAGAATGTCATGGCTTCTCTCACGCAACGGCGGCAGTTTTATGGGAATCACATAGAGCCGGTAAAACAGGTCCTCCCGGAAATTACCCTTCTGGACCTCTTCCTCAAGATCCCTGTGGGTCGCTGCCAGAATGCGGACATTAACCTTGACATTTTTATTTGAACCCACGGGCTCAATAATTTTTTCTTCCAGGACTTTTAAAATTTTGACCTGCAAATCCGGGCTCATGTCACCGATCTCATCTAAAAAGATGGTTCCCCCGTCCGCGGCCTCAAATTTACCAGTCTTGCTGGAAACCGCTCCGGTGAAAGCGCCTTTTGTATGACCGAACAACTCACTTTCAAGTAAATTTTCAGGTATTGCTCCGCAATTTATTGCAATAAAAGGCTTTTCATTACGTTTGGACATTTGATGTATTGCCTTGGCGATGAGCCCCTTCCCGGTACCTGTTTCACCGTTTATCAGCACCGTGCTGTCGCTGCCGGAAACACAGTTTACCAGCTTGAAGATCTCCTTCATTTTTTTACACTCACCAATTACACCCTTTAACCCGGAGACTTCACGATCTTCTGTTTCGCAAGCTGCCATCTCTGTTTCCAGGTTCAATGAGTCGCGTTTTTCTTCTTTTTTGGTGATGTCCTGCAATGTCTACCTCCCTCTGGATTAAGGTGCCGAATAATGAAAGTTGTCTGGATGTGAATGACCGACTATCCATATATTCACGTATCCTTTTATAATGAAGCAAAATTCAAGCCATGAAATCCTTGGTGAATCCAATGTCATTTTTGATCTGGGATCATAAAGGTTGACGCACAACATATGATCAACCCGCTTCTGTTTTCATCAATATGTGGTGGTCGATGCCCGGTGTCCCGCCGGTTCAGGTTGCAAAAGGTTTTTTGACCGACCACCCCTGACACTTGCCCTGAAAAAAAATCGTCTGGCTTTAATTGCAAAATGCAAACAATCAAAGCTTATCTATTTGTTATCATTGTTACTTCATGACCTTTCCGAATTCTGCCAGTGTTTGCGATATGCGAAAGTAAAAATAGGGGTAAAGTTTCCGAATTCCATTCCGATAATGAGTCTGAAGGCGCAAGAAAAACGAGAAAGGAGGCGAGGAGGATATTTCACGTTTGCGCATAACTTTTAATCACTTTATCAAACCACCGGACAGAATGCCGGTGCAAAAACCCTAGAAAAGGAGAAAACCATGGGAATCGCATTAACCGCAGGAATGAGGGCAAATCTTTCGAGTTTGCAGGGCACATCCAAAATGATGGAGCTCACCCAGAAACGTCTTAGCTCAGGTAAACGTGTAAACACCGCTCTGGACGATCCAGTCAACTTTTTTAAGGCCAAAGACCATACCGATAGGGCCAATGACCTGTCCGCAAAAAAAGACGGTATGGCAGAAGCCATTAAAACCATCGAAGCTGCAAATACCGGTATTGAAGGTATATATGATCTTTTGGACCAGATGAAATCTCTGGCCCAGGCAGCCAAAACATCCACGAACACCGGCGACTTGTCGGATCAGTTTGATGTCATTCGCAGCCAGATCGCCACCATGGCATCTGACTCCAGTTATGGCGGCATCAACCTTCTGGATGGCGACAGCCTGTCCGTTGAATTCAACGAAGACGGCTCGAATACCTTGAGTGTTTCCGGTACGACAGCAACGACTGCTGGTACAGTAGCTGGTGTAACAGTTGCAGTGTCCACATTCGATACAAATACCAATGTTGAAGCAGCCATCAGCGACATTGATGATGCTGTGACCAGTCTGAGAACAGAAGCACAGAAACTGGCGTCAAACCTCTCCACCATCTCCATTCGTGAAGACTTCACCAACAACATGATCGACACCCTGAATACCGGTGCCGACCAGTTGACCCTGGCGGATATGAATGAAGAGGGTGCCAACATGTTGATGCTTCAAACTCGTCAATCATTGGGTACGACTTCATTGTCCATGTCCTCACAGGCGGCGCAATCAGTAATGAGATTGTTCTAATCGTCTCAGCCCGTGAGTTCGTAGTTCAGAAAGATATTAGGAGGGGGAAGCAATTCCCCCTCCGATTCTTTTCTTAGGAGCAAAAGGTTATGAAGATAGCCGAAGTAGATGTTCACCAAATCCAGCCTCTTGCCCGGTCGTTAGGATCGGATTCGCATCCTCATCTGAAGAAAAATCAGGTCGACACGGAACTCCACCCACCAACCGAGGATGACACGGTGGAATTGCATGCCAACAACAGCGATTATGCGATTCGAAAATTAGAGGAAGTGAATACGGTGTTAAGTAAAGTGGCCGGCAGTATCAGGTCCACTGACGACACCATGGAGAACATTGATCAACACCTTAAAAAAATGAAGTCCGACCTGGTTGAAATAATCAAGTTATTCCCGCCCTTTCCGCCCGGAAGTGAAGAGAGGGTAAAGAATCTGAAGCATTTTTCCACTTTACGTCGGCAAATCGATGCGTTAGCATTTGAGCCACCGGATGAAGGCGCACGGGAAATAATGGGCGATAGTAAACAGGGTGCTCCTGTGGTCACCTTCGGGGATAAAGAGATCCAAATCGGTATCCGACGACAACCCGTACACACCGGTCCTGGGGCGCTGAACATACCTGAATTGCCACACACAGCGGATAATGATCAAATCCACGATACCCTTGATCGTCTCGACAACGCTATTGAACTTCTGGGTCAACGCAGAACAGAACTCGCCGAAGATGTGGAAAAAATCACTCTGTTTTAATATTTCTTAAGCGAAAACAATCCATAAAATTTAAATCCATGGCGCTGAAAATATCTTTAAAACCCAATGAACGTATTATCATCGGTGGCGCCGTTGTCACCAATGGCAACAGCAAATGTGATCTCTTCTTTGAGAATAAAGTCCCGTTATTACGAGAAAAAGACATCATGAGCGAATCCGCGGCCGAAACCCCGGCCAGCCGGATTTATTTCGTGATTCAACTCATGTACATTGACGGAGAAAATATGGCGGTGCATCACCAGACCTACTGGAAACTGGTGAAAGCGTTTCTGGGCGCTGTCCCAAGTGCGCTGCCGATCATCGATCAGATCAATGATCACATTTTAAAAGGCAACCACTACACCGGTTTAAAAACAGCCGCAAAATTGATCGAATATGAACAGGAGGTTATTTCCCGTGTATCAGACTCCGCTACAAGCTTACCAGACAGTTGAGCAGAAAACCATCTCCGGGCGGGAAACCGAAGCCAGGGTCCTGACCAAAGCGGCCATGCTGCTGAAAAACTGTCAGGAAAACTGGGACAGTCCGAACCGACGGCAGCAGTTGGATGAAGCACTCCGTTACAATCAACGAATCTGGAGTATCATCCAGGGCGATCTGTTGGACGAGGCCAATCCCCTGCCCAAACAGATAAGGGAAAACATCCTGAGTTTAAGTGCCTTCATTGATAAACGCATTTTCAATGTCATGGCATTTCCAAAATCGGATAAGATCTCTATTATAATAGATATAAATCTGAATCTTGCCGCGGGTCTAAGGAGTTCATCCGACTGATTCGAACCCGAACTTTCCCGTAGCTACAGGCAATAGTTAAAAAAAAGGCCTCCGTTGGAGGCCTTTTTTATACTCATTGTCAATTCATGAACATCACCATCATCGTTTTCCCGCATGAAACAATGTCGGCTTATCCCCTTTTTGATGTTTTTCCCACATTATCCGATAAGCGGTTTCCAGATGTTTTACAAACATGGCTGTATCAAACAGAGGCTCGTTGGTCCGATTATGGTGTAATATCTCCTTTTGTCCCGACAACAAATGCGGTTGTGTGGCCAACCGTTGGGCAAGTGTTTCATACCCTTCTAAATCCCGGGCTACCAGCTCGGACAGTCCAATGGCCGATAAAATACAGGCCGACATTCTGGAAGCAAAATGATTCCCTTGGATTGATATCACCGGAACACCGGCCCACAAGGCGTCGCTGGTGGTGGCCGCGCCATTCACTAAAGGTGTATCAAGAGCGAGATCGGCCAGTTGAAGACGTTGAAGATGCTGGGCTTTTGCTGTTTTCTTTGCAAAAACCAATCGTGAATCCGCGACGCCATGCGACCGGGCGGCGCGTCTTAGATTTTCCGATGCCCTGCCCTTCCCTTCCAACAACCACAGCACGCTGTCCGGAACGCTTTTGAGTATCTTCATCCAGACATCAAATATCTCCGGATTGATTTTGTAATGGGTGCAGAAACAACAAAAAACAAAAGCCGACGGGGGTAAGCCCATCTTATCCCTCGAAATGGCATCATCGGCGATTTTTTGCCCCTGATCGTTGACCTGGTAACAGTCCGGCAGATAGGCAAAGGCTTCGGAAAAATACGGCTCATGGTTTTCCGGTGTGACGATCGGATGGGTGAGCAGGTAATCGAAAAAACCGGCGCCGGTGGTCCCGGCCATTCCCAACCACCGGATCTGGATGGGCGCCGGACGCAACGCCGGTATATGGAGCCGGTGTCCTTTCATGTAGCCTACTAGGTCAATAAGGAGATCCACCCCATCATCGGCGATGATCCTGGCGGCGGTCAAATGATCTATTCCTTGCAGGTCAACGAAATGATCGCAGGTGGCCTGTATGGTCCGTCTATAATCACTTTTGTCGTCTTCCCCATATGAATAGCAATTTACCTTAAACCCGCCACGATCATGGCGCTTGAAAATTCCGGCGGTGAGATGTGCTGTGGGATGGTTCTTAAAATTGTTGGACAGATAACCAATGGTGATTCGGTATTTATCATTCAGTGCTGCTGCCGGGGTTGGTTTCTCCGCTTGTCTGATGGGCCGAAGCGCCGAACACTGCGCCTCAATTTCCAGACTCCAGGACCGTGCGACGCGGTAGTTCAATTCAACATCATCGGTCCGTGCCAGATTAAGAAAGGGCATTTCCTCCGGCCTTTTGCCGTTGCGAATAGCGCGTCGGGTTATCCAGTCGAGTTTATCATTGAGTCCGCCAAGCGATTCCCAGTCACACGCCTGCATTAAATGGTGGAGGATATGGCTGTAAGTTTTTTCATAATCCGGATCGATTTGCAGGGCTTTCCGATATGCTTGATATTCGTCGTCCGGATGTCCTGAATCCCGGTGGGCAAATCCCATGTTCAGATAGGGTTCGGGCTGACGGGGATTTAAGTGTATGGCCCTGCCGTAGCAGGATATTGCCTCAGGATAATTCTGTAATTCAAGGAAGGTATTGCCCATGTTGTGGTATCCCTGATAATCATCCGGCCGCAGCCCCACCGATTTTTTAAAGCAGGCTAATGCTTCATTATGATTGCCCAGGGCTTTCAGTGCCGTACCCAATCCATTAAAAGATTCCGCCGACTTGGAATTTAAAGAGATGGATTTTTGATACAATTCCACAGCGGCCTTCAAGTTGCCGTTGTCCATGTGAACATTGGCCAGATTATTATAGAATTCACATTGATCCGGCATTAGGGCAATTGCCTTTTGGTATGCCTCCTGTGCTTCGGAATATCGCGTCATGGTCTTCAATGCGTTTCCTAAATTATTGAATGCCTGGGCGTATCCGGCATCAAGACCAATGATTTTCCGGCAGCAGGAAATGGCTTCAGCCGGTTTCCCCAAATCATTGTAGGCGGCAGCCAGGTTATTCAAGGCATCAATATAACGCGGATTCAGTCGAATCGCCCGGCTATAGCATTCTACAGCCCGATCGAGATTACCGGCGGCATGCTTCACTGATCCGAGGTTATACCAGGCTTCGGTGTAATCGGGTTCCAGGGCAATGGCTTGACCATAGCAGTCTTCCGCAGACTTAAAATCTCCGGCGGATCTGGATGCTGCACCCAAATTGTTGTAATAGGATGAATTTTTCGGATTGATCCGGATTGCGGCCCGAATGAGGGACTGTGCCTTTTCATGATCACCACATTGGTGGGCAATCAAACCACTGAGATGCAACGCATCCGGATGATCCGCCCGTGCGTTGAGGATAGTTTGATATACAGATAGCGCCTTCTGCAGATTGCCGGCCTTGTGCAGGCCCACCGCTTTTTTTAAAAGAGAATTAATTGTCATTGTTGTTTTAGGCACATGACTGCGGCTTCACGATTTCAATTCTTTCGTTGTTCTGATAATACTCCCATACTTTCAGGTAAGCACCCTCTATAATTTTTGTCGATTCCCTTGTGTTGAATAATGGATATTCTGCCTTATTTGTGGCTATCTTTTGTTTCACATCGGCTAACGACGCCGGAGAGGTTGCCAATCGAATGGCAAGCTCAAAATACTCTTCGAGGGATTCAGTAACCAACTCCGGAACACCGGCGGCATGAAGCATACTGGCGGACATTCGAGAAGCAAAATGAGATCCCCTGATCGAAATCACCGGCAAACCGGCCCAGAGTGCATCACTTGTTGTAATCGCGCCGTTAACGATTCGGGTATCCAATGCCACATCAGCACCCTTTAAACGCTCGATATGATCAGGTTTGGGGAGTTTCTTGCAGAACATGATTCTATCAGGATCAACGCCCGCGAACCTGATCACCTTCATCAGATTATGCTCTACTGCCGGATTACCACCCAAAAGCCATAATTCACTTGAATCGACCTGTTTAAGGAGTCTCATCCAAATGTCAAACAGTATGGGGTCGATTTTGTATGAAGATGAAAATGAGCAGAAGATAAAATCCTTACTCTCTTTTTTATCATCTGATCCCATCTCCGTTGACGAACAATGGTCCGCAGCATAATCGTTGATCTGGTAACATGCCGGCATATAGATAAAAGATTCCGAATAAAATTTCCGGTCATGCTCAGGGGTAACAATTCTATCCGTAATCAGATAGTCAAAAAAATCCCCTCCGGTTGTACCTGCGAAGCCGAGATAACGCACCTGCAACGGAGCCGGTCTTAAACCACAGATGCCTAACCGGCTGCCGGTGGTATGGCCGTTTAGGTCGACAAGGATATGGATTTTATCATCAGCAATAATCTTTGCTGCCTCCAGATCACTCACACGCTGTAAATCAGTGAACTTAAAGCAGTTCGCATCTATCGTTTTTCTATATTGGTCATCGTCATTCGGCCCATAGGAATAACAATGAATATTGAACCGTGTAGCATCATGATGCCGAAAAAGCCCTGTGAGAAGCTGTGCCGTGGGATGATTTCGAAAATTGTTGGTAAGATATCCGATGTTCAGCTTGTCATTTACCTCTTGAATCTCCTGTATGAGTCGCGCCCCTTTCACTTTCCAATCTGGTTGATTTGCGGGGTTGTTAACCCAGGCTGCGGCAACAGCATGGTTAAGCACAGGGTCTTCATGGCGGCTGATATTTAAAAAGGGCGTTTCTTCAGGTTTTTTCCCACATGAGAGCGACTGCTGCGTCAAATCATCCAACCGCTTCCCCAGGTGTTCGGTTTTCTCCCAATTACAATTTGCCTGATAGTGCTTGTAAAGAAAACAGACGGCTTTCTCGTAATCCGGTTTCAATGTTAGGGCTGTCTCATAACATCGTACCGCTTTTTCAATTTGCGCGAGTTTTGCGTATGCTGTTCCCATATTCAAGTGGGCTGCGGGATTGCCAGGATCTTGCCGGATGGCTTCACCATAACATTGGATGGCCTCATGGTATTGATTCATCATCTGGTAGGCCGTTCCCATGTTGATGTGAATGGTGATGGACCCCGGATCTAACACCAGTGCTTTTTCATAGACCTCCACAGCCTTCTGTGGTTGCCCTCCATCCTGGTAAGCAAGTCCGATTCGGTGAAGAATATCGAAACGTTCCTTATTTAAGGAGAGTGCTTTCAGATAACATGATATCGCCTCATCATAGGATTGGCTAATTTGAAAGAGCACGCCTAATTGATTATATGCTTCATCTGAAAGCGGATTCGATTGAATTGCTTTCCGCAGTTCTTCCATTGCTTCTTTATACTGTCCGTTGATGCGATAAGATTTCCCTTTGGAAAGATGCAGGTCACTCAAGTGTGTTTTGTCTTGTTGATGAGGCATTGTATACCAAACTGCCTAAGAAATGGTTCCGTAGTATTGGGAAGACTCAAAAAAGCACCGGAAAAGGGCGCCTTGTATGTGTCATCGTCTTGTCGAACCTGCCAACGCAATGACATTCAGCTAACAGATAACCATCAGTTCAATAGTTCCAGTTGCTCACTCGCCTCAATATTCCACGGTTCGATATCCAATACGCGATTGAAAAAGATTTTTGCATCATCGGGGCGTTCGAGATGCACATTGATCCGGCCCATGGTCATCAGCACTTCGATGTCGGTGGGTTCTTCGTTGAGTATCTTCGAATATATCGGCAAGGCCTCTTGCAGGTTTCCCTGCTCATAGCAGTAAAAGTCCGCAGTATTTTTTAAAAAGACGTGATTTTCGGGCATGAGTTTCAACGCTGTCCGGTAATAATCAATGGCTTTCTCTTTCTTTCCCATCTGGTAATGGATGACACCGAGATCATTGTAGGCCAACGCTCGTTCCGGATCGATTTCCACTATCTTTTCCAGTAAATCTAAGGCTCCAGTCAAATTTCCGGCGTTTACCTGGTCCTGGCTTGATTGGTAAAGCTCAGCAACACCCGGATGGTCATCGTTTTCATCCTTCTCCCCGCGCGTGGCCAACTTATCCAGGTATTCCTGTATTTCAAATCGCCATGGTTCGATCTCCTGCACTCGCTTATAATAATGCTCGGCTTCATCCCACTGATGTTCACATAAACAGAGATTTCCGGTGATGGTAAGCGCATCGACATCATTGGGTTCCAGGTCTAATAATTTTTTATAGGTGATAAGTGCCAAGGCAGTGTCTTTCAATTCAACATAGTAGTAATCAGCCAATATCTTAAGCAATTCAGCATTACCCTTATCCAGTTCAGACGCTTTTTTATAATGGTCCACGGCTTTTCCCGTATCACCTGATTTATGATATAACATCCCCAAATCCGCATGAGCGCGTGCAAAGTCCGGGTATTGCTTCACTAAATCCTCAAGGGTGATGATAGCTTTCCGGTCCTGGTTGCTGTTCAGCATTTCCTGAATATCACCATACATTTCTGACTGATTTTTCATGCCATAACTCCTTGTTGGAGACGTCGGAATCTCCATATTCGCTTATTTTTTTACCTCGGATCTTTAGTATCTGCAAATCTCGTACCGCTTTAAGTATTTCAGGCTATCACCATAGGCTCAGAGCGGTATTGGTCCGGCACATGGATAGGGCGGACAGAATGTCCCGCGAGATATTTGGACCACATGGCTGTATATGCGTACTCAAGATTCTTTGCGAATCTCTTCGTGTCAAATAAGGGTTTGTTTTTTACTTGTTCAAGCAAGTGCTTCTTTAGCGTTTCAAGTTTAGCTGAATCAGAGGCTAAACCGATAACAATATCCTGATACTGAAGAGGATTAGTTGCAATTAGATCTGTCATGCCAATGGCCTTCAGCAAGCTGGCGGCTACCCGTGATGTAAAATTATTTCCGATCATCGTAACTACCGGGACACCGGCCCACAATGCATCACTGGTGGTTGTATGGCCATTTGAAGACCAGGTATCCAGGGCTATATCGACTAGTTTCAATCGTGCCAAGTGTTCTGCAATGGGCATTTGGGGGGCAAAATGAATTCTATCCGGAGAAACACCGGCCTGTTCGGCATGCTTTTTCAAATTCAATTTGAAGGCCGGCTCTTTTTCCAGAACCCAAAGAACACTTTCAGGTATAGCTTTTAGAATGTTCATCCAGGCGAGATATGTCGATCGGTCAATTTTGTATGGTGTAAAAAAGGCACCGAATACAACACCGGTTTCCGGCAAACCAAACGCACTTCTCGTCCAATTCTTGCTCGAAATCACTTTTGTATCGTCGTTGACCATATAACAATCCGGCATATACACTAATTTTTCGTTGTAATAGACCGCATCATGATCAGGAATGATGATTTTATCTGCTATGATATAGTCTAAGAAATCTGCTCCGGTGGTTCCGGTGAAACCCAGATATGAAACCTGGATTGGAGACGGCCGCATAGCAAAAATTCCCAACCGATTATTCCGGGTATATCCTTTCAGATCCACGAGAATATTCACACCATCTTTATGTATTTTATCGGCAGCCTGACTGAATCCCATTGCTGAGATGTCTATAAATTCATCGCTGGCCGCCACAATGTCTTTTCGATAGTCACTGCCATCGTCCGGGCCATAGGCGTAACAATGTATCCTGAACCTGCTACGGTCATGCTTATACAACAGACCCCGCATCAGCTGTGCAGTAGCAGCATTCCGAAACCGATTGGTGACATAACCGATGGTGATCCGCCCCCCCGGTTCAGGAAGCCGGTGTGGTAAATACCGATTGCCAGACGATGAAAAGCGCCGGGTCAATTCTCTGCTCCAGGCCCGGGCGATCGCTTGATTTTCGGAAGGATGTTGTTTACGAATGACACTGAGAAATGGCTGTTCGGCAGGCTGTTCGCCGTTTTGAAGGGCGTTTGCCGTCATTTTATTGATGACCGGGTCCAATTCCACCAATCGGTGCCAGTCACAAATCTGCTGGAGCTGGTGATAAAGCGCACAGACGGCTTTCCCCCATTTCGGCCTGAGGGACAAGGCCTTTGTAAAACAAGCGATCGCCTCGCTTGAGTTTTTGAGATTCTGATGAGCAATGCCGCAATGATAATAACCTGAACTGAAATGGGGGTTACAATCCACTGTCTGCTGGTAGTACTCGAGTGCTTGTTGGTATTGTCCCATGGATTGCAGGACGTTTCCCAGATTGTGGGTCGCTTCCGCATAGTTCGGATTAATTGACAACGCCTTTTTAAAACAATCAATCGCTTTCGTGTAACGGCCTGTGTCATGATAGAGCGTCCCCAGATTGTTGTGAGCATCATTCAGATCCGGGTCTATACTCAGGGCTTGGCGGTAAAATTTCTCCGCGATGGAAAAGCTGCCCTTCATTTTATGTACAATTCCAAGATGGTTGTAAACATGTGCGACTTGCGGATCTATTCTTAAAGCGCCATGGAACGCTACGATGGCTTTTTCCAGTAACCCGGCTGTTTTGTATGCAATACCCAGTTTAAAGTGGACTTCTACGAGTTCAGGATATAGTCGCAACAGATGTTCGAATTTCAATATCGAACGCTCAAGCTCCCCCCGTTCGAGAAAGACATCGGCCAGGGAAAACAGCGCCTCCCGATGGGCCGGGTCTCTGTGAAGTATTTGTCGGTAGCAGGCTTCGGCGTCATCGTATCTACTGGATTTTCCATAAGCCTGACCTAGATTGTATAGCGCCTGGACAGATTCCGGATGGCGCTCGAGAATATATTGGTACTGCTCAATCGTCTCACCGATCCTGTTTTTAAGATACAGCAAATTCCCCAACAGGAAACGCGCTTCCAAATATGCCGGATCAGAGGCTATCACCTCAAGAAAACAAGATTCAGCCTCTTCAAACTTGTTCTCGAGGAGCAACTTAGCCCCTTTTTCACAAATGTCGTTCATTTTTGACATACAATGCAGCCTATATAAAATAAAATCAGTGTGGTATATGCCCCAATGTTGCTGGTTTATAAAAAACTGCTATCGGGAACTCACGAATTCGGTTAATGCATTGGCAACCCTTGAAAACAGTTCGGACCAATCCCCTGGAGAAATCTGCCGGAACAATCGCATGTTTGGATACCAGTGCGTATTTTCTCCGCTAATACCCCACCGCCAATCCGGGACAAAGGGCAGTAATAGCCACACTTTTTTCCCCAGTGAACCGGCAAGATGGGATATGGCACTGTCCGAGGTGATGATAAGATCAAGAGATTCGATAACCGCCGCGGTATCAACAAAGGCCCGACATTCCTCATCAAGGTCTGGTCCCATGTTTATAATCCGGACATGCGGGGGCAGGTTTTCCAGTTGTTCCAGTCCATAATACTTTTGGAGGCTGAATACGGAGATGCCCTTCATGCGGCAGAGACTATGGAAATGGTGAAACGGGATGGACCTTGATTTGTCCGACACATAATCCGGATTCCCCTGCCAGTTAATCCCGATTCGGATACCAGGTTCAGCGGAAATCCGCTTGGCCCATTTTCGAACACCTTGTGGATCAGCATACAAATACGGCACCGTATTGTGTTTGTATTCAATGCCGGCTTGCAGAATACGGGGAAGACTCATTAACGGGATGTAGCAATCAAAGTGAATTTCCGATAATTCCTCTTTTCGGCGATCTATAAAACGGTCAATTCCATTGAAATGTGTTAATAGACCGGATAATGGCTTCTCAGTTTCAAATAAAACAATGCCCCCCAAACGTTTCACCAACGGTAAAAACCTGATGAATTGTAGGGTGTCCCCTACTCCCTGTTCATCTCTGATCAGGATGGTTCTCCCGTTCAGCGGACCACCGTCCCAATATGATTCATCGGCCAACAGGTGGTTTTGGAGATCTAAAAGTGGTGTCCGGAATCGCCATTCATACTCTTCCCAGCCTTTGGGAAAATCATAGATGTACAAATATGATAGGGATAGATTATAATGGGCTTCGGCCGCTTCGGGGTTCAATTGAATAGCTCTTTCCAGAAAACGGATCGACTTTTTCATCTCTCCGTTGTCCCGGTAAAGGCTGCCGATATTAATATAGGCTTCGGCGAGATGCGGATCGAAATGAATGGATTGTTTAAAATAGCGTATAGCGGTCTCAACCTCACCTGTTTCCATGAAAGCAGCACCCAGGTTGTTTAATACAATTGCTGATTCAGGATCCAGCTTAAGCGCCTTATAATACACTTCCATCACACGAGTTGGTTGCCGAAAAACCATATAGCAGTCAGCCAGACCGACATATGCGCCCATATGAACCGGGTTCAATTCAATTGTTTTTTGAAAACAGGAAACCGCATCGGTAAATCGGCTTAAATCATAGTAGACTTGGCCGAGCAAAAAGTACACCGACCCAACACCTTTGTTGATTGAAATTGCCTTCTGCAAAAAGTTTACTGCCTCTTTAAGTCGTCCGATCTCTCTGTATGCGAGACCGATTTTCACCAGATGTTTTAAGGCGAAAGGCTCCAATTCCTTCGCTTTTTGGTAACATGCAATTGCCCGACTGAATTTTTTTTCGTGTTGCAGAATTATTCCCATTCCGTGGTAGGCCGTCGCACAATTTGAATTTTGCTCTATGGCCTGAAGAAAACGAATGTTTGCTTTTTCAAAATTCCCTTTTTTTAAATGGATCTCTCCCAACCGGCAAAGCGTTGGCGCTGCCTTCGGTACCTCATCAGGCCCGTATGGGGAATTTTTATATTTTTCCATTTTACTTGGCATGGAATATTATGTGGAGTTTCCAATCATCAGTCCGACACATTAGGCTTCTAAAAGTTCCATGGCGGGAATACCGTATGCAAAGATAAGCTGCAGGGTATATCGGAGTCTTGCCTTCCCGGAGATATCACTGGACCTGAACACAATTAAGGTTTATTCGAACCATGGATATATTTCATACTGACCTGGTGGCTTCCAGCCCTATACGACCTTGAAAGACAGGTCTGCACATCGCTGCTGGATTTCAAGCTGTATTATCTCGTCTTGCATGACCGGATAATCCATTTGCAGAAAATAAATAGCCTGCTTCCAATGATTTCGACCCCCTTTGTGATTCGAAGTGTATAGAATCTCCGTGTCGCCGAATAACTCAAACCAGAAAATAATTGCTTGCAACATGCCCTTCTCCAGACATCGAATACGCTTATGTCCTGTAGAAGCAAACTCCGACACATTTTTAAAATTGATATCCAACGCATCGAACGGTTCACTTAAAACTCTGTGCTCAGTGTTCCACATATCAAACTGTCTGTATCCCGGGGCCCGAAACATGTCGAATTCACTCAAATCAAAGCCGGCAACAGCTTTCAATGGTGTTATTTTCCTTAGATCCGGGCACTCCGCCAGAACACACTTTATCTTCGCAGCGGCCGGAATAAACACAGCATCTTGCGTTAATAGATTTTCCTTTGCATGAATGAGGGCGGGAAGAAATTGTTCGCCAAGCAATCCGACATCAAACACTTCCGCAATCAGCACATCGGCTTTCTCATCGAGATCTTTTCCAAGCCCCACCTCAAGCGAGGTCGATTTTTTACCAATAACCCGCACCCGGTCTTCATATCCATTGCATCGGACAACTTTACGGGCACAATCGGCCAAAGAAGTAACCATTTCGCATGTAGTAACTTGCCGGGCTCCCGCGCGGGCGGCCATCATCGCCAGCAGACCGGAACCGGTACCAATTTCCAAAACATGACTCGAACTCGTCACGGTGTTTCGAATAGCGCGGTCATATGCTATATTCCTGATATCATCGTTCAGCATGTCAAAGTGCCACGCAGGAATCAACCGGCTGTTGAGCTTTCGCAAGGTTTGACTGGCGAATTCATTTTCGGGATCCATGTGTAGAACTTGTTCCAATTCATTTATGGCCTCACTTCCTCTTCCGGTTTTGCTGAATATCAAACCAAGATTAGCCCGCGCATTCATGTGCTGGGGATCAATCGTCAAAAGTTTGTCATATAAAAAGGATGCTCTGGCATAGTCATTCATGTCCGCATAAAGATTGGCCAGGTTGTACAGGGCATCGATATGTCCTGGTACACAGCCTAATAAAGCTTCATATGCTTCGACTGCATCCTGGTAACGCCCCAGGTCTTTATAAACCTTTCCGAGATTAAAGCGGGCATTGTATAAAGTGTTGTCAATTTCCAATGCGGACTGAAACGCCATCGATGCTGATTTTAAACGAGTTGATTTTATCAGGGAAAGACCGTAATGATATTGAAACCGTGCGTTGTCCGGACATGTGATCGCCGCTTTTTCAAGACAATCCATCGCCGAGTCGATATGATCTGATTCCAGATAGCAAACACCCAGCAGATGCAGGACATCAGGATGTTTGGGATGCAGTAATAATAGATCCTCTAATATCCGGGTCGCCTTGCCGTAGTTTCCGCGTTGGATCTTGTTTAATGCTTTATAGTATTGTCCGTGACTGTTTTGGTGCATTGGGTCTGCCTTTAACTATTAATATCGATTAGGGTCCTAATTACACAGCAATTTCCATACCATGGGTCCATCATAACGAGCCGGCAAGAGTTTGGCGCCCACACAGCCGGAAACACCACTTGCCCAGCAGGAAAATAAACCAGTTTTGCAATCGAGTCCCTCCCTTATAGGCAGAGTAAACTCTGGTCCGCAACTTGCTTCACTATATCGGCAGGGTAACCGCATTTGGAAAATGAGAGGTAAGGTATTGCAATAACACAAAATCGCGATTCTGTTGTGTAACCATTTGAAATAACAACTAAAATCTAGACTTTTCGTTAAGAGTGTGCTACTGCTT
>JABDIN010000003.1 GCA_013003715.1 Desulfobacteraceae bacterium | reverse complement strand
TCATCTGTTATCCCCTGGTTCTCCTGTGCAATACTGGCCATGGATCAAATGGGTCCCGCTCAATGATGTCACAGTTGATCATCAGGGTAGCGGTTCGACGGTCATGTTCAATATCCATATGCGATCACCCTTCGTATCCAAAGCGGAATTGACAGATTACCCGTTTTCTTTTATATTTTTACTACTAAACAATCCAAATCATGGCAATATGGTAGCATCGGCCATGGAGGTTTGGGTGATGAAAGAACACCAAGAGCGACGGGAAGACAGGGAAAGACGCTCAGGTATTGATCGCCGAAAAGTTAATCCATCCCATTACACTGGTATTGAAAAACGATCTGATACGGAATGTCGCAGCGGTCGAGACAGAAGAGAAGACGCCGGCACCTGGTCCGAGATGCAGACATATCAATCGAAGTAAGGTTGATATCCATCCATACATTGTTGACGATACCTTAGCATTGGCGTTTATTACATGATAATTTGTTGCTGTCGGGAATCTACCGCGGTAATGTAATGGTGAATTCCGCCCGCAGACGGCAGGCCATGTCCAGTCGGACCAACTTTTTTAGAAAGAGTCCTTATGAAGGAAAAAAAAACGGTTAAGAAATCTTCCGCCGAAATCATTGAATTAACCATACCTTTGGTATTGCTGGATCGTGTGCGTAGTCATTGTGACAGAGGAGGCGTAGAGCTCAGGGATTTTGTTATGGATGCGATTGCCGAAAAGCTGGAACTGGCACACCGGGAGAGACGGCGAAAAACGCGTCTGTAATTTTGATTATGTTGCCTGGATATCGCTAATTCCTCTTCGGTCCCATCCCATTCTTCGATCACTTGTATTTCTTCTATTCCTGTCATTAAAATGGTCCCTGGTCCGAGACCTTCTTAATTTCAGCAGCCGCCGATCAATACCAGCTCTTCTGTCAGCGACCACACCGGCTGAACAGACGGTCATCAATGATTGTATCCCGGATAATTTTGAACCCGACAGATTAATGAATTTTGCCCCGATTCTGACCATCGGGATTATACTGAATGGATTGTCCTGTTCCATTAGGGATTCCGATTGGGTTTGACAATAGATGTTTTTAATTTTAAAACCGGCGCCCTTCTGAAAGAGATCCATGAGGAACAAGTCATCCACGGGTGTGCTCTCCGCCAAGAAACTAAAGGCTATCCCATTGGAGCTGATGTTCAGTATCGTGCATATGATGTCAAAACTAGGATTAATAACACCAAATACCGAGTCGTTGACTTGAAAACGAAATATTTTGCGGCGATCATTCATTTGTAAACGGGAAATATTTTTGGACATTCTGATTGTCCTGTACGACTCATCAAGGGTGAGGATCAACTGACGCTATCCTGAAATCCACGGTGCAGAACGCTCATGTGCTCAGTAGGACTAAGGTGTACTATTTAATGAAGCAATTCATACCTGTCAATCTTAAAAAAAACATTTACCGGAAAATCGCTTTCCCAGCATCTAACAAGTTGTATTCATGATATAATTCCAGCGGATAAATCTGAAATGGTCAAGGTATCGATGCTTACCCTGGTGTGAAGCTAAATTTGCAATCCGTGTTTCGGCGTCGTAGTAGACCACGACTGAGGTCGGCAAGCCGTCAAAAATGATTTTTACCTAATATTATTCATTAAACGCTCGATAATAAAACATAGAGGAAATTTTAGAGGCTTGCCGTTGTTCATTTGGAACTTCTACAATACCTAATTGATATCCTGTTTGTTCGCACCATGCGAATTGTTTTTTATATGACCGATATGATTCATCGGTTAATTCATTTATTCGATATTATAGGAAATCGATTGTAAAAACCATTAAAGTGAACGGGTAATGGCTTCACCTAAGGAGTGTATCTTTTGGATTCGAAACTGATACAAGACTTTTTGACCGGTAGCAGCAAGGAGATTGTCGAACTGCGTGAAAAGGCCGGCCTGGTCACCGGATTTTTGAAGCTCGCCCACCAGCTCAACTCGCTGCCGCAAACTGAAAGGCGTTTTTACGAAAAAGACCGGAGTTTTTTCCAGGCAACCGCAATAGACCGGGATCAAGTGGAACTGGAAAATATATTGAAGGACTTTTTCGGCTCACCGATCAAACACGCCGGCAATCCGCTGCCCATTACCCTTCAACTGAATCCTGCTGTCAAGTATTTACGAGGTGCCGGAAAAGAACAGACCCTTTTTCTCCTTCAACTCAATTATGGTGAATTTTACGGAGCGTTATGGCCGTGGAAAAAGGATTCCGGTAAAATAGAGATCCACCTCGGCTACTGCAGCGAGGAGATATCACCAGAGGATTACGGGAAATTTGCCCTGATGGTCAAAAAAGCAATCAGTCAAAAGGCTTTCGAGACCATTGGAACCTCAGTTGGGGGCAGGATACACGGTATTGGTTTGCCTTCGTTTCTCCAGATGTCCGAGATGGAAGGCGCAACTTTCCGCCTGAAAATAAACGCCGGTGAACGGCAGGGGTTTTTACATCTTGCAGAAGGGGCGTTAATATCCGCAGAGTTTGGTGATCTGAAGGGCAAGGATGCTGCGTTTAAAATTATCAGCTGGGATAATCCGGCTATTCAAATCGAGGATCCGGTTCCAAATCAAGTAAAGGATATCCAGCTGCCGCTGATGCATATTCTGATGGAAAGCCTTAAAATCAAGGATGAATCGGAATATTCGCCTGTGGAGAAAAAGGCGGCTAAAGAAGAATCCGGAACCGCACCTTCCGATTCCGCTCCGAAGATGCCGGGTCAGAAATTGGCATCAAAACCGGAATTGCCAACAGAACGGAAAGCCGAACCCCGGGTCGAACCTGCTGCTCCTGAGGTACCGGAAGTCCCACCGGAAATGGAGATCGAACCGCGTGTCGAAGCCGCTGCGCCTGAGGTAGCGGAAGCCCCACCCGAAATGGAGATTGAACCGCGTGTCGGATCTACGGCACCGGGATCACGTGCAAAGACCATTGTCGATCTTGATTCGATACCAGGATCGGCTCCGGATACAATCACCGAACTTGACGACCTGCCGGTATATGATGCGGAATCGTCGGAATCACCGGCATCACCTCCTGGTGCGACACCGGCAATGGGCTCATCGGATTGGGATGACGAAGATTATCCCACGGAGTTGCCCCCTAAAAAACCATTTCCCAAAAAAATTGTTCTGGCAATCACTGGCTCTGTAGTGGCGATTCTGATTTTAATCGGGGGAGTCGTATTGCTGAATAAATATAAGCAGAAAGGCTTTGATCGGTTGATTGAACAGGTGGAATCAGAGCAAGATGCCGATAAGAAAGCCGCCATGCTGATTGCCTATTTGGAGAACAACAGCACAAGCAAGTTCGTTCCACAAACAAATGAACGCCTCAAACAATTGCAATTGCTCATTGAACAGAATGACTATCAACTCGCTCAGAATCAAGTGGCGGCATTGGTGATAGATGAAAAATTCAAGGGAAAAGCCGCTGATATTTTTAAACAATTGATTACTGCTCATCCTGACGGACAATATGCCAAAATAGCAGAACAAAATATCGCTACCCTCGATACATACGCCGAGAAGAGATATTTTGACAAATTATCGAATTCCGAGAACCTGCTGTTTTCCGATCGATTGGCGGCAAATTTGAAATATATGGCCATGTTTCCGGCAGGGGTAAACAAACCAAAAGTTGAGCAATGGATCGCCGGAATGGGGGAAGAGTACTATCAATATATCAATAAAGAAGCGCCAGCATGCAATCAAGAGGAACGCTGGAATGATTGCATGGAACTCTGCGATAATTTTATCCAGGTGTTCGGCCGGAATCGGCGCATAACGCAAGTGAAAAAAATCAGGGCTGAATTGAGTGACCAGCGGGCATACCATGATTTATCGCGTCGGTTGGCGCAAGCGAATGGTGACCTGGAAGAGATCAGAATGCTGTATCTTGACTACCTGGACAGATATCCACAGACAACTTACAAGAAAACCATCGGGACTGAGATAAAAAGGACGGAGGCAAAGCTAAACCAGCGCACCGAATGGATGCGCTTAATCGCATATGTGAAAAATACCAGAAAACCAATCGACGATAGAGTTCGCATGCTTCAGGGATATGTGGATAAGAATTATGACGGACCTTATTTTACTGAAGCCGACAAGATGCTGTCATCCCTTAAAATAGAGTACGAGGAACACCTGGCGGAAAGCCAACAGGCAGCGCTGCGTAAAAAAGAGTATGAAAAAAAGCAGCGTGAGGCCATGCGCGCGCAACAATTGGCAGCACGAGTGTCGCAGTTATATGCGATGGAAAAATCGAAATTTCCACGTAATACGGATCGTTATCAGGTATTCGACAATGGTACCTTCACAGATAGACGCAGCCGTTTGACCTGGACATTGCTGGATTCTCAGCAGTATACCGGCGGGTGCTTGGATTACCGGAATGCAGCTTTATGGGTCTCACAGCTGACCGTTGGCGGATACCGGGATTGGCGGATGCCCACCACGTCGGAGCTGGCATCACTATATAAGAGCGCCCCATACGCCCCTCTGGCAAATGTGCAGTGGTATTGGAGTTCGGAGGCCTATGTGAAAGGATTCCATAAGGTCGTGAATATTGTTACGGCTGAACATTCGAAAGTTTATGAAAGAACAAGTGTAACCGAACAGGAATGTGGTGGTGTAAGAGCGGTACGCCCCTGATTGGCGTAAAATAATCGTTGAAAGTTTTGAAAAGACGTATTATAGCAGACCTCAAATTTTCAGCATTATGAAAAAGGGGGAAATAGATGCGTATGTCTCGTGGTCTGATAGTGTGTCTGTCTGCGGCTCTGATTTTTGGAACGGCGGTAGGTATTGCCGGCGGAAGTGATGAGATGTGTGTACCCATGGGTGATATTTCTTTAGTGGCACCCATAGATGAGCCAAAGCGCTCCGAGGTGAACTTCCCCCATACCGCCCACTTCGATCTATCCTGTAAGCAATGCCACCACACCTGGGACGGTGTCGATCCGATTAGCGGCTGCATGGCGTCCGGATGCCACGATCTTTCTGAATCGCCCGGAAAATCCGAAGACAAGGCCCTTAAAGGCTTGCCTGAAATCCGGTACTATAAAAAGGCTTACCATCAGCAGTGCATCGGTTGTCACCAGGATATAAAATCGAAGAACGCAGCCCTGGAAAGATCCAATTTGATGCTTGAGGAGCCGCTGCCGTCTGCTGGACCAACCGGTTGTGTCGAGTGTCATCCGAAAGAATAAATACGCGGCCTTACATCCGGAAATACAAAAGGGTGATCATTGTGTACGCATGATCACCCTTTGTTTTTGGATATCTTGAGCCGATTTTACGCTCTGTCTTCTGCTATGCGTCGTCCTTTCTTGCAAGAATTCCGCTTTCAAAAATATAAAATGCGGTTTCCAGGGTCGGTTTCAAATAGTCCTTATTTTCATTGATGATTTTTTTGCTGGCTTCCCACAGCACCACGCCTGAAAACATGGCCCAGAAGATATCCGCCAAGGCCACCGGATGGCGATCGATGAAGATTCCCTGCTCTATACCCTCTTCGAATATTTCGGCGATGGCGCCAATGGATTTCTGTGACAGGTTTTTAATTTCCGCCAATAGTTGATCTGAAAGATTTTTCAGGGTTTCGCTGGATTGCAGGTGAAACATGTTAATGATGATCAACGGGTCAAAATCGTACACATCATACATGGCTTCCATGAGGGCTTTGAGTTTACCCCGGCAATCAAGCTCGGTTTCTTTGATGACATGTTCCACCCGAATATGCAGGTATTGCAAAATTCTAAGGGAAAGTGATGCATACAGTTCTTCCTTGTTCTTGAAATACAGATATAGCGTTCCCGGACTTAACTCGGCCTCCTTGGCAATATCCTCCATCGTTGCTTTATTAAAGCCTTTTTCGGAGAAAACCCGTTTCGCTGCAACGATTATCTGCTGGCGTCTTCTTTCTTTCTCTCTCTCTTTTCGCTCTTGAATTCCCATGCCAATGTTCCTGAATTTTATTTATTAAAAAAATTAAAATATATTTTATATCTCATATTTGGTCAAGTAAAAACTAGGAAGAACTTCTGGTCATTAGGTGGTAACCCATGAGAATTACGCAGTCCCATGGATCATCTTTTGGAATATAAAAACAAATTGTTAATCTAAGATGTCAGCATCAAATGTCAATGGCGGGTGATAATATAAAAAACGTTTCGGCAGGGCAGGGGGTGTATTCTTCAATTTATCTCATAAACACGGCAAGCGTATCTTTTCGGGCGTTTACATGTTGTAGCGTGATCTGGATCAAATCCTCCGGCTTAAGCGCGATGCCGCCGGGTTCAGGGATAAGGCACTCTATCATATATTTTTTAAGCAATACGGCATAACCATTGCGCCGCCTTGCCAATACGACGGCTTCTTCCTTCTGGCCGACTTTTTTCTCCAGGTATCTTAACAGCCAATAACGCTGCCGGCGGTTCTGCAGTTTCGTGATATTGCCCATCGGTTGTTCCAGCAGGTGAATGATGTTTGCGATTTCATCCGCTGTATAGGCCGACTCAAACCCCAGACCGGCACGCAGTTGTCGTTGAGTGACCAAATCGAAATATTTTCGAATCGGGGAAGTGGCCGTTACGTAGGCGTTCAGTCCCAAACCGGAGTGATGCTCCGGTGATTTGCCCAGAATGAAACGGCTTAACAATTTCCGCTGCATCCAGTTCTGATATAATGAGCCTTCATTTTCGGCATACAATCGCTCTTTGGGGGCCGGCTGTGCCCTGAAAATGGCCGGGAGATTATTTTTTTTCAAATAACCGGCGGCGATCCAGTTCGCCAATATCATGAGCTCGGATACCAAAAACCGCCCGGCACTTTCCCGGTCCACCCGGGTCAATTGCGGTTCGTTTTCATTGTTTAACCAGATATTGATTTCCGGCAGTGAGATTTGAACCGCACCCTGGGAAAAACGTTTTTTCCTGAAGGCCTGGGCGACTTTATGCAGGGCAATGATCCGTTCATCCTCGTTGGCGATAAGGTTGACCTCGGAATAGGTCAACTGCCGGGCGATGCGAATGGTGCTCGGCACAATTCGATAGTCGGTGATATCCGCGTTTGGGCTGATGTCTATGAAGGTGCTGATGGCGGGCCGCAACTCGTTGGCCTTCAGGCTGCACAGATTGTCCGCCAATTCGCCGGGCACCATGGATATTTTCCGGTCCGGCATGTAAATGGAGCTGGCCCTCCGCAGGGCTTCCTTGTCGATGGCGTCGTTCTTTTTCACATAGTGTCCTACATCTGCAATGTGAACGCCGATCTTGAAATATTTGCCCATGTTTTCAATGCTGATGGCATCATCAAAGTCCGAAGTGGATTGGCCATCGATGGTCATCAGGTCCAAATGTGTCAAATCTTCCCGGGGTGGACCGGAATTGGTGATTATCGGTATGTGGATGAGCTCCAGCGCGGTTTTATTGATATGGCCGGTAAAATCGGTGGGGGTGTTGTACCTTTGAATATCGATATTTTCATCCATATCCCAGGCGTCGACTTTTACCATGAATTTGAAGATACTTTCCAGAGACTGCAATCCGGCTTTCTTGATAATGGACTGGGCGATGCCCCAATCCCGTGCGTTCTTTTCAAACAGGTAATAGTCTTTCAATATCTCTGTCAGGCGCCTGGCTTCAAGGGGCGGTGATATAGGATTGCCGGAGAGGACGGCCTTAACCCAGGTGGCGCCGTTATTGATAAGCTCCTGGCGATTCTGCTCATCCGCCAACATGGCGGAAATTTTTTCAACTTCCGTTTTCGAATACGGCAGAAATCGCGTGTGATCAAATTTAAAAAATATCCGGTTCTGGAAAAACGCGCGCATCACCGCTGATTCATGGTCACTGGTTTGCTGTTCCGGAAAACAAAACTCGGTCATTGTTTCAAGGTCTATCCATTCGCCTTCGGAATGCAATACCTCCCAAAGTTCTTCAATATTCACCTTGGGAATCATTTCCTTTCGCCGCGCAGATATCCGCTTGAGTGATTCAATAAGCTTATCCCGTCCCATGGAAACATCAAGATGGCCGGATTTTTTATGTGACAGCCGGTTCGCCGTCAACTTGACTTCTTTATTGTTTTCCGTCAGCAAACGGAGCCTGAGATTTTTGATGTCGATGACAACCGCACAGATAATGCGTTGATTGTCGATATATTCTACTACATTGCCGATGTTCATAACTCTCCACACTAACAAGCTGCTAAGGTAAAGTCAATGTGAAGTCCACACTTGACTTCTGGGTGGTTGAGAATGAAAATAGTATAAAAATCGATCTATTATAAATCCTGAAACGTATCCAGCGAGCTCGCTGCCAGGTACATCAGGTTAATATTCAGGAGTAAGCCGCTCACCTTTTTTATGTTTAATCTGTTTACCCCGATCCGTAAAAATGAGATCATCTATGTCGCCTATTTCCAGACAGCAAAAAACCGGCACCACGCAAAACCAGGAGCGGAGCATAATATAATTCCATGAAATCCATCGAGCTGATTAAGCCTCAACTCTTCCAGGATCGCTATCGAATCGTTCTGGGCCTTCTATGTCTTATTATTGTGGATTTGCTCCAGCTGATCATTCCACGGATTATTAAACAGGTGGTTGATGCATTGGCCGTTTACAATATTGACCGTGAGGGATTGGCGGCTTACGGCCTGATGATTGTCGTCATTGGTATTTTAATTGGGGGGTTCAGGTACGTCTGGCGGCGCTGCCTGCTGGGTATGGCCAGGCGGGTTGAGGAACGGCTTAGAAACAGGTTGTTCGGGCATATGCAGCTTTTATCCGCCGCCTATTTTGATAAAACCAGTACCGGTGATATCATGGCCCACGCCACCAATGATATCCAACAGGTGAGAATGGCCTGCGGTATGGGTATGGTGGCACTCAATGACGCCATCTTTCTGGGTATCGCCGCCATCGGTTTTATGGTTTATATCCATTGGGAACTGACCGTATACGTTTTAATCCCCATGCCCCTGATTGCTGTCAGCGCGAAATTTTTCGGCAAAAAGATGCATGCACGATACAAAGAAGTTCAAGCCTTATTTTCCGATTTGACCGAGGCCGTGCGCGAGCGTTTCGCCGGTATTCGCGTTATAAAAGCCTATACTGCCGAGGCTGTGGAAGCTGATCGGGTGAATGGGATTTCCCGCGATTATATCGATAAAAATATCAAGCTCACCCAGGTCACGGGTTCGTTTTTTCCGTTGATGCTGTTATTCACCAACGTCAGCCTGTTTCTCGTATTGGTGCTCGGGGGACGAAAAGCCATTACCGCTGAAATCACCCCTGGTGATTTTGTGGCGTTTATCAGCTACCTCGGCTTGTTGACCTGGCCCATGATGGCTCTGGGGTGGGTCACGAACCTCATTCAGCGCGGCAGGGCTTCTCTTGACCGGTTGAATGCTATCCTTGAGACCCGGCCCGAGGTCAAAGAAGCTTCGGACCCTGCCCCTTTTCCCAATATGGTGAACGCTTTGGAATTTCGTCATGTCGGGTTTGCCTATGGGGGGCGAAGACAAAACGCATTGTCCCGGGTAGGATTTCGCATTGAAAAAGGGCAGATGCTCGGTTTGATCGGACCACCCGGAAGCGGGAAATCCACAGCGCTCTTGTTGTTGCTCAGGATGTATGATGTTGACAACGGGGAGATTCTCTTAGACGGCACGAATATACGGCATTTGAAGTTAAGCCGGCTTCGCTCGCAGATTGCCTTCACCCCACAGGAGCCTTTTTTGTTTGCCGGCACCATCGGAGAAAACATCAGGATCGGGAAGGATGATATCACGGCGGAAGAATTGGTCCGTGCAACAAAAAAAGCGTGTGTTTATGACTCCATTATGGGGTTTCCGGATGGCTTTGATACGCTGGTTGGCGAAAAAGGCGTGATCTTGTCCGGCGGCCAGAAGCAACGGATTGCACTGGCCAGAGCCTTTTTAAAAGATGCGAGGATCATGCTTTTTGATGATCCCATCAGTCAGGTCGATACACAGACCGGTAACCGGATAGTTGATGGCATTCGGCGACTGATCGAAGATAAAATCATGATTGTCGCATCCCACCGGTTATCCGCTGTGCGTTTTGCCGACCGGATCCTTGTTTTAAAAAACGGGAGAATAGAAGCTGCCGGTGACCATGCGGCACTGATGGCCGGGAGCCCATACTACGAAAGGACCTACAATCTCCAGGAGCTGGAAGATGAAATCTGACGATGCGCATTCGGAACAACGAATGCGGGGACGAACATATGATATCCGTTTATTGATCAACTTATTCCCATTTGTGAATAAATACAAGTGGTTGATCCTGGCTTCCATCGGTCTCGTCATTTTCATCACCTTGCTGGATCTGACGATCCCATATTTAACCAAGATCGCCATTGACGAGTATATTGTGCCCGCTCCGGCATCCGTGGGGGGTGAAGAACACAGCCGTTCTGCGGGAAAGGAGCGGTGGCTGTATGTCGATGTCGGAGAGCCTGCAATGGAAGCTCTCATGCTAAAATATCCCGGAATTTTTCACCATGACGGTCAGCGAACCCGAATGGCCTACGAAGACCTGCCGCAATTGGAGAAAGCGGATCTGGTGGTTCTGAGGGGTAAAGATCTTAAGGGGCTGTTTATGGTCGCCCTGTTGTTTCTGGCAGCGGTTATTGTCAATTTTCTCCTGAATTTCGCCCAGAAAGTCGTAATGGAGTATGCCGGGCATCGAATCATGCATGATCTCCGGATGAAGTTGTTCAATCATATACAGACACTTTCCATCTCCTTTTTTAACCGAAATCCTGTGGCCCGGTTGGTTACCCGTGTGACCAATGATGTCCAGAACATGCATGAACTGTTTACTTCCGTGATATCTTTGATATTCAAGGATCTTTTCCTGCTTGTGGGTATCGCCATCGTGCTGTTGGGCATGCACCTCAAACTGGCCCTGCTTTCCTTTCTCATTTTACCCCTGGTGCTTGTCTCCGCATTAACCTTTTCCACCAGAATCAGGGATGTATTTCGTGAGTTGAGAATTCAAGTCGCTCAAATCAACACCCATTTCGCGGAAACCGTCGGTGGCATAAAAGTGATACAGGCGTTTGGAAGAGAGAAGACAAACTATCAGCGGTTTTCACAGCTGAACCATGAAAATTACATATTGGGTATGCGTCAGATCCACATTTTCGCCATTTTCATGCCGATGATCGAAATTTTTGGTGTTTCCAGCATTGCCATCGTGATCTATTTCGGCGGCGTCGGTGTTCTCGATGACTCCATCACTCTTGGGGTTTTTGTGGCATTCATCACTTACATGAAGATGTTTTTCCGTCCGATCCGCGATCTTGCGGAAAAGTACAATATTCTTCAAAATGCCATGTCTTCAGCGGAGCGCATTTTTTATCTGCTTCAAACCGATGAAAGAGTAGCGGATGATTATGCCATCGGCCCATATACCGGTTCCGGCTACGGCCGGATGGAACGGCTGGAATTTGATGCCGTATCCTTTTCCTATAACGAAAAGGAAACGATCCTGGACCGGGTCAGTTTTGCATTGAACAGCGGGCAGAAACTGGCGATAGTGGGGCCAACCGGTTCCGGAAAAACTACCCTGATAAACCTCATCGTCAGGTTTTACAATCCTGTGTCCGGCCGTATTTTGATCAATGGATCCGAGATTACCGATCTGTCCATTCACGATCTCCGTTCGATGATGGCCATGGTCTCCCAGGATCCCTTTCTGTTTTCCGGCTCGATCAGAGATAATATTTTGATCAAGCCCGATCCGGCAACCGATGCCCGTTTATCGGAAATAGTCCGCGCGGCCCGATGTGAAAAACTAATCCAAAGACTGCCTGACGGCCTCGACACCAGGCTGAACGAAGCCGGATCCGCCCTTTCAGCAGGGGAACGTCAGCTGATTTCAATTGCGCGGGCTTTTTCCCGAAATCCGTCCCTGATTATCCTCGATGAAGCCACTTCGTACATTGATTCCGAAACGGAAATTCAATTGCAGGAGGCACTTGAAAACCTGATGTCGGGCCGGACATCCATCGTGGTCGCCCACCGCCTGACCACAGCGCGAAATGCGGACAAGATTATGGTATTGAATCATGGCCGTGTCATTGAATCCGGCAGTCATACCCAATTGATGACTAAAAAAGGATTTTATTCCAGGATGATTCAATTGCAAAACGGAGACGACTCCGTCCTGCTCCAAAAAGGAGAAAACGCCATTTCCGATACGGCACCATAATCGCCAAACAAGAGTGGTTCAAGATGCTTCGGTGACATGGCGGCATCAAATGAAGGTATGCGGCCTGTTTTATTTTTAAATACTGCTGCACCTTGCATCCGGGTGCGGACAGATGGGTAAGGTCTAAAATGCCATGCCGGGTATACATGCAATCGCCCTGTATTTTACCCTCTTAATTCTTGCCAAACCCGCCATCGCATGGTACATGTGCTTGCAGTTTTTTTACCCATCGACAACTCCGCTCGAAGGTGAAAAACGATATATCCCATCGTTTGCAGCATCAGCAGGCCTTTTTGCCGTTGATGCGGTTCGCAGTAAACAAACTGTAATGTTGTTATTGTTGCCGGGTCGCGATGTGATCGCCTGCCATTCCGCCATCGCTCGGCTACCTGGTATTTTGTATACGAATTGTAACAGGACCAGATAGAGGCAATAGAGTTCAGAGAACCTGTGGTTCCCTTATTTTAACCTAAATTAATCTAAGAAGGAGGTAGTACAGATGCCTTACGATGCAGTTAACATGGCCGACTGGCAAATTTCCGAGGAAGCGGAAAAAAACATGCCCACTCCCGACCAGTGGCGTGAGAAACTTGGACTTCAAGCAAATGAAATGCTTCCCATGGGCCGTCTGGCCAAGATCGACTTTCTGAAAGTGATCGACCGTCTCAAGGACAAACCGGACGGAAAGTACATCGAGGTAACCGCCATTACGCCGACACCCCTTGGCGAAGGAAAAAGCACCACCTCTTGCGGATTGATGGAAGGTCTGGGTAAACGCGGCGTTAACGTCGGCGGTGCCCTGCGTCAACCTTCCGGCGGCCCGACCATGAATGTAAAAGGTACGGCAGCCGGCGGCGGTAATTCACTGCTGATTCCCATGACCGAGTTCTCATTGGGACTTACCGGTGACATTAACGACATCATGAACGCCCACAACCTGGCCATGGTGGCCATGACCGCCCGGATGCAGCATGAGCGGAACTACAACGATGAGCAACTTGCTCGTCTTACCGGCATGCGCCGTCTCGATATCGATCCCACCCGGGTGGAGTTCGGTTGGATCATCGATTTCTGTGCCCAGGCGCTTCGCAACATCGTCATCGGCCTTGGCGGACGATACGACGGTTACACCATGCAATCCAAATTCGGTATCGCCGTGGGTTCCGAACTGATGGCGATCCTGGCGGTGGCCACTGACCTGGCCGACCTCAAAGAGCGGATCAACAACATTACCGTGGCTTTCAGTAAGAGCGGCGAACCCGTTACCTGCCGCGATCTGGAAGTGGGCAACGCCATGGCCGCCTTTATGAGAAACACCATCAATCCGACCCTCATGTGCACCGCCGAGTATAATCCCTGCTTCGTGCATGCCGGTCCATTCGCAAACATCGCCGTTGGCCAGAGTTCCATCATCGCCGACCGTGTTGGGTTGAAGCTTTTCGACTATCATGTCACCGAGTCCGGATTTGCGGCCGATATCGGGTTCGAGAAGTTTTGGAACGTCAAATCCCGCTTCTCCGGCCTTAAACCACATGTCTCCGTATTGACCTCCACCATCCGTGCTCTGAAGATGCACGGCGGCGGTCCGAAAGTCGTAGCCGGCAAAGCCATGGACGAGGCCTACACCAAGGAGAATCTTGAATTGGTGGAAAATGGCGTTGAAAACATGGTTCACATGATTGGCGTGATCCGGAAAGCCGGCATCAATCCGGTGGTCTGCATCAACCGCTTCTACACCGATACAGACGCTGAATGCGCCATCGTTCGAAAGGCGGCGGAAGCTGCCGGCGCACGCTGCGCCGAATCAAAGCATTGGGAGTTAGGCGGCGAAGGTGCCCTGGAATTCGCCGATGCAGTAATCGATGCCTGCAACGATGAAAACGATTTCAAATTTCTCTACCCGCTGGAAATGAAACTGCGTGATCGTGTGGATATCATCGCCCGTGAAGTGTATGGTGCCGATGGGGTTGATTGGCAACCCGAAGCCAACGCCAAGGCGGAAATGCTGGAGAACGATCCCAAGTATGCCGACTTTGCCACCATGATGGTGAAGAGCCACTTGAGCCTGAGCCATGATCCGGTCAAAAAGGGCGTTCCCAAGGGCTGGCGTTTGCCGATCCGTGACGTATTGATCTATTCCGGCGCCAAGTTCCTCTGCCCCTGCGCAGGGACGATCAGTCTGATGCCGGGAACCAGCTCCAATCCGGCATTTAGAAGAATCGATGTGGATCCTGAAACCGGAAAGGTATCCGGTTTGTTCTAAGGTTCGGCGTTATATTGTTAGTGAAAGGCCCGGAATTGAGATTCCGGGCCTTTTTTTATGCATCTCTTATAATCGGGTGCGATTTTTGCATAAATTTATCAAAACCATTAAAGCACACCCTTTTTCTGAAGGGCAACCGGCCAATTTCGAGATAAATTATGACTGAAGTTTACAACACCAGCATCAGCAACGCCGTCACCAAGACCGTGATGGAGTTATTTGATGCCATGCTTTCACTGGATGTGGCACCGGCCGACGAAGTGACGGATAAAGCGCTTGACGGGAGCCGCATTGTCGGGGCCGTTCATTACACCGGTCAAATTGTCGGTGTGGTCAGCGTTCATGTCGGAAAAGCGTTCGCCCGGAAGATAGCCGGTGCCATGCTTGGCGTTGCAAGGGAGGATGCGCTGGACGACGCGGCCATAAAAGATGTGATCGGTGAAATTACCAATATGATCAGCGGTAATTTATCGACGGAATTGGTCAATTCCGGTCAGGGATGCGCAATATCGGCACCCGCCATCACCTCGGGCCCCGACTTTGACATCGATCCTTTGGACGTCGATCTCACCAAACATTTGGTTTTCAAGCATGAAGAAAGCAACATGGTGGTTCAGCTCTGCTTGAAAGAAGAATCGGTGGGCGAGGAATTTCTCATCAAATCCGATGGATTGACCCCCGAAGCCATCATGGAGAAAGTCAATTCCGTGGATGTGGCGACCACCATCATTAATTCAGTCATCGATGTATTCTACACCATGCTTTCCATGGAGGTTGAACGATTGGAAGAATTGCCTGCGGGTTTCCGGGCGCAGCAACATATTGTGGGATCGGTCAGTTTTGCCGGTGATCTGGACGGGTTGTTCAATCTTCAGGTGAATGAAGATTTCGCCCAGGTCATGACAGCTTCCATGCTGGGCATGGAGATTGAAGAGATAGAAGGGGATGAGGAGGTCCACGACGTCCTTCGGGAGATGAGTAACATAATCGGTGGCACCTTAAAATCGAGTTTCGTGGATGTCGGTCTGACCTGCCAATTGACAATACCCTCCATCACGATCGGCAAGGATTTCAGGATTGAGTCCTTGAAGATCAATAAGATGGAGCAGTTTGTTTTCAAATACGAAGACTGGCTGATCATCGTCGAGGCCGGTATCAAAAAAGATGAAATCGCCACTGAGGAGAAGACTCAACGCGCGGAGGCGGTGCCTGATGAACAAGGACCAAAAGCGCCAGAGGC
>JABDIN010000102.1 GCA_013003715.1 Desulfobacteraceae bacterium | reverse complement strand
ACGATGTGCTCCAAACCGACATGCGCATCGTCAGAAACGGTTATCTCGCCGTTCAGGAACGCGACGCCGCCAACGCCGTCACCCGCGAGTACACCTGGGGCCTGAACATGGGCGGGGGTATCGGCGGGCTGCTATCCATGCGCCAGGATGGCGCGGATTACAGCTATCTCTACGACGGCAAGGGCAATGTGTCGGCTGTGGTTGACAGCGCTGAAGCATTAGTGGCAAAGTACCGCTACGACGCCTTCGGCAATCTCATGGTCAAGGCCGGAACCCTTGACCAGCCGTACTTGTTCTCTACCAAACGATATCTGGAAAACCTCGGGTTGAATTACTATGGATACAGGATGTATCTGCCTAATACCGGCAGGTGGTTGAATCGCGATCCACTTGGAGAAGCCGGGGGGTTGAATCTGTATGGGTTTGTCTCCAATAATCCGGTTAATTTGATCGATCCCAAGGGTTTAGCAGGTATCGCCATTGATTTTGGTGGTGATTACATGACTGGTTGGGGTGGCGAGAGTGGAGAAGGAGGCAGCGCTGGTACAGGAATCTATTTTGGGGCGAAGAATTGGTATGCAGAGTTCGGTGGATTCACCTATCAACAATTCACCGAAGATACAGGAAAAATACCGGGTGCAACGCTCGGTGCTGGAGCAAATCTTACATTTTACCTTACAGATGCCGAAAAGTTTTTCCCTGGCAGGATGGATTACACAAGTTATGTTATTGGGCCAGTATCAATGGTTTTTTCTGAGGATCCATGCACCGGTGAATTAACAGGAATTACTTTTAGTTTCTTAGGCAAAGGCGCAGGGTTAGCTATCCATGAAAAAGGGACAACTATAGGCCATCAAGGAGCATTGCAATAAACTAAAATAGTGATGACAATAATATGCATAATCGAAAAGATTTTCTATACAATCCAATATTTAGGGTGAGTATTTATGCGATGGCTTTGGTTTTTATAAATTGCTTTAAGCCTATAATGTGTTTCTCTCAAAGTTACAAGCAAATATTAAATGGATATAGAGACGGAAATCTTTCGTCAGCCTTTATTATTGGGTTTATTTCTGGCCTGATTGTAGAGTTAATTATTTTGGTTTTGGTATACAACCAGTTGATCTGGAACCTAAAAACTGTGGGGCTGTTGTTTTTTGTATATATATTAATCGCATTAACGGGTGCATTATCTTTGATTAAATATCGGGATTACGAATCTGAATAAAAAGTGAGTGAGGGAATAGGGACATTCTATATCCTTTATGTCAAATACTTTTTAAAAATTATTATAACCCAATATAAGGATAGGGACGTCCATAAATATATAAATTAACATCGACCAGGGCTCTGAGAACTTTCAATTCATGTAAGAATAGTTGGGGGACCTTAAGTAATCCAGTAACTCAATCTACAATCTGAAACCCCATCTTCGACGGCCGATGCCCCACCCTTTTGAACCGCTGTTTTAGTATAGACCAATTACGGGACCAATTGTTAATGCCCAAAATACTATCGTAGTTTTTCCCAAATTAGCGGTCGTAAAATTTAGGTGGTTTTTAACCGTTTTACCGAATTAAAACGAAAAACAAGAGGAGATTTTAATTAGTATTAAATAGGAACGTAAAGAAAGTGCATCGGTTTGAAAGCGGATTTTTTACTATTCCACATGATATTAGCCTTGCAGGGTGGGAACTGCTCACCGTTTTAAAAACAGCCTGGGACTGCGGGACGTCAACTTATTAACTTCCCAATAAAGCTTAAAAATACGGTGGTTTAAAGAGATTTTTTCTTTGACCGCCGGTTTTTTTTAACCGGATGTTCCTTTTTGGGAAATGACAGCAAGCCTTCGATTGTTTAAAAATCAATGACTTCTTAGGGGAAGTAGCGGTATATCTCACTTCTGTGCAGTAGTCTGACAAAGGTGACCGTATTTTTTTTAATGATTAATCCTATTCGATAGCTGCCGGTTCGGATACGGTAAAAATCACCCTGTGCTTTTAGTTTTTTCAGATTTGGTATCTGATTGATATCTTCGGTCAGATCAACTGTTTCAATGATATTTTTGATTTTTTCCAAGAGATTTCGTTCGTTGAATCTTTTTTTTAAATCTTTGGCAAAGCTTTTCTTAAATTCAACTTTCACGTCTAACCTTTCAATATGTCAAATACTTCTTTTCTGCTTGCCGATGCGGTGTTCTCCCCCTGTCGAATGGCATTGGTCATGGCAATGTCCTCGATTGCCTCAATAATCATATCATGAAAGATGTCCTTTTGTTCCTGCAATGCTTCGATTAATGCTTCTTTCATGAGTTGTTTTATTTTGACTTCATCTATTAAGGGTTGCATATCATGTTATTCCTTTCGTTCCCGGATTAAGCCTTAGCGACTCTTTCCCTTGTGATCAAGTTAAGGATTTTTTTCTTGGTTAACATGGAGTCGATCACACGGATAAGGGCTGTTTTATTATCTTCTTAAAGAGAATCAATCAATTTGACCCGCTACATAAGATGTTTTCCTCGATATTCACTTCTTTAAAGCTTCATCCATATCACTAACTATATAGTCGATAGTCGCATTAAAAGCAGTAGCCGGCTTCTGAACCACATCCAGTGAAGGATAGTATTTGCAGGTCTCGATGCGGTTGATATGCGATAAATGAGAGCCGATTTGTTCAGCCAATTGTGATTGAGACCATCTGTTTTTTTTTCTGAGCCGTTTTATATTATCCGCCATACCTATCGGTATAAAACCATTTGATCTGATTTTAGAATTCAAAAAATACCATAATTGGGTTAATCAGGCAACTTTTTCGTCTGGATAAATCTGGGGGCATTTTTCTTCCACTGCATTCAACATCGTACCCGGCGGATCAAGAGAATAGTTGGAGACGTCCGTCAGTAATCCAGTAACTCAACCTACTAGCTGTAGCCCCATCTTCTTGGCCAATACCTCACCCTTTTGAACCGCGTAGGCCACGCCCGAGGTACTAATTGTCAAGGCTATGGCAATATCGCTTTAAATACCCGCAGGTTATCTACAGAAGACATTGGAATTTGAAAATTGATAAAGACGGCTCGGTTTGCAAAAGAAACAACCAGGTCGCCGTTTTTATTTATATTTAGTCTACAAAGATTGCCACGGGCTGGAAAGGTATTTTAATAGTGGTAACGGCAGGCAAGAATACGAATTTTATCCCTTTTAACTTGATCGACAAGCCGGTGCTCCTTGTCGATGCGGCGGGACCAACAGCCGGTCAACTCGTGTTTTAAGGGTTCCGGCTTGCCGGTACCGATGAAAGGAGTTCTCTGAACTTCTTTTATCAGTTTGATAATGCGAAGCGCCTTTTTGCGGTCTTTTTCAACCCACCATGCCAGATCTTCAAAACCGTTGGGGTCAAACTCCAAGCTTTTTAAACGCTTCGTCAAAAGAGATTCCTTCCTGTCTGTTTTTAGCATCCAACAATCGTTTTTTCATCGCTTGGTTTTTAAGAAGATAAGCGGTCTCTTTCTCGGACTGGATCTCTTTCCAAAGATCAATGGGCACGATGACCCCGGTAATATTGTTGTTTTCATCGGCGATGTATTGAATGTTTTCCATGATGGTATAGTCTCCTGCTTGCCGAATTTAAATGCGCTGTTCAGCGTTTTCCCTTGTGATCAAGTTAAGGATTTTTTTCTTGGTTAACATGGAGTCGATCACACGGATAAGGGCTGTATTATATTATCCGCCATACCTATCGATATAAAACCATTTGATCTGATTTTAGAATTCAAAAAATACCATAATTGGGTTAATCAGGCAACTTTTTCGTCTGGATAAATTTGGGGACATTTTGCTTCCACTACATTCAACATCGTACCCGGCGGCTCAGGTACCGGGTCCATCAATATAAAAATTAATTTTTTATTGATAGGCGCCCTGGTCCGATTGACGCGGATCTCCCAGGGGACTGCTGAACATGTCTAAACGTACACCGGGGCCGATCCCCGGAATAGTTGGGAACATCCGTCAGTAATCCAGCAACTCAACTTACAAGCTGTAACCCCATCTTCGGCGGCCGATACCTCACCCTTTTGAATCGCTGTTTTAATATATGCCTGTTCAGTCCTTATTTTTTCAAAAAATCATTGGGCAAGATCCCGGCTTGTTTGAGAATGGCCCTTTGGGTGCCTTCGGGCATGTCACCGGGATGGTTGGGGATGGTGGTATAACGGTCGGTTTTATCGTTGTACCAGATCTCATGACTTCCGTTGGCCTGACGGTCAAAGGAAAATCCCAAGGCTTTAAGGCGTTTGACGATTTGACGGTAATTAAAGCCTGATTATCGTCCCATATCAGGCATTCACGATCAGCGGATAGTCAAATGAGTCGGCAATCACGGAAAGTTTTAAATTGCCGGACCGCGCAGCTCTTGCCTCGATCAACTTACGGGCCACATCACGGGCGATCTCTAAAGCCTCGGTTGCCGTTCTGCCCTGGGCCACAAGCCCCTGTACATCATCGGAGGTTGCCAGATAGACACCCTCGGGCAATTTTTCGATATGAATATTGATGATTTTTTCCATCTTAACACACCTTTACCTTGTCGTTTTTTGTCCGGCGTCTCTGTTTTTAGCGATGGCTTTAATGTAATGCAAGATCGCTTTTTGATCAACTGGCGAAAGCGACTCAACCAGTTTGAGTTTTCTCCATAAAGCAGTCTTTGCCGGATCATAGTCCGTCTTTACCGCCTTCATCCCTCATAGTTCATCGGCCAACACACCAAGCGCTTTGGTCAGAGGAACAATCAATCGTGGCGGTGGATATTGTGCTTCGTTCTCATAATAAGAGACACCGGCGAATTCCCCTTATTGCGCTTGTGTTAGACCTTTTACCTTTCTGAAGTTGGCTAATCTGTTACCGAACTCGCTTGGATTTGATTTTTTTTCATAACCATTACTATAACATCAATGCCGTTTCCTTAACAGGAAGTTTTGAAGGAAAACCCGAGATGGCCAGGATACCGCGAATCATGATCACTGGAGGATCCACGGCCTATCACGTGATGTCCCGCACGGCCCTGGACGGGTATGTGATGGGGGATGTGGAAAAGGACTTCTTTGTGAAGCTGTTAAAGCAGAAAGCAAAGACCACGGCGTCTACCTCGAAATCATGCTCATCCCGGACTTTTGCGTGGGGAAATAGTAGGAATAGGGTAAATTATGCTTCCTTTATTCAGCGCATGACCTTGTTTGCGGCTCAGAATCGTTCTTCGCTGAACATCGACGCAAACTTCGTCTTGATGAAATCCGCGATCGCCACGGGTACAGCCTCACCTTTCAGTACGACACGGATAACCGTCTGGAAAAAATCATCGATGCCCTCAACCAGAAAACCCTTTTTACCTATAACACCGAAGGATTGGTCACCTGTGTAGATGACTCATTCGGCCGTCACGCCGCGTTTGAATACGACAGTGAAAAAAACCTCACCCGAATCCAGGACATGGCCGGATATTGGTCCTCTTTCAGTTATGAACCCAATCCAATACCCTGCGAATTCTGGTACCAGCCCAGCTATCATATGGAAACCATAACTGACGAGCGGGGCACCACTGTATTCACCATCGAACCCGGCGGAACAAAGGTCGGAGATGTTGAGGGCCGATGTCAAATGGTGAAGGCACATTAACTTTGCAATCATCTCAATTTTTCTTTATGCTGATACCAAAAGGAACCGGAGAGGAGAATAGCAATGCGGTTGTTGATTTTATTTATAATGGCAGGTGGTATTGGAGCGGCGGTGGTTTTATTCAAGCGGCATCGACGCAACACCCGGCGACGTCTGGCGTTACAGGCGCCGTTTCCCGTTGAATGGAATGAAATCCTAAACGCCAACCTGCCCCCCTACACCAAGTTTTCGGATGACCTTCGGCACCAGCTCCAGGATAAGATGAAAATATTTTTAGCTGAAAAATCATTTGAGGGTTGCGACGGGCTTACCGTGACCGATGAGATGAGGGTGACGATTGCGGCCCAGGCCTGCCTGCTTCTTTTAAACCGGCCCTCCAAGAATTATCCCAAATTGAGTTCGATTCTGATATACCCCAGTGCTTATATGGTAAAAGACGGGGGGCGGGCTCCCCATAACGCAAAAACAACATCGGTGCGATTGGGCGAATCGTGGAGTCATGGAACGGTGGTGCTGGCCTGGGACAGTGTGAAACATGGCGCACGTAATTTTAAAGACAGCCGTAATGTGACCATGCATGAATTTGCTCACCAGCTGGATCAGGCGGACGGTCGGGCCGATGGCGCGCCTATTTTGGAAGAGCGTTCCGCCTACAGTTCGTGGGCGGCGGTTTTTTCCAAAGAGTTTGAGAAGCTTCAAAAAGGAAAACGGAAAAGACGCTCGGTGCTGAATCGATACGGTGCCACCAATCCGGCCGAATTTTTTGCCGTGGCCACCGAGTCCTTTTTTGAAAAACCGAAACAGATGCGAAAAAAGCATCCTGAGCTGTATGAGGAACTTCACGATTACTATAAAGTGGACCCGATGGAATGGACGTAATGCCCCTTTATTTTATAACAAACAGAACACCGACCACGCCCGAGGAATAAATTGTCACGGCTTATGCGCCGTTTGCCGGCCGGTTACGGCCTCGGTGTTTAATCGACGCCACCGGGTCACGGACAATTGTTTCAGAACCGGTACAAGTCCATCATCTGTGAACAGGATCCTTACCTTCCGACGGACATCCCCATACGATTCTGTCATTTTATAAACATACCTGTCCTGAATTTTGAAGGCGTGGTACCGACAATTTCTTTAAATACTTCGTTAAAGGTGGACTTGGAATTAAACCCTTGGGCATAGGCAATTTCCAAGATGGTTTTATCTTTGTTGGCCGGATCGCACAATGCCTGTTTCACGGCCTCGATCCGGTAACTGTTGACAAAGGTGTGAAAGTTTTGCTCCAGGCAACTATTGAGGGCATTGGTAATGCTCCGTTGGGGCATCTTGACCGCTTTCGCCAGACTTGAAAGGGAAAGTGATTGATTTCGATAGGCCTTCAGATTTGTCATATAATCTTGCAAGACCCGGCACCGCTCTTTAAGCTGTCCGTTATCGGCCGTGTTCAGATTCTGCATGGGGACCGAGATTGCCGGGTTCGGTCTGAGATGAATCCAAACCTGTTCCGCCAACCGGATCAGCGCCTCTATGTCGGTGTTGGGGTTAAAATTTTCAAGGTAAATGCCGTTTTGCTCTGCTCCGGGAATCACCAATAGCGATAAGGGGCGGTGCTTCCAGAAATATGCGGTATCTAAAAGCTCCTCCTCAAAACTGTCAATGTCACTACGAATCACCTCCCCAGTGGCGCAGGCGAAAGCAAGCATCTTTTCAGGTAGCGGTACAAAGGTTGCGGGTCGTTGAATACCGTTGTCGTCAATATATACATGGCTTTTCCAGTATTGGACCCGTTGAGTTGCAGCATGTATCGCCGTGGCGCCGCTAATGATCTTCATGGTTCGAAGAATGTTGTTTGTACGACCTTCACCAACAGACTCTCCGGCATTCTTCAACAGTCCGGCTGGCAGGCCGGTTTGCTCCGAAGTAGTAGGATTCGATCGGGTAATGATCTCTTCCGGTGTATGGCCGGCCCGCCTCTTATGATCAAACAGCCCCTGTTTCCATTTCAATCCCCACTGCTTGTATAGTCGGATGGCCCGCGTAAAATGTTCCCGGGCTGTCGCGTCATCTCCATTGTTTTTGGCGATCATACCTATCCCTTCCCAGGCAAGGGCTTGTTCAAACCGGAATCCATATGTTTGTGCCGCTGCGACAGCCTCACGGTAAACCGTTACAGCCTTAGGGTCGCCCTTAATGCGCATGCTGTCTCCAAGCGCCAGCAGGTATTTGTTTCCATAAAATGCTTCATTATAAGCGGCGTACTTTTTCAGCTGTTTCAAATGATGTTTAATTTTTTTTGCCTCGCTTTTCAGGCAAATGTCCAGCAGCGCGCATAGAAATTGATAATAGTTATATTGGTACGCATCCATCGCCATTTCATCGCAGGTCACAAGATTTTCCCTGATTTCTGAGGCGATATCTGTTCTCCCGCAGTAAAAAGCAGCGCAAAATTTATATAAATATAAGTCCGTCAGTATTCCACCGGATCGGTCACCCAGCAGGGTTTCATCAAAATATTCTCCCGTGAGAATCCATGGCTCGCGCACACCAAGCTCAAGATTGGCAATCGCCTGTTGCATATAACCGGCAGTGGTAAGAGCAAGTTTGTTGTTGATCCGTTTAAAACCTTTCTTTTTCTCACCTATCTCCTGCAGTAGCGTGGCAAGTGACACGTTGCTTATCATCATGCCATGAAGGTGTCCAAGGGCGTTGTAGGCAAAATACTCATGATCACCCTGTCGCAGGCAAAATGCTTCAGCTTTATTAAAGTCTATGATCGCTTGTGACAAGGGTTTATTCCAGTGATCCAGAAAAACATTAATTATTGTTATCTCTTTGGTTTTATGCCGGTCATCGCTGAAGTCCAGGCTGATCTGACGGGCCATTGCCCCTAAGGTACGCCCCCACTTGACTGTGCCGGTCATTTCGTTGAGAATCATACCGAATCCCATGTATGCAACCGGGGCTTCCTCCATGTTACCGTATTTTAGTGTCATGTTGAAAATAGTAGCCATCATCAACGGCAAGAGCTTTTGCGGAGACATGTTGTAAGCAACAACACCCAGGGCACTCAGACATTTAACCGCCTTGTATACGTCTGAGTCAGGGTCCATTCGTTTGTGCTTAAGGCGATCTTTTCTACTGAAAAGGAAACGTATCCAGGCTTTGAAAATCGAATACAATATCGATGACCCGGAGGGATTTTTTGAAATACGGAACCCGAGCCGGTTTAAAATGTTAAGCCCGGCCTCCAGCGCTTTCTCCTCTTTTTCCTGTGTATGATAACAGGGAATTTTCACCATCTCCACGGCCAGCCGGTCGGAAAAGGATTTGGCATTTGCTTCTGCCTCGGTGAAAATATGGTCTGCGGTTACAAAATCTCCAGCCAGATAGGCACACTCGGCCAATTGGCGAGAGAATCGGATTGCCAGTTGGTAGTCATCAACCCACATATTACCTGGGAAGTGATCCTTGCCTTGTTTAAAATACTTTAGTGCCGGTGTGTATGCCGACCTGTTTCGCGCTTGTTCGCCGGCCATGAAGTAGAGCCGGGTCATCTCTATTTTCACATCCCCATCAGAAACCGAATCGGCGTAAAAATCATAGTGAAAAAGCAAGGTGAAGATATTGTTTTCCAGTTCATGCCGTTGCTCTTCCGCCAGAAAATAGATCACGAGCCTGCGATGGATCACCTCGGCGTCATCGTCATGAATAAGCGCTTCCAAGGATTCAGAAATTCTATCGTGGGCAAAACGAAACCCTTCCTCTGTTTTTTGCAGAAGATCCTGTTGGACCGGTTTCCATAGCAATGTTTCTATTCTTTCCCGCGAAAATCCGGATGTAACCTTCAAAAGCGGGACTGAAAGGTCACTCTGAAGGCAGCTAGCCTGCTTCAATAAGTCCATGCAATCCGAATCCAGCAAACGCATCCGCTCAATCATCAGGTCGACCACATTTTCCGTATACTCAAGGTCGGAAATTAACGATATATCATAGATCCACTCCCGATTTTGTTGTTGTATCAGATCCTTTTCCAGCAGTTCTTCCAGCAGTTGTGTCAAGTAAAAAGGATTGCCCGCTGTTTTTCGATGGCAGACATCCGCCAAGGGTGTCAGGTTCTGATCAGTGCCTAGCCGTGCTCTTAAGAGTCCCCGGGTATCCCTTTTGGTTAGTCCGGACAGCGTCAGGCAGCGGGTGTATTCCCGGCTTTGGTAAAAATCGGCCGTCAGTTCAAGAGCGCTGCTCTTTTTCGAATTTTCACTGCGAAAAGCCAAAATCAGAAGCATGCCCGGAACAAGGCCGTTTATGGCCAGGTATCGTAAAAAGTCGTGGGACGCCTCATCCAGCCACTGAAGATCGTCCAGAAACAGGATCATCGGTCTGCCCATGGCAGCAAAAGCTTCAAGCACGGAAAGAAGCCTGAGATTGATCCACTGCGAACTTTCAATTGCCGGATTATTGGGGGAAGCTGAGAATTCTCCGAACAGATAGGATAGTGCGGGCACAAGGTTTAAGATCGGAGCTACGCCCGTGTCCGGGTCGAAGTCCGGCATTAGAGCTCGTCCGACCGCTGTTCTCATCCCATCCATGTCCTGTGGCTTTTCTGCAATAGCCTTTTTGACCAGCATATTCATCGCTGTGGTCAGGGTCGAAAAGGGGGCGCTGCGGTTCAGGATATCGGCTTTGCCGTATGAAAAAAGGGCTCCGGCTGTTTCCGCCTCAACAGCAAACCGGGTGACCAGGGCTGTCTTTCCCGATCCGGCCGGTCCGCAGACAAGCACGGCCCCTGAACCGCCTCTTTGAACCGCTTCGAACACTTGAATGATTTTGCCTAAATCCTTTTTTCTGCCATAGAAATTCTTCATAGAGACCAATGGGGATGTGTACGGAGAATCTTAATCGAAACATACCGGACCTGATTCGAATTCATTTACAGTTTTAAACCAAAAAATATCCAGTTACGGCTTGAACTTCAATCATCGCTTTTTGCAGCTTCCCAAAAATGATCTCAAGACCAACATTATGAAGTGTCTTGACGAGGTGGCTAGATCAACCACAGGGTATTTCCGCCTCCCTGAATCAAGGGTGGATTCCGGTATGTATTCGCATGGATATCCTTTTTTTTCAATCAGAAACAACGGGGGCCACAGGACACAGCGCCCTATCATACTGTTATTTCTATTTTAATTTAACTATAGAGAGGTCCGAAAACATGCACTTCGGGTGCTTTGGCACTTGTTTTTTTTTCACGCATCCGGGCGACGGATTATCCTTTTTCGACTACTAACCAGGGAAACTTGATCACCGGACATTTTTGAATACCGATACCGAGGGCACTTTAGAAGTGGTTTCAAAATCACTTCCAATCAACAACATCTTTATCGATCATCGAATCCTGCCCTCTAACACGAATTCACCATATCAACTAGAAGTGGGAGGGAGAAATGCGTATACTGAACCAGTGTGTTGCTATTATACTTGTTGCCATTTTGGCCGCCGGCGTATGTGCTTGCAGTAAAGACAATGATGTTTGGGACCTGTTCGGGAAAGATAAAGACTTTAAAGTAATGGATTCCGACAGCGATGGGGTGGTGAACACCTCTGACAACTGTCCCGACACATCAAACGCCGGCCAGACAGATACGGACGCCGACGGCTGGGGTGATGCATGTGACGCCGACGACGATAACGACGGCATTGACGATGTACTGGACCCGGCAACCCTGGATCCCGATAGCTGTGGCGATGCCGACGGT
>JABDIN010000073.1 GCA_013003715.1 Desulfobacteraceae bacterium | reverse complement strand
CCGTGACGGTCTCGTTGCCGTTAAAGTCGGTCTGCCTTAAGATGTTGCCCATCTTGTCGTATTCGGTGACGGCCCGGCTGCGCTCGTCGGCGGTGCCTGAAGCTTCGGTGACGCCGAGCAGCCGGTCGGCCGCATCGTAGCTCATGCGGGTGACAGCGTTGTTGGCGTAGGTGATGGTCGCAGGGTTGCCGTTGACGTCATAGGTGTAGGCGGTGGGGTTATCCTCGCCGTCGGTGTAGCGTTCCAAAAGGCCGGTGGGATCATAGGTCCAATACCGGTCGATGCCCCGGCCAAAACTCATCGTATGTGATGAAGCGGTATCGGCACTCGATGTCTCTATCCAGGCACAGATTTTAAATCTTTTCAAAAACCTGCAAAAGGAATTGAACCTCTCGTACCTGTTCATCAGCCATGATATGGGGGTTATCCGATACATCTCCGATAACATTGCCGTGATGTATTTGGGAAGGATTGTAGAAATCGCTGAAAAAAAAGAATTGTTTACAAACCCCCAGCATCCCTATACCCAGGCACTATTGTCCGCTATCCCGATTCCGGATCCTGAAGCAAAGAGAAAACGAAAGGTGCTGCAAGGTGAAGTCCCGAATCCGACCAAGAGGTATCAGGGATGCCCGTTTGAAAAACGATGTCGCCATGCGTTTGACGCGTGCGGCAGGACCGCTCCCCGGTTACAGGCAACGACAGGCAATCATATGGTGAGCTGTTTCCTTTATCGACAGCATAACGCCATTTGAAATTTCACTTTTCTGATTGTGTTCTCAGCTATGGATAATTGAAGCCAGCCGTATACCCCCTATTTTTGCCGCAGTTGTTTCAACCCACCCCGTATATCTTCGATCAGGCGTTGCTCCACCGGGCGAAGGTCGGGTACAAAGCGTTTGCCCATGAGTTTCTGGTAGGTGTCGATATAGCGGCAACCGATGAGGAATCGCTCCTCGTCCGTATAGGGCTGTCCCGGCGTACCCACATCCCGGCCGAATTGCTTGGAGTAAGATGTTGGGGCTTCACCCCGGGCCATTTTATCCTGGTAGTCATCCGCCAGCCAGAAGCGTGATGAATCCGGGGTGAGAACTTCATCGATGGTGACGATCCTGCCTTCCCGGGTTCTCCCCAATTCAAACTTCGTGTCCGGGATGATGATACCCTTTTGACCGAATCGTTCCTGGCCATGCAGGTATGCATACCCGGTCATGTACAGGACATGGCCGTACTCCGCGGGCGTTACGACGCCTTCATTGTACAGAAGTCCGGGGCTCACGGAGATATCGTGTTCACCCTCACCGGACGCTTTGGTGGACGGCGTATCCATCATATACGGCAATGGTCCGTTGGGCACCAGCCCTTCGGGCAGTGTATGGCCGCAGAACTCTCTTTTGCCAAGATCCACATAATGATAATAGAGACTGGTTTCGGTGGAAGATTTGCACATGTGGGTCCGCCATACCATCTCGAACATGAAGGGTTCACAGTTTTCGGCAATGACCACTGCGGAATTTTCCGGCGCGAACAATTGGGCATTGGGAATGAACGTTTCCGTATACGCCAGCATGTCGTTGGATATACCGGTGAGAATCTGGCCGCGGAACGGAATAGCCCCGCGAACACTGTCATGGGTGGAAATCTGGTCGGTGGCAATGATCACCCGAAGCGGCCTGCCGTCGGGCGTGGTCAGGGATTCACCGGTGAAATTCGCCCGCACCTTACCCTGATAATAATCTGTGCCGGACAATTCGGGAATGTCATTGCCGTCTATCAACGCCTTGATTCGGGACGCATCCACGGCCTGGTCCAGATTGTGTTCCACCAACTCCTTGATGTTCTTTTCACTTAAAAAATCACCCATTGTTTCCTCCCCATGCGGCGTACTCGTCCGATGGACGACTTCCCCGCTGTTTCGGTTTTATGAACCCGGCAATTAAATCGGTAAAGTGACGTATGTCTGATTTGCGTTGGGCGTTTTCGGCGGAATGTACTGGGGACACCCTTCATGCAACCACCGTCTGCCAAACACCAGAAACACGAATTTTGCGTATTTATCCACCGGAGCTATCGTGTGGCGTTTTCGGCCGGGCCTGTTTGTCGATTGTTTATTTCAACATGTCAACGATGTGAACTAATGAATAAACGGCCGTATGCGTTACGCTTATGGCCTGTGTCGGTCTCATATGACATTTTGGACTTTTTTTAAAGAGTTGTGTGTGAAAAATCCAAGGACAATGATGAAAGTATCGATGATCTTAAACCGATAAAGACACACTTGTCCGCACATCCACCTGCTTCCGTCCTTTTTCTGAAAAATAGTCGTTTACGGCACGAAAAATCGTCGAAAGGCCAATTGACGGGATCGATGGCCTGTGATCTTTTAGCTGTTCGCGTCATACATCCATACAATCGGTAACGGACACCAGACTGCCTGTACCCGGGATACATTCGATGCCTAAAGTCTGTAATATCAACAGTAATCATAGTGAAAGGAGTACACGTTTCATGGCCGAGTTAACCCCAAAAGAGAGAGTGATGAGAGTCTTCCGCAAGGAACCTGTGGATACCATGCCTTTTTTCAGCGGTTACGGCATGGTGGTAATGCCGGCGATCAAAAAATTGGGCTACCGCTTCGCCCAGGTACACACCGACGCCGAACGATTGGTGAAATCCGCTGTATTGTCCAGCGAAATGTTCGGCTTCGATTCCGTGGTGGTACCCTATGATATGTGTTGCGAGTCTCAAGCCCTGGGAAACGATATCAGTCTATATGACAATTCCGACGACATTCTCTATCCCACCATACCCGAAAAAAAATGGAAGGGCTTGGATGAAGTTGTGATTCCGGACAACATCATGGAATTGGGACGGATGCCCATGATCATCGATGCCATCAAACTGGCCAAAACCGAGGCACCCAATCACGCCATCGGCGCCTGGCAGCTCGGGCCCTTTACCATGGCAGGCCAGCTTCTGGAATTGGATATCATGCTCAAAGGGGTCTTTAAGCAAAAGGATCTGGTGGAAGCCGCCCTGGATAAAATCAGTGACATGATCATCACCATCGGCAAGGCCCAGCAGGCTGCCGGCGCAGATTTTATAACCCTCCGCGAAATGGGTACCGGTACGGACCTTCTCAGCCCGCGGACGTGGAAGACCATGATCAAACCCCGGGTCGAGCGTATCCTGGCGGCCTGGGACTCTCCCAAGGTGCTTCATATCTGCGGGGCCACGGACATGATCATCGAAATGATGAACGAGTGCGGTGCCGATGCCCTGAGTGTGGATATCAAGAACAACCTGGTGGAATCCCGCAAAAAAATCGGAAATGACCGGCTGCTTTTCGGTAACTTTGATGTGTTTGCACTGCCATGCAAGGAAGAGACAACCGTGGAACAGGCCGTGGAGGCCATAAAAGTCAACATCGACGGCGGCGTGGATGCGGTCTGGCCCGGATGCGACCTGTGGCCGGATATCAAAGAAGAGAACATGCGCGCCATTGTACAGACCGCCCGAGAATACGGCAAAAAACCGAGCCCGGCAGTCGGACGGTTATAATCGGTCTGCGGGTTCAATTTTCATTTTTCGTACCCCTACACCGTTCCCGAAGCATTGTAAGCCATACCACCGCTGCCGGTACGGAAACTCTGTATCGGCAGCCCCTTCCACCCACATCTGCCTTGGAATCTGCTATGATCATCGTACAATAGGGTCGGTGACATGGGTGCCAATTTTCTTTATGTACTGCATTATCGGACCTCACAGTCCATGCGATTTCCTAAAGTATTAATTTGACGCACCGGTAAAAGCGGGATAAATATCCGGTGGAATCCATAACTGAAGGAGAATGGAAATGGACAATATAATCCTTGAAGATCATGGAAAAGTGGCTGTCGTCCGGTTGGATAATGGTGTCACCAATGCCATCAATTCCGCAATGCTGGACGACTTCCAGCGGACATTGTCAGACATCGGCGATCAATATCAGGGCATGGTGCTCGCCGGGGGTGAGAAATTTTTCAGCATTGGATTGGACCTGCCCGAACTCATACAGATGGACCGTGAAACACTCCGTGATTTTTGGAATAGATTCAATCAGCTCGTGTTTCATCTCTATACACTGCCGATTCCCGTGGTTTGCGCTATTTCGGGCCACGCCATTGCCGGGGGGACGATTTTCGCGCTCACCGCCGATTACCGTTTCGCCGGTGTTGAAACCGCGCAAATGGGCCTCAATGAAATTAACCTGGGGCTGGCTGTACCGTATATCGCCGACCTGATGTTGCGTCAGGTGGTGGGCGACCGTGCGGCAACGGACATGGTGTATCACGGCAACTTCATCTCCACTGCTGACGCCGCCGCACTGGGCCTTATAGACGCCATTCACTCACCGGAAACTGTCGAAACCGCCGCAGTCAACAAGGTGCTGGAAATTACGGCGTTTCCAACACCTGCATTTGCGGTCATCAAGGCGAACCGGGTTGAAGCTGTCCGCATACGCTTCGAAAAATATAATAATGAGAAAAACCAGTTCTTCTACACCTGCTGGTACAATGAAGTTTCTCAGAAATTGTTGAAAGCAGCGGTGACAAAATTCTAATGGTTATTCATAAAACCCTTCGACCATCAACAGTTCAGCATTGAAAATGCCACCGCCGACATTGGCTTTTTTCCATGTTTTTTCCTCCGATATTCTCATTTTGTCATAATTTCCATTGGAAGCTGTCATTCAATATGTTTGCGAACGATCAATTCTGGCCAAGATGACTTCCGACGGAAAGAAACATTGTGTAATTTTCTCCCTGGCTATGATCGTAAAACCGTGTTCACTCAGTTTCTCCGCCATTTTCACACCACGACATCCCCCCATGAGTTTGGGAAACATTGTATAAACCTTCTCATAAATACCGCTGCCGGGGGTTTCCCCCCGGGTCATGTTCACAAGGACAAGCTTCCCCCCTGGTTTCAATACCCTTTTGAATTCCATAAGGATGTCATGCATGCCATCAAATGGAATGAGATCGAACATGTAATTGTTCACCAGGGTATCGACAATTGCATCAGCGGCAGGCAGATCTAAAGCGGTACCGTTTTTCAAGGTGAAATTCCTGTGCGGTAGAGACCTGAGTCGTTTATCGGCCATAGCCAGCATGCCGGGAGACAAATCAATCCCAAGATTTATTCCGCTTGGATTTCTGTTTGCAATTTCATAGAATGCCATCCCCGTGCCCACTGCAACCTCCAAAACGGTCTCGCCGTCCTTGATTTCGGAAAGCTCTAGGGCGAGATGTCTCGCCCTACTCTCGGTGAACCGGCCCCAGTGATCATACACCGGCGCAATCCGGTCATATATGCCCTTGATCTGGGATTGTGAAAGTGCGGCATCAATATCCCCCTTGGAATTCGTATGTCTTCCAAGCCTGCAACATGACAATAAAGCGGTCATATTGACCTCCTTTCTGCATTAAAGTTAAGGTACCTGTGTCGAAGGTTTCTCCGCTTGTATCGACGCTGAAGCGACATAAGAACTCAGGTTGTTTTTGGGAAACCACTCTTCAATGGTTTCCCGGCTAGCGCCGGCAAGTTTTATATCGATGGATTCGAATCCGACGATTTCAAGTGCGTTCTTTATCTTCTCCACGGTCTCGGCACCGCCGACACACCCGCAAAGCAGGTCGGGATTTTCCTTGATATCCGAAGGCAGTTCCCGGACCGCCACCATGTCGGAAATGGCCAGACGACCGCCGGGTTTGAGGACCCGGAAGGCTTCGGCGTACACTTTCGTTTTTTCCGGGGATAGATTAATCACGCAATTGGACATGATGACATCTGCCGTATTGTCCGCCACCGGCAGGTTTTCAACTTCCCCCAATCTGAATTCAACATTTTCTACCCCGGCGGTTCTCGCGTTGTCCCTGGCCTTATGTAACATTTCAGGGGTCATGTCCACACCGATGACAAGACCGTCGGGCCCTACGGATTTTGCCGCGAGAAAACAATCAAAACCACCGCCGCTGCCAAGATCCAGGACCGTTTCCCCCGTCCTCAGTAGGGCAATGGACTGCGGATTGCCACACCCGAGGCCCATATTTGCCCCCTCCGGAACATTGTTGATGTCCGTATCAGTGTATCCCAAATCTCCGGTATACCTTTCCAGAACTGTGTCACCCTTGCCGCAGCAGGATGACGCGGTCATGCAACCACACCCCTGGCCCGAATCTTTGGCAACCTTTCCATAGTTATTGCTCACCAGTCGCCTGATTTTATCGTTATTCAATGTGTCCATGTTGGCCTCCTTTAATTCAAATATTCGACATTTATCGAACTATTTGGGTAAAAAAATTAAAACCTGAAATAGTTTTCCAATTCTTTCAGGATATCCGGATCCACCCAGCACTCAATGTTCTGACCCCTGCGGCGGGTTTTGATAAGCCCGACCCTTCGCAGTTCCTTGATATGGTGCGATACGGTGGACGGCACAATTTCCAGTTCATTTCCCAACTCACCCACATACGCACTGGATCTGTCGTCCATGATCCCTACAGTTCCGGGTGTGCAGCAGGTGGCCAGCCGCGAAAAAATTCTTAGCCGGTTCGGATTTGACAAGGCCTTGAAAATGTCGGCATACGCCTCGATATCGATATTTTTTTTATTCGACATATGTCGAAATATAAAAGCTTCCAGCTCACTTGTCAAGCTCGAATACCGTCGTTGTTTTTTCCCTTTTCTTATCCGGCAAATCGTGGCAAGTGAAGGGGTCATGAGAATTACAAAAAAAGAGGCAAGACAATTCCTGCTGCGGTATCAGAATTTATGGCCGCCGCGTCAGCTCGATGCAAAGCGGGATATTGAGGACTTGATTCAGCGTCTGGGCTGCATTCAATACGATCCGCTCAACAAGGCCGGCCGAAACGCGGACCTTGTGCTTCAGAGCCGTTGCCGGGGATATCGGGAGGAAGATCTTTCCGGATTGCTCTATAACGAGCGAAAATTAGTGGACGGGTGGGACAAAAACATGGCCATTTGGCATGTGGATGACTGGCCTTTTTTTAAACGGCGCCGGCAGCATGCCGTGAATCATTATGCCGGCCGAAAGGACGAACTAGATCACGCCTGGCAGTTAATTTTAACAACCATCGAGAAAAAGGGACCCATTTCCTCCATAGACCTGAAATTGGAGGAAAAAATCGACTGGTCATGGGCACCCACGAATTTATCGCGGGCCGGGCTCGAAAGCCTTTACCACATGGGCCGTCTGATCGTCCACTCCAAAAAGGGGACGCGAAAGATCTACGACCGCATCGAAAAGCATCTCCCTGGCCACCTCCTGTCCCAGGCGGACCCTAATCAGGAAGACGCCGCCTACTTCGATTGGTATGTGAAACGGAGGATCGGTTCGGTCGGGCTCTTATGGAATAAACCCGGAGATGCCTGGCTGGGTATTCGCGATTTCAACAGTGATATTCGAAACCGTGCCGTTGATCGTCTGGTTGCGGAAAATCAACTTGCACCCATAACCATAGATGGTGTCGCCGCTACGTTTTATACCCATCCCGGTAACGAAAATCTGTTCAATGGTCACAAGGGTAAAAAAGGCGCCGCCCTGATCGCCCCCCTGGATAATCTGCTGTGGGATAGAAAACTGGTCAGCGAGTTGTTCGATTTCATGTATAAATGGGAGGTGTACACCCCCCGGGCCCAGCGGAAATACGGGTATTATGTCCTGCCCGTGCTGTTCGGAGACACCTTCGTGGCCCGTGTTGAGCCGGTGATGGACCGTAAAACCCATACCCTGGTCATTCATAACTGGTGGTGGGAGGACGATGTGAAATTCACCAAGGGTTTATTTCACGAACTGACCCGCTGCTTCCGGGAATTTATGAAATTCTGCGGGGCGGATACACTCGTGGTCGATCCGGGTGCCAATAGATATAAGATGGAATGGTTGCAGGAGATAACCGGGTGACCAGTGAAAACAGATAGAATCCCGCCATATGATATTTGAATTCCAGGGTCCTTAACTGGGTTTTCGGACCAGCCGCTGGTAGGTTTTTTCAATGACTTCAAGACCGCTCTTAATGTTGAGGGTGAGGGCGGTGGCGAGTCGCTTTTTATCATTCGCTTTTATGGCGGCCAGAATAGCGGCATGCTGGGCGTTGAATTTGGTGCAGTCCTCCCGGTCCTGGCGGTAAAGGTTCAGGAAGGTTTCCACATATTGGATGAGTTTCTGGACGATTTCGCAAAGATGGGGCAGATCCGATGCCGCATAAATGATATTGTGGAACTCACGGTCCAGGGAGTAGTAGTTCTGGGGCAACCCTTTCATTTGGTCCACCAATAGTCCCAACCGTTCGATGGTTTCGCCGGTCAGACGATCAAGCGCTTCAACGGCCAGCTTGACTTCGATATCCACCCGGATATCAAATATATACGATATTTCTTTTCGGGTTGGCGGGTTGTCCACGACAGCGCCCTTATACGGTATATTTTTGACCAGCCCGGATCGATCCAACCGCATAAGGGCTTCCCGGATGGGCCCCCGGCCGATATTAATCTCAGCTTCCAATTCAGACAGCACCAAACGGGTTCCCGGCAGTTTTTCACCGGATAAAATCAGGTCCCTGATTTTTTCGTAAGCCAGTAGCGATTTCATTGAAGTTTTATTGGACATTTGAGAGCGTAACTCCTTTTTGGGTCCTTCGCCGAACAATAGAAAGAAAGGTATTGATACCTGATTCAGCCGAAAACAACAACTCGAATTCCACTTGAGGGCAGGGTGATCGCATGTAGATTTGGCTTGGTATGAGATACTTTGAAAGAGTGTTCATGACATGACACAACATACGGTTATAATGTCAAATGACGAAATCACAATGCCAAATGAAGGAATGCTGTCGTTTTATCTTCACTTTAATATCAATGCGATCCTTAAATGCGGATAATCACTGAATACACAGGGGAGGGTCACGTCATGGGGGCGGTCCTGTGTTTTGCCGTTGCCACAATTTCCCGCGCCAGAATTTCGGCGGCATCGATGGTTGAGACAGGCAAATTCCCGTTGATCACACTTAGCTCCGTACATCCGATAATGGCCACCTCAGCACCGGCATTCCGGATGTGCTCGCAAATTTTATAAAACGCGGATCGGATCGGGCTGTCGTCTACACCGGCCTTGACCGCTTTTATCAGGCCGAGCAATTGTTCCTGGATGTCGGGTGGGAGATCGACCACCATTACACCGAATTTTTGAAATTTACGGGCATAAAGACCGGTCTTGACAACCGCTGTCGACCCGAGGACACCAACCTTCGGGGTGTCCGGAAATCGGCGGACGAATTCGTCCACCGTCAGGTCGATCATGTTCAGCACGGGGATTTTTACGGCGTTTGCGATCTTTGTGTAATAATAGTGGGCGGTGTTGCAGGGAATCGCCAGGAAATTCACCCCCCAGCGTTCCAGTCCCTGTGCCATGGACACCAGCTCCGGTGCCGGACTTTTGCCCGACCCTTCGAGGATGGCGGCGATCCGCGATGGAATCTTCGGGTTGTTGTCCACCACACAACGAATATGCTCCTGTTCATTTACGGTCGGGGTGTGGCGAAGGATGCGCGCCATCAGATCAATGGTGGCAGCGGGTCCCATGCCGCCTAAAATACCGACGATTTTTTCTTTATTCATGTTCGGTGAATTTATAGAATTCATGCGCTCCAATCCTGGTCAATAACTTGCTTTCGCAACCGGCGGGGTCGGCATCCCCGCCGGGTTACGAAAGCATTCGGAGGAGGGCCATTACTCCCTGAAAGTATCAAGATATGCATACAAAGCCGGCGATCCGCCGGTGTGCAGGAACAAGACATTCGATCCCTTGGGGAAAAAACCGGTCCTGACCAGATCGATGAGCCCAGCTGCGGATTTGCCCGAATAAACCGGATCCAGTAGAATGGCTTCGGTGCCGGCGAATAATTTTACGGCCTCGACCATGGCATCCGTGGGTAAAGAATATCCCGGGCCCACATATCCGTCAAAACAGACAATATCCGCTTTTTGGATGCCGCCCCGCACACCGAGGCGATCCGCCGTTTCCACGACCAGACCATGAACCAGTGCTTCCTGATCGCTTTTGACCCGCGCTACATTGATGCCGATCACCGGAATATCGGCATTTACACCCTTAAGGCCGGTCACCATACCGGCATGGGTACCGGCGGAGCCGGACGGCACGACGATACTGTCCATGTGAACCCGAAGATCGTTCAATTGGTGCATGGTCTCTTCGGCGCAGGCGACATATCCGGTGGCACCAATGGCATTGGAAGCGCCGCCGGGTACAATGTACGGTTTTTTTCCCTCTGATGCCAGCCGGGCGGCGCTGTTTTCCATCTCCGCCATCATGTTCGAGCCGCCATCCACCACGCGAATACTCTTGACCCCCAGCAACTCGAACAAGAAATTATTTCCGCTGGCAGCTGGTTTGAAAGAATTCTTGACCCGTTCTTCGAGGACAAGATGGCATTCCAACCCCTCCTTGGCGGACCAGGCGGCCGTTAACCGGCAATGATTGGATTGCACCGCACCGCAGGTAACAATGGTATCCGCACCATTTGCCAGTGCATCCGCGATACTGAACTCGAGTTTCCGCGTTTTATTGCCACCCCCGGCACCGGGCAGCAGGTCGTCACGCTTGACATATAAGTTGACGTTACCGCCGAGTTTTTTACTTAGCGCGGGCATGGCCTCGATGGGGGTCGGCCCTTGCAGATAGTGGCGGCGGGGGAATCTGGTATAATCCATCTTACACCTCAAATAGGGTTGGTTGAATTGGGTTTATATTCATGACAATACATTAAACGTGAATCTCTCCCGATGGTGTTACATAACCGGGTTTAATATCCAAGCAGTTTCGGCAACCACAATGACAGCATGGGGATATAGGCGATCAGAAACACGGCACCGATCTCAATGAACGAGAAGGGAATGGCTTTGACGGAAATATCCTCTATGGTGGTATTGCCGATACCGGATGCGATAAAAAGGTTTTCACCGAGCGGGGGAGTTTCAAAACCGATTTCACAGCAGCACACCAGCACGATGCCGAAATGAATGGGATCGACCCCTAACTGGGTCATGACGGGGAGCAATACCGGAGTCACCAGCATGATGGTGGCCAGGGTTTCCATGAACATCCCGATGATGATCAGAAAAAAGATGACCAATGCCCAGATGATAAACAGATTATCGGTCAGTGACATCAGCGCCGAGGCGATCATATCCGGGATGTGGTATTGTACCAGAAGCCGCCCGAAGGCCCTGGCCGTAAACATGATGATCAGCACCCGGCCGGTGAGCCAGGTGGTGGATTCCAGGGATTTCATGATACCGGGCAGCTTGATTTCCCGGTGAATGAAAATGCCCACGAACAAGGTATAAAAAATGGCGACGACGGCGGCTTCCGTCGGTGTGAAAAATCCGGTGTAGATGCCGCCGAGAATCACCACCGGGGCCATGATCGACCAAAATCCCTCCTTGAAAGCCAGCGCGATTTCGCCTATGGACCAGTGCGGCGTCGTGCCCACATATCCTTTTTTCCGGCAGATGAAGTAGTTCACCACCATGAGGCCCGCGGCAATCAGAACCCCGGGTATCATCCCGGCGATGAACAATTGGGTGATGGACTGGTTGGCGGTGACACCGTATATGACCATGGGAATGCTCGGTGGTATCACAACACCGAGACCACCGGACGAGGCGGTTATGGCCGAGGCATACCCCCTGGAATAATCACGATCGATCATCGCCGGAATCATCAGCATCCCCACCGCAGCCGTGGTGGCGGGACCGGAGCCGGAAATGGCGCCGAAAAACATGCAGGCCAGAACAGTGGAACTGGCCAGGCCGCCGGTCATGGGGCCGGCGAGGGCTTCGGCCAGTTTAACCAGCCGCTTGGAGATACCGGCGTATTGCATGAGCGCCCCGGCCAGGACAAAAGCCGGGAGGGCCATGATGGGAAAAGAGTCCACCGATGTGTAGGCGACCTGGACCAGGGACACGAGGTCATGGTCCAGGAAGAAGAGGGCCGACATGGCCGCGACACCCAGGGCCACCGTGATCGGCGCCCCCCACAACAGCATCAGTACAAAGGAACCGAATAAAATTGTAGTGACATTCATGATGTTTGTCGTTTTCTGTTATGTGTCATTACTATTGTGTCTCCGGGAAATGTAATGAAAACCATATTCAAGCCGCCTTCGTGGGGGCATCCGGATCCTTGATATCAATGTGTTTCACCAATTTGAGATAGTTGACCTGGATGATCCGGATGGACATCAGCGTGAAACTGATGGGAAAAATCAGGTACACGTATGCCATGGACCACCCCAGTGTCGGTGAGTGGTAGGTGAACTCCATCATCGACCGGATGAGGGCAATGCTCTTGTAGATGATGACCCCATTGAATAACAGCCAGAAAATATCCGCGGAGGCTTCAACATAACCGGCGAGCTTTGGTGACAGCAATTTGAGCTGAAAGGTGACGCGGTTGTGGGCCCGTAAACGGGCGGCATAGCTGGCGCCGAAGAAGACAAACCACACAAACGCAAATCGCGATAGCTCTTCACTCCAGGGCAAGGTGATGCCGGCGGTCACCCTTAAAAGAATCTGTATAAAGAGGAGAATAATAAAAAAGCTCAGCAGGATCTGGCATAGGTAGTTCTCAACGTTGTCCAGTATCCAGGCGGCTGATTTTTTAATGCCCATGATGCTCCCTCTGTCTGTCGGGTGTTTTTCGGCCCTGGTCGTACCCCCCGCCTCACTCCCGCCGGATGTTGACGGTGGAGACGAGGGGATTATCACCAGGTTCCGGTGACCGGTACTTGTCTTAATTGGCCCGGCCCAGTTCCTTTAAAACGTCATCCAGCTTATCCTTGCCGCCGATGCTGTCATAAAAATCGGGCCACACAGCTGTGGTGGCTTTGTCGATCCAGACATCTTCATCTTCGAGATCCAGGACCTCCATACCGTTTTTAACCAGGTTCTGTTTGGCTTTATCCGCTTCCTGCATCTGAAACAACAGTTCATATTGTTGCGCTTCCAGCCCGGCGCGGGTGAGCATGGCCTGCATATCCGGGGACATTTTTTGGAAAGTTTTCTCACCGATCACCAGCGGCTGCAGTGAAAACAGGTAGTGGACATTGGTGACGTATTTCTGGACTTCATAAAACTTCATGGTGTTGTTTACAATGTAGGGGTTATCCTGGCCGTCGATCACCTTTTGCTGCAGGGCGGTGAAGGTCTCGTCCCAGGCCATGGGTACCGGGCTCAACCCCCAGGACTTGTAGGTGGCGATCATGATGGCATTCTTGGGCACACGTATTTTCAATCCTTTCAGATCGGCGATGTTGCGGACCGGACGTTTGGAATTGGTCAATACCCGGAAATTTGAATAGGTCCATCCTAAAACACGCACACCGGCCTCCTTGATGGTGGCGTCACTCCACCGTTTGCCAAGTTTTCCGGTGGTGACTTTTACGGCATCATCCATATTCTGGATGAGATACGGGAGAGTCAGCACACCCACCGTGGGTGAAAACGGTGTGATATTGTTGATGGCCACCAGCGCGACATCCAATGTCCCCAGACGTGCGTTTTGAACCATCTCCTGTTCGGATCCCAATGCACCGCCGGGAAAGAGCTGCACTTCGACATCTCCGCCGGTATACCCTTCCACCAGCACCTTAAACCGTTTGGCCAGCGCCCCCTGATCGGAATCGATGGGATCTCCGAGGCCGAGTTTGATCGCCTGTTTCGCGAAGACATTGGGTTGCATGAAAATGATCAATGCCACAGCTGCCATTACAATTACGAAAATTCTTTTTGACATGGTATCCTCCTGTCTCGTTGTCAGTTTAGGCGGATGCGGTCCGGCGGTGTAAACCTGATGAATACCGTCGGGTTGGATGGCCGCTTCCACACGGTTCCCCCCTTGGTTATATGCCACAAATTGTTTATTCGCTTACCAAGACCAAACTTTTTAATCTTTCAGCCATCGCCCTGCGGTTTGGCTGATTATCGCGGCAATATCCAAACAATCCGTATCGGTGAATGTCAGCGGTATCCGCATGTCGCACATGGTGGCGAGGATGCGGTCCGCATTCATCAATTCAGGATTGGTGTTCATATATTGCCAGTGTTTGTATACGCTGGTATATCCATCCGGCTCCGGTGCGCCAAACCACTTTAACACCACACCCTGTTCCCGGCAGTTTTCAATGAAGGCGAGGATCGTATTTCCATCCTGGCCCGGCAAGGAGAATTGAATGGAACTGCCGATGAATTGCTCCTGTACATCACGTTCCGGAATAAAGAGCCCGGGGACGGCCTTGAGCTTGTTTTCAATAAGGTGATACCGGGTATTCCACCTCTCGCACTGATCGTCCAGTTCACGTAACTGTGGCCTGAGAATGGCCGCACGCAGGTTATCCATACGGCATGAGTAGTTGGGAACCTGAGTTTTCAACACTTCAAAAAATTTCAGGTCCGGCCGGCGGGTATGGTCCTTGTAGAGCATGTATGAACCGGAGAAAATGATGGCCCGTGCAGCCACCGCCGGATGGTTTGTGGTGAGAAGGCCGCCCTCACCGGAATTCATATGCTTATATGTCTGGGTGCTGAAGCAGGCGATGTCCCCAAAGGTACCGGATTTTCTGTTGGCCCATGATGCACCCATGGTATGGGCGCAGTCTTCGATGAGGAAAAGTTTGTGAGCGCTACATATCTTCCGGACAATATCCATATCCGTTATATGACCGCGCATATGGGATAGCAGCAGATATTTCGCACCGGACCTTTCCGCTTTTCGGTCAAGGTCATCAAGGTCAATGGTATAATCCTCTTTAATATCCACCAGGACGATGTCCGCATTGGTATTTTCGATGGCACCCGGAACCGGTGCCAGGGTAAAGGCGTTGCACAACACTTTGTCTCCGGTGTGAACACCGGCGCTTTTCAGGGCGAGATACAAGGCACTCCCGCAGGAGGCACAGGCAAGACAATACTCGCTCCCCTGATAATCGGAAAATTCTTCTTCGAGAAGAGTGGTTTCACTTTTACCATCCGGCATGGTATTGTACCGATGCAACCGGCCGGTTCGAAGAACATTGACGGCCTGTTGAATTGCATCCTCAGGGATCGGTTCCTGCTGGGTAAAATCTTTGGAGAATGGCGTTCTGGCTCCCCGGTCCACTGCAGCCTCCTTTTACTTTCGGTCCAAAGTGTGGTCGTACACCTCAAAATCCCAGGTTTTATCCGGAAAAAATTTTTTTAATCTCCAATCACAGGACCTGGCATGCCCTTCCATCCCCTCTACCCTTGAGAGACGGGATGCCACGGCACTGAATACGGCATTGGCTTCTCTGCTGATCTCCTGATAGGTATAGATCTTCAGAAACTTATGTACATTCAGTCCGCCGGAATATTTGCCGGCCTTGTTCGTCGGGAGGATATGATTGGTACCCGAGCACTTATCCCCATGGGAAACACAGCTGCCCTCACCCAGGAACAAAGACCCATAACATTTCAAATGCTCCGCCCACCAGTTGATACCCGCCGCCATCACCTGCACATGTTCGGCGGCATAGTCATCGTTGACCGCACACATCTCCTCACGGTCCCGGCAAAGCATGATTTCACCGTACATCTCCCAGGACGATGCCGCCACCTCGGGCTCCGGAAGATCCGATATCAATCCAGGGATGATTTCAAGCACCTTCTCGCCCAGCTCGCGGGAATCCGTTATCAACCAGACCGGCGAATCGTAACCGTGCTCGGCCTGGGATACAAGATCGATGGCAACCGTCAAGGGGTCCGCTGTTTCGTCCGCAATGACGGCACTTTCAGTGGGACCGGCAAATACATCGATGGTACAGCGGCCCGTACCTGCCAATATCGCTTTGGCTTCAGCCACATAGGCGTTTCCCGGTCCCACAAGGATATTGGCGGGTTTTCCGGTAAATAATCCGAATGCCATGGCGGCAATGGCTTGGACACCACCGACTTCCATGATGATGTCAGCGCCGGCAAGGTCCATGGCATAGGCAACGGCCGGCGCGATGCTGTCACCGCGCGGGGGTGAGCATGCAATAACAAATGGCACGCCCGCTGCCTTGGCCGTGGCCACACTCATGATGGCCGAACAGGCATGGGCAAAACGGCCACCCGGCACATAACACCCGGCAACATCCATGGGGATGAGCCGTTGTCCAAGCCGTACACCCGGGTATGCCTCTTTTTCAAACTCGACAATGCTTTCCCGTTGGGCACACGCAAACGTATATATTTGTTCATGGGCAAAGCGAATATCCGCCTTGACCCCTGACGGCACAAGGTCGATGAGCCGCGCTTTTTTTTCATTGCTGAGAATGATGTCCTGGTCCCAGTTGTCGAATTTTTGGGCGAGTTCCTTAACTGCGGATTCACCACCCTGCTCAATTCGCTTGAGAAGGTCCTGAACGATCCGCCGTGTTTTTTCGCTTTGAGATGTTGCGGATTGATTCGCTTTTTTAATAAACTCCATTCAGCGTCTCCGTGGCAGAACAGAAGTTATTCCGCCGGTTTTTAAGGGGGTAACTAAATCCATATCAGCGGATTTCCCGGAAGTCAAATATTTTATAAAATATTTTATAAAATTTATTCGGATGCGAATAGTCACCAATTGCAACTGGATTTTCGATATCTACAAACTGGGGAATGAACCCTTGAAACGGTGCTCCTGGTTTTCTTTTTGTATCGAAATTTTATCGTACCACCATCACAGGGCATCCGGCATGGTGAAGCACTTTTCGGCTCACAGAACCCAACAATATACCTTTCAGGCTGCCAAGCCCCCGGGTGCCCATAACAATAAGGTCGATACCCGAAGCCTCTGCAATTTTCAGAATGGCTTCCGCCTCCGGACCTTCGATGAGCTCTTCCACAATGGTGATGTTCGTGCCTGTAATCTGTCTTCGGACCTTGTCCAATAGGGCTTGCCCTGCGTTTTTACGTCTGGAAACCAGTTTAGCGAAATCATCGTATCCCAACAGATCCGATGTGTGAGGATACGCATGTACCACGCATAGTGTTGCGTTATACCTGGTGGTCAGATCCACAGCATAGTCAATGGCGCGAAGGCTGTACTCAGAACCGTCAACGGCTGTCATTATTTGAGTGATCATATCCTGTCTCCTTGATTTGAGGTTAACATGAAGCGTATGCTTGAAATTCCACGATCGCCCCATGGCCGTTTATGAGTAGCCGCCGGCCGATCGTGCCCCGAGCTGTCCGCATGCCGCCAGAATGTGCTGTCCTTTGGTGCTGCGTTTTCGAACGAAAATGTGCTGATCGACGAGACGGTCATGGAAGCGATTCACATCTTCAAGGCCGGGCGCCGGAAAGGGAGAGTCACGCCGGGGATTATAGGGGATCAGGTTGAGTTTAACTTTAAGCGGGTGCAGGTAAGTCGCCAGTTGACGGGCATGATGATCCAGGTCATTGATGCCTTTGATCTGAACATACTCCATGAAAATATGACTCTTTGCGGCTAGCGGAAATGCCAGCAACGCCGTTTTTAATTCAGTCATGTTATGCCTGCGGTTGATGGGCATGATGCGGTCCCGCACCTCATCGTTGGACGCATTCAAAGACACCGCCAGTTTCAATTGGGACCAGTTTAACCCGGCCAGCGCCCGGATACCCGGGACGACACCGGCGGTGGAAACCGTCATATGCCGTTTGGCGATATCCAGGCCCCGCTGGTCTTCCAAAACACGGATGGCCTGAACGACATTGTCCAAATTGTCCAGAGGCTCTCCCATTCCCATGAATACGACGTTCCTCAGGTTCAATCCTTTCCGCACCTTGACCTGGTAAACCTGTCCGACAATCTCCGCCACGGTCAGGTTCCGAACAAATCCCATTTGTGCGGTTTCACAGAAGCGGCACCCCATTCGACACCCCACCTGGCTGGATATGCAAACCGTGGTGTAATTCTCCATGGGAACGATCACCGCTTCGACCAACAAGCCGTCAGACAGGCGGAATACCTGTTTGGCCAGAGATCCTTCGTGGACCTCTTCCACGATCTCAGGCACCCGGCAAACCAGATCATCCGTAATTCGTCCGGCCAGGGCCGGCGACCCGGCAAATTCGGGCAATTGCCGTATATTCGGGTTTCCGCTTCTGAATACCGCACGGTAGACCGCCGCCGCATGGTAATCCCCCTTACCGTATGTACGGCGGAATCGTTCCTTGAACTGGGAAAATGTTTCCGTAAGTATACTGACAGTCTCGGCTGATCGGTACATGGCAGGATAATGCCGGTGCAATCGCTGTTCGTCAATTGTAATCTCCCGGTTTTTTCAGTGTTCGAACGATTTTGATAGGAAGGGGAAGCGCAGGTGGGCCGGGTGGTTTTTAAGTATTTCAATACCATCCCATGAGTTTGATACCATCGTAAAACAGCAAACATGCAAATATCATCAATAAAACCCCCAGACAACGCATAATGAACAGATATGCCTTACCGCTTAAAAAGGCCCGGGACCGGCTGACAATAAAGGCCAGGAATATTTTGGCACCCACCAGCAACAGGTAGAGGCTGATCACAAACCCCACAGCGGCCATCAGGTGCACATGAAAGGCCTTGATGGTGATAGGTCCGCCCACACTCGTCCAGAAGAGATAGGGATGGGGACTGAGGGCGTTGACGATGATACCCTTTCGTAAGGAATTTTCAGGCGTGTCCGCCACTTCAAAGGCGATACTACTGGTCTTTAGGGCCGCAAATCCCATATGGAAAACCAGGACCCCGCCGCAAATGGAAATAATACCCAGAAGACTGCTAAAATGGGTTACTTTTGAAAGAATCAGGAGGGTCAGCCCGATGATCGGCAAATCGGTCAGAATCGGCGCCACGGCAACTTTGATACCGGATTTGATACCGTGGCGCAGGGTTTCGGAAATGACCAGCGCCAGCAGGGGACCCGGGGCAAAGCCGGCGGAAAGACCGAGCAGTGTGCCTGAGATCAGAAAAGGTATCATATCAACCTGTTTTCAATATAAATCCGTTCATGAATGATGTTTCCCATTGGTTTGCGGGCGCGGCATAAACGACTCTTTATCCGGATTTCGGGGAGTCGCTTTGTTTTACAAAACCGATCATCACTGCCGCTATTAGACTCAGGGTGCCGAGATAGGTGAAGACGATGGTAAAATTGCTGCCCGTCAGATCCAGCCAGTATCCACTGACCCAAGGGCCGAGCACACCGGCGAAAAAACCGTAAGCTGTAAAAATCATACCAAAAATCGTACCAAAATACGCCATGCCGAAAATGTCACTGAGCAGAGGGGCGCTGACAGCGAACAGCGTGCCGAAGGCAAACCCGATTACCGCTGCCCAGATCAACCACAGGGTGAGACCTTCGAGGTGATTCATGGAATAATACGCGAGACCAGACAACAAAAATGTCACAGCGAGTGTCTGTTTACGGCCCAGAGAGTCGGATATGTATCCACTGATTACACGGCTGAGTCCGTTGGTGAGACTGAAGGCAGAGAGAATGAGGATGGCCTGGGTCGCGGACAGACCCCGGGCCAAACCGAATCCAACGGCATGGGTAACCATGGATATGCCGGCGGCACCGGCGGTCGCATAAGTGACCCAGATCAGCCAGAAATTCCGGGTTTTCAAGCTTTGCATGGGCGCTGCGCAAGGCAAGGATCCGGAAGTTCCAGGTGTGCAGGCGGCACCGGTCGCCACCGTATCCGGCCGCCGGATGAACAGTGCCGAGATGATGCCGAAGCCAAGGCTCAGGCAGCTTATGATAATGATCAAGTGAACATGTCCGGCGTGATGGAGAATAGAATTGAATACAGGCGCCATTATGGCGGACGAGAGCCCGAATGAGAGGTTCACGATACCCGAGGCCAGCCCGCGTCTTCCCGGATACCACAATTGAGCAACGGTAATGACCGGCAGATAAAGCAGACAGGATGCCCCGCCTGTGATAAACGCCCACAGGTAAACCATTTGCATGCTCTTGGCGGCCACGAGAAGGTATGGAGCTGCGGCGTTGATGACAGCGCCGGCAATGGCCAGTTTCGTCGGTCCGATGCGGTCCTGAATCCGTCCGGTCACAAACATGAAGATACCCGTGGACGTGAGGATACAAAAGAGAACCCGGCCGATCGCCATATGGCCCACACCGAAGGTTTGCTGCCAAAAACCGGAAAGCACCCCGGGCAGACCGAATACAAAGGCTCCCGGCCAGAAGATGGCCACCCAACAGGCGGCCAGTACCAGGGGCCCCCGGACATTTTTAGCGAGTTGTTGCGGCAATGCTGAATTTCCTATTCGAGTAGCCTGTCAATGAAACACCCCACAGAAAAAAATGCCCTGTTCCGGTCGTCATCCTCCTCCGAATCGGGTGGCAGTGTGCCGTCGGTTATCCAGAGGAACCGCACCCGGATCCAGGCATTATCCGTAAGTTCCAGGTCGTCCCAGAATGTGCCATCCGCCAGATCGATACCGGCGGGATTTTTCACCAGTGCATCAAACTCACTCATGCCGCTGTTGAAATTGTCTTCGAAAGCGGCCTGGGCCTGGGGTATGTAAGGGGCGAGCCCTCCGTATTGTCCCCCGGAGAAGAGATGGTCGTATATCTCACGCTTTTCGTCCGCCGCCCAGTAATTATCATGAACATTCCAGGGACCAAGATCCCACACCGGTGCGATGACCACCCGGCCATTGTACGAAAGTTCCACCTGGAATTCGCTCCCTCCCTCGGAACTCAATACTTCCGTATACGGGAGGGCCACAAAATGATCCCGCGGTTCGATGACATGCCCGTTGGCCGTGGTAAACCCCACCAATCCTTCGCGGGTGGCAAAAACCGTCAGGTCGGATGCATTCCCTGCCGCCCGCGGCGGAATTTTCATCTGAGGGGAGCTATCGTGGCGAAGCCTGTGCCGATAATTGATACGGACGTTTGGTGCGCCTGAAGCGCCATCTACCTGCTGGGCACCGTATCCGCTGGTGAGATCCGTGTCGACGTTCAGGGCCATGGAGGCGCCGGGCAGTAATTGCAGGCCGTGAATAATTACGGGATCCAGATCTTCATGCACGATAATCAGATCGATTGATGTCATGGTCCCCTGGACGGGTATACCGGACAACAGAAAATATCCCCGGGCATCGGTCACGACCTGCCGGATTGCTTGGGAGAACTCGTCCGGCAGCATCAGGCCGCGGGTGGGATGATCAAACAGGTAGACGCCGGCCTGGACCAGCGGTTTTCCGTTTTCGGTATCGGTCACGGTACCGTATATATTACCGAATAAAAGATCCGGCGTCCGGCACCATGTTTCGGCCGGGAAAAGCAGGACATTGCCGGTCACGAGCATAGCGACCAGAATCACCGGATTGAACAATTGATTCAAAGGTCTGGGTGGTCGTAACATGATATTCACCTATTTACAGGACCGAAGACCGGTTCTTACCCGGAGCAACCGGGTTTTCTTTGGTATTGCCTCAACACGATCCGCCGGCAACGCAGCAAATGAGTAACAGTGCCACCTCTGAATTGTCAAGCCCCATAACCGGATGAAATACAATTAAAATTAGTCGGTTAAAATTTTTTACTGATCCGCAAGCTCCCTTCCGGTGGTCGCCAAACCAAGGATCCGGTTCGGCGCGGTGTTGAGGTGTCCAATTGCCGAAAACCCGTTGCCGGTGCTGTCACCTATTCAATGACGCCGGTCCCTGGGGATACAAAGCAACGATTTTCCGGGTTTCGATAGCGGTTCCTTTAAAGGTTCCGCCGGTGGCCGCATGGATGAACAGGGCACCCAAATCAGATATAACATGCTGATTTATTACAAGTAAATAATGATTCGATATCGAATACGAAACAATTTGTTACAAAAAATTACATCACGGAAAGGCATTAATCCGATAAGAGTGTAATTTCCCATTGACAAGTATTGCACGAGACAAATATTTAGGCTCATCTAATAATTTAGTTGAACTAGGTTTTAAAATTTTAATTTTTATTTTTTTAATGATGCTCCGGTAACCACATGAAAAAGAACCTCACCCTCGACCAGGCCCGCTTTATCAGCAGCGCCGGTAAACTATTGCACGATTTTTTATTTGAAGTGCAGGCGGATCATGTGCAGATCTGTTGTAAAGACAGCCCGTTCGGCGAAACAACCATGTCCCAGCTCCACGTGATCAACACCGTGCGGGCTCACGGGCAGCTGTCCATGACCGAACTCGCCGGCATGCTTGGCATCACACCGCCCTCGGCCACAGTCATGGTGGACCGGTTGGTTGAAAAAGGGGTGTTTACCCGGCAACATTGCACCAGTGACCGGCGAAAAGTAATGGTATACGTTTCTCCGGCCGCTGAAATATACATCCAAAAACTGGAGGGTGCGGTGGTTTCCGGATGCAAAACGCTGGTGGAAAAAATCGGACCGGCCACCGCCCGGCAGTGGTGTGAGGTTCTTGAGAAGGTCAAACGAATTTTGGAGAACGATTTTAACATGTCCATGAAGATGGTCGGTGAAACACCGGTTGCCAATGATCTCAAAAAACGGGCAGCCGAAGGATGAAGCGGGTGGAAAAAGGAAATCAATCCGGTGAACGACAGCAGTGGCTATGCTTTTCGGCACTTATAGTTCATTCGTTTGCGGTATCAGGGGATTTTGGTTCTTCAACTGCCGGTTCACCGATAGCTTCGGTGTCATCGGCATCATTGGTGGTGGTATCAGCCGGTGCCGGCTCCGGTTCGTCCGCCGGAGATTCCGGTGGGGTTTCGGGTTCCGCCTCGGGAACGGCCGGCAGTTCTTCCTGGGGGCCCAGCCACTGGTGTGCGGGAACCATCGCCGCATCGCTAAGGCCGGAATGGGCGGGTGGCGAACCTTTTTCATAGATATATACCATAATCGTGTTGTCGCCTTCGTAAATGATGGTGTGGTTGAGATTGTTAACGATCATTTTCAAGGTATCATGAACGGACGCATTATAAATAGCACCTGTAACCGGCGTATTCGCGTACTCCTCATTGACAAAAATTTCCTGTCCGGAAACGCGTGCCAGATCAGCGAGTACCTGCTTTAACGGTTTATTCTGGTACTCCAATGAGATATTTTCCGGTGGCGGGTTCCGGTCGGCCGCCGCAACGGAGACAACAAAAATGAAAACGACGGAACACAATAGAACCATGGCGCGGTTGCAGGGCAATCTGATGTCAGTCACGGCACCTCTCCGATTTATGGGGTATGTTACCCTGATATCACCACAACGGGTACAAATTAACGAAAGATACGATCACTTCCCGGACTATAGCATTTAGGAATGAATCGGCTCAAGCAGTATAATTCAGCGTGTTGGATTATTCGAAGGAGGCATATGAAACAAAGGTGTTTATCAATGGCCCTGATAAGTGTGACGCTGGCATTGTTTACAAGCTTACCCGTCGTAGTCCGGGGTGAAGAAAGTACCACCGGCGGTAATACGGCATATGGATTGATGGATCTGTATCAGCATGCGCTGGAGCGCGCGGAGACCATTCAGATCACCGAAGAATCCGTTTACATCACCGGATTGTTGAAAACCAAGGCCCGTGCGGTCCTCGTGCCTCGAATCACCGCTTTCGGCGACCATACCCGTTACGATGAGAAGAAAGAATTTATGGGATCGGTGATGCTGCCGGAGTCCACCACCAACTATGGTGTGCGTCTGGACCAGTCCTTTACCCTCAACGGCAAGGAGATTATCGCCTTCCAGGCCGCCAAGGACATGATCGAAAAAAGCGAACAGGATTTGAATACGGTCAAGGAGACGTATCTCTTCCAGGTCGCGGCAGCCTATTATGATCTGCTGCGCGCCCGGAAGGCGGAAAATATCGCCATCGCCAATGAAAAACGGCTATCGGCCCACCGGGATGCGGTGATCATGCGCCTGAAATTGGAAGAGGTCCCGAAAACCGATTTGTTCCGGGCCGAGGCGGAGTTATCGAGCGCCCGTGCCGAGCTGGTAAAGGCGGTCAACACCATCGCATTGGCCAGAGCCGTGCTGGCGCGGGTGGCGTTTCTTGAACCCGGTTTTCAAGTGATTGAACCCGATCGGGAAGAGGTCCGGATAGCCGAGTATCAATTGGAAGCGCTAAAGCAGGCGGCTGTGAAGAATCGATCCGAAATCAAGGCCCAGCGGTTTAGTGAAGAGATCGCCGAAAAACAGATCCGGTTCACCAAGGGCGATTTCTGGCCCCGGATCTCGGTGGAAGCCATGTATCTGAACAGCGAGCAGGATCCCGCTTCTCCCATAGATGATACCGACACCTTTTCCGTGGGACTCAAGCTGGAGTATCCCTTGTTTGACGGGGGGTTGAGACGTGCGAATGTGAGCGAGGAACGTGCCCGGAAACGCCAGGTGGATCTGCAGACCCAGGACCTGATCAAGCAGATCCATATCGAAGTTGAAGAAGCCTATCTGGCAGTTGCCAGCCTCAAAGGCGTGCTCGACGCATTGGATGATCAGTTCTCATTTGCCAAGGAAAATATCGAAGCGGTTACCCTACAGTATCGAAACGGCTTGGCGGATATCCTGGATGTCCTGGATGCCAACACACTGCTGGTCAACAGCGAAACCCAGTTGGCCGAAGCCTTGTATCGGCTGCAACAGGCTGGTTTATTGCTGGACCGTGTACGCGGTACCTTTTTAACCGGTATTCTTGAAAAAGTGGATACCACCAAATAAGGATAACAAGCGATGAGTGATATGAATACATTGTCTATAAAAAAACACAAAACCGGGCTCATGAAAATATGGGGATTGCTGCCCATCGTCGTCCCGCTTGTATTGCTGTTGTGTCTGGTCTGGCTGATCGTCGGAATACAGGGGAAGAAAGCAGCGTTGAAGGCGGAAAAAGAAGCGCAGATGAATAGTGAACCGGTCAGGGTAAATGTCGTGGCCCTTGAAATGGTACCGGGCGCTATCCGGGATCGCATCAGCCTTCCGGCGGTGGTGGAGCCGTGGGTTTCCCTGCAGGTGCTCGTTGAGGTGAGCGGTAAAATCCGGGGTATTGAGGTCGACGAAGGGGATGCCGTCAAAGCCGGGGATGTCATCACCGTTATCGATGACCGGGATTATCGTATCGCCTACAACACCGCCAAGGCCAATTATGATGTGGCCGTGGCGAACCTGAAGCGGATGGAAAAACTGTATAAGGACAATCTGACCACCCGGTCCAATCTGGACAATGCCTCCGCCCAGGCCGAAAGCACCAAGGCGGCCATTGACAATGCCTCTTTGAGCCTGGAGCGGAGCACGGTGGTGGCCCCGATCCACGGTATCGTGAACAAGGTCCACGTGGATGCCGGGCAATACCTCAACCATTCGGATCCCGTGGTTGAAATTCTTCAAATGGACAGGGTGAAGATAAAGGTCGGGATTCCCGAGTCGGACGTGGAGGCCGTGCGCCGGCTTACCGATTTTAAGGTCACCATTGAAGCATTGAGCGAAAAAGCCTTTTTCGCCAAGAAACACTTTCTGTCCCGAACCGCAGATGCAAGAGCTCGATTGTATGATCTGAGCCTGTCGGTTGAAAACGCCCAGGGAAAAATACTGCCGGATATGTTCGCCCGGGTTGAAATCATAAAAAATCAGGTGTCGGAAGGGCTTGCCGTGCCGCTATATGCGGTAATCACCCGCAGCGAAAAAAATATCGTCTATGTGGTCAACGACGACCTCGCCCATGAGCGGGAAGTGACCCTCGGGTTTCAGGAAGGCTGGCGGGTTCAGGTGACCTCCGGGCTCCAACCCGGTGAACGGGTGATCGTGGTGGGCCAGCGCAGTGTTAATGACGAGCAGCCGGTAAATCTGGTTCAAACCGTTTCAGATCCGGAGGAGTTGACACAATGATCATTTCCGATACAGCCATCAAAAACAGGATCAGCGTGGTAGTACTCACCATCATTCTCGTGATCGTGGGCATATCCTGTTACATCTCACTGCCGAGGGAAAATGAGCCGGATGTCACCATTCCCATGGTTTTCGTTCATACCGATTATAAGGGCGTCTCTTCACAGGATATCGAAACCTCCATCACCATTCCCATCGAGAAAAAGCTTAAGGGCATCGATGGTGTCAAGAAAATCGAATCCGTAAGCAGCGAGGGGCAATCCGACATCAACATCGAGTTTATGACCGATATCGATATTGATGAAGCCCTGGACAAGGTAAAAGACAAGGTGGATGAAGCAAAAAATGACCTGCCCATGGACCTTGAGAACGATCCGGCGGTGTTCGAAGTGAATTTCAGCGAAATGCCCATCGTCGTATTTTCCATTTCCGGATCCTGCGGTATTGCCTGCCTGAAAAAACTTGGGGACGACCTTGCCGACGACATCGAGTCCATTGCCGGGGTTCTGGAGGTGGAGGTCACCGGTGGCCTGGAGCGGGAGATCCATATCGAGGTCCTGCCGGACAAACTGGCCTACTATCAAATTCCCATCACCGCGTTTCAACAGGTGGTATCCAGTGAAAACCAGAATACTTCCGGCGGCTCCATCACCCTTGGGGATGGCCGCTATCAGCTCCAGGTGCCCGGGGAGTTTGAATCACCGGAGGAAATCTACAACCTGGTGATCAGCTCCCACGAGGGCCGGCCCATATATCTGAAGGACGTCGCACGGGTCAAGGATGGTTTTAAGGAAGAAACAAGCCGTTCCCGGCTCAATGGTCAGGATGCCGTCAATATCAGTGTGAAAAAGCGTTCCGGTGAAAACATACTGGCCATCACGGAGCAGGTGGATAAGGTCATCGAACGGAACCGGAAGACATGGCCCATGGGGACCCGGATAACCAAACTCATGGACAAGGCCAAGGATATCCGGATGATGGTGGCGGATCTGGAAAATAACATCATCTCGGGGCTGATCCTGGTGGTGGTGGTGTTATTGTTTACCATGGGTGTTCGCAACGCCCTTCTGGTGGGGATTGCCATTCCGTTTTCCATGCTGATCTCCTTTGCCGCGCTTTACGCCTTCGGCATTACTTTGAATATGGTGGTGCTGTTCTCCTTGAGCCTGGCGCTTGGTATGTTGGTGGATAATGCCATTGTCATCGTCGAAAATATTTACCGATTCATGGAACAGGGCATCCCCCGCATCGAAGCGGCCATGCGGGCAACGTCCGAGGTGGCCTACCCGGTGATCGGTTCCACCATTACCACCCTGGCCGCTTTTTTCCCCATGGTGTTCTGGGGCGGTATCATGGGCGGGTTCATGAAGTGGTTGCCTATTACCCTGATCGTGACCCTGACGTCCAGCCTGTTTGTGGCCATGGTGATCAACCCGGCCCTTACCGCCATTTTCATGCGGACAAAGGCCCGTCCGGGGGCGGGAACCGGCATGAGTGTACAGGAAGTGATCACCGCCGGTGAAAAACCAGTGGAAATCAAGGGCGGCATCATCAAGGCCTACAGCCGGCTTCTCAATATCGCCCTGAACAACCGGATCAGTGTGCTGTCCAGCTCCGTTTTTATGGTGGGAATCCTGATGTGCATATGGTTCTATCGGGTCGGTCTTGAGAGACCCGTGGAGTTTTTCCCCAATCCGGATCCCAGCGGTGCCTATGTCAACATCGACTCGCCGGAAGGCGCGGATCTTGAATATATCGACCGGATTATCCGACAAGTCGAGTTGAGCCTGCTCAGCGAAGAGAACAGGACAACCGCTACCAGGGACAGCAATGATATGGCCGCATACCGCGCGGGATATACCTTCAATGAAAAGACCAAAGCCGGCGGAGACGTCTTTTATGCTCCGGGGGATATCGACAATCTTGAACATGTGTATGCCCGGGCCATTGAAAATACATCCGGTGCCAACTTCGACGGAAACACCCCCAACCATATCGGCTTGCAGTTTATTGATTATGAGGATCGGAAACACCTGACGGTTGAAGATCTGGAGACCATACATGAGCGGGTGAAAAATATCCCCGGTGCCGTCATCACGGTGGCCAAACGGGAAGAAGGACCGCCCACCGGCGCCCCCATTAATATTGAAATCTCCGGTGAAGATTTCAGCGGACTGGGAAAACTGGCGGAAAAGGTGAAGGCCATCCTGGAGACAATGCCTCTGGTGGAAGATATTCAGGACGATTATGTGGCCGGACTTCCCGCAATCCAGGTTAAACTGGACCGGCAGAAGGCCGCGCTTTTCGGGCTCTCCACCAACAATATCGGATTCGCCCTGAAAACCGCCTACAACGGACTGGATGTCTCATCCTATCATGAAGGGGACGATGATTACGATATCACCGTGATTCTGCCCGAAGCGGACCGTCAGGTCACGGACGTGCTTCGCAAGCTCATGATCCCCACCCCGTCCGGGCAACTGGTGCCGTTGACCACCATTGCCGCCATCGATTATTCGGGAACCATCGGTGCGATCAACCGCATCAATCACGAGCGGGTGGTCACGGTGAAGGCAAATGTGGATGAGGCCAAGATCCCCGGCGCTGTGGCGCGTGCCGAAGCCGAAGAGTTGCTGAAAGAATTTGAGCTGCCGCCCGGATATCAGATAAAGTTCACCGGTGAATTCGAGTTCCAGAAGGAATCACAGGATTTTTTATCACGGGCGTTTCTCATCGCCCTTTTCCTGATCTTTCTGATACTGGTCACCCTGTTCAATTCAGTGATTCAGCCGCTGATCATATTAACATCGGTGTTGCTGTCCCTGGGCGGCGTTTTCCTGGGGCTGACCCTTCGGGGGTTTCCATTCGGGATCATCATGTCCGGAGTGGGGGTGATCTCCCTGGCTGGAGTGGTGGTGAACAACGCCATTGTGCTCATCGACTATATCAACAAGCTCAGAGAGAGGGGGATGACCGTTCACGAAGCGGTGGTTGCCGCCGGCGCAACCCGGCTCAGGCCGGTGATGCTGACGGCCATTACCACAGTTTTGGGGCTGTTGCCCATGGTGACAGGGATTTCATTTGATTTTCATAAATTTCAGTGGGCGTTGAACAGTGCCACCACGCAATGGTGGGAATCCATGGCCATTGTCGTCATATTCGGGCTCCTGCTGGCCACCTTTTTGACCCTGGTGGTGGTGCCTACCCTCTACTCGCTGCTGGACAGCGTCAAACATGCCTTCAGCCGGTTCGGTAAACGCCTCGTCCGGATGGGTGGATCCGTAAAACGGTGGTATTGGTCGCCCTTCAGGGAAGTATGAGATAGACCAGAGGGATTCAATTTAAATAGACAAAAAAAGAACCCCCTGCCGGAAGAAAACCGGACAGGGGGTTCTTTTTTTCATCTGTTTTGTAACGAAACTAATACTTTTACTGCAGCAGGAATTGACCGCGACGGTTCTTGGCCCAGGCTTCTTCATTGCTGGACATATCCAACGGCCGTTCCTCACCATAACTGATGGTGTCGATCCGCATTCCGCTGATGCCGAGATCTATGAGAAAGCTTTTTGCGCTTTCAGCACGCTTTTCTCCCAGTGCCAGGTTGTATGCATTGGTACCGCGTTCGTCGCAATGTCCTTCAACGACGACCATTGCATCCGCGTAAGTACGCAGCCATTCGGCTTTCCGGCGCAGCGTGTTCTGGGCTTCAGGAAGCAGGACGGCACTGTCGAATTCAAAATAAATATGTTCATTCTGAAATCGCATTTCTTCCATTTCCCTGAGGCGGGCAGCTTCTGCCTCCGGGTCCACTGTGGGTTCCGCTGGTGCTTCCACTGCCGGTTCCGGAGCTGGTTCTGCAGCCGGTTCCTCAACTGCTGGTTCGGTGGTAACCGCTTTCTTGGCACAGGATACGGTGAACATCATACCCATTACAGCAAGTACTATAGTTGTATAAAACAAAACGCCTTTCTTCATCACTCCTCCTTTCACCTAATTCTTGGGTAAATAAAAAAAGCCCGTGAAGAGCTTTTTTTTGAAAAAAATATTGTACGAGAGAGCAATAAACACGCCGAGCACCTAAAACTGCAGAATCGTACAAAATAAGACAAATGATGGCAAGCTTAAAATGCAAAAGAACCATCTTTGCACAGATAGTTACCATAATTGCACACCTTTTTTAAAACCAACGCCAATCATAAATCAATTTTCAGTATCTTGCAAACTTAAACATCATTATTATTATTAACTTTACTTACTTACATAAATACCAATACCGGTTAACCCTTTGATAAGGAGCGAAAAATGATAGGAGAAAGACTTACTGAGGCCATGAACGAGCAAATCAAGCATGAACTGGAATCATACTATCTCTACCTGTCCGTAGCAGCGTATTTCCATTCGAAAAGCCTTGACGGCATGGCCCACTGGATGAAAGCCCAGGCCCACGAAGAAATGATTCATGCCATGAAGTTTTTTGATCATATTATCGATCGCGGGGGCGAGGTTCGCTTGCAGGACCTGAAACAGCATAAAACCCAGTGGTCTTCCACTCTGGAGGCATGGAAGGACGCTTATCAACACGAACAATTCATCAGTGACAAAATTAACGGTCTGATCAGCATCGCCCGGGAAGATAGGGATTATGCATCCGAACCATTGCTTGCATGGTTTGCCGATGAGCAGATAGAGGAAGAGGCGACGGCGTCGAAGATTACCGATGAAATCGAAATGGTCGGTGAAGACAAGTCCGGACTGCTGTTTCTGGACAGGGAACTGGCCCAACGGCCGTTTCCGGCCGGCTCGCCGCTGGATCCGGCCGCCTATGGTCAGGCTGAATAAACCGTTATGACGGTTATTGCGTTGTTGTCTCCCATGCACCCCCTCGCAATGAAATGCGGGGGTCAGCGCCCCTGTTGTCGCATGGATATCCCCTGCCTTCGGAATGCCATGACCGACACAGATCATCCATCATTCGATCAATAGCCCGAACATCCCAAAATTGTTAGGAAACGGATTAAGTTTTGATATCAACCTACCGATAAATATACGCAGCCGGCCTATTTAAATGGCGTCGGTCTATTAAAGTGCAGTCGGCAAATCAAATGGGGTCGGCACTTTTTAGTCGGGCAAAAGGGGATAAATGAGCAACACCGAAATCGAAGACCGCCAATTCATTACGATCGCCATCAAAAACGGGCTGGTGTCCAAGGAAAAAGTGGATCGCGCCTACATCCTTCAGCGGCGCATTTATACGCAGGCAAAGGTCCATAAACCCATTTGCGATATCCTGATCCAAATGGGCATCATCACTGAAGCGCAAAAAGCACAATTGAATGCCGCTCGAAACGTGCTCATGGGGAAGCGTGAAGAGCCGGCCGATGAGGTCGCAGATGACGCCTTACCCGATATAAATACCGCCCGGGAGTTGGAACTTACGATTTCAAAAGACGGCCTGCAGGCGTTTATCCATCCTGAACACCACCAGGTCCAAGACGTCCGTATAGAGGATTTGCGCTTATTTCTGAACCGGCGGCGGATAAAATTCGGTGTTGTCGACGATGGGCAAATAAAATCGTATCTATCCCAATCTCCGCTGCCGGAAAAATCGTTCCTGATAGCTGTTGGGCAGGAACCCGAATCACCGACGCCACCCGAACTGAAATTTTATTTCGATACAAATCCGCTGAGAATCGGCCGGGTAAATGAAGATGGATCAATAGATTGGAAAGACAGGGGAAAACTGCCCCAGGTAAATGCGGGTGACCTGATCGCCGAGATCATTCCCGGAAACCCCGGTAAGCCAGGAAAAAACGTGACCGGCAAAACCATTGTCCCGCCCAAATTACCGAAAATAAGACTCAAACGCGGAAAAGGCGTGGACCGGTCTGAAGACGGGCACCGGTTCGTGGCGCGCACAGGGGGCATGCCCCAACTGATCCGTAAAAATCGCGTTCAGATTTTATCCACCCTCAATATTGATGGTGATATCGGCTTGGAAACGGGCCATGTGGAATTCGACGGGCATATCGAAGTGAATGGCATCGTGCAGGCCGGATATCGTGTAAAAGGCGCCAGCATCCGTGCAAAGGAACTTTACAATGCCGAATTCGAAATATCCGGTGATATCATTTCATTGGGCGGGATCTACCGGGCAAAGATTCAATCCAATGGCAACCTCCGGGCCAGCCATATTCACACATCAGATCTGACTATTTTTGGTGACGTTGTGGTGGAGAAAGAAATATTCGAATCCACCATCGAGACCAACGGTCAGCTCGTGATCGATAACGGCACCATTATCTCATCCAAAATATCCGCGAAAAAAGGCATTTACGCCAATGATATCGGCACGGAGGCATCCAAAAAATGTGACCTGGATGTGGGCATCGATCACCGGTTGGAACGTGAGGTCAATCTGCTGAAAGCGGACATTGAAAAAAATGGGAAATTGGTGCAACTGCGGAAGGCCGACATCGAAAAAGCCCGTCAACGGTCGGATTATCTGAATACGCAACTGGGTGAAATCGCCCAGGAGCAGGATGGGTATATGGTAAAGCAACGGGACATGGACGCAAAGCTTAGTGAAGCGGAGGCGGACAAGGATGAACTACAAATAGCGTTTTATCAGAAAACCATCCGGGAATTGGGTGAAAAACGCAATGAAATCGATGCAATTGTCGAAAAATATCTAGAGGAAGATGAAGGGATCCTGGCAAACATCCCGGTATATGAACGCGATGTCGCCGAAACCGAGGGACACATCGAAGCGGCAGAACAAAAAATTAAAGCGCTTGAAATAGAAAGCGAGGCGGACCCCGGACACCCTGAAATTAAGATATCCGGCACCATATTCAATGGTACCTGTGTCACCTCACCCAAAGCCACCCTGACAACCCGGGAGGATTACACGCATACCAGCATGCGCGAAACCGATGTGGAGGATGGTGTGACCACCAAAAAGTTCCGGATCAAAACCACCAGCCTTTAGCAAGGACCGTCTCTTCCTTTCTCCAATCCGTGATTTCCTGACGATCACCACGCTATCCCAACTTCAACACCGATGTCATCCGGTACGCCGGTTCTGATGCAGCCGAATACACCCGCCACTGAATTGCAAACGTCAAATCCTTGCACAAACATAAAAAACATACTATTAAAGTCCCGACACCTATAAATCCAATCCCGATCATATACCTGAAATCAATTTAATAGTCTTACATCAGCAGGAGTACCATGGCGACCCCCAATAGCATAAATACTCAGAAAGAGTGTATCGACTTCAATTTTAAAATTCCCTGCGAGCTTGCCGACCGTGTTCAAAATTACGCCAATGAAAACAATACGACGCCGACCAATGTGGTGATTGAAGCGTTGGATACCTTCATGCGGCGGGCAAAATGACAGGGCTAATCCGGATGCGGAATTAGGATATCAAATGCCCAAAACCGTTCTCGTCGTGGATGATGAGCCTTACATCGTTGAAGCACTGCAATTCCTGATGGAACAAAATGGATATGAAGTGGTTTTTGCTTTCGATGGTGAGGGGGCACTGGAGTCTGTGGCTAAATTCAGACCTGATCTTATCTTGCTGGATATCATGCTGCCGGGTATTGACGGTTATGAAATATGTGAAATCGTCCGATTGAATCCGGAATGGCGGGACACGAAAATTATTTTTCTGACCGCCAAGGGCAGCGAAGAGGATATCGCCAAAGGCCTGGTTTTGGGCGCCGATGCATATATCACAAAACCGTTTTCAAATTCCCTATTGGTGGAAAAAGTCAACGAGATGATTGTCGATGCCGCGGATGGATCCGCCTGAGAGAAGCCTGACAAATATCCGTCCCACGTGCGACAGCTCGTCTATTCCGACACCTTGACCACCACCAGTGTCACATCATCCTCGGGGCGTTCACCGTCCTTAAATCGATCCAGCTCGTCCAGGATGCTGTCCATGATATGCCGCGCACCTTGGCCGGCATGTTCACGGATCAGGTGGTACATCTTTGTTTTGCTGAACATTTCTCCGGTGTTGTTAAGAGCTTCCCAAAGCCCGTCTGTGCCGGTGACAATAATCTGGCCCGGCGTGAGGCCTGACCGCTCATTTTGATCATAAATCCAGTCTTTATCCACCCCCAGCGCCATGCCGCGGCCGTCCAGGGTCTCAATGGCATCAGTGGCGGGATCATATAAAACAGCCGGATCGTGTCCGGCGCGCACCCACTTGACACACCGGTTTTTCATATCGATGGACATATAGTATAAGGTCATGAATTGACACGACTCCTTAACGTCAACGGCAAATTCACGGTTCACGTCGGTAACGATTCGGGCAATATCCCCCCCCATGGCCGATCTTTGGCGCAGCAGGGATCGCGCCGTCGCCATCAGCAGCGCCGAAGGGATGCCGTGATCCGATACATCGCCGACAACGATCTGAATCGTTCGGCCTCCAGCCCCGCCATTCACGAGAAAATCATAGTAATCTCCGCCGGTTTCGTCGCAATAAATACTTTTCCCCGCAATGTCCAACCCTTTGACATTTGGCGTTGTCCGGGGCAACAGGTTTTGCTGAACTTCATGCGCCAATTGCATGCTGTTTTGAATTCGCAGATGATCCTGGAGCCGGGGCACCATATCGTTGAAAGCGGCGATAACCTTGTCTCGTTCATCACCGGTTTTCATATTGATGCGGACATTGAAATCGCCCTTGGCCACACTGTCGGCGGCGGAAGATATTTCCAGCAAGGATCTGGTAATCGCCTTGGCGCCAAAATATGCGGCGGCGGCCAAAATGCACATGGCCCCCAGGGCGGTGAGGCTGATAATCCACAATTGATCCCGGGTCAGGTTGACGATCCGCCGCCCGGCTTGATCCGGCAATTGCATAAAAACGGATGTGGGTACCACCACCACAAAAGAGAGACGATCGTCAACAGCGGCATATGCCCAGATGGCATCGATATCGTCGTATGGCATATGATCGAAACCGGAAATGCCGGCGTGCAGATTACCCGCCATCTTTTTGAAACGCTCTACATCCGGCGACATCAGCCAATCCATTTCAATGTCGGCCTCCCAGCCGGTCACCTTTTTCTGGTAGCCTTTTTGAGCCAGAATTTTCAATGCCGGCATATCAGTGTCTGGATTCAGGTGTTGTTCAATGAGAAATGAACGCATTTTAGAAGACCACAGCGCTGCGATTTCACTCTCCTGGAGAACATTCGTAATCAGGATGTCGATACCGGCGACCCCCAAAAACGAGCCATCCGAAGCGCGTAGTTTTTGAGAAGCGGTGAATGTCACCAACCGCGTCGTGGCATCCACAATGGGAAGTGTCCAGGTCGGATGATCCAGGGCACTCCGGTACCATGGGCGGTTACGGCCGTCATAATTCCGTGGATAACCGCCGTGACCCGGGTATGACATATGGACACCATTCTCCAGGCTGATATACGACCACTGAATCACGTCTCCCATCATTTTCATGAGTTCATTCAATGGTTGATTGAGCTGCGTCAGGCGCGCGATATCGGATATCACTTTTTCTTTTTCCGCCCCCGGCGCCAACAAAAAGACAGGGTGATCAAAGCTGACCCTGGCAGGCGCCATCCCCTGGTTTTCGGACAATTGGAGATAGAGCGGGTTGGATTTGAAATCTTCCGGAGCCGTACCCGGGGTGTCGAATTCGTCGGCGTAATACACCCTGGATAAATCCGGCGGGGGCAGTTGAAGCAGTCGCTCAGCCTCACTGCCCAGTGCAATGAGTGAGGTCTCCAGTGCATTCTTGGTCCGGAGAATGATCTTGGCATAATTTCGGGCGGTGAGCAGCAAGGATTCGGCGCCGGTGCGGGTTAAATTTTCTTGAATATCCGCCGACACCATACGCCCAACAGCAACGATTCTGGAATTGTTGAACACGGTGACCACCAGAAGCGGTGCAAGGCTGAACCCCATGAGTACCAGAAAAAACTTGATGTGTATTTTCATCTGCAATCGGCCTTGTGATAAGTTACCGTTAAGGTTCAGAAATCAAGAGCGTAAACGCCCATAAGGGCTCTCGAAAAAATAGCTTAACATTTTCGAGGGCCAATCATCCCCTTCAGCGGCGTTGTGAAAATACGAAACAGGTAAACTATTCCTTCATTTTCGCGCCTTGCTGACTGGGCGCCTGACCCACGAAAATCAGTCAATTTATTGTTGCGCGAACCCTAAGGGTCATCGTGTCAGCGCGTTTCCGCCCCTCTGTCAGGTGTCGTTCCCACCCCATCTTTTCCACTCTCTTTAATCCGGAACATGGCCTTGTCCGCCAGCCCCAGCAATGCCGACCGGTCTGTGGCGTCGTCAGGGAAAGTGGCGACACCGAAACTGGCGCATAGCATCACCTGGAGGCCCTGTTGGGTCAGATAGGTGGTGTTTTTTATCTGTTCTTGAATTTCAACAGCTTTTTTCCGGGCTTTGGATTTATCGTAACCGGGCAGCACGACAACGAATTCATCTCCACCATAAGCCACCCCGAATGCGTCGCCGGTCAGCAACTTACGAATGGTACCCGCCACTTCCTGCAGTGCCAGGCTGCCGTTTAAATGTCCGTATTGGTCCACGGTTCGTTTGAAGTAATCCATGTCCATGAAGATGATGGAAAACGGTGTCCGGGATTCCCCGTGAGAACGGGTGAGCCTGCCCAATTGCTTGTACAGGTAACGGGTATTGAACAATCCGGTCAGATTGTCCCGCAAGGACAGGTCACGGTATTTTTCCCTGCTTTTTTTAAGCTGCTCCCGGGCGTATTTGAGCTCTGAAAGATCGATTAAAAAGGCGATGTAGCCGGTAATGTTTCCTGAAGCGTCCCTGAGTGTGCTCCGATTGAATAGGATGGGCAGCCGTCCGCCCGCTTTTGTTTTAAATACGGCTTCGAAGCTCAGGTGATATTTGCTGGCCGAGTAAAAATCGACTGATTTTCGGTCGTATAATCGGGACGGCCGGGTCGAGAGCACTTCCGTTTCCGGGTAACCGAGGATTCGGGTAAACGTGCCATTGGCCTCGGTGATAAACAGCTTTTCATCCATCCGGATGAAACCCTCCTGGGCATTATCAAGAATATATCGATAATTCTCCTGGGTAAACTTCAACCGCTCGATTTCAGCAGAAAGCCGGTGGATTCGGGATTTAAGCGTTTCAATGGTGTCGGATGCAGTGGACGCGTTTTTTTGGGGTGTATGGGTGCTCATGTTCTTATTCTTAAAGTGCGGAAAAGAAACCGGTCTACCGTTTTAATCACAGGCGGACGGTAAAAGGTCAACATATCGATCCGGAAAGTGGACCACATCCACCGACGGGTGTCAACCGCAATAAACATTTTAAATAACACATAATTCAACTATCTCTTAACCTTAAGCGCATTTGCTCACCACGGTGCTTCTTGAATAAAGCGAGCCGGATTTATGATGGCGTGCCGGACGACATTCATCATAGGGGTGAAAGTTTGGCCGCATTATGATAAAATGTACGTTGACACCCGGGCGGTATCGAGAATATGGTGCAGGATAAACGCTTGATGTGTTGAATGGTTCCAGTTATCTCCCTTTTGCGCGAAATCCTGATACCAATGTTAATTGCGGCACCGTCACCCGGTACTGATCCGATTACCGGGAGCTGCGTCCGACGACCATACCGGTATCGTCCGGAGTTGTATTGACTCGTTATGGCACTCCCTGAGGCCCATGTTCCCCCTGAATACAAAACAGGGCCATATCCGATTTAAAAACTTGAATTTATAAATGGGAAAAGGATAGAAAGAAATGGCTATAATTATTTCAACTGATGACGCTCCCGCTGCCATCGGGCCATACTCTCAGGCAGTCAAGACCGGCAATCTTTTATTCGTTTCCGGTCAACTCCCTTTGGATTCCGGGAGTGGAGACATAATCGGCAACGACATCGAATCTCAGACCAGGCAGGTCCTGGACAATCTGCACGCCATCGTCCGTGCCGCAGACGCGTCGCTGTCCGGCATCGTCAAATGTACCTGCTTTTTATCGGACATGAACGCTTTCGCCCTGTTCAATCAGACCTATGCTGAATATTTCGGCGACACCGCCCCCGCCCGGGAATGTGTGGAGGTCGCACGGTTGCCCAAGGATGTAATGGTCGAGATTTCAGCAATTTGTGAATTGGAATAACCGTAGACAAGTGAAGGCCATCAAAAATATCGAATTATGAACTATCAATTAAAAATCATGTTATTTTTTCCGGAAAACATAAAAAACCAAATTAAATATTGACAATATCATTAGTTTAGAATTTATATGGATCCACGTTTGGATAATTCTGTTCCACATCTATTTCGTATCTGAAATGTAACACCGCCCATGCCCTGAATCGACTGGGATAATTACGTTTTTTAGTATTATTTCAGTTGATTATGGAACGTGGTGTTGGTTGTATGTTTTTTTTATATGGCCGGTTTTACAGGCTGCGAACGACGCATTTGCATGCAATTGGTAACCATCAGTAAAAAGGAGGAGGTCATGAAAAAGTGCATTTTGGTTCTATTTCTCAGTATTGCCATGATTCTGGGAGCTGGCTCGGCAATGGCGACACCGGACGATACGTTTGTTGTTGCCAATTACGGCACCGTCGGCACCCTGGATCCGGCCGTATGCTATGACAATGAAGGCTACGACCGCTTGTGGAGCTTGTATGAAACACTGATTTTTTTCAAAGGCGGTGAAACCGAACAATTCGTTCCCCTGCTGGCCACTGAAGTCCCCACGATGAAAAACGGCGGCATCAGTGCCGATGGAAAAACCTACACCTTCACGATTCGCAAGGGTGTAAAATTCCATAATGGCGAGGAAATGACCCCCGAAGACGTGGTCTATTCGATCAAAAGATCCATGGTCGTCGATCAGGACGGCGGTCCCTCCTGGATGCTGCTCGAAGCCTTGACCGGCGAAGGCGGAACCCGCGGAGATGACGGCATCATCCCTGGTATTTTCGAAAAGATCGACAAAAGTGTCGAGGCCAAGGGCGACAAGGTTATTTTTCATCTGCCGAACCCGTATCCCCCGTTGATGGGTATTCTGGTAAACCCCCTGTCTTCCGTTGTCAGTAAAAAATGGGCCACAGCGAACGGCTGCTGGGACGGCGACATGGCCAATGCCGCAAAGTTCAACAACCCGGAACCGGGCAAGGAGCCGCTGCAGGGAGTGGAAAACGGCACCGGTCCTTATAAAAAGAAATTGTGGGAAACATCCAAACAATTCATTTTTGAAAGATTCGATGGGTATTGGGGCGGCAAAGCTAAAATCCAGACCGCCATCGTGAAATATGTTCCGGAATGGAGCACCCGCAAACTGATGCTCAAAAACAAAGATGCGGATCGCGTTCACGTGGACCAGCAATATGTGCCCGAAGTGCAGGCCATGAAGGGTGTAAAAATCTATGAAGTGCCGACCCTTTCCATTACGGCCGCCCTTTTCTGCCAGAAGCTGGAAACCAGCGGCAATCCGAATATCGGCAGCGGAAAATTGGACGGAGAAGGTATTCCGCCGGACTTTTTCGCCGACATCAATGTAAGAAAAGCCTTCCTGCACGCCTTTGACCGCAACACCTACAAAAAAGACGTGTTCAATGACCTGGCCATCATGCCGTCCAGCCCCAACATCGAAGGACTGCCCTACCACAAAGACGCTAAAGTATATGAGTACGATCTGAAAAAATCAGCCGAATATATGAAAAAAGCGTTTGGCGGTCAAGTATGGGAAAAAGGATTTAAGATGATCATTACCCACAACACCGGTAATGACCAGCGTCAGGCGGCTGCCTATATGCTGGCCGAAAACATCATGTCCGTCAATCCCAAGTTCCAGATCGACGTGCGCAATGTGGAATGGAAAGACTACTGGGTCGTCCTGCGTCAATACGTGTACCCGATCTTCATCATCGGATGGTTCGCCGATTACGCGGATCCCCATAATTTCATGTACACCTTCATGCACTCCAAGGGGGTTTACGGGAGATATATGGGTGTTTCCAATGCCGAAGTCGACAAACTGGCCGTGGAAGGTATCCAGAAAGCCAATCCGGACGATCGCCGCAAGATTTATCACCGGTTGCAGGATCTCTGGTACGAACTGGCACTGGGTGTCCCGGTGGCCCAGCCCATCGGCATCCATGCTTTCCAGGAGAATGTCCAGGGTTATGTACCCAATGCAATGATGACGACGCATAGTCATTTTGTTAATTTTTCTAAATAACGACACTGTATTTACATTAACCGTTATAGTTGAGCGCCGGGTTCGCCCGGCGCTCAATTGTCAAACGACTGGGATGTTACTAACGTGTTAGCCTTTATCACCCGAAGATTTCTGTTCATGTTTGTCGTCGTATTCGGGGTATCCGTGCTGATTTTCAGCATATTGATGACCTTCAGCCCCGAACGGCGGGCAGCGGTATACGTCAGGAGTCCCCAGCAGGCGCAGAATCTCCCCCAATTGGTGGAGTCTCTGGGCTTAAATGATCCGTTTTATATCCAGTACTTTCGATGGGTTAAGGAGTTGACCCACTTCAACCTGGGCTACTCTGTGGTCGCGGCACGACCGGTGTGGGATGCGTTTAAGTCTTTTTTGCCGGTTACCCTGGAATTGAATTTGTACTCGGTGCCGATTATGATCATTGTCGGCATATGGCTGGGCACCATATCCGGTATATACCATGACACCTATATCGATCATATCACCCGCATCTTCGCCATCATTTTCTGGTCTTTGCCCACGTTTTTGTTCGCACTTATCCTGCTGATGATTTTCTACGGCTATTTCGAAGTGTTCTCACCGGGCATCATCAGTGACGCGTACAGTGTTTATATCCATGACAATCCGGACAAGTATACCCAGTACACCCACCTGCTGACCATCGACGGGATCCTCAACGGCAGGTTCGATATCGCCTGGGATGCGGCAAAGCATCTGTTTCTGCCGGTGGTTACCCAGGTCATGGTCATCATCGCCCTGCTCCTTCGGGTCATGCGGTCGAGCATGATCGAGGAAACCTCCAAGGACTACATTATGACCGCCAGGGCCAAAGGGGCGGATAAAAAGACGATCAATTTCAAGCATGCTCGCAAGAACGCATTGATTCCCGTGGTCACCGTCGCGGGATGGCTGGCGGCATTTTCCATGTCAGGGAGTATCGAAGTCGAAGTCATTTTTACGCGCCAGGGTTTGGGCTGGTGGCTGGCCAACGCCGCCATCCAATTGGATATTCCCGTTATTATGGCCATGTGCATGTTTATGGGCATCATTATCGTCACTGCAAACCTTGCCGTAGATATTCTCTACGCATACATTGATCCACGGATCCGATTAAGTTAAGTCTGAAGACATTATGGAAAAGAAAACCCATCCGAGATTAAAAGAATTCAAGTACACGCTGTACCGTATTTTCCGCAACCCGTCCGCCATCATCGGTTTTACCCTGCTGATTTTCTTCACGGGTGTGGCAGTGTTTGCGCCGTATATCGCACCACCCAAATATGCCCATGATCCCTACATCATGCCGCACAAGGGGTTCTCACCCACCCCGAAACCGCCCACGAAGGAGCATATTTTCGGCACCACCTCGGGCCAGTATGACATCTTTTACGGGGCGGTCTGGGGAACGCGCACCGCCTTTAAAATCGGCATTTTCGTGGTCTTTTTCGCCACTGTGATCGGTGTCAGTGTCGGGGTGATTTCCGGTTATGTGGGGGGCATCGTCGATGAAATCATCATGCGGATTGTGGATATCATCTTTGCCATCCCCACCGTGGTGCTGGCCATGGCCATTGTTGTCGCCTTCGGGAGGGGGCTGGACAAGGTGATGATCGCCCTTTCCCTCGTGTTGTGGCGCAACTATGTCCGCGTCATGCGCTCGGGCATTCTGACCCTGCGGGAAATGGATTATGTTCAGGCCGCGCGTGTCATGGGTGTGTCGAATATTAAAATCATGATCAAACACATCATACCCAATGCCATTTATCCCGTAATGGTCATGGCGTTCATGGATATCGGCTCCATGGTTATCGTCGCGGCGTTTATGGCTTTTCTGGGACTGGGCGCACCCCGGGGGTATGCGGACTGGGGCCAGATGATCTCCCTGGCTAGAAATTATATCGTCGGGCCGGCTGAAGATCCGCTCAGGTACTGGTACACCATTATCATTCCCGGCGGCTGCATCGTGTTGTTCGTACTCGCATGGAACCTGATCGGAGATGCTTTGCGTGATGCATTCGATCCGAAAATCAGGAGAAAATAATTTTTACCTCACTATATCAAGTTAATTTCAAATGCCAAAACTAATCCAAGCAGAAGACGTCGTAACCAATTTTTACACTTACGAGGGTGTGGTGAAAGCCCTGAACAAGGTCGGGCTTGTGGTCGATCACGGCGCCACTTTCGGGCTGGTGGGCGAATCCGGATGCGGCAAAAGCGTTATGGTCCGTTCCATGATGCGTATTGTCCAGGAGCCGGGGCAGATAGAAGGCGGCAAAGTGGTGCTCTTTTTCAATGGAGACCAGCAACAGGAAGCCGTTGACCTGCTTCAGCAATCCGAAGCCTACATGGAAGATCTGCGCGGGAACCATATTTCCATGATCTTCCAGGAACCCAACGCCGCCCTTAATCCCATCATGTCCATCGGTGACCAGATATCCGAGAGTTTCTTGTTTCATCGCAAAAAAGAGATGAGTAAAAAAATACTCGAGGATCTCAGTGCCGATGACTGCAGGGTCTTTCTCCCCTTGAAAAAGCTTCAACAAACACTATACACCATTGCAGCGGATAACCCGAAGTCCTTCATCCTGATAATATGCAGTAAGATCCCGATCTTAAGCCTGTGGCAGCGCCGGCTTAAACGTGAAGCACTTCAGCGATCGATTGACATTATCCGGAAATTGAGCATTTCCAATCCATCGGAAACGGTACACCGCTACCCGCATAACCTGTCCGGTGGCATGAAGCAGCGCATCGTCATCGCTATTGCGCTGGCCTGTCATCCCATGTTGCTCATCGCCGATGAGGCCACCTCCAACCTGGACGTCACCATACAGGCCCAGATTCTGGAACTGCTCAAAGATTTGAAAAAAACGGAAATCGCATCGATACTCTTGATTACCCATGATCTGGGCATTGTGGCGGAAACCTGCGACCGCGTCGGTGTCATGTATGCCGGTAACCTCTGTGAAGTGGCGGATGTTGAAAAGCTGTTTCAAAATCCCCAGCACCCGTATACGAAAGCGTTGTTGGAATCCGTCCCCAAATTTTCTCAGGAAGGCCGACTCCGGAGTATTGATGGTGCCGTACCGAATCTGGTGAGCCCACCGTCCGGTTGCCGGTTCCATCCGCGCTGCAGCCATGCAATGGAAATCTGTAAACAGACCTTTCCCGAGGAAATTGAGATAGAAGAAAATCATATGGTGGCATGCCATTTATACGTGAAATGAAAATCCAGTTCCATCACCTGGAATAATCGGTAAATTTGTCTGTGTTGCCGGCATGAAGATTGTGGGACACACCAGAGCAGTATTGGTTGGATAGAATAACAAGGCGATCATAATGGAAAATGTATTAGAACTCAAAAACTTAAAACGGCACTATCCCATTTATGGCGGTGTATTTCGCAAACAAGTGGCATCCGTGCAGGCATTGGATGGGATCGACCTTTCCATCAGAAGGGGTGAGTGCCTCGGCCTGGTGGGAGAATCGGGCTGCGGCAAAACCACCACCGGAAAAGCCATTATCCGTCTGGATGATCCCACCAGCGGAAACATTCTCTTTTATCACAAAGAAAAAAAGGACGGTGTGGATATCGCCACCATGTCTCCCCGTCAAATGAAAAAACAAGGTATCCGCAGTAAACTCCAGATGGTATTCCAGGACCCCACCACCTCCATGGATCCCCGTATGCTGGTGAAACAGATCATAGCCGAACCGCTCAGGGAACAGGGGGGGTTAAGCAGCCGGGCATTGGAAAACCGGGTCGTTGAACTGCTCGAACTGGTGGGCCTGACCAAGGACCATCCCATGCGGTATCCCCACGAGTTTTCAGGCGGTCAGCGCCAGCGCATTGCCGTGGCCAGGGCCATCGCCACCAATCCTGAATTCATCATCCTTGATGAACCCACGTCGGCACTCGATGTGTCCGTACAGGCACAAATATTGAATTTGCTCCATGAGCTGCAACAGCGCTTGCAGTTAACCTACTTGTTTGTCACCCATCATCTGCTGGTGGTCAAATATATCAGTCATCGCCTGGCTGTCATGTATCTTGGAAAACTCGTGGAGATAGCCGATACCGACGACCTGTTCAATAAACCGCTTCATCCGTACACCCATGCGTTACTATCAGGAATTCCCATACCGGATGTCCAGCATAAACTTAAACGCATCGTGCTCAGCGGGGATGTGCCCAGTCCGTTGAATCCGCCATCGGGATGCCGTTTTCATACCCGTTGCCCCTTTGTGATCGATCAGTGCAAGAGTGAAGAACCCGTTCTTGAGGAAGTCGAATCGGCCCACAAAGTCGCCTGCCACCGGAAAAACGAGGTACGCAAACTGGTATACGACCAATTCGGTTGACCTGCCGTCACCTGGTTCAATTGCGATACTAAGGGTAGCTAAGAATTCTGCCGGACCACTCATTGACCGTTGCCGGCCGGATGGAAAGCCGGAAATAGGCATTGCTATTTAAATACCGATGACTTAGGGTCCGGTATTTCGTTACGAAGCAACGGTAAGAGAATACCTACAGCAAAGCTGGCCGCACAATTCTCTTTAGGGGAGTGCGGCTTTTTTATTGCCGGCGGGATGGATGACAGTGCTGAATTGGGCTATTCAATCCCCGGCGAAATAAGGGACGTTCAGCCACAACATCAGACAATGGCGGCCACGGGTTCGTGCCGTTCGAAAAAGGAATTCATGCAATCATTTATCAATATGGGCGTTCATGAGGATATTATCCAGGCCATTGATACCCTGGGATTTGTTGATCCCACACCGGTACAGGCCAGGGTTATTCCCTTGATGCTGGATCAACAGTCGGACATGGTGGGGCTTGCCCAGACCGGCACCGGCAAAACCGCCGCTTTTGGCATTCCCCTGATCCAGCAAACGGATACATCCCGAAAGGCAACCCAGGCGTTGATATTATGTCCCACCCGGGAACTCTGTGTTCAGGTGGCGAAAGACCTGATGGCCTATGGGAAGCACCATCGGGGTGTGAAGATTGTCGCGGTATACGGCGGGGCACCCATTGACCGGCAAATCAAGGCGATTCGCCGGGGAGCACAGATAATCGTGGCCACGCCGGGCCGTATGCTCGACCTGATGAGGCGGCGAAAGGTGGATATATCCGAAATTACATCCGTGGTTCTGGATGAAGCCGATGAAATTCTGCAGATGGGCTTTAGGGAGGAACTGAACGCCATTCTGGATGAAACACCGACCACCAAACGAACCTTGCTGTTTTCCGCGACCATGCCAAGATCGGTTTCCGCCATCGCCGATAAATACATGACGGATCCCGAAAAGGTCACCATCGGCCGGCGAAATGCGGGCGCTGAAAATGTAAACCATGTTTATTATGTGGTCCGTGCCCGTGACAGGTATCCGGCGCTCAAACGCCTGGTGGACACCAACCCCGGTATCTACGCCATCGTGTTTTGCCAAACGCGGCAGCAGACCAGGGAAATAGCCGCCGGTCTGATCGAAGACGGATATAATACGGACGCCCTGCATGGTGAACTGTCCCAGCATCAACGCGACGCCGTGATGCATAAATTCCGTGGTAAACGGCTGCAACTGCTGATCGCCACGGATGTTGCCGCCCGCGGTCTTGATGTGAATGATCTCACCCATGTCATTCACTATAATTTGCCGGAAGATCCGGCCAACTACACCCACCGCAGTGGGCGAACGGGGCGGGCCGGCAAATCCGGTATTTCACTGTCACTTATCCACATGCGTGAAAAATACCGGATCAATGCCATCCAGAAACAAATGAATACGAGATTCGTACAAGGCCGGATTCCCGACGGCGCAGAAATTCTGGAGACAAAAGTAGACGCATTCGTTGCTGATCTGGCGAATATCAACATAACCGAAGATCATAAAAATGCATTGTTGCCGATGTTCATGGATCGACTGGCATCATACGACCGGCTGGAAGTAATCGAACGGTTCGTATCCATGGTTTTTGACCGTTCGATGAAAGAATACCTTCATTCGCCGGATTTAAATGCGCCTGAACCGGTAAAAAGACCGAAATCCAAAAAAAGCAAATCTCCCTTGGCTACCGCCAACAATCATTTCACCCTCCTTACGTTCAACATGGGGAAGAAAAACGGTCTCCATACCCGTCGCCTGATTGGTGAAATCAATGAAATTCCCGGTCCGCCGCGAATCAAAATTGGAAAAATAGAGATAAAACGCAATTCGACCATGGTGGAGGTTGAAAACCGTTATGCCGCCCTGGTCGTGGACGCCTTTGCATTGCGCGGGATAGATGGCAAACCAATGGTTTCCCCGATCTCCCATCAGCAAAAGCCCAAAAGGAGTTCAGATAAACCCCGGCATCAAAAATCGTTTGGTGCCTCCCGGAAAAGAAAAAAACGAATATAGCTGACATAAAAACGGATCGGATGCCGGTGTGTTTTTTCCGATTGACAGCGGATCGCATTCTGTTGAAGACTCCCCCTCAAGGCAAGCGGTATACCTTCATTTATCCTTTAAACTTTGATATTTGACATTGCGGTCATTTCTTCATATTCTGCAACCACTTACAATGATTGCCCGGTCGGCTGGTCTTCATAACCCCGTCTTGTTAGAGATCGGAAAAGCCGTTTCACCCGACGTCATTTTTATCACATCCACCAATGTATTGACGCTCATAAACCCGCAACGATCGTCAGAAGCAATAAGGTACCCATATGATCCTGGTCATAGGCGAAGTGCTGTTCGATGTATTTCCGGACTATCGCCGGTTGGGCGGTGCAGCGTATAATTTTGCCTTTCACCTGAAAAAAATGGGATTCCCCGTAAGGTTTATCTCGAGGGTGGGGAACGATACTGCCGGGCATGAGATCCTGGACCGTCTGACCGCACATGGATTCGACCCCCATGAAATTCAAATCGATTCGGACAGGCCCACCGGTACCGTGAAAATCTCCCTTGACGCAGCTGGTGTCCCCACATTCGATATTGTATCAAATGTCGCCTATGATTGCATCGAACCCAGTGATCGGGTAAAGAGAGCCCTGGATCTTCGACCCCGACTGCTCTATTTCGGTTCCCTGATCCAGCGAACACCGGAAGGGCAAAACAACCTGCGCAAGGTATTGCGGGAGAAATCCTCTGCAACGAAGACTTTTTACGATGTAAATTTCAGGCCCGGGTGTTATTCCCGTGAACAGGTAATGTCGTCTCTCACCGCCAGCGATTATATTAAGTTAAACGATGATGAGGTGGTGGAGATAGGGGCAATGGCCGGGCAATCATCTGATATAAAGACCATCGTTGCCTGGTTAATCCAGCAATTTTCCATTGATGCCGTTATTCTCACACGGGGTGAATCCGGTGGCGATTGGTTCAGTGCAAAAGCCCATATCCCGGGACAGCCGGTTGCCGCCGGCCAGTTGAAAGATACCGTCGGCGCCGGTGATGCCTTTGCCGCGGTGGCGGCTGCAGGGATCATCCAGCGCTGGGATCCGGTAAAAACTTTATCCCTGGCCAATGGTTTTGCAGCGCGGATCTGTGGCGTTGAAGGGGCATTGCCGCCAACTGACGCCGTCTACGCGGCCATCAAGGAGATGATAAAAATCATATGACTCAAAATGGTCTGTATATACATATGTTCAGTCTCCATGGTTTGGTTCGAGCTGAAAATCTTGAGCTGGGAAGAGATGCGGATACCGGTGGTCAGATAAAATATGTGATCGAATTAGGACAGGCGCTCAGCGAAATGGAGGCCATCGGCCGCGTTGATCTGTTTACCCGGATCATTTCTGATAAGTCCATTTCAGAGGACTACGCCCGAGCCATTGAACCCGTCAACGACAAATTCCGCATTGTCCGCATTCAGTGCGGTGGCCGGAAATACATCCGCAAAGAAAAGTTATGGCCCCATCTGGATGAGTTTGTGGATAAAACCATTAAATTTATAAAACGGGAGAATGCGCTGCCGGATATGGTTCACGGTCACTATCCGGATGCCGGTTATGTGGCCAAGGAAATTTCTCGTGTTTTCGGTATGCCCTTTATCTATACCGGCCATTCGCTGGGTCGGGCCAAACAGGAAAAATTGCTAAACGAAGGCCTGAAACCGGAGGAAATTGAAAAAAAATATCGCATCAACCAGCGCATTGAAACCGAAGAGGATATCCTGAAATATGCGGATCTGATTTTCGCCAGCACCTCCCAGGAGGTCAAGGAGCAATACGGCCTGTACCGTAATCATCGTCTGCCCCAATATCATGTGGCGCCCCCGGGCATCGATATCGAAAAGTTTTATCCGTTTTACCATGACATGCTGCCGGAAACCGAACGCACGGAAGAGTCCATGTATGCACAGGCTTCCGTGATCAAGGAATTGAACCGGTTTTTCATGTATCCGGAGAAACCGCTGATCCTTGCGCTGTGCCGGCCGGATAAGCGGAAGAACATTGACGGTCTGATCAAGGCCTATGGCGAAGACCCGGACTTACAGGCCCTGGCCAACCTGGCCGTTTTCGCCGGTATCCGAAAGGATATTTCCCGGAAAGAAGAAAACGAGCGTGACGTGCTGACCCGGATGTTACTGTTGTTGGACAAGTATGATTTGTACGGCAAGATGGCCATCCCCAAGAAACACGATTTTGAACATGAAGTGCCGGAGCTCTATCGCATTGCAGCCGATAAAAAAGGTGTTTTCGTCAATCCGGCGCTGACGGAACCGTTTGGCCTGACACTGCTGGAAGCCTCCGCCACCGGACTTCCGGTGGTGGCCACCAATGACGGCGGCCCCAAGGATATCATCAATAATTGTAAGAGCGGAAAATTGGTGGACGTAAACGATCTGAAGGCCATGGCCAGAGCCATCAAGGATATACTTGTCCACGAAGAAACATGGGATGCCTATTCCAAACAGGGGATTCTAAACACACGGAAATATTACACATGGGAAAGTCACGCAAAGACATACATCAAGAAAGCCTTTCATATTCAGAAACAATCAGGAAATACGCATTTGGAAGTGGCGGTTCCCAAAGATAACATTGGCCGGCGACTGACCCAGCTCAACTATATGTTGATTACCGACATCGACAACACACTGCTTGGCGGTCCTCAAAAAGATGTCGATGCCCTCGTTAAACTGTTGGCCGAACATAAGGACCGCTTCGGCTTCGGTATCGCCACCGGCCGCACCCTGGAATCCGCGGTAGCGGTGCTCAAGGCCAACAACATTCCTTCACCGGATGTCATCATATCTTCGGTGGGCAGTGAGATACATTATGGACCAAACCTGGCCCACGGCAGAGGTTGGGAGACCCATATCGGCCACCGGTGGGACCGGAAAAAAATCACCGCCATCCTCGAATCCGTCGATTTCCTGCAATATCAGGCGGCGGAAGGGCAGCGGAAATACAAAGCAAGTTATAACATGACGCCCGGCAAGGACCGGCTGCCCATGCTTCACCGGTTGCTTTCCCAAAAGAGATGCCAGTATAATTTGATTTATTCCCATGAAAAATACCTGGACATCCTCCCGTATCGCGCATCAAAGGGAAAGGCCATTCGATACCTCAGTTATAAATGGGAAATCCCGTTGAAAAATTTCCTGATTTGCGGAGACTCGGGCAACGATGAGGAGATGTTGAGAGGGGAACCCGCCGGTGTTGTCGTGGGTAATTACAGCCCGGAGCTCGAAGGTCTCAGGAAAGTGAGAAAAGTCTATTTTGCCGGATCCCGGTATGCCGCCGGTATCATCGAAGGTATACGGAAATATCGATTTTTCAATAAAGTGAGAGGAAATGATCATCATGGCAATTCAAAATAAGATACAGCTCATTACTTATCCGGACAGTCTGGGCGCCAATCTGCCTGAACTTCACTACGTGCTTCGTAAATATCTGATGAAAGCCATCGGCGGCGTCCATCTCCTACCCTTTTATCCCTCTTCAGCTGACCGCGGATTTGCGCCGTTGACCTACGATGAAGTAGACCCCGCTTTCGGCACCTGGGAGGATATTGAAAAAATCGGGCAGGATTTTGACCTGATCATCGACTTCATGGTCAACCACATTTCCCGGCAATCCGTTTATTTTCAGGATTATATCGAAAAAGGACCGGACAGCGAGTATGCGGATATGTTTTTAAGCTTCAACAAATTGAGTCCGGAAGGATGGATCAGTGATGAAGACCTGGCCATGGTTTACAGCCGAAAGCCCAGACCACCTTACCTGGTACTGGAAAGGTCCGATGGGTCGCTGGAAAAAATATGGTGCACGTTTGACTATGAACAAATCGATCTGGATTACAATTCACCTAAAACGCTGGAGGTGATGCGGCGATTTTTAATACGTCTTGCCCGCAGCCGGCCGAAGATTATCCGTCTCGATGCCTTTGCATACACCACCATAGAGCTTGGCACCAATTGTTTTTTCCTGGAACCACAGGTGTGGGAATTGCTCGATTGGTTTAATGATTATGCCTCGGCTTTTGATACGGAGATATTGCCCGAGGTCCACGAACACTATTCCTATCAGCTGAAGCTGGCCAAAAAAGGGTACCGGGTATATGACTTTGCCCTGCCGATGCTGGTGTTGAATGCACTCTACCACCATACGGGGAGCAAGCTGAAAAGCTGGTTTCGCAAATGCCCCCGAAATCAGCTCACCACCCTGGACACCCATGACGGTATCGGCATTGTTGATGTCCAGGATTTGTTGAGTGAGGAAGAAATCAAAAAAACCATCGACGGATTATATGAAAAAGGATCCAATGTCAAAAAGATCTACTCGGGTCCTGAATTCCAGAATCTGGACATTTATCAGGTGAACTGCACATATTATTCAGCCCTTGAGTGCAATGACGACTCTTATCTTACCGCGCGAACCATACAGTTTTTCGCCCCCGGCATTCCCCAGATATACTACGTCGGATTACTGGCCGGCGAAAACGACATCGAATTGGTGGAAAAGACACGATTGGGGCGGAACATCAACCGTCATAATTTCACCCTGGAAGAAGTACAGGTGAATATCCGGAAACCGGCGGTTCAGCGATTGCTGAAACTCATGGAGTTCAGAAACAGCTACCCGGCGTTCAACGGAGAGTTCAAACTCCACAAATCCCCGGACGATCGACTCATTATATCCTGGACCCTGGATGAATACTGTGCCACCGCATTCATTGATTTGACTAAATACAAGACCCGAATCGCCTATCATGATCCGGTGGCCGTCCGGGAAGTTGAATTCATGGTATAGAGAATCACCGCCATAACCAGACGTACTGAGGACCACATGAAAACGATCATAGAACCATTTCGCATCAAAGCCACGGAACCCATTAACCTGACCACCCTTGAATACCGGAAAAAAGCATTGGAGAAGGCGCATAACAATGTGTTTTTACTCGATGCCGAAGACTGTTCAATCGATCTGTTGACGGACAGCGGCACCGGCGCCATGTCCACCCGTCAGTGGGCGGCCATGATGATGGGAGACGAGAGCTATGCCGGCAGCCGGTCGTGGAAGCGGTTCGAAAAAACCGTAAAATCCATCACCGGTATCAAACACATTCTGCCCACCCATCAGGGCAGGGCCGCAGAGGCTATCCTGGCCCATACCCTCATCAAAAGAGGCGATGTGATCCCCAATAACAGCCATTTCGATACCACCCGCGCCAATATAGAATATGTACGGGGCATCGCCCTCAACCTTCTCTGTGACGAAGGCCTGGAAACGGAGAACAAGGCCCCGTTCAAGGGGAATATGGACATCGAAAAGCTTGAACGCTGCATTCAAAAATATGGCAGGGAGAAGATCCCTTTCGGCATGATTACCGTCACCAACAACACGGGTGGCGGTCAACCGGTATCCATGGAGAATATCCGACAAGTCAAAGCGGTTTTAAGTCGCTACGATATTCCGCTGATCATCGATGCCTGCCGGTTTGCCGAAAATGCATACTTCATTCGCAGCAGGGAGCCGGGATATGCCGACAAATCACTCATGGAGATTGCACAGGAGATGTTTTCCCATGCGGACGGCGCTACCATGAGCTGCAAAAAAGATGGCCTGGCCAATATTGGCGGTTTTCTCATCTGCAATGACGATCAGTGGGCTGAGGATTTTAAAAACCAGCTCATACTGCGAGAAGGCTTCCCCACATACGGAGGGCTGGCGGGCCGGGATTTGGAAGCCATCGCCGTGGGACTCGTGGAAGCTCTGGAACTGGATTATCAGGTATACCGTCACGCCACAGTGAAATATTTAAGTGAACGATTATTGGAAAGGCATATCCCCATTGTCCAACCGCCCGGCGGACACGCCGTATTTCTCAATGCCAAAAAGTTTCTACCCGGGATACCCCCACTCCAATACCCGGGTATCGGTATTGTCAATGCAATATATGTCGAAGGTGGCATTCGGGGGGTGGAGTTGGGCTCTGTGATGTTTGGAAAAGTCGATGATAAGGGCATCGAACAGGCGTCACCATTGGAACTGGTGCGGCTGGCCTTTCCACGGCGGGTTTATACCCAGAGCCATTTTGATTATATGATCGAGATTATCGAACAGGTGTTTGTCCGACGGGATAAAATACCCGGCTACCGTATCACGCATCAACCCAGGTTTCTGAGGCATTTTACCTGCCATTTCGAGAGCTGCTAATGGGTCCGGAAAAACGGGACCATGGGTCTCAATATGCAATTGTACTTCCGTGGGATCAATGATCCAGCGGCAAATTTGAACGGCCTGCCGTTTTTTTTATGTTTTTAAAAGCAGATCCAAGGACAATTATCATACAAAACCACGAAACTACTGAAAGTGTAATGATAATTACACACAACAAAACCATGTGGTTTCCTATTAATTGCGGGAAAAGATATCCAACAGCCACCAACAGAGAACCGGCTGCCACAAGTGGGAATATCCACAACCGGATATTGTAAATCCAGGGCATGTGTCCCGATTCAGCAATTTCGGGACCCATCGGTTTTCGTAAAAAATGTTCCCAACTTAAGGGCTTCTTCACAATCAGCGAAGAATCCAACTCAGATGCGATGTCATTAATTTCTTCAGGGACCGGCACGATGGCTTCAATTTTCCGTTCAATGGATAAAATAAAATTCCCCCCCCTGATCATACGGGCGAATTCTCCAAGCCAAATATATGTTATAAGGAAGCACAAAGCCGGAATGAATATCGAGAAAATAGGAATTGTAATCAATGCCGTTTTATCCCAGGAATAGAAACCAGCAGACAATAGAATGCCAACAGCGGCCGCTCCAAATGACAATGCCTGGAACTGGTTGATGTTGGATTGCTTAATTTCCGCCCGTATGGTCTTATACTCTTCCATTGACACGGCTATGTATTCTCGAATCATTTCATTTTCCACGTTTACTCTCCAAAAGACCGGATTTACAATGTCTATTATGATCGAAAAGTCCTTTTTCAGTAAATGGGAAAAAACGATCTGAGTCAATGAAAAATCATCGTTGTACGCTGTATCAAGGAGGATAAATGAACCCCAAAACAGCCTTATTTACATTTAATGGTGATCCCATGTGTTTTATTCACGTCCTGCTGAATGCGCTGGACATGAAATCGAAAAACCTTGAGGGATGCATCATCGTCGAGGGATCGGCGACCAAACTGATTCCCGACTTGGCCGGTACTGATCATCCGTTGCACAGCCTGTGGGAAAAAGTCAAATCCGCCGGTCTGGTGGGCGGAGTCTGTAAAGCCTGTTCCCAGAAAATGGAGACCTTGGAATCCGCCCGGGAGCAGGGCCTGGTCCTGTTGGATGAAATGAATGGTCATCCGTCCATGGCGAGCTACCGGTCAGAGGGATTCGACATCATTTCCTTTGGCTGACGGGACCCTCATTTTCTATTTTCCATAAACCGTCGCTGCCCTCCGGTTCCGCAGACTAAATCTTGGATAGTTTTCCGTGCCAGGCGCAGGCATTGCAATAGGTCTCCGTCTGGGGCGTCACCTCAGGTGCTTCGTCCGGTTCCACATCATCGTCGAATTCAGGGTTCGGACCGGTCAGCGCAAACGAGAAAATTGAGAACCGGTCTTCCGGATCCTTGACATGAAAATGGGTGGATCCGCATACGGGACATGACATAATCATCCTCCTTTTAGGGTGTTTTTTGTCACCGATGGTGATCGGTGGCATATTGGTTCAGGCAAGGATAATTTCATTTACGATTGTAGTTTCTATAAAACCGATCAGAAAACCAAGGTTCTTTTTTGTCCTATATGTTGATTTGATAGTCAACCGGTTGGGGCCGGAAAAATGGTTACGCCGGAAAAAGCACTGAATTGTGCCGGTTAAGAAGGGATGCAACGGAAGCAGCAGGTGGTCAGGTGTCACCGAAGTGACGACAGGATGCCCGACGGTATAAACTCGGCCAACACCTCGCCGAGGTGGCGCATGTCGAACGGTTTGAATATCCAGTTGTCCACAACACCGGTGTCCATATACTTTACCACCTCATTCCGGCTGGTTCCGGTCATGACAATCACTTTTGTATCCATTGATTCCTGCCTGAGCCAGCTGGCCAGTGAGTATCCGTCCATGCCCGGCATCTGCAGGTCGGTAACCAGCACATCGTACCGGGACTCATGTAATCGGTGTCTGGCCGATAGGCCGCATTTGGCGGAGTCGACCTGGAAACCCAGGACTTTCAGCATGCTGCCGACAATGATCAGTGTCGTTGGATCGTCATCCACGACCAGTGTCCGGATCGATCCGGATCGTCTGGAATTCGGGTCATCCGTGCGGGCCAACATTTTTTTTTCTGAATTTGAAGTCACTTGGTTTCCCCTTATATGGGTTTATACCAAACCGGGGGTATTGTAGTGTCAGGCGTTAACAGATGGAGCGGCTCGGACAATGGGGTCGGATGCAACTGGCATTACCACAAGAAGGTCGGTCGTTTGGCGGCCTCGCTGTCAGCGCCGGGGGCATTAACAATACCATTGCAGCTGCAGGTCTGTGAGTGGAAGCCATTTAAGCGCAATACCAGAATAACCCGGCTGTTGAATACCGGCAAGGTGGGAAAAGTACGGGCGCAATACCGGGAAAAACCCCGTATTATTCAAGGGACCTGAGATATGACCTGAGATTTATCTGCTTATTCGTTAATTTAAGTCTACGGCGGATGTTCAACCGGTGAAAATCAATGGTGCTGACGGCCACACCGAGGAGTTCGGCGATCTCCTTGGTGGAATTGCCCTTTCGGATCAGGTTTGCCACCTGTGTTTCCATGGGCGTCAGATGACTGTTACCGATGATGAGCCGCCTGCTCATCGGTGATGTGATGTCGTCGAGCCCCCGATTGATTGTTTCCAATATGACCTTTTGCCGTGGACTCAGGCGGCCGGCGGCCAGCTTGGCGAGGTGGGGCTGAATGAGTTCGTTGAGGTTGCAGATCACTTTCTCTTCAAGCTTGCGACGTCCATTTTGATTCTCTTTGAGTAAAATCTTAAGGGCGATGTTGGCCTCCTCCAAGCCGGCCGACCGAACCTCCAATTCATGTGTTTTATTGATAAGTGCCTGTTGCGCCAACCGGCGTGAGGTAACTTCGCTTCTCAGTTTCCGGATAGCCACGCGCAGTCCCGCGGTGCGGGCCCGAACCGTGTTTTCAAGGGCCCTGCGGGTATTATCCAGTGCCGCCTCTATTTTTTTATGAGCACTGATATCTATGAATGTCGCCCCGATGGTGCGATCGTCGAGCCGGAAAGCCGACACCAGAAAATATTTACCCAATTCCAGATGAAACCCCTCTGCCTGGGTGCGCCGGTTACTTCGCATGGCCTGGTCGATTTGATCAAACCATAAGGCCTCCGTCTTCGGCCAGAGCTCTCGTATGGTCCGGCCCACCGCCCGGTCACGCGGGATACCGGTGAGGTCCTCGAAGGCCGAATTAACCTCCACAATGCGAAAATCGATGGGGCGCTTTTTCTTGCCCGGTGCTGCAATTTCCAGCAATGAGGCGCCAACGACCATTTCATTGAACAGCCGTCGATACTTATCCCCATTGATCAGCAATGCCCTTTCAATATTATTTTCGTCTGACATGCCGCCACCTTTTGGTGAGTATAGTCACACCAACATCTGGATACGACTCAGCGCTGGAGCATCCCGGACGGTCGCAGCATAAAGAAAATCAGGCCAGAAGGACGGGAATTGTCGTTGAGGATTCTTCTATCGGATAATTATATAGATGGTCGGGTAGTTTTTCCCATAGAGCCGCGTGCAGAAAAATCACCCAACCCGCTTGCTCGCTGCTTCTTCATAAAAAACCCCCGAACCCTCAATTGTATATCTATGGATTGAATCAAGTATACCAGCGAATTCGGCATCGTGGCAAGCGATTATCCATCAATCAGGCCGGCTCATTCACTTATCTCAAAATTTATGCTTAAAAAATTATACCCGGTAGCGATTCCAAATGCGTTTTCGCTGCCCCTCTCTTTTTTATACCTTCACATCAGACGTTTACATCTATATTCCACCCGTGTATCATGATTTCCAATAGTGTTTACGGTACCATATTGATATACCCGATCCATTGCCCTCGTGTATTGATTCATGAAAAATATACTTCGAACCGCCATTTTTCCCGTCATTATGCTGGTGATGACCATCGGTATCCTGTGGTTTCATCACCAAACCGGACTCCCCCGGCAGTCCTCACCAGAAAATGTTGCCCTGGAAGCCAGAAACGGCGGATATCAACTGATCAGTTCCGAAGCGCTATGGCAACTCTATAAAACCACACCCCGGGACATCCTCATCGTCGATACCCGTCAGGGATGGGAGTATCGAAGCGGGCACATACGGGGTGCCGTCAACTTTCCCATGGAACCCACCTGGACGGCACGGTGGACCAGCGGCAGAAAACTTAAACAACTCCTGGGTCCGGATAAGGACCGGTCCATCTTTTTTTACTGAGCCGGCCTGGCATGAGTCCGCAGTGACTCGGCAGCTCGGGTAGCTGTCCGGCTCGGATACAAGAACGTATATCGTGACCCCCTGGGCTTTCCGACGTGGCACGCCAATAAGTATCCGGTGGCCACCGCCTTCGCGGAACCCGTTGTTGCTGCAACAGAGGAAAAACCCGATGGCTTCCGGAATACCGGTTTCCTCATCACGCTCATCACTGCTTTTTTCGGCGGCATGGCATTGAATCTCACCCCTTGCGTCTATCCGCTGATCCCCATCACGGTCACCTATTTCGGCGGCCGCACCGGACAGGCCAGAGCGCGGATCGCCGTGCACGGCGCCTGCTACATCGGTGGTCTGGCCATCACCAATTCCATCCTCGGAGTGATGGCGGCGCTTACCGGCGGGATCATGGGAGCGCTTCTTCAGCATCCATGGGTCCTGGTCGGCATCGCTGGAGTGCTTGTGGCCCTCGGCACCAGCCTGTTCGGCCTCTGGGAATTGAGAATGCCCTTTGGGCTGATCCGGATGGCATCCAAATCCCATGCCGGTTTCACCGGATCTGTTTTCATGGGCTTGACCCTTGGCATCATCGCCGCCCCCTGCATCGGCCCCTTTGTCCTGGGTCTGCTCACCTGGGTGGCCGGGACCGGCGATCCCCTGACCGGTTTTTCGGTTTTTTTCACATTGAGCCTCGGACTGGGACTGCCCCTGTTCTTCCTGGCCATCTTCTCCGGTCATCTCGACCGGCTGCCCCAATCCGGAGAATGGATGTTGTGGATCCGTAAGTTAATGGGGTGGGTATTGATGGGTATGGCCGCCTATTTCTTGGGCCCGGTACTGCCCCATGGCGGCGGCAGGATTGCCATGGCCGTGGTCGCCGTGGCGGCAGGACTGCACCTGGGCTGGGTGGACCGGACCCGGCCATCTGAAATGTTTGCCTGGATTAAGACGGGAATCGCCCTGGGATGTTTGATATTCGCCGTGGCGACCGCATCGGCCCTTGTTCTGAAAGGTCCCGGTGTCCGCTGGCAGGCATATTCGGATGAGCTCCTGGAAAATGCCGCCTCCCAGGGCAGGCCAGTGGTCATGGATTTTCATGCCGATTGGTGTGCCCCCTGCAGAAAACTGGAAGAGATCACCTTCCACGACCCGGCCATCGTTAAATTGTCACAAGGCGAGGTGGTGATGATAAAAATCGATCTCACCCGGACAGGCGTCAAGGGACAAGAAACCTTGCTCACCGAATATGATGTCAAAGGCGTCCCCACGGTGATCTTCATCGATGGGAACGGGCAGGAACGTAAGCATTTACGTATAGTCGATTATGAACGCCCGGAAAAGGTATTGAGCAACATCGCCCGGCTTAGGGTGCGTGGAAAAATGGACAATTGAGCAGATGAACTGTATCATCGAAAACAATGGAGAGAAATATGGCCGTCATCGAAAAGTTCCTGGGTCAGCAGGTGGACATACCGGAAGCACTGAACTATGATCTGAAACAAGGCCTCTGGGCCCGGAGAGAAGACAACACCGTCGTCTTCGGCATCAGCCAACCGGCCCTGGTGCTTTCCGCTGGCCTCAAGGACCTGGAGTGGCTGGTTGGTGACGGCAGCACAGTTGATGCCGGCGAATCCGTCGTGTTCGCCATCACCGGTAAAATCATCTACATTGACGCCCCAATTGTGGGAAAGATTCGTCTCAACCCTGAGGTCAAAGAGAACCCGGGAGAGATAACCGCCGACCCCTATGGCAGGGGATGGCTGTTTTCCATCGAGCCGGATCGTCATGTTGACATCGCCTTTAATTCGTTGGGAACGGCTGCCCACTATCTTGAAAGTTTACAGAACTCGGAAGGGTTTAAAAATCCGGAAGGGATCAAGGGCGGCGTCTCCGGCATCTGCAAATCGGTCTACACGGGAATCGGCCGGCAGAATATTGAAAGGGGAGAGCCTTCCTGACCCTGAGGGGGGCACAGAGGTGTGCGACAATTTACAGGACAATCGGCATACCCGCAATGTCAAATGACAAAGCTCAAATTTCAAATGGCGGTACGCTGTCCATTTTTAAGGATCGATTTGATCATAAAACGAAGATAAAACGACAGCATTCCTTCATTTGGCATTTGGATTTTGTCATTTGACATTATAACCAAACCTTATAGCAACGCACGGTCAATATTTTAAAGTATCCGATGCCAAATCCTAATGAGGTCACTCTCCAACAACGTGCTGAGCGTATTGACAAGCCTCCATGCTTTTGATAGCTCTTTTCACGATATATCACGAGTATGCAACACCACAAACCACTATGATAACAATTTATATTCAGCTATGCTGAATAAATACAGGCAATAGCCCTGTTGCTCTTTTTAAACAGGTGAACGGACCGTCTCTCGGTATCCGGCAATCGACTTGCATTGAAACTCTAATTGAAAGGAATGAAAATGACTCGTATCAAGCATGTTCTGTTTCCAAGGGTTCTCGTCCTCTTTGTTTTCGCGGCCTTCTGTATCAGTATTGCACCGTCTGCCTGGTGTGCCCCATCGGACTACTACGGCACCTATGCCGGGACATTCACCGGAGAGGATTCAGGGGTCTGGGTGGCCGTTATCTCCTCATCTTCTTCGGAGAGCCTCTTCTTATCTTACTCCACTGGTCATAGTACAGGCGACGGTGGTTACCTTTATTTTTCAACGGAATACGGCACCACCGGTACATACACGAGCACTTCCGTTATGAACGATTCAGATGTCAGTGCCGATGTTGACTCATCGGATGGTTCGGTTTCCGGTACCTGGGCAAATTATTACGAATCCGGCACATTCACCGGCCAGGCCGTCACCTCGGTCAGCCAGGCCGGCGACTACTCCGGCAGCTTCAGCGGAGATGAATCCGGCACATGGTCGATGACGATTGCCTCCAATGGCTATGTGACGGGCGACATGACCGTGGATGGGGAGGCGTATCCATTTGAGGGGGGAGTGCATCCCGATGGTCGATTGATCGTCGTGGGTGTGGATGGGTATGGCGATGATTTTGTCGTTTACGGCCTGGTTTCCGATTCCGGCATAAGTGGTTCCTGGAGTTCGGAAAGTGGCGACAGTGGAAGCGTCAGCAGCGGCAGCGGCAGCAGTGGTGGTGGCGGCGGCGGGGGGGGCTGTTTCCTCCAGCAGTTAATGTCTCCATAGTTATGTACTTTTGACAAAAGGGGGCCGCCAGGCCCCCGGAACAAAAGCATTGGGAATCAATTCGGACTTTTTAAGTTTACATTTTCAAGAGAAAACGGTGAAAATGCCCAATTTGAAATGACAAATGTCAAATGAAGGTATTCTGCCGATTTTTAATGTTCTGTATCTCCGGTTTTACTGATTTCAGGTCGTGATAAATAGCTTTTCCACCTCGTTTTTAAGCACTTTTCCCATGGTGTTTTTAGGCAGCGCGTCCACCATGAGAAATTGTTTGGGGCATTTCCACGGGTGGAGGCGTGCTTTACACCAGTTCCTGATGGATTCGATGGTCACGCCGGCTTCCGGGCGGACCACCACCGCAGCCACCACCTTCTCCCCCCACGCGGGATCCGCTATACCGATGACGGCGGATTCAATGACACCCGCCAACCGGTTGATCACCAGTTCGATTTCCCTGGGCGAGATGTTCTCACCTCCGGAGATGATGATATTCTTGATACGGTCCGTCAAATAGTAATATCCGTCCTGATCCACCCGGCCGAGATCCCCGGTCCTGAACCATCCTTTCTCAAAGGCCTTCTCTGTCTCTACGGGTTTGCGCCAATACCCGCCGGTGATGGCCGGACCTTTCAGCCAGAACTCACCGGTTTCGCCGGGGGCGGTGCCCGCGAAAGTTTTCGGATCCACCACCCGGACGGTTACACCGGGGAGTGGCAGACCTATGGAGCCGGGCTTCCGGGTCCCATCCAACGGGTTGGAAAAATTCATGCCGGTTTCGGACATGCCTTCCCGCTCCACCGGCGGCTTTCCGAAAAATGAAGTTATTTTACGGAAATCTTTTTCAAGAAGCGGGGCCGAACCTGAGGTGAGCAGCCGCAGATGCCGGAAATCAGATGGAGAATAGCCGGATTGATCCACCAGTTTTCGATACATGGTGGGAACGGCCATGAATATGGATACCTTTTCCTCATTATGTAACGCGGAGAGCCGTCGCAACACCTGGCCGGGGACAAAGGCATCGAGCAGCAGAACCCGAGCCCCGGCAGTCAGGCAGGTATGCAGGGCGAAACACAAGCCATGGACATGAAACAGGGGAAGTGAATGGCAAAGTACATCCGTATGGGTAATCCGCCACATCGAATTGATGTTTTCACAATCGTGATACAGGTTTTCCCCGCTCAACACCGCCCCTTTGGGCCTTCCCGTGGTGCCGGAAGTGTAAATGATCAGGGCAGGATCATCCGGCACCGTGTCCACTTGCGTTAGATCGTTTGATCCGGCGTGAACGATATCCATCTCCGTATAAGCTTGTCGGGTGTCCACCTCCAGGATCTTCTCAACGGGGACAATGTCGCGGATCAAACGTGCTTGCCCGGGGCCGGCAATGACCAGTGCCGGTTCCGAATCCGCGATGAAATAAGCCATCTCATCGCGCCTGAATCCCGGATTGAGGGGCACCGAAACCGCACCGTTCATGAGAATGGCCAAATGGGCCGTCACCCAGAAAAGGGACTTGTCCATGCATAGGATGACCCGATCGCTTCCGACAATTCCCCTGCCGGCCAAGGTCCGGGCCATTCTGCAGGCAGCCCGGTTCAGGCCGGCATAGGTCAATTCGGCTCCGGGCTGCCCGGATGCGTACCAGACCAGAGCGGTCTTATCCGCATATTTTTCGGCGGCATGCGTGAAACTATGGATGAAGTTATTCATGAATACCCGCTATCGCCGGAGTGTCGGAATCACCGTGGCTATATTCAGGGCCACCAATGGATAATCTCCTTTGATGATGAACCCGTCATTTACGTATCAGCGTGTGTGACATAATTGTTATCATTGTTTTTTAGAACAACTGTGACTATTTGTTTTGTTTAAAGCTGTTACAATTCCCAGCATACCTATAAATAGATCACTATTGAAAGGAGAAAGCATGCGAAAGGTAATTTATACTGAGAAGGCACCTCAGGCTGCCGGCCCTTACAGCCAGGCCATCGGCACGGAGAGCTTCGTGTTTACGGCCGGGCAGGTGGGCATGGATCCTGTGTCCGGGCAATTGGTTGACGGCGGAATTCAAGCGCAAACACGGCAGGTGATGAAGAATCTCAGCGCTGTTCTCGAAGAAGCCGGTACCAAGTTCAGCCGGGTGGTGAAAGCGACGGTTTTTCTGGCGGATATAAACAATTTTTCGGCGATGAATGAGGTATATGCCACTTATTTTCCGACCGATCCCCCGGCCCGCAGTGCGTTTCAGGTGGCCGCCCTGCCGTTGAACGCCATGGTGGAGATAGAGATGGTAGCACTGAAAGGATAATAGGGGGCTGACCGGTGTATCTGTTGGGTGATTATTAAGGTTTAACCAAAATAAGGGAATAAAATGAAATCCTATCGGTTTTTTATTCTGGATGTGTTTGCCGAAAAAAAATACGCCGGGAATCAACTGGCTGTATTTTCGGATGCCTCCACCCTTAGTACTGAAGAAATGCAAGCCATCGCCGGGGAGACCAATTTCTCGGAGACCACCTTCATCCTGTCGCGAACCCCAAGAGACGGCGGATATGATGTGCGTATCTTTACGCCCCGCCATGAGGTGCCCTTTGCCGGGCACCCCACGCTGGGTACCGCATACATCCTGCAGCAGGAGATAATCGGATCACCGGTGGAACAGGTGATCCTCAACTTGAAGATCGGAAAAATCCCCGTGGATATAACCTACCAGGACGGAATTCCAGACACCTTGTGGATGAAACAGATTCAACCTGAATTCGGAGCCGAGCTACCAGCGGAAGCCGTAATGAACATGCTTGGACTTGAATCCGGTGCCTGGGATAAGCACTTCCCGGTCCAGTCGGTTTCCACCGGGCTGCCCATGTTCATGGTCCCCATTACCACCCTTGAGAATCTGCGCCGGATCCGTGTCAATACGGAAGCGTATTATCGTCTGATCAAGGATCAAACGGCGAAAGCATTTTACGTGTTTTGTCCGGAAACCTACCATGCAAAGAACCATCTAAGTGCGCGTATGTTCGGTGATTATTACGGCGTGCCCGAAGATCCGGCCACGGGCAGCGCGGCCGGCAGCCTGGCCGGATATCTCACCCGCCATCGATATCTGAACGCCGATACCATTTCCGTCCGATTGGAACAAGGTTATGAAATGGGCCGGCCGTCCCTTTTATTGCTCAACACCAAATCCCATGACGAGCATATCGATATAAGAGTCGGCGGTCAGGTGGTGAAGGTGGCGGAGGGGACGTTTCTGTGAGAAATCAGGCCCTGTCAGGGCGATACCGTTAATTCGGACGAATGACTGAATCCCGGCAGCAACGCCTGATTAAAAAGGGCCGGGTCCGGTATTCCGGACCCGGCCCGGACCAAAGGAGGAACGGGGAAAAATCGTCTTGCGTTAAGATGAATTTTGCGGCTTCATATCTAACAAGACTGGCTGCATCCCACTCCGCTGCAACAAGGCCCCGTGTCCTTGAGCGGCTCGTAGCGTTTTTTCAACCACAACCCTATGGAGACCATGAAGTCGGCCAGAGCGACCACCGGGTTGAATCGTCGTTTGGTATTTATCCCGCGGCCAATGCCTACTAAAGTATAATTCCCGGCCGCCTTGTGTAGCTCTTCCTGACGGTATTTCATATCATATTCAAGAGTTATCGGATGTTCAAACATGACAACCTCCCTAGGGTTGATCGTCCAGCGGCAGGAGCGATGCATCCGATCCACTCCCATTCGCAGTTATGACCGGTTAATTCGATAAAAAGCATTTCAAGGCTCCAAGCGTGTTTTCCAGCCGCTTGTTGTTGAGCCGGTATGATTTGGCGGTTTCACAGCGCCGCTCCGTAAGGTAACCGGTGGCGGCAAGCTGCTTTAGATGCCGCGAGGCGGCGCTCTGGCTGAGCCCCAGGATCTGCATGATTTCAGTGGATCGCTTTTCGCCTTCGTCGGTGATGAGTTTTAAAATCCGAAGCCGGGTATCATCGGCCAGGGCATTGATGCGCACCAGGATTTGTGCCCGGTCAAGTTCCGGTGCATGAAAACGGATGCCTTCGGGTATCCGTGCACCGAACATGATCCGCAATGTATCCTGATGCCTGTATTTGCGCAGATACGGCCCGAGGTGTACGGAGGGCACAAAAATAATGGTGCCCACGGCCTTGATGATGTCCCGCCATTCTTCCTCCAGCTCACGGCCCACCACCTGTTGGACAGCCTCCAACCGCGAAAGCTTATTCAACTCCATTTGATGGAAGGCATCGATGGTGGCCTGGAGCTTCGGCAGACCGGCTTCCCAGTCGGCCGACAGGATATCAGCCCACATGGTTTTAAAATGATCCACCACAAACCGTTTCATTGCCGGCGGATCATTTAAATATCTGAAGGACTCGGATTCCACCTCAAGATCAAGGCATTCGGCCGGGAAGCCCTTCATCAGAAAATTGACAAAATGATCGAAGCTGTCGAGCAACGGCCTGTAGTCCATCTCAATGGATTCATCGACCGGATCGGGCGGCATGCAGATCTTGCACGCGTTCTTTTTCCTGGCAAGCTGGGCATATGCCGAAAAAAGACGTTTCCTGAAAGATTCGGGTTCCTGGGTTTCAAGAAATCGGATGAAGGAGGGGAAATTCGGCCATTTTCGATCCGGAATCACGGAAAACCCCAAACCCGACATCACGATACGATTGTTCTGAAGCAGGTCCGGCGGCATGGCGTTGGCTGTCCGGACCACCCAGTCGTCTATGCCGGACAGCTCTTCCACACTGGCAAGGACACTCATGGTGTTCACCGCATTATGCGCGGGCTCCATGGACATCTGCAGGGATGCGGCAGATGGGGCGGCTATCAATCCGGGATCAGGAGGCATCATTGGTCAACCCTTTCAATTCACTTATTCGACTAAACCGGTCAACCCGTTCAGACGGGTTAAGCGCACTATACGAACCGGGCCCTTGTGTGTCAAGTATAAAATTTTTGAGAATTGAATATGGAATAAAAAAAATTCGGCGCCGGGTTCAATGGGAAAATGACACGGCACTAATCCTGGTACGGATTCTCCCGGCCGCAAACGGCTCAACCCGTATCATGTTGAAATTCCGACGCATATCGCCGGATGCGGTCGATGAGCGCTTTGATATCATCCAATGTGGTCTGCGGGCTCATGGCCACGAACCGGAGATATCGAATGTCCCCGACCGCGGTGGTGGACAGATAGAAGCTGCCTTCGGCGATGAGATGATCGCGCAGCGTCAGGTGCCATTTATCATCATGGTTGGTTCGAAAACAAAGGATATTGCTCTGGGGTTTGGCGGCGCATTGGAAATCAGGCAATCCGGCGATATAATCATAGGCGGCCAGGGTCAGATCGTATTGGCGGTCGACGTATTCGGCCAGGCCTCGTTCTCCCTCGGCAGCCAACACGAAAAAAAACTTCAAGCCCAAACCCGCCTTGGTGCATTCCAGGGTCCGGCTGATAAAATCCACACCGGGCTGGGCCTTGTCATGAAAAATGTAGTCCCCTTCCTGCTGAAACGCCTGGTCTAAATGGGCATGATTTTTAATCAGCACGGCGGCGCATACACCGGAAGTGCGCATCATCTTGTGCATATCCCAGATGACGGAGTCGGCGGTTTCTATCCCTTCCAACCGATACCGGTATTTGTCGGATAAAAGTGCGCCGGCACCATGGGCGCCGTCCACATGCAGCCAGATATCATGTTCCCGGCAAAAAGCGCCGATTTCCACCAGTGGGTCATACCGTCCGACACCGGTACTGCAAGCGTTGGCCACCATGGCCAGCGGGCGTTTACCTTCCAACCGCAGGCGCGCCAATACCGCCGGCAACTTGTCAGGCATCACCACACCCGTCTTGTCCGTTTGAACCTCTAAAATGGCGTTATGCCCCAGACCCATTATTCCGGCCGCCCTTGCAACGGCATAATGTGACATTTGAGGTGACAATATGACAAGATCACCCGGCGTACCGTTTTCCCAGACATCCGGCACCACCTTGCTGCGTGCGCAGACCAGCGCCGTCAGCGTGGCCATGGAGCCCCCGTGGGTCAATGCGCCACCGGCGTATGATGAATCTGCGGTGACTGACGGATCCGTAGGCATGGGTACCCAATCGATCTTTTCGAGCAGCCAGTTCACCACAAAAAATTCAATGGCGGCGGCGCCCGGGCCCATTTCATAGATGGACATGGGTTGATTGGTGAAACCATCCACCAGGGCGCCAACGGCTCCGTTCAAATGCGGTACGGCCACCTGGTGGGCCAGGTAGTGGGGATGATGCAACCGCGTGGTATTCGGATAATAGGCGGACATGAATTTCGCCAGAGTTTCACCGCTGAGACCGCCGGACCCGGCCAGGGCCTCGAGGTTCAAAGACTCATGAATCTCCTTGATGGACCGCTGGCGCAGGACCGGACCTTTCCCTTCAGCCGATTCCCGGTAATAATCCAGCAGAGATCCGGCAAGAAACCGTATATCTTTTTCAAATGACATGGTTGTACCTTATCTGTGGTGAAAATGAATCGAACAATGGGTGCGGCCACTCGTTTAATGGATGACCTCTGCTAAATGCCGAACACCAGAGTATCACCATCGTCGGGAATCAGCAGTTGGCGACTGCTCACACCCTGCCGTTCAGCAGTTCGTCTAAGCTGTTCCCGGGTAATTGTTGCATGGTCAAGTGCCTCCATGTGAACCGCCACCACCCGGGTATCCGGCGCGTGCTTGCAGAGGGTTACGACCATATCATCGTCCATGACGATGGTCTCGCTGCCCGGTAATTTGGCCCCGCAGGCATGTACCACAATTATATCCGGGTGTACATCCTTCAAAACCGCAGCCACTGGTTCACACCAGATGCTGTCCCCCACCCAATAGACTGTCGGCTCATTGTCCGCCCGAAAGACAAATCCGGAAACCTCTCCCAATTCATTCAGAACGTCGCCGGTGCCATGCTGTCCGCCGATTCGGGAAATGGTGATATGTTTCAACTGGGTTTCGCTTTCCATGGGATGTACCGATTTGAACCCTTGTTCACGTAACCGGTCTTCGGTCACCGGTGGACATAAAATGGGCATGGAAGGCGGTATGATTTCACGAGCGTGCCGGTCAAAATGGTCCTGATGCAGATGAGACACCAGGACGGCATTGATGCCGGCCAACACCTCCTCCACCGGCATCGGCAGAGGTACTATCGGATTGGGTGCAATACCGGCAAACGATTCAATGGCGCCCACCGGCGACAGCATGGGATCGGTTAACAATACATCACCCGCATATTCAATGCGCATGGTGGCATTTCTGATCAATTGGAGTTTCATGGCGTGATCCTTATTGTTTTTTGGGGGTATGGTCCGCAAGATAGGCATGAATGGGGGCCCCGTTGGCCAATATTGTCCGGATATACGCCTGCCAGGTTTCATTGGGTTTCCAAATTTCCGCCACTGCCGTCATTGCTGCGGATTTTGTCCACTCCCTGACAATAATCCGATAGAGCGCCATGAACACCGACACCCGCATGTTGGCCTCGCAATGCACATGGCATTTTTGATGTTGGTTCGTGGCCATTATGCGACAAAAATCCGTGAAGTCGTCGATTTCCGGTGATTCCCAATAGACCGGAATCCTGGAGAAGCGCATACCCGCCGCATCGACCAGTTCCGCTTCTCCCGGCAGATCGGAGCCCACACCCTCTGGCACCAAGGTGATCACCGATTCCACACCCAAACCGGCGATCTCCGGGATCTCTTCCTTCAACGGCATTCCAGAGGTGGTGATACGGGACGACATCCTTAAAAAATTGAAAATGGACAGCTGCTTTCCAGTGGCCAAGACGCCCTCCTTTCAGGTTCTGTCGGTCGGGAACCCCATCAAGGTCCTCACCTTATCCGCATTGGGTTTGCCGGTGAGGTGTTCCACAAGCGTAAATGCAACTTCCATGGCCGTGGCCGGGGAGGTGGACGTGATGATGTTGCCATCAGTGACGACCTGGGCATCCACCACATCCACGCCGAATTGGGCCAGTTGGTTCCGGCGGCCACCACCCATGAGGTGATAGGTCGTGGCGTTTCTGCCGGTCAACACCCCACTGCGACCGATGGCCAATGCCCCCACACAGATGGCGGCAATCGGTTTTTCCTGCTCATCGAACCGGCGGATGACCTCACCGACCATATCCGAATATGCATCATCATAAAACCCGAAACTATGGAACCCTCCGGGAATGGCCAGGGCATCGAAATCATCGACGTTGATGTCCGCGAGCAGCCTGTCGGGTATTACCCGTAGACCAAAGGTACAGGTTATTTCCGGTTCCACCGAAACGGTTACCATCTTAATTAGGGTATCTCCCACATCATCGGCCCAACCGATGACATCATGGAAAGCCGCGGCTTCATATATTTCCGTGCCTTTGCACAATAACAACAACACTTGTTTCATTTATCCTCCGGTTTACAGGGGGGGCATAATTTTTTGATGGGGGCTCGTTGATTGGGGTTGAATTCAAGCCCCGGTCTCCGTATGGTGATAACCCAATATGGCAATGAATACCATCAAAGAATTGGTTTAAACCGGACAAGGCCTGGCCTTGATGCGGTATGATACGGCACAAAAAATCGCTGGGGACGGCCGGGCCAGGATATGGCCCAGGGGAAAGGTGACAGTTTCCCTGGGACTCGCCTGTTTACGGCAAAATGAGGCGGATGAGATGATCTCGGCCGCCCGGAAAATCATCATCGGTTTGTGGAAAGATCATTCGCCGACCGGCAATTGATATCAACGATTAAAACACTTCAATCCCCGGCGTTCCATGTGCCATCCCACACATGTCTCCCGGCAGGATCTGCAGATCTCCTGATATTTTCCCTCGATTTTTGACACAACCAGGCGATTTTCCGGATATTTCCGCAGTGCGGCCATCGCATCCGGTTTGGCGGCTGGATTGGCTTTGCCCGCTGCAATCATAGCTTCGGCCAGATCATCCAGGAATACCGCTTCGGTGTGGGTCGATTCCGGGTCAATCTCCTTGCACATACGAACGCCCACGGCCACCGTATGCGCTTTTTCAATCATCTCACCGGCCGCCGCCATATCCACCAACCGGGGAGAAAAGGATGCCAATGCAGTGGTTAATTTCCCGCCAATCGGCGTTCCCCGCAAATCTTCCGTACCGGATTGTAGAATGGCCAGCGCTTTTTTGGCATCGGCCACGGCCTTGCCCGACACGTAATCTTCCAATGACGCCATAACCCCCTCCTTGATTGAATAATTATCTATATGGAACGAATTTTCAGATATCATCGTATCGGAGACCGGGAGTTTGTCTTCACCCGAATGGGGGAGGCGGGACCGACCCGCTGACCGTCAAATCTGCACCGTACTTCCGGCTATGGGGTTACCAGGCCATGGTTGACCGTCTTCGGATGCGGCCATGGCAGCTCAATACCGGCCTTCCGCTCCGGGCAGACCTTGATTTGCGCATCACTCAGCGCTTCAAGAAGCAACAGGCCCGGCAGGGTCGTGTGGAATTGTTCGCCGGCATTGAGAATCCTGTCGCCGCTATCTCCCAGCTGGGTAATCCAGACCATCCCCTTCACACAGACGATGCTCTGACCGGATCGCCTGCTTTTCAACCTGATCAATTCGTTTTTTTCAAGGTCTTTTATGGACGTCGTATCTAATTGGCTGCTGATGTGGTTTACCAACATGGTTTTACCTCTCTTTCATAAAAATCGTGTCATTTAAGGGGCGGGAGATTCCCTTCTATGTTTGTATAATACGCTTTATATAATATAGTAACAGATTCAGAATACGAATTTTGTTGCCATAACACTTTTGAATTTATTAAACTGTACTGTATTTTTTGTTCCGATATTGTATCCTTTTGACCGAAAGGAGAGGGCGGAAATGAAACATATAGAACGGGGGGATGAGAAATCAGACTATAAATCCAGGACTTTATACGAGCAACTGGCCGATGATGTGGCGGGCTTGATAGAGGGAGGAACCTATCGTCCGGGTGAACGCATTCCGTCCGTGCGTCAAATCAGTTCCCAGAAGAAAGTTTCGGTAACCACCGTTCTCCAGGCCTACGGCCTGCTGGAGGATCATGGGTTAATCGAAGCACGGCCCCAATCCGGGTATTACGTCCGGCATCAATTACCCGCCATCTGCGACGAGCCGGACATGTCGGCCCCCGCAACGGACCCGACCAAGGTCAGCATGCGGGAGCTCACCATGATGGTGATGACCGACTCCTACAATCCCAGGCTTGTACCCCTTGGGGCGGCCACGCCGAACACGGATCTGCTGCCGACGCAAAAACTGAACCGGATCCTTGCCGCCATTGCCCGCCGGAAAGGAAGTCAGAGTATCAAATACGACATTCCCCCCGCCAGCAATGCCCTTTGGATCCAGATCGCCCGGCAGATGGTCAAGGCGGGCTGCACCCTCACACCCGGCGATATTGTGACCGCTTCGGGTTGCATCGAAGCGGTCAATCTCTGCCTGAGATCGGTGTGCAAGGCCGGCGATACCGTGGCCATCGAGTCTCCGACGTATTTCGGCATCCTGCAAAGCATGTGCGCCATGGATCTCAATGCGCTGGAAATTCCCACCCACCCCAGGGACGGCATCAGTCTGGATGCCCTCGGGTTCGCAACGGAACAGACACCCATAAAGGCCTGCCTGGTCATATCCAATTTCAACAATCCGTTGGGAAGCTGCATTCCGGACGAGAAAAAGAGACAACTGGTGGGTCTGCTGGCCGAAAGAGAGATCCCCTTGATCGAGGTCGATGTGTCCGGTGAGCTCTACTTTTCAGAGCCGAGACCAAGGGTTTGCAAGGCCTATGATTCAAAAGGGCTGGTCATGCTGTGTTCCTCTTTTTCGAAAACCTTGTGCCCGGGCTACCGTGTGGGGTGGATCGCACCCGGTAGATTCAAGTCCACCATCGAGTGGCTCAAATTTACCTCGAGCATTGCCACGGGATTTCTTCCCCAGCAAGCAATAGCCGAATACCTGGAGAGCGGCGGCTACCAGCATCATATGCGGCAGGTACGACGTGCCTATGCACACAACGTTTCCCGCATGACCGACGCGGTGGTGCGCCATTTCCCCGGAGAGACTCGCATCACACGGCCTGCCGGCGGATTTGTCATCTGGATAGAACTCCCGAAATCAGTGGACTCGCTGGTGCTCTATAAATTGGCCCTTCAGGCCGGTATCAGTCTCTCTCCCGGATATCTGTTTTCCCCCAGCAAACGATTTCGCAATTTTATACGTCTCAATGCGTCCCGCTGGACAGACGAAATAGAACGGGCGATTCCCCGCCTCGGCGATTTGATCGATGGCCTGGCCGGCTAATCGTCAGTATCGGCATCAAACCCGGTTCCCCAGTCGTAATCGCGTTTGATGTAGTTGAGGATCAATGAGGTTTCGGTGCGGATCACCCCGTCGATGGTGTTGATTTTTTCGTAGAGAAGGGTGTTCAGATCCGCAAGGGATTTGGCGACGAACTCGGTGTAAATATCCCAGCCGCCGGTACCGTGCACAATAAACCAGAGAGATTTGATACGATTCAATTCGCGGGTGATGTGGTCGATTTTTTTCGTATCCGCCTGCATCCGGATGGCCCCGACAACACCGAATCCGATTTTCAGCGGATTGCTCACCGCAACGATCTGGATGTACCCTTGCCGGGTCAGCCGGTTAAGCCGGGTTCGAACGGTGGCCTCGGAAACCCCCAGTGTTTTGGCGATTTCCGTGTTGGGTATGCGGCCATCCTTCTGGAGCAGCCGTATCAGCTCACAATCCATCCGATCGAGGGACTTGTTTTTTCCGGAACCGGTTTCCCTTTTCATCTCTGCTCCCTGATTTTTGTCTTGAAGTGGATTGAACCTTGACGCCCGACAGCCACCATAACCCAATTTGTTCTTCGATAAAAGATAAAAATTTCCAGACATGTGATCTACTATCGCAAAATATTGACCATTTATTGTCGTTAATCGCAGAATTTATCTTGACTTTTTGTACAATGACCAATTAGATGAAAGCATATCGGTGGCCTGCCCACCAGCCGTTACATTGACCCAACCGGGTAATCATTCACCACTATAAGGAGATGTCATGAATACATCATCAGCACCCCAGCTTCCGCCGTATGATCATCGGCCAAAACCATACCAGGGACCTTCGTTCGAAGCGGTCAGGGAGATGCGCAGCACCTACCTGTCACCTGCCCTGGTGACCTATTATCAGAAACCGGTCATGATCGTGGAAGGCTCCATGCAATACCTATACGACGACACCGGTCGGCGGTATCTGGATGGATTCGGGGGTATCGTCACCGTCAGCGTGGGTCACTGCCATCCGTATGTGAATGAAAAAGTGCGGGAACAGATGGAGACCCTCCAGCATACCACCACCATCTACTATCACCCGGTCATCGCGGAATATGCAAAGGCCATGGCGGAGAAAATGCCCGGAGATCTCAGCGTCTGCTATTTTGTCAATTCCGGCTCGGAGGCCAACGATCTGGCCATGCTGATGGCCCGGCTTTCCACCGGCAACTACGACGTCCTTGCCCTTCGCAACGCCTACCACGGCGGTAGTCCGTCGAGTATGGGCCTCACCGCTCACAGCACGTGGAAATTCAATTACCCCCACAATTTCGGGATTCATCACAGCAAAATGCCGGATCCATACCGCGGGCCGTGGGGAATGGACGATCCGGATGCAGGGAAACACTATGCCGCAGATGTCCAGGACCTGATTCAATACGCCACACCGGGCCGGGTGGCCGGTTTTTTTGCTGAATCCATTCAAGGCGTGGGGGGCACGGTGGTATATCCCGACGGATTTCTGAAACATGCCTATGAACATGTACGGGCTGCCGGCGGGGTGTGTATCGCGGACGAAGTGCAGACCGGATTCGGCCGCACCGGCGACGCCTTCTGGGGCTTTGAAACCCAGGGTGTGATTCCGGATATCGTGACCATGGCCAAGGGCATCGGAAACGGCGCCCCCCTGGCCGCGGTGGTGACCACACCGAAAATTGCCGAATCCCTGACCCAACGGATCCATTTCAACACCTTTGGCGGCAATCCGGTTTCCTGCGCCATGGGCAAAGCCGTGCTGGAGGTCATCGATAAAGAGAATCTCCAGGATCGCTGTAAAGAGATGGGCCAATATCTCATGACCGGCTTTCAGATGCTCATGGACAAGCATGAAGTGATCGGAGAAATCCGGGGCAAGGGACTCATGACCGGCATTGAACTGGTGACGGATCGCAAGGCCAAAACACCGGCGACCCAAGCCTGCGCCCAGGTTTTCGAACGGGCCAAGGATCTGGGTCTGCTCATCGGCAAGGGCGGATTCTTCGGCAATGTCTTACGCATCAAACCACCCATGTGCATCACCCGGGCGGATATTGATTTCATGATCGAGGTGCTGGACCTGTCCCTGTCGGAGGTGTAAGATCGGGCTGCCCCGAATCGAGGACCTCTCTGATGATGAGGGATAGCTCTTCCGACGCCACCGGTTTCATGATAAAGGCGTTGATGCCAATGGCCCGGGCCTTTCCGGCATCTATTTTCGAGCTGTAACCGGTACACATGATGATCGGTATGCCCGGACGAATATCCCGCATCTCCGCTACCAGCCGCTCTCCGGTCATTTCCGGCATCGTCTGATCGGTTATCACCAGGTCAAACGATGCCGGTTGTGAGCGGAACAGGGAAAGGGCCTCGGTGCTGGAGGTTTTTGCGGTGACCTCATACCCCAGAAGTTCAATTCGTTTTCGGGTTAACTCGGCGATTACCCGCTCATCATCCACCACCAGGATTTTTTCATCTCCGCCGGGTAATTTTTGAATTGGCTTGGCCTTCTCCTCAGGCTTTTCTCCGACCATTGGAAAAAACACCTGAATGGTCGTGCCTTCACCCACCTGGCTGTCCACCGTAATCATACCGTCATGGCTTTTTATGATACCGCCTACCACGGCCAGTCCCATGCCGGAGCCTTTTCCAACCTCCTTGGTGGTGTAGTACGGATCAAAAATGCGGTCGATATGGCTCGGGTCGATACCGGAGCCATTATCCTGAACAGTGAGCCGCACATGGGGACCGGGCTTGAGATCGGGCACCTGATCAAGACTCTCCGATGATATTTCCACATTCCTCAGCCCGACCTTCAGGACGCCGCCGGCCTCATCCATGGCCTGGGCCGCATTCATGCACAAATTGAGGAGCACCTGGTGAATCTGGGTCGGGTCCGCCAAAATACTGCCGCAATCCGGTTTGATATTCTGTTCTATTTTAATGGTGGTGGGGATTGATGCGCGCAGAAGGGTGAGTGCCTCTACCACCATGTTATTAAAATCCACCGGCCGGCGACCCTGGGTTTCCTTGCGGCTGAAGGCCAGAATCTGCTTGACCAGTTCCTTGGCCCGTTCTGCGGCGATAAGGATTTCCTCCAACTGGTCTCTTGCCTGACTGTCCTCCGGCAGATCATCCTTCGCCATGTCGGCAAATCCCAGGATCACCGCCAGAATATTGTTGAAATCATGGGCGATCCCCCCGGCGAGGGTACCGATGGCTTCCATTTTATAGGTCTGGCGTAATTGTGTCTGCAACTCCTCCTTCTCTTTTTCGGCACGCTTCAGATCCGTAATGTCATGGAGAAAACCCACCAGGCGCCCCGGTCCTTTCGGTCCGGAAATGACGGAGACGATATCCTGTATCCACAATTCGCTGCCATCGGCATGTAGCGCACGGTATACGAATTGATGGTCTTCACCACGCGCGGTCGATGTCTGGCAGTATTCAACGGCTTTTTCACGATCCTCCGGGTGGATGCGGCCAGCCCAGTCTTCCAGATTTTGCCAGCTTTCAAGCGGGTATCCGAATATTTCTTCCGCCTGGGGTCCGAAATAGGTGAATTCCCCGGAGGCCAAATCAAGCTCCCAGGGGACAACACGGGTCGACTCGACGAGCCGGCGGTATTTTTTCTCGCTTTCCACCAGAACACGTTCAACCTTTTTGCGTGCCGCCAGATCAGCGTCAAGTCTCTCTTTCATGGCATTGATGGCGGCAACCACCGTGTCGAGTTCGTCGGGAACAGCAGTGCGGCTTAAGGACCGATCCAGTTGCAGCGGCGGTTTACGCTGTTCCAGGCTGATGTCCAGGGTGTATGCAGCCAGGGAGTTTAAATGCCGGGTGACCAGGTGTTGAAATACCGCAAGTGCAAAAAAAGCCACAATAAAGGTTTTAATGGCATTACTCAGCAGGATGACGATGGCTTTTTTCAGCAACCGGTCGTATATCCCGTCGAGGCCGACTATGATTTTCAAGGTGCCGATCCGGAGGTTTTGGCCGTTGAAATCGTATTGAATGGGCAGATCCTGCACCACTGTTTGCTTGGAGCTGACGCTGCCGGCCTCCCACAGCTTCCCTTCCGGGGTGCGGATGGACAGGTGTTCCATATCCCGTTGGGCCAAAAGCCCTTTGAGCTGTATGCCGATCAGGTTGTTATCCAGTACCCAGACGCTCTGACTCAGGGTTGGCATTGCGGTGATTTGGATTGAGCTGATTTTTTCCCGGACAAGGGACAGATCATTTTTGTAATCCAGATAGAGTTGGATTGCGGTGAGAATAATTGTCACCAGGGAACTGCAGAGAACGATGGCCAGTATCAACTGGCGGGCGATACGGTTTCGGGCTTGTTTTTTCCATGATAGCGTCATTCAAAGGTCTCCAGCGGTGAAGTGTCCTCCATCCATCGGTCGGGGTCATTCAGATACGGCAACAGGGTTTTCTGTCTGATCTCAGTAAACGTTCCGTCCGTTTTCATCGCTACAAGCGCAGCGGTCAACAAGGGGATCAGACGCATATGTTTGCGGTGAAGGTACAAAAACATGGGTCTGACGGCCAGCGGAGGTTCCAGCACCCTGATCCCCTTTAGGCCAAGCTGCCGGATGACATAAAGACCGAAATAACGGGAAAAAACGGCAAGGTCGATCCGCCCCCGGTCCAGCAGCTCCTTGCTGCGACCATCACAAAAAGCCGGTGATGACGTCAGGATTGCCGCAACAATCAAAAATAGGGTGAACAGTACCCAATTGTCATTACCCATGCGATCAGGCGCTCCGCTATGACAAGCTGTTTTTTATCAAGGCCGAATTGGTATTGGCACGCTGGTTGGTGTTTCCGATCACTGAAAAATGAAGAAAGCGGGAATTTGAGGCCGGGCGGAAGAGATATCAAAGGATACCTGAGAATTCAGTTCAGAAAGAGTTCGCTTTTCCCATCTCGACGTTTCCGTACAGATTAGACCCACGGTATGAAAATGTCAATTTTATGATTCAAAATGGCCGAAACGACAGCTGTGGTCTTTTGGTGTCTGTGCGTATGGGATTGAAAGACATGGCTGACAAATAGCAACAATGGCTCACACCAATCTGTTGATGGTGTTTAAATGAAGGTAAATTGATTTCAATCTCCTTGACACCCGAAAATATTGTGCATACTAAATATGGACAATTTGATTCTTATCTTTTCAGGGTATCAATACATTCCACTCTGCTGGACTGATGATCCGTTCTATCAATTGCTCACCATACTAATAGGATGTCCCACACATAATTGGAACCCCATTTAAAGGATTGCAACATGCTTTATGATGGCATTGACATGTTATGCAGTGAACTGGAAATAAATCAGGTTGAGTTACAGCGCCGTTGCCAGGAAAACCCCGATACTCTGGTCGACCAAATCAGATCCAAAGCCCTTGCCACCCTGCCGTTGATCCTTGCCGAGGATTTTAAACTCAAAGGGAATAATACACCGTTCATCACAAAGGGAACGGATCTTAACCAGCACTTGGCGCATTGGATTCAGCGAATGGCGATGGATGCGGAGTTTGAGGCGCCACCTTCGATTCTACCGACGGAAGAGATCAATAAGTACCTTCAACAGAAAATCGGCCGCTCTTTTGACACGCTCATCAAAAAAATGCTCCGATCCACGAACATCGGTACTGTTCAAGATTTGTACGATAAAGATCCGGATTTAAGAAGCATTGCCGATCAGCTCGGAGAACTGATCAGCCGATACATATCCACCCCCCAATCCATCACCGGTTTGTTAAAAGTCTTCAAGGATAAAGGACCTGTGGATATTATCGAACTATCCGCACGAACGGCGTTCGTCGCCATGGCGGTGCTGAACAATCACCCCGGCGCCGCTCACATAGCAGGTGAGGACCGGCACAACCGGCTTATTGAATTGGGGATGTCCGTGATGTTTCAGGATATCGCCTGCATACTCGAACCCGATGCCCACACACCCGGTGACGACCGGCATGAAGGCAGGTCTGCTGCGCTTGTCGCTGAAATGGGATTTCCGGCGGTATGTGTTGAAACCATTCGTCACCATCACCGTACCAAAGACCCGGTGGGCAATCCGATCCTCTCCACCCAGGCACCACCACTGGCTGAACTTGTCACGGTGGTTACCACTGCATTTATGCACTGCATAAGCACCAGGGAACTGGCCCTCAGTATAGATGAAGCGTTTTACGTACTTTCACATTATGCCGCCGGCCGATTTTACGATGAGGACAGCATCCGCTCTCTCGGCCAAATCTGTATCGGTGATCGCAAACAACTTATCATTTCAAAGGCATTCAACCTTATGAACCAATGCCCGAATGACGGCACACCGTTTTTATGGGATATCCATACGCCGCTTCCGAATCGATTCATCTGTCAACGGACAACATGCCGTCATATCGGCGGGAATGAAATAATACTATGCCAGGATATTGAGTTTCACGGTCCGGAGGGTGTCCTGGAAATTCGAAAAGGCCAATACTTCAAATGCAAACTGATCACCCGGCAGTTGAATCTATGGTTGTTGAACGATAACATTTTTAAACAGAAATCATGATGAGCCGGACATTCACCTATGTAGTTGTGATCAGCCCCGTCAGGAATCATCATTTAAACGACCGTCCGCATCCCAGCCTCTCAGCCGATAGTAATCCGCCCGCATGGTTTCCAGTTCTCCGGGGGTGATCACACCGCCGCCCGAAGCGAACGGTTTGTTGAGGTACCGCGGTAACCGGTCGTCATCGGCCGTCAACCCTTCCCTGAGATTGAATTTCCGTACCAGGTCGGCAATGTTGACGGCAATGCCGCGAAGGGTTTCCTTATCTCCGGCGATGCCGGTAAGTGCCTGGATCAGTTGCCCCAGTTCTTGCCAGGCGTACAGGTCCCGGTAAAACCGGCATAGGATCAACGCATCGAACAAGATCAGGCGGTCCTCGAAATCGACAACCAATTCAGCCTTGCCCTCGATGGCCTCCGGCGCGATGACACCGCTGAGTTCCGGTTTATAAAAGGTGGTTCTGAGGTGACAGGCGCCCCTGTCCGATGTGGCATACGACAACCCCATGCCTTTGAGCACCCGGGGGTCATAGCCTGCCGGTTCCAGACCTTTCACGTGGACCGCCGTGTCCGCCATGTCCCATTGTTCTGCAGCGGCCACGATGCCATTGGCCAGAATTCCGCCGATCCCCTCCCGGCCGGCGATCTTTTTGATCAGCGCCGCAATGGCGTCCACCTGACCGTAATCCACCGGATAATCGACTTTACCCTGCCGGAACGCCTCGATGGTAAAAGCGCATAAATTCCCCGTGGTGATGGTATCCATACCCAAGCGGTCGCAAAGATCGTTGAGATAGATGATTTCCTCGATACTGTCGACCATGCACAGTCCACCGAACGCATAGATGGTCTCATACTCGGGTCCTTCGAGTTTGAGCCCGGCATGACGCCCGTCGCGGACCTCGGTCATCCGGCCGCAGGCCATGTAGCATTTCAGGCAGGCATGGGGGGTCACACTGCACTGGCCATGCAGGGCGTCGGCACCGATCTTCTCCCAATGACCGCACTTTCCTTCGGACCAGTATTTTGTGGGAAAGGCATTGGCATTGTTGAGTATCTGCACCATCATGGGGGTTCCCTTGGACTTGTAGGCCGCCACTCCCGGATGGTCCTTTGCTGCCATGGCCATGGTCTTGGAAATGGTTTTCAACCGGTCCGCATCATGGACGGCTCGTTTCCGGTCCCCCTGGAAAACGATGGCTTTCAGCAGCTTGGATCCCATGACCGTTCCCACGCCGGTACGGCCCGCAGAGCGCCAGTAATCATTTTCGATGACGGCAAAACGGACCAGATTCTCACCGGCCGGTCCGATGACCACGGCACCGGTCCGTTTATATACGCTATCCGAGCCTGAAAAGCGGGCATTGACCGCATCCTCGGTGTCAAACGTGTCCTTGCCCCAGAGATCATCGGCCGGAAAGAAACCGACATCTTCCGGAGAAATCACCAGCACCGCCGGGGCATCGGCTTTGCCGTGAATCACAATTGCGTCATACCCGGTGGCGTCCACTGCGACAGGTGTCTTGCCACCGGAATAGGATTCGGAGTAAAAACCGGTCTGGGGTGATTTGGTGAAGACGCCGTAGCGGCTCGATCCCCACACCGACCCCGCACAGGAGGGCCCTGTGGTGAAAATCAGGCAATTCTCCGGCGATAGGGGGTCCACCCCTTGGGGATTGTACCGATACAGCAGATATGAACCAAGGCCTTTGCCGCCCAGATATTTCCTGAGAATATCGTCGCCGATGGGATCGATGGTGAATGACGACGTACTCAGGTCGATTCGTAAGATACGCCCGTAAAAACCTTTCATATCTTCATCCTTTATACGTGTAGAAAAGAGCATTGTTTGAGGCAATCACCATGCAATCAATCCCGGCGATTCAACCACCCACGGCCGCAAGACCCGCTTCCAGAATGGCCAGTCCCCGCTCTAATTCCTTGTCGGGAATATTCAGCGGCATCAAGGTGCGGATCATGTTGCCATAGGGACCGCAGGACAACAGGATCAATCCGTTCTCGTGGCTATATTTCACCAGGGCTTTGGCTGTGTCCGCGGCCGGAGCTGCTTTATCGGCATCCGTGATCAACTCAAATGCCAGCATCGGTCCGATCCCGTTAATCCGCCCCACGTGCTCGAACCGGTTCTGCCAAACGCTGAAGCGTTCCTTCAGTTTCTCTCCAAGGACCACGGCTTTTTCCAGCAGGTTTTCCGCTTCGAACACTTCCAATACCGCAAGGGCCGCACGACAGGCCACGGGATTGCCGCCATAGGTGCCACCGAGACCGCCCACGTGGGAAGCGTCCATTATCTCCTTCCGGCCGATAACGGCGCTCAGGGGCATACCCCCGGCCAGGCTCTTGGCCGCGGTGATAATATCCGGTTCTACGCCCCAGTGCTCGATGGCGAACATCCGCCCGGTACGGCCCATGCCGGATTGAATTTCGTCGGCGATGAACAGGATACCGTTGTCCCGGCAGATCCGGACCAGCTCCGGAAAGAAATCATCCGACGGCACGTTGAAGCCGCCTTCGCCCTGCACGGGTTCGGCGATGACCGCGGCAATGTTCTCAGCGGCCGTATAGTGAATGAAAAACTCCTTGAGATAACCGGCATCCACCTTGTCGCCGAATGGCATCCGGTAAATTTCCGGTGCAAACGGACCGAAACCATACTTGTAGGGCATGACCTTGCTGGTGAGCGTCATGGTCAGCAAGGTGCGGCCGTGAAACCCGTTTTCAAAACAGATGATGCCCGGCCGCTTCGTATGATATCGGGCAATTTTGACCGCATTTTCCACGGCTTCGGCCCCGCTGTTGGCGAACATGGCCATTTTCGGGAATTCCCCCGGGGTTATCGCGCATAATTTTTCCGCCAGCCGCACATAGGGCTCGTACATGGCCACGTGGAAACACGGGTGGATATACCGCTCGGCCTGATCCTTGATGGCGGCAACCACTTTAGGATGGCAATGCCCCACATTATTCACACCGATACCCCCGGCAAAATCGATATACTCCCGGCCGTCCACATCCGTGATGATACTGCCGGCGGCCTTACCGGTAAAACAGGGTGTCGTGTTAAAAGGTCCCTTGGGGACCACCGACAGTCTGGTGTCGTTCAATTTTTCAGTCATGGTTAATGGTGACATATTGTGTTCTCCCTACCTATTTAATTGCCGAATTAATATTTCAGTGTCAATCCGCCATCAGGATTGCCGCCATTTTTTGGCCCGGGTCACGGCCGTGTGGAAACAATTTTGATAGCGGCTCATATCTGTTTCGGGTTGGAAGCGATGCCGGGGGCGCCATACCCCGGGCAACATTTCCACCCGATCCGCAAATCCTGTGCCGGCGAGCGCCAGCAGGGCCGTGCCCACACCGGTGATGTCCGTGATGTCCGGCACCACAATCTCCATACCCAGTGTGTTGGCAAGAACGGTGCAAAAATATAAGTTGCCCGCCAGTCCGCCGTCTATGGAGATGGATCGCGGCCGTTTTGCCGGCAGGCTTATGGCGTGAACGAGCTCATGGGTTCGAAACGCAACGCCTTCAAGTACGGACTTTATCATATCCCGGCGCCGGGTATCCAGGTCCATACCGATCCACAATCCTGCTGCGCGACGGTCCCAATGGGGACAGGCCAGTCCCGACAATGCCGGAACAAAATAGACGCCTTTTTCACATGCCATGGGAGATGCCAGGGTATCGAGTTCCGCCAGTTCGGAGAAAAGACCCAACCGTTTCACCCAATCCACAGCCGAGGCGGCATTGAACAGCGCGCCGTCCATGGCGTAAACCGCGGGCTGTTTACCGAGCCGCCAGGCCACCGTTGCACCGATACCGGTATCCGGATAGAAAATCGGTTTGCTCCCGGTATTCACCAGGGCGAATGCGCCGGTCCCGAAGGTGATTTTGGCGTCTCCCTGATGGACGCAATGGTGTCCGAACAAGGCCGCCTGTTGGTCCGTTATGGATGCGGTCAGCGGCATCCGGGCAAACCCGCTGCCCAGGACCCCGAAATCATCGGTGGTGGACTTTATTTCCGGTAGTATTTCAACGGGAATGCCGAATAGCCTGCACAGATCCTCATCCCAGGTCAGCGTATACAGATTCATCAAACTGGTGCGCGATGCCGTGGTCACATCGGTGGCATGGACCCCGGTCAACCGGTCGAGGAAAAAAGCATCCGACGTCCCGGCTCTCAACAATCCCTTGTCGAGCAATGATCGCGACGCCGGTACATTGTCCAGAATCCACCGGATCTTGGTTGCGCTGTAATATGCATCCAGGGGCAGGCCGGCGCGCTCCAGGGTCAGGGTTTCGGCCCCATCGGCCCGTAGGTGTTCGATGCTGTCGGCGGTGCGTTGATCCTGCCAGACAATGGCATTGTATACCGGTTTTTTGGTCCTGGCATGCCAGGCCACAACGGTTTCCCCCTGGTTGGCCAGTCCCACACCGGATGCCGCCCCCCCCTGACTTCCGGCGTCAATGGCTCGGGCAACATGGGTATACAGCTCTTCGGGATCGTGTTCCACCCAGCCCGGATGCGGATAAAACTGCCGGTGCGTGGACGAATGGATTTTCGTAAATCCCCCGTCGCCGGACAATCGAAACGCTTTTGTCCCGGTGGTGCCCTGGTCAACGGCGATGACGTTTGTCCCATGGGTTGCGGTCATATCTATCCTCCCTCATTGATGCGGATCCCCACCGATTATAGGGGAAAACAGCGGTCGGTCCTGAGCCGGACCAGACGCCCCGGAACGGTGTTGGTGCCGCGCCAGCGGTAAACCCGATTAAGTCCGGAAAGGTGCTGATATCGATCCGGCAATGGTCCGCAGGTCCCCGGGTCATTTGCCGGGTGGGTTTGCCGAGCCTGCGAGGCCGGGACTATCCCGGCATTTCGCAGGGATGGGAAACATGAAAGGGATACGGTTTCCGATCCCATCGCCACGGGATGACGAATCGGCGCCCGGCCGTTGAGGTGCAACAAGCAGAGGAGGTGCCCATAGGTGAATACACCATAGGGCCGGGCGCCGGTGATCAACCGGTTATGCCGATGACTTTCACCGCCGCCGATGAAGGCTGCATCAACACATGAATTCATATTTCTCGTATGTCCTCCATGCGATGGCCCGGTTCATCCGTTCACCCCTCAATTGCCATGACATGCAATAAAATGACCCGTATCACCTTCTTTTAATTCGGGTTCGCTGTCCCGGCAGATACCGGTGGCACGGCTGCACCTGGTGTGAAACCGGCACCCGGATGGCGGATTCAAAGGGCTTGGAATATCACCATGTAAAATAATGCGCTTCTTTTTCCGTCCGACCTGCGGCAGCGGCAGCGCCGATAACAAGGCAATGGTGTAGGGGTGTTGCGGATCATTATAGAGTTGGTTCCGGTCGGCCATCTCAACGATTTTACCCAGGTACATGACGGCAATGCGGTCACTGATGTGCTCGACAACGCTCAGGTCATGGGAGATAAACAGATAGGATAAATTCAGCTCTTCTCTGAGTCGTTCAAGTAAATTGATCACCTGGGCCTGAATGGATACATCCAGTGCGGATACCGGTTCATCGGCCACCACCAGTGCCGGGTTCATGACGATGGCGCGGGCGATACAGATCCGCTGGCGCTGCCCCCCGCTGAACTCATGGGGATAACGGCTGTATTGTTCGGGCCGGAGCCCGACCTTCTCCATGATATCAAGCACCCGCTCCCGGCGTTCGATCGCTGAGATCCGGGTGGTCCTTTTGAGTCCCTCCCCGATAATATCTTTGACCATCATGCGGGGGTTGAGGGAGGAATACGGATCCTGAAAAATGATCTGTAAATGTTTACGATAAGGCCGCATGGCGCGCCGGTTCAGTGTATGAATCCGATCGCCTCTAAAAAAAATGCTGCCGGCGGTGGGTGAAATCAACCTGAGCAGCAAACGGCCGATGGTGGATTTCCCACAACCCGATTCTCCGACGAGTCCCAGTGTTTCTCCAGGCCTTATATGAAAAGAGATATCGTCCACAGCCCGAACATGGTGTTTAATCCCCCCCAGCAACCGTTTGGGACCTGGAAAATACTTTTTTAGATTTTTTACAGACAGCAATTCATCCATGTTTCTCTCGCATCAGATAGTTGGGCTGAGGCATCAGGCATATAACCAGCATCTGGCCATATGATTCGTCCCCACTTCAACCTCCGGTGGTTGTTCATGGCGGCAAATGTCCTTTATCCTGGAACACCGGGGATGGAAACTGCACCCGGATGGAAGGTCAAACAGATTGGGAACGATCCCCTCTATTTCATAAAGGGGTTCCCGCCCCGCCGGTCGATTTTGATCCGGTACGGGCACGGAACGCAACAGGCCGTTGGTGTACGGGTGACGGGGTGATTCAAAAAGATCCTTCACCGGCGCCTCTTCAATGACCCTCCCGGTGTACATGACGGCGACCCGTTGCGCCGATTCAGCGACGATCCCCAGGTTATGGGTGACCAATATGATGGCGGTATCGAACTCTTCGGTCAGTTTGTACATCAGTTCGAGAACCTGGGCCTGAATGGTGACATCCAGGGCGGTGGTGGGTTCATCAGCCAACAACACCTGCGGCCGCAGCAGCATGGCTTCGGCGATCATCACCCGTTGCCGCATGCCGCCGCTGAGATGGTGAGGATAGTCTTTCAGTCTTTTTTCGGCTGAAGGGATCTCCACCATCTGAAGCATCTCAACCACCCGGTTCACCGCTTCGGCACGGCTGATCTTCCGATGGGTCAGCAGGGCTTCCATCAACTGGTTTCCGATGGTATACGCCGGATTGAGGGAAATCATGGGTTCCTGGAAGATCATGGAAATACGATCACCCCGGATTTTACGCATATCCCGCTTGGGCAATTGCAGTAAATCCTGCCCATCGAGTGATATTTTTCCGGATACGATTTTGCCCGGCGGATCGCTGATAAGACGCAGGACGGAAAGGTTGGTAACGCTCTTCCCGCAACCGGATTCTCCCACAAGGCCGAGAATTTCTCCGGGTTTCAAAGACAGACTGACACCGTTCACCGCCTTGGCGGTGCCCTCCGGTGTGTAAAAAAAGGTGTGAAGATCCTGAATGTCTAGTATGTTGTCCATTTTCTCATTTCAACCGGGGATCCAAAATGTCTCTAAGGGCATCACCCAGCAAGTTGAACCCCAACACACACATGGTGATGGCGATGCCGGGAAAGACCGTCATCCACGGGGCATCAAGCATGAGGTTCCGGGCATCGCTCAATATGTTGCCCCATGAAGGTGCCGGGGGCGGGGCGCCAAGGCCGAGAAAGCTCAGACCGGTTTCGGCCAGGATGGCATAGGCCAGACTTAAGGTGATCTGCACAATCAGCGGGGCCATGCAATTGGGCAGAATATGTCGAAAAATAATCGTAAAATCGCTGCTGCCCAATGCCAGGGAAGCTTCGACGAATTCCTTCTGCCTTAATGAAAGGGCTGATCCACGAATGATCCGGGCGAATCTCGGGATATAAACAAAGCCCAGGGCAATGGTGACATTATAAATACTGCCCCCCATCACCGCCATGATGCCGATGGCCAGTAGAATCGCCGGAAACGACATCACGGCATCCATGAACCGCATGATGATGTTATCGATCCAGCCGCCGTAAAATCCGGATATCGCCCCGATACTCACCCCGAAAAATGTTGCGATCAGTACCGACAGAAAACTGATATACATGGATATACGGGTACCATGGATCACCCGGCTGAAAATATCCCGGCCGTACTCATCGGTACCGAAAAAATGATCCATGGATGGCGGCGCTTTCCAGTTCATCACATCCGCCTTGAGCGGATCATGGGTGGACACCCACGGCGCGGCCAGGGCCAGCATGGCAAAGGCGAGGATAACGATGAACCCCGCCAATCCTAATTTATTTTTATATATTTTCCGCATAAACATGGGCGAAACAATCAATTGTACTCGATTCGGGGATCAAAATAAGTATACATCAGGTCTACCACCAGGTTGATGACAACGTAAATCAGGGCCATGAAGAGGATGCACCCTTGTACTGCAGGGTAGTCCCGGGCATGGATGGACACCATGACATAGCGGCCAAGGCCCGGAAGACTGAAGACCGACTCGGTAATAACCGCGCCACCCAATAATTGTCCGTACTGGATCCCGATGGTGGTGAGGGTCGGTCCGAATGCATTCTTCAGGGCGTGCTTGATCAGTACCTTACCCTCCCCCAATCCTTTGGCGCGGGCATGGGTGATATACTCGAGGCGCAACACCTCCAACATGGAAGATCTTGTCATTCGCGCTACTACGGCCGCCATGTGAAGCGCCAGGGTGACCGCCGGAAGGATCAAGTAGGTAAGTCCGGTCCAAAAATCCTCCCAAATCGGTACGAATCCGATGGAAGGAAACCAGCCGAGCTTCACCGAAAAAACAAGCAGCGAGAGCAGACCGAGCCAGAAAACAGGGGCGGATACGCCCAAGATGGTCAACAACATAAAGAAATAATCCTTGCCGGTGTTCCGGTAAACGGCGGCAAGCATTCCTGTGGGGATAGAGAGGAGCAACGAAAACAATAAGGCCAGCGTGGTCAGTGTTATGGTGACCGGGAAGCGTTCCCGGATGGATTGCAGAACAGGCCGGTTGGTCTGGATGGACGTCCCGAAATCTCCTTTCACGACACTGCCGAGCCATATGCCGAATTGGATGGGAAGGGGTCGGTCCAATCCCATTTTTTCACGTACCGCGGCAATTGTTTCCGGATTCGCGCCGTCTCCGAGCATCACCTGGATCGGATCACCTGGAATGAGACGAACGAGAAAAAACACCATAAAAGCGACGATGAAAAGTGTTGGAATGAAGTACAACAATCGCCTGATAGAATAATTTAGCATAAGGACGTGCTATCCTGAACCTTGAAACATCAAAATTATCCGCATTTCAGTCGATATGAAATACGGCCGCACGAATCGTCATTAAACACGGAACACCCGTTATCATACCGGGGTTGAACAATTCAACCCCGGTTGAAATTGACGACATCTATTTCTCTTTCCAGACGCCCCAGTATCTTTGCATCCCGGCTTCCCAGATCGTGTAACCTTTGACATTATCCTGCCAGGCCTGAACAATATTCTGATTGTAAAACACATAGGAAGGCACGGTATCGATACACATTTGATGGGCTTCTTCAAAAAGGGCGATTCGCTTCTGGGTATCCAGCGTACCTGCCGCTTCTTCCTTGATTTGGGCCATGCGCGGATATTTCTCTTCCATCCCGTTAAGCTTCATATAAAAATAGGCGGTTACAGGATCAGGACGCGCTGTATGGCTGCAGATCAGAATTTCAAAATCATTGCCGTACATGGCCTTGATCAGGTTGGCCCATTCCATGACTTTAAGCTTGGCATTGATCCCCACCGCCTGCAATTCCGACTGAACCGCCACGGCAATACCAAAGTGCATCGGGTATTTTTTTGAAACAGATATGTTGACTTCTTCGCCATTGTACCCGGCTTCCTTGAGCAGTTTCTTGGCTTTGGCGGTGTCTTTTTCATACCATTTGTCGTGAAAGGGGGTGTAGTAGGCATTCTTCCGGGCAACCCAGGAAGAATGGGGCGTACCGTGACCCTTGAGTGCCGCTTGCAAAACGATATCACGGTCTATGGCATAGGCCATGGCTTGGCGGAACTTAAGGTTTTCAACGACCGGTTTTTGCATATGGATCTGGATTTCGCCCCAATTCGGGCTTGTCTTTTCTTCGAGTACGATACCCTTTTTAGCATAATTATTTTTGAATTGTTCAACCATGCCGAAGGGCACATATACCAAAAGATCGACTTCCTTGTTCAGCAGGGCCATGGTGGCCGCGGATTCTTCCGTGATCGGGATGAATTTAAGTTTATCGAGATAGGCCACTCGCTCTCCGCCGAAACCGTTTTTAGGTCCCGGTTGAGGAACATATTTTTCAAAACGCTCCAGTAAAATATGACGATCCGGTTTCCATTCGACAAACTTATAGGGCCCGGTGCCAATGGGATTTGTCATCTTTTCACCCTGCTTTTCGACCTCATCCTCACACACAACCGCAACCAGAGGGGAGAGATACGCCATTGAGTACAACATGGACAGGTTGGATTTCTTCATATAGAATCGCACGGTGTATTTATCCACCACTTCGATCCGGTCGATATCCGCGAAATCTTTTTTTCGTCCGAATTTAATCTCGGGTGTGCGGATGCGGTCGAAGGTGAATTTCACATCATCGGCGGTCATTTCCTGCCCATTGTGAAAGAGTTTGCCCTTGCGCAAGTAAAATGTGATTTGCAGGTTATCATCACTGATCTCCCATCGTTCAGCCAGAACCGGCACCAACTCCAGGTTCTCCCCCAAACCGATCAAACGCTCATACACATGCCCCATAACACTTGCCGTAATGGCTGCCGTGGTCGTATGCGGGTCAATGGCGGTGATATCCGTGTTGATCCCAATATTCAGGGTACCGCCGCGCTGAGGCGCCGCTGCCAGGGGCGTAGAGGATACCGCCAGGATGACCGAAGCGATTAATAATGCAAGGAAAACGGGATAAGTGCCTTTTTTCATATGACCTCCTTCATTGTGGGTGGATATGTCGAACGGATTCAAGGCATAAGGCCCCCAGAGACATTTATTATAACAACATGTCAAATAGGCAGAATCAATATGGCCCGATTAAACCATAATCATACCATTATACTATGCTACTTGGGTTTATTGGCGTTTGCAAAGTCGTTATAACAATATGATGTTTGCGATGTCAATTTATTTTTATGGAAAGAGTTCGCTGAGTTTTTTCAATGGCAGGCCAATGACTTTCCGGTCTCCGGCACCGACCATATCACCGGAAGCGACCAGGGCATTGATGATGGCCTCTTCGGTGGACTGCACGGCCGCCTGGAAGATAGGATTGAGGTGATTGTCGGGCAGCATGTCCAACCGATTTAGGGTGTCATCACGAAATGCGCCGGGATTGGCCGTGGAAAAGGCAATGAAAATATCACCGGAGGTATGGCTGCCCATACTGCCGGTTCGCGCCAACCCCATCGTAGCCCGGCGCGCAACACGCTTTAGTTGGAGCGGCAGCAATGGTGCATCAGTGGCAATTACAATGATGATGGACCCTTCCTTTTCACGAACGATGCTATGCTCAGGGATCATTCGACCCACCGGTACGCCGGCTATCTCGAGTTGGTCTCTTTCCCCCTGATTGGCCTGCACCAGCACGCCAAGCGTAAACTCACCGACCCTGGTGGTCACGCGCCGCGAAGCGGTACCGATACCACCCTTGAACTCAATCCAATACCGGTACCACCAGGTGTGACGCGAAACGGCTGTTATGCAGAATTGTCTGGCTGGCGGTCTCAAAATAGTCGTCCTGTTCATTATCACCACCTGTATTCAAATTGCGGCAGAACCGGGGAAAATTGCTGCTGGAGATCGCCAGAGCCAGCGAACAACCGGGTTGGATTGTCACCGCCACATGCCAGAGATCGATTTTAAATTCATAGGCGTTGCCGGGGCTTAGAAATTCCGCCTGCCGGCGACCGTTTCGGTACCGGGCACGAACGATACCATCGCTCAGCAGCATCCAGTCATCCCCGGTTTCATTCACAAGCATCAGCTTGGCGGTAAAATCGGTGTCGACGGCCGATGATGCCGCCCACAGCACCATCTCGACCGGGCCCGCAATGGTTTGCGGCCGGTTGGCGGGTGCGGTGCGAAACACCACCACATCCTCCCTTTGGCATAGGTGATATTGATTTCTCGGCCCGGCGCCCATAGCGGGAAGGTGACGGATCGCCGGTGCATTGTTAGCGCCGCCGGATGTGGGTATGGGATTCGCCGGATTGTAAAGGAATGCGGAACAGGCATCCGGAGAGGCCGGCGTGTCTGCGGTTAATATCCCGCCATCGTGCAAATACCATTTTTCGATCTTGGCCTCCGGTACCGGCCATTCCGAAAACCGCCGCCATTGATTGTCGCCGAGAATGAATACATGAACCGGTGGAAAATCATCCGTGTCGCAACCCTTCAGATATTTTGAAAAAAATGTGTTTTCCAGTTCATCCAGGCTGTAATCGGCCGCCGGTCCGAAATCATAGTCTTCGGACAATTCGTAGAGATGGTTCCAGGGGCCGATGATCAGATGGGTATTGTTGCGCTGGGACTCGCGCCCATCCCGGCGCAAGTGCTGGTAATAGGCCACGGATCCGTACTGGCAAAGATCCCACCACCCGGTGATCAGGTAGGCGGGAATGTTCATGTCGGGAATGGCTGCGATACCGGTGCGGGGGCTCCAGTTGGAAAAGTCGGAGGTGATGATCTCCTGGTAGTATGACTGGGCCGTGCCGACATCGTCGAGGGCCGATGTCACCGGCAATCGATCCAGGTGCGCCTGCCAGTCGATCTTCTCCATCTCCAGGTTATAGGGGCCGTTCTGGGTGCGCGCGATCCACATCATCACCTGAGCGTACATCCAGGCGCCGCCGAGTCCTTCCTGTATGCCCCAGGAGGGAACGCCCAGGGACATGGCTTTATGGGCCGAATGCGTCATGGCGGCCAGATTGATCTGGTTTTTCGCCAGGGCCGATGCCCCGAAAGTGCCCACCCGGCCGTTGCTCCATGGCTGGGATACAATCCAATCGATGGTATCGTAACCATCCTCGGCAATGGGCACTGATTGTTCCAGTTCACCCCCGGATTTACCATGCCCCCTGGCATATTGCACCACAGCTGCAATGCCGATGTCCCGGAGGCCTCGTGCCCTGTCGTACAGAAAGTCAAGGCTATAGACCGTGCGGGAGTAGGCCGCCGGAAATGGTCCATCCCCATCCGGCAGAAACAGATGGGTCTCAAGTGCGATTCCATCCCGCACTGGAACGAATAACGTTTTCATGTCGTTGGATGTTTCAGTCATCTGGATTTTATCTCTCTATGTTGTTGTACTTTCCCCAAATTCCTGAATCCGTCACCATTTTGCATGCCCTCATTGTATGGTGGAAAGCGTTGGGGAAAGGCTTTAAGCTGTTTGAGGTGTTGATTGATACCGGCGGTGCCGTATTCCCGTACGGTGGTGACCAGGTCCAGGTCAAGAATCTCCACCATGACCATGGGGGATTCGCCTGCCGTCTGAATCACGCGGCCGTGAGGGTCCGTGATGGTGGAGGCACCGATACCGCCGGCGCCCACACCGTTGACATCTATGAAATAACATTGATTGAAAATGGCATTGGCCCGGGCCAGCACGAGTTCCTGTTCGCGGTCTCCGGTGGTGGTCATGGTCGGATGCAAGATCACCTCCGCACCCATCCAGGCCAAGGTGCGGCACACCTCGGGGAACCACATGTCATAACAGATGCACAGGCCGAAGCGGCCGATACCGGGCACATCGAACACGCAGAAATCCTTGCCCGGGTCCGTTTTTTCAAGGGGCTGCCACGGAAACAATTTCCGATAGGCGGCGGCGATGCGGCCGTCGGGTGATATCGCAAGGGCCGTATTATGTATCTTGCCGTCCACAGCTTCGAGAATCGTTCCCGGTATGAGCCAGGTATTGTACTGGCGGGCAATCTCACCCAGACGATCGGTCATGGCGTTCGGAATGGATTCGGCGGTAAAACGCGCCTGCGGCAGGGAATCGCCGTAGAGGCAATACTCGCTGAACACCATCATCCGGACCATGGGATACGTCCCGGCAATACGCTGAACATGGGAAACCATTTCCGATAAATTGTGTTCGAGGTCCATGGGCCGGGCATCCATCTGGATGCAGGCGATACCGAATAAGCGCGACATGTTGTTGTCCTTTACGTTTCGGATGAGAATCCGCACATGACTGCCCGGGTGGTTGAAAACTGGCTAAATGGTGAAGGAAATCCTATCGGATGTGATGGTTCAAGGTATTGGATTGTAAGGCTGAGACGTTTGCCCCGACGTAATTCCCCATCACCATTTAACCAATACTTTTCAAACCAGCCGGCGTTACGGATCTTCACCCGTTGTTGTTCGTTCACCGCTGTTCGACATTGCGCGGATCCAGGTAATCCCTGAACCAATCTCCGATCACGTTAATGGACAGCACCGTAATGACAATGGCGATTCCCGGCAGAGCGGCTATCCACCACGCCTCCACGATATAGTCCCGGCCGGTGGCGAGGATACCGCCCCATGAGGCCACATCGGCGCCCACACCAAGACCCAGAAAACTCAAGGCCGCCTCTCTTTCAATGGTTTGGGCCACGGAAAAGGAACCCAGAATGATATTGGGTGCCAGCAGGTTCGGTAAAATATGCTTGATCATGATCCGCAGATCCGAGCTGCCCTGGGCACGGCTGGCTTCCACGAAATCCTGATTTTTGAGTTTAAGGGTTTCGCCGCGAACCACCCGGGCATAGGGCACCCAGCTTTGAAGGGCAAGGACAATGATCAATTTGTCCACACCACCGCCCATGATGGCCAGAATGATCAGGGCCAGAAGGATAAAGGGCACCCCCATCTGAACATCGCCGATCCGCATGACGATATTATCGAACAACCCCTCTTTATACCCGGCAATCAACCCGATGAGCATGCCGATACCCCCCCCGAGGAC